>NZ_JAMXMX010000019.1 GCF_024055725.1 Actinoallomurus spadix | reverse complement strand
GCGTCAGTGGGCAGCTGCTGCGGCGTCCCGGACAGGTTGACGACGCAGGCGAAGCCCGGCGCGCGGGTGAACCGCAGCACCCCTTCGGGCGCGGCGTCATCCCAGGTCAGGTCGCCGTCGCCCAGGGCCGCGTGCTCCCGCCGGAGTCGCAGCGCGGCGCGGTACAGCTCCAGCGTGGACTCCGCGTCCCCGGCCTCCGCCTCGGCCGTGTAGCCCTTCCAGGACTCCGGCTGCGGCAGCCAGGGGGTGCTGCCGTCGGGGCCGAATCCGTACGGCTCGGTGTCACCGGACCACGGGATCGGCACCCGGCAACCGTCCCGTCCACGGGACGTGTGGCCGGAACGTTCCCAGACCGGGTCCTGCAGCGCGGACTCGGGCAGGTCCTCGACCTCCGGAAGGCCGAGCTCCTCCCCTTGGTAGACGTACGCGCCGCCGGGCAGCGCCAGCATGAGCAGCGCCGCCGCCCGGGCCCGGCGGGTGCCGAGCTCCAGGTCGACGGGCTCCTCGACGTCGTGCTGCGGGCCGCGGCCGCCGGTGTGCGCCCGGCCGTACCGCGTGACGTGGCGGACCACGTCGTGGTTGGACAGGACCCAGGTGGCCGGGGCGTTCTCCAGGGCGAACGCACCCAGGCTCGCGTCGATCACCTCGCGCATGCTCGCGGCGTCCCACGAGGCGCGCAGGTAGTCGAAGTTGAACGCGGTGTGCAGCTCGTCCGAGCGCAGGTAGCGGGCCAGCCGCTCCGGAGTCGCCACCCACGCCTCGGCCACGAACGTACGGTCGCCGTCGTAGCGGTCGGCCACCCGCCGCCAGCCGCGGTAGATCTCGTGGACCCCGTCGCGGTCCCAGTGCGGGTGGTCGAGCCGCATGCTCGGCTCCAGGACGTCCTCGGCCTCCCCGCCGAGGTCCGGCAGGCCCTCCTGCTTGACCATGCCGTGCGCGACGTCGATACGGAAACCGTCGACGCCGCGGTCGAACCAGAACGCCAGCACCCGCTCGAACTCGGCGCGGACCTCGGGGTTCTCCCAGTTCAGGTCCGGCTGCTCGGGGGCGAACAGGTGGAGGTACCACTCCCCGTCCGGCACGCGGGTCCAGGCGCTGCCGCCGAACGTGCTGCGCCAGTCGTTCGGCGGCAGCTCGCCGTCGTCCCCGCGACCCGGCCGGAAGACGTACCGGTCGCGCTCGGGGCTGCCCGGTCCGGCCGCGAGGGCGGCCTGGAACCACTTGTGCCGGTCGGAGGTGTGGTTGGGAACGATGTCGATGATCACCCGGATGCCGTGGTCGTGTGCGTCACGGATCAGGGCGTCCGCGTCGGCGAGGGTGCCGAACATCGGATCGATATCGGTGTAGTCGGCCACGTCGTAGCCCCCGTCCGCCATCGGGGAGGGGTACCACGGCGTGATCCAGACGGCGTCGACGCCGAGGTCGCGCAGGTACGGAAGCCGGGACCGGATTCCGGCGATGTCACCGATTCCGTCACCGTTCGCGTCGGCGAAGCTGCGAATGTAGATCTGGTAGATGACGGCACTGCGCCACCAGGGGGCGTTGACCTGCACGGTTTCCCTTCGGGGGAGAGGTGGGGGACGGTGTCGTGTCCTGCCTACTTCACGCCACCGGCGGTGAGACCGGCGATGATACGGCGCTGGAGGAGGAGCACGACGATGACGAGCGGCACGGTGACGAGGACGCCGGCCGCCATCTGGGTGCCGAACGGCTGGTCGAAACCATACGCTCCGGTGAACTTGGAGATCGACACGGTGGCCGTCTGCATCTCCTTCTTGTTCACCATGGTCAGGGCGATCATGAACTCGTTCCACGCGGCGATGAACGCGATGATCGCGGTGGTGAAGACGCCCGGCGCCGCGAGCGGCACGATGATCTTCCGGAATGCCTGGCCGCGGGTGCACCCGTCGACCATCGCCGCGTACTCCAGCTCGAACGGCATCTGGCGGAAGAACGCGTTGAGGTTCCACACGGCCAGCGGCAGCACGAACGACAGGTCCGGGATGATCATCGCCTGGTACGAGTTGATCCACCCGATGTTCGTGAACAGGTGGAGCAGGGGAACGATCAGGGAGATCGTCGGGAACATCGAGGTCGCCACGATGATGCCGAGCACGATGTTCTTGAACTTGAAGTCCAGCCGCGCCAGCGCGTACGCCGTGAAGGTGCCGACGACCAGCGTGAGCAGCGTCGTGGCGCCCGCGACGACGAGGCTGTTCACCAGCGCCCGCCCGAAGCCCACGCCGGGCTTGAAGACCGCCCCGAAGTTCTTCACCGAGAACGGCGCCGGGATCGGCGAGTTGTCGAACTGATCCTGCGGCCGCCGGAAGGCCGAGACGACCATCCAGTAGAACGGTGCCAGACAGTAGATCGCCACGACGGCCATGCCGAGGTAGGACAGCGCCTTGCCCGCGCTGAACTCCCGGCGCCCCGTGGGCTTGGCCTTGGTGGTGGAAATGGCGGTCATGCCGTTGCCTCCCGGGCGGCCCGCGGGCCCTTCTTGGCGCGCTTGGCCGCGGTCTTCTTACGCGACCGCGCCTCGCCGATGATGTCGGCGCCGAGCAGCTTGACGAAGGCGTACGCGACGACCGCGACGTAGACGAACAGGATCGTGGCGTACGCGGCCGCAGGGCCGTACCGCAGGTTGCTCGCCTCGTCGTAGGCGAGCATGGACAAGGTCTCCACCGAGTCCTTGTGCGCGCCGATCAGCACGAACGGCAGGTCGAAGAACCGCAGGACGTCGAGCAGCCGGAACAGCACGGCGACGAGCAGCACCGGCTTGATCAGCGGCAGGGTGATCTTGCGGAACGTGTACCACGTCCCGGCCCCGTCCACCTTGGCGGCCTCGTACACCTCGGCGGGGATCAGCTGGAGGCCGGCGAGGACGAGCAGGCCGACGAACGGCGCCGTCTTCCACGTGTCGGCGATGAGCACGGCGACCTTCGCGTGGAAGCCCTCCGTGGTCCACAGCACCTGGTGGCCGATCATCGCGTTGGCCACGCCGTCGGCCTGGAACACCCAGCGCCAGAGCAGCGCGGACACCGCCGTGGGGATCGCCCACGGCACGAGGATGCTCGCCCGGACGAAGCCCCGGCCGCGGAACGCCTGGTGCATGACCAGGGCCATCGCCACGCCGAGGATCGTCTCGATCAGGACGCCGACGACGGTGAAGAAGGTGGTGTTGTAGAACGCGTTCCAGAACGCGTGGGACGCGTCGCCGGTGAGAATGTCCGTGTAGTTCTTCAGGCCGACGAACTTGTCGCCCTTGACGACGAACCCGTTGGCGTCCAGCCCGTTGCTGCGCTGGTACATCGACTCTCGGAGCGCGTCGATGATCGGATAGCCGACCACGAGCGCGAGGACCAGGAAGGTCGGCGAGAGCAGAACGGCGGCCAGGCGACCCGAGCCCTGGACGTCGCTCTTGTTCTTCTGCTTTACCGGGGCCACGGTTCCCGGTTCGGCGGTCGTAGTGGTCATGGAGCCCTCCTCGGGGCCCGTGGCGGGACGCGGGGGGCGTCCCGCCACGGGACGCGGCTATGACGTGATGAGCTGTCCGAGCTTGTTCTGCAGGTCGGCCAGCGCCTTGTCACTGGTCGCCTTGCCGGTGAGGGCCGAGTACGCGGCCTCCTGGATCGCGGCGGTCACGTCGCCGTAGCGCACGGCCTGCGGCCGGGGCTTGGCGTTGAGGAGGGACGCCTTGAGCGTGGTCAGGTAGGGGAACTTCTTCTGCAGCTCGGCGTCGTCGTACAGCGCGGCCAGGGTCGGCGCCTCCGAGGAGGCGATGAGGTTGGCCCGCTCGGTCTGCTCGCTGGTCAGGTACTTGATGAAGTCCAGCGCCGTGGCCTTGTTCGGGGCGAACTTGGAGATGGCCAGGTTGTGGCCACCGAGGGTCGGCGCGCCCGGGCCGTTCAGGCCCGGCAGCGGCGCGACGCCGAACTTGTCGACGACCTTGGAGTCGCCCTCCTTGCTCGACAGGGCGTAGGCGTACGGCCACTGGCGGTAGAAGACCAGGTCGCCCTTCTCGAACGCGCGGCGGGACTCCTCCTCCTTGTAGCTGATGGCCTCCTTGGGGATCATCCCGTTCTTGAAGCCGTTGACGAGGAAGTCCAGGCCCTGCTTGGCCTGCGGGGTGTTGACGTTCGGCTTGCCCGAGTCGTCGACGACGACGCCACCGGCGCTGGCGACCGCTTCGGAGAAGTTGACCGTGAGGCCCTCGTACTTCTCGAACTGGCCGGCGTAGCACTTGGCGCCCTTGACCTTGGCGCAGTCCTGCTGCATCTCCGCCCAGGTCTTCGGGGCCTCCTTGATGCCGGCCTTGTCCAGCAGGTCCTTGTTGTAGTAGAGCAGACCGGCGTCGGTCTTCCACGGCGCGGCGTACAGGTTGTTCCGGTACTCACCGGTCTTGGTCGCCGCCGGCAGGAACTTCGTCAGGTCGAACTGGTCCTTGGGCAGCTGCGCGATCCACTGGTTCGCCGCGAACTCCGCCGTCCACACCACGTCCAGGTTCAGCACGCTGTACGCGTTGGACTTGGTCTGGGCGTTCTGCACCATCTGCTGCCGCTGCGCGTCGGCGTCCTCGGGCAGCTCGATGATCCGAGCCTGCTCCTTGGGGTGCTGCTGGTTCCAGGTATTGACCAGGTTCTGCATGTTGCCCGACGTGTCCTTGCCGGTCGCCAGCGTGATCGGCCCGCGGCCGCTCAGCGCGCCGGCGTCGCCGGACCCGCCCTTCTTGTCATCGTCGCTGCTGCCGCCACAGGCGGCGGCGACCACGGCGACGCTCGCCGCGATGACCGCGAAGCGGGTCATTCTCGAAACGGATGCCACCTTTACTCCATCCTGAGGGTTTCTTCGGTACTGCTGCCGGATCCCCGGCCTTGTCACTCCCGTGCCACGAGTTCTGGGCGCAACATCACCCCCTCGGGCGGGGAGTCACTGCCCTGGACCCGTGTCGTCAGCAGGCTGACGACACGGCGCGCCACTTCGTCGAGCGGTTGCCGGATGCTCGACATCCGAGGCGAGATCAAGGTCGCCGCCGGCGAGTCGTCGAAGCCCACCACCTCGACGTGCGGACGACCCTGCGCGTCGAGGCCGCCGGCGAGCCTGGCTCCGACGGCGTGCGTGTCACTGCCGCAGACGAAGGCGGTCGGCGGCTCGGGCCGCGCCAGCAGCCGCTCGGCCGCCTCGGCGGCGACGGCGACGCCTTCCGCGCACACGCCGATCAGCCCGCCGGTGTCCAGGCCGTGCCGGGCCATGGTCCGCTCCCAGCCCCTTCGCCGCTCGTCGCCGAACCCGGTGCCCTCGGGCCAGCCGAGGTAGGCGATGCGCCGGTGCCCGCGGCCGACCAGGTGCTCGACGCCCTGCTCGATGCCGTACGCCCCGTCGACGTCCACCCAGGTGTACGGCCCGTCCTCCTGGCCCCAGGGCCGGCCGAAGCAGACGAATGGGATGCGGCGCTCGGCGAACCACGGCAGGCGCCGGTCCCGCGCCGACACGTCGGCCACCACGAATCCGTCGACCGTGCCGGTGCGGATCAGGTCCTCGTAGGTCGCGAGCTCCTCGTCGACGGCCGCCGGGGCGAACAGCAGCAGGTGGTAGCCGGCCGTCCCGGCCGCCACCGTCAGGGAGTACAGGAAGCGGTCGAGGAAGTTGCTCACGCCGATCGGCGCGGGGATCTTCAGGCCGATGCACCGGCTGGCGCGTTCCCGCAGGTTCTGCGCGGCGCGGTTCGGCCGGTAGCCGAGCTCGTCGATCGCCCGCCGTACGCGCTCGGCGGTCTCCGGCGCCACGCGCGCCGGGCGGTTGAGCACGTTGGACACGGTCTGACGGGAGACTCCGGCAGCCGCGGCGACATCGGAGATCGTCACTCCGTTGGCGTCTCGACGGCGCATTCGTTTCCCTCGCGTTTCGCGAATTTTTTGGTGACCGGTGCGATTTGATCGTTCAAATTGCCACCACGCGAGAAGTGTGTCAAGCAGATGTCCAACACGTTTCCGGCTCGTTACACGGGCGTGTTGGTACCGAGTCCAAGCGGCTCGCACCCTCGGGTCCGAGCGGCCCGGAACCCCCTGAAACAGGCGGGTTCCCCCCAACAGGACGATGCCACGCGGGACTCGATCCGGGAAGAGGGGTGACCGACACGATCCCGGGCAGGGCCATCGGCGGCCTCCGGTGACGAATCAGCGATCCATCCGGGAACACCGGGGCGGATCCGGTCGTTCCGGCTGTACGACCGAGGGAAGAGGGGGGATGTGGGTGTCCGCGGCGTCGGACCCTTCCAGTCCTAGGGCGAGGGCACCGCGATGGTGAGCGCCCTCGCCGGGGTCGCCGCCATCTTCGCGCTGACGGCCGCGACCGGATACTTCGTGGCACAGGAGTTCGCCTTCGTCGCCGTCGACCGGGCGACGCTCGGGGTCCAGGCCGAACGCGGCGACCCCCGGGCCCGGCGGGCCCTGGCCGTGACGAACCGGCTGTCGTTCATGCTGTCCGGCGCGCAGCTCGGGATCACGGTGACCGCGCTGGTCGTCGGCTTCATCGCCGAGCCCGCCACGTCCCGGCTGATCGCCCCGCTGCTGCGGCACGCGGGTCTGAGCGCGGGCGGGGCCGGCGGCGCCGCGGTCGTCGCCGGGTTCCTGCTGGCGACCGCGATCCAGATGGTGCTCGGCGAACTGCTGCCCAAGAACCTGTCGCTGGCCCGTGCCGAGCCGGTCGCCAAGGCGCTCGCCGCCTCGACCCTGGCCTACCTCACGGTGGCGGGCCCGGTGATCCGGTTCTTCGACACGGCGGCCGCCCGGCTGGTGCGGCTGTTCGGCGTCGAACCGGTGGAGGAGCTGCACCACGGCGCGACCCTGGAGGAGCTCGGCGACATCATCGGCGAGTCTCGTCGCGCGGGCCACCTCCCGCCCGACCTGTCCGACCTGCTCCAGCGCGCGCTGACCTTCCGGGAGCGCACGGCGGCGGAGGTCATGGTGCCCCGTCCCGACATCGTCGCCGTCCCCCGGTCCACGACCGTCGCGGAGCTGACCGCCCTGGTCGCCGAGGCCGGCCACACCGACTACCCGGTGTGGGGGCGGGACATCGACGACGTCATCGGCGTGGTCGGAGTGCGCGAACTGGCCGCGCTGGACGTCACGGACACGTCCGGACCGCCCGGCCGGAACGACGCCGGCCCGCCGGGCGGCGACCGGACCGTGGACGCGGTGATGCGCCCCGCGCTGCTCGTCCCGGACACCCTCGAGCTGCAGGCCGTCACGGCCCGGATGCGCGAGGCGCGCCAGGAGTTCGCCGCCGTCGTCGACGAGTACGGCGGCCTGGCGGGGATCCTCACCTTCGAGGACATCGCCGAGGAACTCGTCGGCGAGATCGCCGACGAGAACGACGCCGCCGAGGCGGACCCCACCCGCGGCCGTGGCGTCTGGGTGCTGAACGCCGGTACCCGGATCGCGCAGGTCCGGGACCTCACCAGGCTGGCCCTGCCCGCCGACGCCGCGTACGACAGCCTCAGCGGGCTCGTCATGACGCGGCTGCACCGCCTGCCGCGCGCGGGCGACCGGATCGAGGTCGAGCTCGATCCGGAGTACGGCCCGGCGGGACGCGCCGAGATCGAGGTCCTCGCCGTACGGCGCCGCGTGGCCCGGACCGTACGGCTGCGCGCCCTCCCGCGCGCAGCCGCACCCGCCGAGGAGGTCTCGTGGGCCCGCTGACCTCCGTCCTGGTCACCCTCCTGCTGCTGGCCGGCAACGCCTTCTTCGTCGCCTCGGAGTTCGCCCTCGTCGCCGCCAAGCGCCCGCGCCTGGAGCGGGCCGCCGCGCGCGGCGGCGCCGCCGCGCGGGCCGCCGTCGCCGGGATCGACGAGCTGTCGCTGATGCTGGCCGGCGCGCAGCTGGGGATCACGATGTGCTCGCTGGGGCTCGGCGTCGTCACCGAGCCGGCCTTCGAGGCGCTGCTGGACGCGCCGCTGGCGGCCGCCGGCGTGCCGGAGTCCGCCGCGCGCGTGGTGGCGTTCGTCCTCGCGCTGGGCGTGGTGACCTTCCTGCACATGGTGGCCGGGGAGATGGCGCCGAAGTCCTGGACGATCGCCCACCCCGAGCGCTCGGCCCTGATCCTGGCGATCCCGTTCCGCGGGTTCGCCCGGTTGTCGCGCCCCGTCCTCGCCGTCCTCAACGGGGTGACGAACGGCCTGCTCCGGATCTGCGGCGTACGCCCGAACGCGGAGGCGGAGCCGCCGGCCGACCCACAGCGCCTGTCCCACCTGATCGGCGAGTCACGCCGGATGGGGCTGATCGACGGTGCCGAGCACGACCTCCTGGGCCGGGCGATCACCACCCGGCAGGAGGGCATCGGCCACCTGGTCGTGCCCGCCGAGCGGGTCACCGCGGTCCCCGCCGACGCCGCTCCGGAGGAGATCAGGCGGGCCGCCGCGGCGAGCGGGCACACCCGGTTGCTCGTCCGGGACGGCCGCGCCCGCGTCAGCGGGCTCCTGCACGTGCGGGACGCCCTCCCCCACCGGGCCGGCGACCGGACCGCCGGCGACATGACCTATCCGGTCCCGGCCCTCTCCCTGGACACCACGGTGCTCGCCGCGGTGAGTACGCTACGCCGGGCCCGCGCGCAGCTCGCCCTCGTCGCGACGCCGGAGAACCCCTTCATCGGCATCGTCAGCCTCGACGACCTGCTCAGCGAGCTCCTCGCCGGGAACCCCCACTAGACGCCACCAGACGAACAACAGGGTCGTCACTTCCGCCACTCGTCGATGTGCAGGACCGGCGCCGGGTCCGACGCAGGCGCCCTGCCCGGCGCGAGGTCGCGGGGGCCCGGCCCGGCCGCCGCGCGGGTCGTCATCGGCAGGACGTCGGCGGTGCCCGGCGCCTCCTCCGGGACCACCGCGTACACCGGGACCCTGATCAGCAGCAGGACCAGCGCCGCGGCTCCGGTGCCGGCCGCCGCCAGGGTGAGGACCCCGGGCAGCCGCGCGGCGGCGACGGCCACGCCGCAGAGCCCGGCCAGGCCCGCGACGGTGAACAGGGTCAGGGCGACCTGCGGGACGGTGAGCCCCATCGCGCGCAGCCGGTGCGACACGTGGTCGGTGCCGGCCGTGAAGCAGGACAGTCCCGCGCGTGGGCGCGCGATGACGACGAGGCAGGTGTCCACCGTCGCGACGAAGGTGAACAGGAGCAGCTCGGCCAGCCGGGCGGGCGCGCCGCCCGGGATCCGGACCAGCACGGCGCCGGCCGCCAGGAGGAAACCGATGAACAGCGAGCCCGCGTCCCCCATGAACATCCGCGCGGGCGCCCAGTTGTGAACGAGGAACCCCAGGCACGCCGCGGCCAGCGTGATCAGCAGGAGCGCCAGGCCGCGCCGGCCCTCCAGGCAGGCCGCGCCGGCGATGAGGCAGCCGACCGGGACGGCCACCGCCGCGGCCGCCCCGTCCATGTTGTCCAGGAGGTTGAAGGAGTTGGCGAGGACCACCACCCACACCACCGTCACCACCGGGTCCGCCCAGTGCCCGAAGACACCGATGCGGCCCCCGGCCAGGACGACCGCGCCGGCGGCACCGGCCTCGACGGCCAGCCGGAACGCCGGACGCGTCGGCCGGACGTCGTCGAGCAGCCCGACCAGCGCGACGATGACGGCGGCCACGACGAGGACCGTGATCCGCCGGTCCCAGTAAGGGATCGACACCGTCCCCGCCGTCAGCGCGGCGACGGCGATCGCGACCCCGCCGAGGTACGGCGTCGGCCGGTCGTGGGCCTTGCGGACGTCCGGCCGGTCGATGATCCCGCGTCGCAGGGCGAACCGGCCGAGCCCGGCGCTCAGCACGTCGGCCAGCACGAGCGCGGCGAGGGCCGCGCCCGTCGCCGTCAGCCACGCCGGCACGGCCGCCCGCTCTCGACGGCCCACCTGATCGTGCCGGGCATGGCGCCCCTCCCGAGGTCGGACGACGGCCCTGTGGACGGATGCCACCGTCCGTGACCACTCCGGGAATCAGGCTAGAGATCGACGATCAAAACCGGGGTCGCCCGACCTACATGATCGGAGAAAGTCCGGGCCGGTCGTCCCGGCCTCGGCCGGTGGGATTCCCGCGCGCACTCCCCCCGGGGGGAGGCCGGCCCGGCGCGGCGTTTAACCAGGTCGGCACCGGAAATGTCGCAATAGGCACATTCGGGGAACACAGGGGGGAAGGTACCGCGAGATGACTCAGCGACCTGAGACGATGCCGGAGAGGGACGCCGTCGACCTGCTGATCCGCCAGCACGAGGAGATCCGCCGCCTCTTCGATGACGTCGACCGGAGCACGGGCCACGCCCGCGAGGAGGCGTTCGAGAAGCTCTGCCGTTTCCTCGCCGTGCACGAGACGGCCGAAGAGGAGGTCGTGCATCCTCTGGCCCGCCGGGTCATCCCGGACGGCGACCGGGTGATCGACGCCCGGCTGGAGGAGGAGAACGAGGGCAAGCGCGTCCTGCAGGCCCTGGAGAAGATGGGCACCTCGGCCGCCGGCTTCGAACCGCTCTTCGCCGAGTTCCGCAAGTCCGTCCTCGACCACGCGGAGCTCGAGGAGCGCGAGGAGTTCACCCGGTTGCGCGAGATGGGCGGCACCGAACTGCGCGGCCTCGCCGCTGCCATCAAGGCGGCCGAGGCCATGGCGCCGACGCACCCGCATCCGGGGGTGGAGTCCGCCACCAAGAACATCCTCATCGGCACGTTCGCCTCCGCCGCCGACCGGACGCGCGACGTGGTGCGCAAAACCCTTGGCCGCGAGCGGAAGTGACCTCGCCATGGGGCGGTGCACCCCAGTTTTACCATTTGCGCTCTTGACGCTACGGAGCGTTACCGGCATGGTTGAGGAGACCGCCCATTGCGGTCGATTCGGAATGCGATGGCGCATTTATCGCCAGTCAAATGGTCCGGTCGCCCCGCGGGCACCGGGCCGGACCGGCGGTCCCGGGTAGGCGTGCCCGGGAGGGCGATCGGGAGCTCCTCCCGGTCGCCCGCCCCGGTTCCGGGTCCCCCGACCGCCCATCACGGCAGGTCAGGCGACCGCCCATCACAGGCGGGTTTCCGCGACCGCCTATCACGGACAGGCTCTGCGACCGCCCATCGGGGGCGGGCGCCTCGCGGGCTCAGCGGCCGACGGCGAAATGGGCCTGGACGCGGGTGCCATCGCCGGAGCGGGAGATGCGGACGAGGTCGGAGATCTGGTTGACCAGCAGGAGGCCGCGCCCGCCGTGGGCGTGGGGGCCCACCGGCCGCCGTCCGGCCAGCGGGTCGGCGAGCCGGCCGAGGTCGCTGACCTCACAGACGACGAACCCGGGCAGCGACCACACACGGAGGGTGCCACGGCCGCCGCCGTGCACGATCGAGTTGGCGGCCAGCTCGTTCACCGCGAGCTCGAGGTCGAGAAGACGGTCGCCGGCCAGGCCGCGCCGGGCGGCCTCCGCCGTGGCGAAGACACGGACCTCGCCCAGCGCGTCGGCGTCGAAATCGAGGGCCGCCGTGTCCATGGGCTCGGGGCCCACATCGTTGTACACCTCGATGACCTTCTCTGGGTCGAATTCGGGACTGGCACGCTCGACGCCGTCCTCGATGAGGACCGGGTGGGTCAGCGCCGCGTCCGCCAGCGCCCGCCGATCGAGCTCCGCCGCGTCATAGGGGCAGAGGACCGTGGCCGCGCGCCCGGCGAAGGCCAGGTTGATCAGGGCCTCGTGCTGGGCGCAGGCGGGGTACTCCACCGCCGAACGGCCAGGCCAGACCGGCTCACCGATGATCCGCACCCGCCGTCCGGGATACGCGTCGGCGAAGCGGCGCAGGACACCGGGGATGATCCGGCCCGGGTTCCGTCCCGCCGCGCTCATGTCGATGAACCGCACCCCCCCGGCCGCCGCGCCCAGTCCGGCGCGCAGCAGCGCCAGCCGGTACCCCGGAACGGCGACCGCCACCGGCTCACCGGCCTCGAGGCCGCCGCGCACGAAGGGCAGCGTCCCAGCGAGGTACTCCTCCTCACCGCGGTACAGCAGCGCCGGGTGGGAGAAGGGGGCGGGGGCGGTCATCCCGGTCTACCTCGCTCGTCGGCCACTGAGGAACACTACCGTGAGGTTACGTCTGAACGACCAGGATATTGCGGCCCGCGGCCTCCGAGCCGGTCGCCGGCCACGGCCACGGCCGCGCGTTCCCGGTAGGGTCGAGGCCAGGAAGGCCTCGGCCAGGTGGGGAGGGTATGCGGTGTCCGGTGAGCGGGCGCGCCGGCGGATTCCGGCGATCCTCGTCTCACTGCTGCTGTTCCTCGGTGCCGGAGGCGGGCTCGGCGCCGCCTCGTCCTCTTCTCCGGACGCCCGCCCCCTGACCGCCACGGTCGCGGCGACCGCCCCCCTCGCCGGCGCCGCCCCCGCCGCCGAGCACGGCCGGCACGCGCCCCGGCTCGGTGAACACCGACTGACCGGCAAGACGCCGCTGCGGGCGTCCGGTCCGGCGGGCGTCTCGATGGCGGCCGGCCTGCCCGTCTGGTGGCGGGGGCCGCACCGGACCTCCTCCCGCGCGCCGGCGGGTGACCGGCCGACGCGGGGCGGCCGGGCGCCTCCGGTCCTCTCCTCCTCCGCGTCGGCCTAGCCGTACGGTCGCGAACCGCGCCGTCGGCCGCCGGCGCGCGTACGTCCGGGTGCCGAAACCCCGGAGCCACGGGACGCCCGCCGCGATGACGGCGCGCGCCCGTTCCCGACCGTTCCCGTCCGCGGGCGGCGTGTGCGTGCCGCCGTCCCGCGGACCGCCGGTGTACCCCATCGGCGTTCCGACGTGGAGAAACGACCGTGACCTACCTGTTCCTCGGCATCGCCCTGCTCGTGTCCGGCGGTGTGCTCCTGATCGGCTGGATGTTCCGCCGTGACGACGCGCGTCTCGGCCTGCCGGCACTGGCGACGCTGATCGCCGCGAACGTGCTGGCGATGGTGTACGCGGCCCTCGACCAGTGACGACCACCGCTCCCGGCGACGAGCCTGAGAGGACTCTCGTGGAGATCGAACGCACCTCCCTGCCCGGTATCGGCCTGCAGCACGTGTTCACGACGGCCCGCGGACGGCGCGTCGGAATCGTCTCCCACCACAGCGGCCGGCGCGACCTGGTCGTCTTCGACCGGGACGACCCCGACACCGCCGCGACGACGATCGTGCTGACCTCGGAGGAGGCCGGCGCGGTCGCCGAGCTCCTCGGCACCGCTCGCGTCGTCGAACGCCTGGCCGACCTCCACCGCCACGTCGAGGGCCTGGTCAGCCGGCAGGTCCCGATCACCGCCGGCTCGCCGTACGACGGACGGCCGCTCGGCGACACCCGGGCACGGACCCGCACGGGCGCCTCGATCGTGGCCGTCGTCCGCGGCGGCGGCGTGGTCGCCAGCCCGCGCCCGGACTTCGTGTTCGAGGCGGGCGACATCGTCCTCGTGGTCGGTACCGCCGACGGCACCGCGGCGGTCGCCGCGCTGCTCGCCACGCGGTAGCCGCCCATGCACTCGACGACCCAACTGATCGAACTCGGCGCGATCATCCTGGGCCTGGGGCTGCTCGGCGCGGTCGCGGTCCGGTTCTCCGTCTCGCCGATCCCGTTGTACCTCCTGGCGGGGCTGGCCTTCGGATCAGGTGGCGTGCTCCCCCTCACGACCAGCGAGGACTTCGTCTCGGTGGGCGCCGAGGTGGGGGTGATCCTCCTGTTGTTCACCCTCGGCCTGGAGTACACGGCCGACGAACTGGTGACCACCATGCGGACGGCCGCTCCGGTCGGCCTGTCCGACCTGGTGCTGAACGCCGTCCCGGGCGTCGCCACCGCTCTCCTGCTGCACTGGGGCCCGGTCGCGGCGGTGGCGCTGGGCGGCATCACGTACGTCACCTCCTCCGGGATCACCGCGAAGGTGATGGGCGACCTGGGCCGGCTCGGGAACCGCGAGACTCCCAGCGTGCTGTCGGTGCTGGTCTTCGAGGACCTCACCATGGCCGCGTACCTGCCGATCCTCACGACGCTGCTGGCCGGGGCCGGCGTGCTCGGCGGCGTGGTCGCGCTCCTGGCCGCCGCCGTCACGATGGGACTGATCCTGTTCGTCGCGCTCCGCCACGGCGAGGTCGTGCAGCGCTTCGTCGCCAGTCCCAGCCGGGAGGTGCTCCTGCTGAAGGTCCTCGGACTGACCGTCCTGGTGGCGGGGCTCGCCCAGCAGCTGCAGGTGTCGGCCGCCGTGGGGGCGTTCCTCGTCGGCATCGCGCTGTCCGGGCCGCTCGCCCACGACGCCCGGCAGCTGCTCAGCCCGCTCCGGGACCTGTTCGCGGCGGTGTTCTTCGTGTTCTTCGGCCTGCACACCGATCCGGCGGACCTGCCGCCGGTCGCGGGGGTCGCGGCCGTCCTGGCGGTCGCCGGAGTGGCGACCAAGCTCGCGACCGGATGGGTGGCGGCCCGCCGGGCGGGAGTCGGCCCGGCCGGCCGGCTGCGCGCCGGAACCGCGCTGGTCCCGCGCGGGGAGTTCAGCATCGTCGTCGCCGGCCTGGCGGTCGGCGCCGGCACGAACCCGAGGCTCGGGCCGCTCGCCGCGGCGTACGTCCTGATCCTCGCGGTCGCCGGGCCACTGCTGGCCCGGAGCGCCGACTCCCTGGCCCGTGCCGTGGCCGGCCCCCGCGGACGCCGGGCCTGACCCGTCCCCGCCGGGTCCGGGCCTGACCCGTCCCCGCCGGGTCCGGGCCTGACCCGGACCCGGCGGGGACCGGTTCCCGCAGGGCGCGTCGAATACCTTCCTCCCACTGGGACAGACTTAGGAAAACCGGACGTCCCTCGCGCTGGGACGGACGCAGGACACCGAACGTCGACGGCCCGTGAGGGCCGAAGGAGCATCCGATGGCGCATGAGCGTGCGGGGCGGCCCGCGCAGCCCGAAGACCTGGTGGACGTCGCACGGCTGGTGACGGCGTACTACGCGTACCGGCCCGACCCCGCGCGGGTCGAGCAGCGGGTGGCCTTCGGCACGTCGGGGCACCGCGGATCGGCGTCGAACACCGCGTTCAACGAGGCGCACATCCTCGCCACCAGCCAGGCCATCTGTGAGTACCGCGCGGCCCAGGGAGTCGACGGGCCACTGTTCCTGGGCATCGACACGCACGCCCTGTCGGAGCCCGCGCGCGTGTCGGCGCTGGAGGTCTTCGCCGCCAACGGCGTACGGGTACTGATCGACAGCCGGGACGGCTACACGCCGACGCCGGCCGTCTCGCACGCCATCCTGACCTACAACCGCGGTCGCGAGTCGGGTCTCGCGGACGGCGTCGTAGTGACGCCCTCGCACAACCCCCCGGCCGACGGCGGCTTCAAGTACAACCCGCCCTCCGGCGGCCCGGCCGACACCGACGCCACTTCGTGGATCCAGGACCGGGCGAACGCGCTGATCTCCGAGGACCTCAAGGAGGTCAGGCGCATCCCGTACGCCCGCGCGCTCGCGGCGGAGACGACCGGCCGCTACGACTTCCTCGGCGCGTACGTGGACGACCTGCCCTCCGTCCTCGACCTGGACGCCGTCCGCGAGGCCGGGGTGCGGATCGGGGCGGACCCGCTCGGGGGCGCCAGCGTGGCGTACTGGGGTGAGATCGCCGACCGTCACCGGCTCGACCTCACGGTCGTGAACCCGCATACCGATCCGACCTGGCGGTTCATGACGCTGGACTGGGACGGCAAGATCCGGATGGACTGTTCCTCGCCGTACGCGATGGCCTCGCTCATCGCCCGCAAGGACGAGTTCGCGGTCTCCACGGGCAACGACGCGGACGCCGACCGGCACGGCATCGTCACGCCGGACGGCGGCCTGATGAACCCCAACCACTTCCTCGCGGCCGCCATCTCCTACCTGTACGCCCACCGGCCCGACTGGCCCGGCGACGCGGGCGTCGGCAAGACGCTCGTCAGCAGCAGCATGATCGACAGGGTCGCCGCCGGGCTGGGCCGCCGCCTCGTCGAGGTGCCCGTCGGATTCAAGTGGTTCGTGCCCGGCCTGCTGGACGGCTCGCTCGGGTTCGGCGGCGAGGAGAGCGCGGGAGCCTCGTTCCTGCGCCGCGACGGCTCGGTGTGGACCACCGACAAGGACGGGATCCTCCTCGCCCTACTGGCCTCGGAGATCACCGCGGTCACCGGCCGCTCCCCCAGCGAGAACTACGCCGACCTGGTCACGCGGTACGGCGACCCCGCGTACGCGCGCGTCGACGCCCCGGCGTCCCGCGAGGAGAAGGCGGTCCTCAAGAAGCTGTCCGCCGAGCAGATCACCGCCGGCACGCTCGCCGGAGAACCGATCACCGCGGTGCTCACCGAGGCGCCCGGCAACGGGGCGCCGCTCGGCGGCGTGAAGGTCTGCACCGAGAACGCCTGGTTCGCCGCGCGGCCGTCCGGCACCGAGGACGTGTACAAGATCTACGCCGAGTCCTTCCAGGGCCCGGACCACCTGGCCCGCGTCCAGGAGGAGGCCCGCGACCTGGTCAACGCCACACTCGCCGCCACGTCCTGACCCGGAGCGCGCCTGCCGGCCCAGAGCCCGCCGGCCGGGCTACTCGCCGCGCCTGCGCCGCGACGCCCGCGCGGGGCGTCGCGGCGCAGAATGAACGTATGAGCGGACCATCGACCGCGTACGGGGACAACCCGGCGCTGCCGGCCCTGCGGCGCCACTTCGAGGACCTGCGGGACGGCACCCACGGCGGCGTGGAGGCACGGGCGGACAAGGAGGAGCGGTTCGCCGACACGGTCGTGCTGCTCGCCCCGTACGCCAAGCGGGTCCTGGCCGAGATCGACCAGGGTCTCCTCAAGGGGACGGGCCGCGTCGACGAGACCGGGCTGTGCCGGACCGAGGACGGGGGCCTGGCCGCGTCCTGGACCCTGTCGTGGCCGGAGCAGCGGGCGGCGGGCGTCCGGCCGATCACGCTGGAGGCGCACTTCGAGCGGAATTTCCACCATCCGCACCTGCGCGGCGCGACGGTGGGCGAGTGGCCGCTCAACGTCTTCACCGACCAGCAGGCCGCCGCGGAGGTACCCACCCTGCGCGCCATCGCGGCGGCCGACCTGCACAACCTCGTCTTCCAGCGCGACTACCGCCTGGTACCCGCCATCACCCGGTGAGGAGCGCGGTCCGGCTCCTTCAGCCGGCCGACCTCTCCTCGTCGTAACGGGCCTGGGCCGCCGTGACCTCGGGCATGCGGGCCTCCAGCCACTTGATGACGTCCCAGAGCCGCTCGGCGGCCTCGCGGCCGAGCGGGGTGAGGCTGTACTCGACGCGCGGCGGGATGGTCGGCTCGGCCTTCCTGAGCACGAAGCCGTCACGTTCGAGGGCCTGAAGGGTCTGCGCGAGCATCTTCTCGCTCACTCCGTCGACCCGTCGGCGCAGCGCGTTGAACCGGTAGGTGCCCTCGCTCAAGGCGCCCAGCGCGAGGATCCCCCAGCGCCCGGTGATGTGCCCGAGCGCCTCACGGGAGGTGCATCGGACGGCGAACACGTCGTAGACGACGTCGCCGTAGGCGTCGTCGGCCGCTCCGCCGCCGTCGCGGGACGGGGTCGGCGATCCGTTGGTCGGGCGGCTGTCCATGGCGCTCAGCATACTTCTCCACCGCACTGCTCTTTAGTTGGGTACTCACTCTGAGATTGCACTGTGGAAAAGTTAGTACTACGGTCTTGGGGAGTGCTCACCTCGCGGCGTGGCCGCCGAGGTTCCTCGGACGCGGGAGATAAATGTGATCATCGTTACCGGCGCCACCGGACAGCTCGGCCGTCTGGTGATCGACGGGCTGCTGGAGAAGGTGCCCGCGGACCAGGTGGTGGCCGCCGTGCGCAGCCCCGACAAGGCCGCCGACCTAGCCGCGCGCGGCGTCCAGGTGCGGGAGGCCGACTACGACCGTCCCGAGACACTGCGCCCGGCGTTCGAGGGAGGGACCAGGCTGCTGCTCATCTCCGGCAGCGAGGTCGGGCGGCGCGTCCCCCAGCACGCCGCGGCGGTCCAGGCCGCCCAGGGGGCGGGCGTCCCGCACCTCGTCTACACGAGCGCGCCGCACGCGGACACGTCGGTCCTCGGCCTGGCCGCCGAGCACAAGGCGACCGAGGAGATCATCCGCGAGACGGGACTGACCTACACCCTCCTGCGTAACAACTGGTACAACGAGGTGTACGCCCCGGCGATCACGCAGGCCGTCGCGACCGGCGCCGTCATCGGCGGCTCCGGGGACGGGCGGATCGGCAGTGCCGGCCGGGCGGACTACGCCGCCGCGGCCGTGGCCGTGCTCACGGGGGCCGGCCACGAGAACCGGATCTACGAGCTCGCCGGGGACGTCGCGTGGAGCCTGCCGGACCTCGCGGGTGAGATCTCCCGGGCCTCCGGCAAGGAGATCGTGTACCGCGACCTGCCGCCCGAGGAGCACCGCGCCGCCCTTATCGCAGCCGGCGTGCCCGACGCGTTCGCCGACGTGCTCGTCGACGTCGACCGCGGCGTCAAGGCCGGAGCGCTGGCCGACACGCCGGGCGACTTGAAGGCGCTCATCGGCCGGCCGACCACGCCGATCGCCGACACCGTCGCCGCGGTGCTCGCCGGCTGACCGGACGGCCGCCGCCGGGTTCGGCGGACCGGCCGCCCGCGCGCCCGGAACGGCGGGGCTCCGGGCGCGCGGGCCGGCTTTCTCTGGGCCCGGCACGACCCGCGCGGGGGCGGGCTCCGGCCTCAGCCGGTGGCGACCAGGTGGTCCCGGAGGCCGATGCCGTACGACGTGGGGGTGCCGTCGTAGGAACTGATCAGTGACGGGCCGCTGCCGCAGTCCCAGGTGTTCCACGTCCACCCCAGGTAGCCGACGGCGTGCGTGTCGGCCCAGCTCATGAGGGTGTCGATGAAGTCGTGCGAGCAGTCGTTCTCACCGATCTCACTGAGCGTCAGCGGCACCTGCGCCGCGACCGGGGCGAGCTGACCGTCATAGCAGGACGTGTTCGCGCAGGTGTTGAAGTTGTAGATGTGCGCGAACGCGGCGAGGTTGTTCTTCGGATCGGCCGGCCGGTACTGCAGCCACTGCGTCAGGTCGTTGGAGTACGCCAGCCCGCCGACGAGGATCACGTTGGTGGCGCCGGTCGCGCGTACGGCGTTCACGAGGCTCTGGAAACCGGCCACCTGGTAGGGGATGCCGGCGCAGGTCCCGCCGTCCCGCCAGCAGGTCCAGCCGGAGGCCTCACTGCCGGTCGCGCGCTCGGGGTACGGCTCGTTGAACAGGTCGAGGACCACCGCGTCGTCGCCCTTGAAGGCGTTCGCGACGCCCGTCCAGAACGACGGCGCGTACTGGGCGTCCGGCATCGGCTTCTGGCAGGTCGCGTGGACGTCCGAGCAACCGGACGAGGGACCGGTGTAGGTGCCGTGGTTCCAGTGCATCTCGACGATCGGGGTGACGCCGTGCGCCTCGAGCCGTGACACGAACGCCTTGACCTCGGTCTGGTACGCCGTGCCGCCGTACCGCGCGTCGATGTTGCTCAGGCCGAGCCAGCACTCCTCGTTCAGCGGGATGCGGACCGCCTTGATCTTCCACGCGACCATGGCGTCGATCGACGCGTCGTCGACCGGCCCGTCCCAGATCCCCCGGCCCTGGACGCACATGAACTCGCCGCCGGAGCGGTTCGCCCCGCGGAGGCGTACGGTCGCGCCGCTCGCGGTGACGAGCCTGTTCCCGGAGACGTGCAGCGCGGGCGCGGGCCCGGTCGTCCCACCACCCCCACCACCCTCACCACCGCCACCGCCACCGCCACCGCCGGAGCCGTTGCACACGGTTCCGTTGAGCGAGAAGGACGTCGGGTCGGTGTTCGTGCCGGTGTAGGTGAAGTTGGCGCCGATCTGGGCGGTGGCGCCGCTCGCCAGCGCGCCGTTCCAGCTCGCGCTGGTGACCGTGATGGTCTTACCGCTCTGCGACCACGTGCCGCTCCAGCCCTGGGTCAGCTTCTGCTCACCCGTGTAGGCGTAGCTGAGCGTCCATCCGCTGAGCGCGTCACCGAGGTTCTTGAGGGTGATGGTGGCGCTGAAGCCCGACCCCCAGTCGTTCTTCGCGTAGGTGACATCGCAGGCGACGGCGGCGTGCGCCGTGCCCGTGCCCGTGCCGGTGACGAGGCCGGCCCCGCAGACGCTCAGCAGGAGGGCCAGGAGATAGGAGATCGCGCGTCGAGGTCGCATTGACGGCTCCATGGCGGCTTTGCGGGAGTAGAGTGGGAGCGCTCCCATGCCGAGCGAAGGTAACCCCGGGGACAGGACCGGGAAAGGCCTTTTCATGGCCGTTCATTGCGGACGCCTCGCAGGTCCGGGCATCGGGCCGGCCGCCCCTCACGGGTACGCTGGCAGAAACCGCGGCGGCGCTCCGGAGCCGGCTCCCACCGCCGCCGTGAACTCCAGGCGCGCGACGGCGCGGACCTCGACCGCAGGGTTTCGCCCCACGTCAGGACCGCTACCCGCAGCGCCGGCGACCGGGCCGTCCGCCCGGTCCGCGCGACGGCCACTGTCCACTTCCGGCCGTCGTTAATGTTCTTAACAATAAATGTTAATGTGATTAACGATCATCACGCACGGGACGCGCACCGGATGCGATCCGACGATCTTCAGGAGGCGCCGTGACCAGGCTGAGGTCCCACCCGATCATCCTGGCGGCATGCGCCCTGCTCGCCGTCGCCACCCCGTCGGCGGCGGCCGCCCGCTCCACCGGGGGCGCGGGGCAAGAGGCCGGCGCACCCCTCACCGGCCCACCCCTCTCCGGCGCATCTCCCTCCGGCCCCCTCCTCTCCGGCGAACCGGCCTCCGCCACGCCGTCGCCCGCCACGCCGTCGCCCGGCACGGCCTCGACCACGGCCCCCGCCGCCCCCTCCTCCGCCGCCGACCTGAACACCGGCTGGAAGATCCAGTCCTCGGCCGTCGCGGGCACGTCGGGCGCGACGATCTCCCGGCCCGGCTACGCGACCACCGGCTGGCTGCCGATCAGCCGCCCCGAGACGCTGATGGCGGGCCTGCTGGAGAACGGGCGCTACCCGAACGTCTTCTACTCCGACAACCTGGCCAAGGTGCCCACCGGCCAGTTCACCCCGAACTGGTGGTACCGCGAGCAGCTGACCGTCCACCCGCGCCGTGACGGCCGCACCGTACTGATCATGAACGGGGTGCTCGGCACCGCGGACCTCTGGGTGAACGGCACGAAGGTCGCCGACCGGGCACAGCTCCAGGGCGCGTACGGCCGGTTCGAGTACGACATCACGCCCTACGTCCGGGACGGCCAGAACGCCATCGCGCTCGACATCGCCAAGAACGCCCCGAAGACGTACCTCACCGACAGCACACTGGACTGGAACCCGCCCGCCCCGGACCAGAACACCGGCCTGCGCTTCGCGCCCCAGCTCGCCCAGGCCGGCCCGGTCGCGCTGCGCGACGTGCACGTCGTCCAGCACAACGCCGCGAACCTCGGCAGCTCGGACCTCACGGTCAAGGCCGGCCTGCGCAACGACACGGACGCGGCGCGGAAGGCGCGGCTGGACGCCGTGATCACCCACGGCGGGACGCGGATCGCCGTGTCCGCGGACACGACCGTCCCCGCGAAATCGACCCGTACCGTGACGCTGACCCCCGCGGACCACCGGGCGCTGCACCTGGAGCACCCCGCCGTCTGGTGGCCGTACCAGCTCGGCGCGCAGCCGCTCTACCACCTGACCGCGAGCGCGAACGTCGGCGGCCGGGTCTCCGACCGGGCGGACGAGGACTTCGGGATCCGCACCGTCACCTCGCACCTGACGCCGGTCAAGGCGGGCACCCACGCCTCACACGGCTCGCGGCAGTTCGTGATCAACGGCGTGCCGCTGGCGATCCGCGGCGGCGGGTGGTCGCCGGACATGTTCATGCGCTACTCGCCGCAGAACATCCGCGACCAGCTCTCCTACGTCAGGAACCTCGGACTGAACACCCTGCGGTTCGAGGGGAACCTGCCGCCCGACGACATGTTCGCCCAGATGGACCGTCTGGGCATCCTGGCGATGCCCGGCTGGCAGTGCTGTGACCGGTGGGAGGACCCGTCCTCCAAGTGGCCGGACGCGCTGAAGGCGAACGCCGGCGTGCAGGCGGCGCACGTGGCGCGGTGGCTGCGCGACCACCCGAGCGTCTTCACGTTCTACCAGGGCAGCGACGAGGCGCCCGACGCCGCCAAGGAGGCCATCTACCTCAAGGCGTTCGCGGCGGCCGACTGGGCGACGCCGCAGGTCGCCGCCGCGGAGTACAAGTCGTCGCCGAGGCTCGGCTACTCCGGGTCCAAGGAGGGCCCGTACAACTACGTCCCGCCGGGCTACTGGTGGGCGAACGGGCCGGAGACGGTCGACCCCGGCGACCCGACCTACACCAACCAGGGGAGCGCCTGGGCGTACGGCACCGAGACCAGCGCCGGGAACACGGTGCCGACCCAGGACTCGCTCAACCGGTTCCTGACGCCGGCGGACCAGAAGAAGATCTGGGACCTGAGCACGACCAACGGGCCGGGGACGGGCCCGGACCTCTTCCACGTGTACCAGAAGTACACGAGCTACACGAAGACCGGCCGGATGGGGCAGTACAACACCCCGCTGTGGAACCGGTACGGCCACTGGTCCGACATGGCGTCCTACCAGCGCATCGCGCAGATGGGCGGGTACGAGGTCACGCGGGCGCAGTTCGAGGCCTACCTGGGGCACTCGAAGGACCCGGCCAATCCGAGCACCGGCGTCATCTACTGGATGCTGAACAAGGCCTGGCCGTCGCTGCACTGGAACCTGTACAACTACGACCTCGACCAGCCTGGCGTGTACTTCGGCGCGAAGAAGGCCGGCGAGCCCGTGCACGTGATGTACGACTACGCCGACGGCTCGATCAAGGTCGCGAACCTGACCAGCACCCGGCAGCCGGGCCTGACCGCCACGGCGCGGTTCATCGACCTGAACGGCACGGTGCGGGCGACGGCGCGGCAGGCGGTGCCCACCCTGGCCGGCCAGGACGTACGGACCGTGCTGACGCCGAAGGTGCCCGCGGGCATCTCCCGTACCTACTTCCTGGAGCTGACGCTGACGCGGCCGGGCGCGACGGTGAGCCGCAACGTCTACTGGCTGTCCACGAAGGCGGACCAGGTCGACTGGTCCAAGACGCTCGGCCAGGGCTTCGGCGCGGTGTTCAAGACCGGCGGCTACGCGGACCTGACGGGGCTGCAGAGCCTGCCCGCCGCGAACATCGGGGTCTCCGCCTCGACGCGCCGGAACGGCGGGGAGGCGACCACCACGGTGACCATCCGCAACGTCGGTTCGAAGCCGGTGCCCGCGGTGTTCACCCGCGCCGACGTGCGCCGGGGCACGTCCGGTGGCCGCGCGCTGGGCGGTGACGACCAGGTCCTGCCGATCGAGTGGAGCGACAACGACGTCACGCTCTGGCCGGGGCAGAGCCAGACGCTGACCGCGCGGTACCGCGTCGCGGACCTGCGGGGAGCGGCCCCGGTGGTCGGGCTCACCGGCTGGAACCTCGCCGGTCTCACCGTCCCCGCACGGGGCTGATACCGTTCGCGACTTATTTCGCACTGTCCGGAATCGTGACCGGATCCGGACAATCGGCACCGCCCGGCGGCGCGCGTCCGCGGGGAAAGGCGGCTCCGGAGGCCGCCGTCCCGCCCGGACCGCACTCCGGGCGGTCCAGCGCCATCCCTCCTGACCTGCGCCGATGGGTGCCGCACTCCGCATGCCCGGCAGCGTGAGGTGACGACGCAATTCCGCTCCGCTAAGTCGGGCACCGCCGTGACGATTTTTCACGTTTTCGGCACTTTAAAGACCTCCGGCCTCCTACACTCCTCTCGCAATCCGGTTTCGATCACTAATGCGATCGCCCAATGCGATCGTCCTCTGGAAGGGCAGGTCGATGCCGAGGACGCACCGAAGGCAAGGGCGGCTCGGCCCCCCACGGCGCCGGAGGCCGGCGGCGTGGCTGGGTGAGAGGATCTCCGCCCTTGGCGGAGTGGTCGTCGTCGCGGTGGGTCTCGCGCTGGCCGCCATCGTCGAGCAGGCCGTGATGCCGCCGTCCCCCCGGCACCCGGTCGCCGACCGGCGTCCCGTGCACGCCGGGCGCTCCCACACGTCCCGCCCGGTGGTGTCGCGTCCTTCGTCGTCCCGCGCTCCGGTGAGCCCGGCCGTCCAGCTCAGCCGGCAGGTCGAGACGGTCGCCCTCGCCGAACGCAGCCGCGTGGCCCGGCGGGACTACGGGGTCGGCACGCTGTCCGCCCCCATCGTGCGGCTCAGCCGGATGGACCGCGCGCGCACCTGGGCGTTCGGCACCGAGACGATCCCGCCGCCGCGCGGGAAGACGGTCATGCCGGAATCCTCGCTGTACGTCGCGCAGCGCACCCGCGCCGGCTGGCAGGTCGCCCTGGCCGGCACCCCGCGGTTCACGACGCTCCTGCGGAAGGCGCCCGCCTCCGTCGTTCCGGCCGCCGAGCGCCCGGTGCTGGAGAAGTTCAGCGCCGCGGCCGACGCGCCACTGGACACGGGCCTGATGCTGCCCTGGGGGGTCGGGCAGTCCTGGACCCTCCTGGCCACGGACGACGGCGTGTCGGGCTTCGACGGCGGGGACGGACGGGTCCTCGCCCCGGGCGACGGCCGGATCTACCGGCTCTGCTCCTCCGCCGCCGGTCACGGGCTCGTGCTCCTGATCCACCCGAACGGCCTGGCCACGCAGTACTACCAGCTGTCCGACGTGACGAAGGTCCGCGACGGCGCTTTCGTGAAACGCGGCGACTACCTCGGCCGGACCGGCACGGAGCAGCCGTGCGGAGGCGGCGAGGCGCCGCAGCGGATGGTGCGCTTCGCGATCGGCGACGCGACCGGCCCGATGCGGCTCGACCACTTCCAGCTGGGCGGCTGGACCGTGCGGGAGACGGCGGCGGCGACGTTCGCCGAGCGCGCCGGCGTCCGCGTCGACGCGGGCAATCCGCTGCTGAACTTCGGGGCCGTGCCCGCGTCCCCGGCGCCCTCGCCGTCCAAGAGCCCCTCCCCCGGCCGTACGCCCAAGCCTGGCTCGCCGAGCGTTCGCGTCCCGAACGTCCCGCTGCCCGGTGGGAGCCCCGATGCCGGTGTCTGAGCAGGCCGCCGCCCCGCGCCACACCTCCCGGGAGCCCGGAGCGCGGCGGAGGCGGGCGCGGCGCCGTACCTCCCGAAGACCCGGGCGCACCCGGGCGGCGGTCCTCACCCTGGTGCTCCTCGTGATCGTCCTGATCGTCGGCCGGACCTCCCGGGGAGCGGACGAGGTCG
Source organism: Actinoallomurus spadix (assembly GCF_024055725.1). Classification (GTDB taxonomy): domain Bacteria; phylum Actinomycetota; class Actinomycetes; order Streptosporangiales; family Streptosporangiaceae; genus Actinoallomurus; species Actinoallomurus spadix. The sequence continues at coordinate 129,273 of NZ_JAMXMX010000019.1, read as the reverse complement.
AGCGCCTGCGAAGGTTCCTGGAGTTCTACGTCGGCGTGTTCACCCTCCTGGCGGCGACCGCGGCGGTCGTCGCCGGGGTCGCCGCCGCCCAGCGGGTCCTGCCGATCGGCCTGCGCATCCTCGCCCAGGGCGCCCACCGCGCGACCGCGATCATGGCCATCGGCTTCCTGGTCACCCACATCGCCTTGAAGGTCATGGAGGCGCACGCGACGGTCCTCGACGCGTTCCTGCCCTTCACCGGCCACGGCCGCGCCGCCCTCCTGGTCGGCCTGGGCACCATCGCCGGCGACCTGCTCATCGTCATCGTCGCAACCGGCGTGCTGCGCGGCCGGTTCGTCACCGGTCCCCGTCCGTGGCTGTGGCGCACGGTGCACGCGCTCGCGTACGTGATGTGGGCCCTGGCGATCCTCCACGGCCTGACCGCCGGCCGTCCGCCCAAGGCCTGGGTCACCTGGAGCTACCTCATCTGCGCCGCACTGGTGCTCGTCGCCGCGACCGGCCGGCTGCCGCGCCTGGCCCGTGACCGGCGCATGCTGCGCGCCCGCAAGGCCAGAGGAGACGGCCGGGTCACGGGGAGCGGGGCGCGCGACGGCGCCGCCGACCCCCGTGACCGGGTCAGCGCGGACGCCCGGGCCGCCGCCGAGACCGGCGACCTGCCCGACGAGCAGTTCTGGGCGGCGCTGCGCGCCGAGACCTCGCCCTGGCCCGGTGGGAGATGATGAACTTCCGGTACGTGGGGCCGCCGCGCCTCGGCCGCGGGCTCGACCGGTACCAGCGCATCGACCAGACCGCGCACCGTGAGGTGCACGGGGAGTTCCGCCGGCGCAGTGTGCGCGAGCTGCTGGCGATGGCCGAGCAGGTCGACCTGCGCGGCCGCGGCGGCGCGGCCTTCCCGTTCGCCCGCAAGCTGAAGGCCGTCGTCTCGGCGGCACGCCGTCAGGACGCCCAGACCGTCGTCCTGGTCAACGCCACCGAGGGCGAGCCGGCCAGCGCCAAGGACAAGCTGCTGATGTCCCGCACCCCGCACCTCATCCTCGACGGGGCGATGCTCGCCGCCCTCGCGCTCGGCGCCCGCGAGGTCGTCATCGGCGTGACGGACGGCGGCCGGGCCGGCCGGTCCATCCGCAGCGCGGTCGTGGAGAGCAACCTCGGGGGGTTCATCCGCGTCGTCCGCCTACCGGAACGCTTCGTCACCGGCGAGGGCGGCGCCCTGGTCAACGGCGTCAACGGTGCCCCGGCGCTGCCGCCGGGCCGCAAGGTACGGGCGGCCGAACGCGGCGTGGACGGGCTGCCCACCCTGCTGTCCAACGCGGAGACGTTCGCCCAGCTCGCCCTGCTGTCCCAGCTCGGCCCCGACCTCTACCGGGCGATCGGTACCGCCGAGGAGCCGGGCACCGTCCTGCTCACCGTCTGGGGACCCGGCGGCCGGCCCGTCGTCGTCGAGGCCCCGGCCGGGACTCCGCTGTTCCAGGTGCTCGACCTGTGCCGGGCCGACGTCGGGCAGGGCGTCCTGATGGGCGGGTACCACGGCGCGTGGCTCGCCCCCGCCGCCGCGAACCGCGCCCGCGTCTCACGTGAGGACATCGCCCGGGCGGGCGCGAGCCTGGGGGCCGGCATCATCCTGCCGCTCGCGCCGGACGTCTGCCCGCTCGGCGAGGTCGCCCGGGTCGCCGTCTACATGGGCATGGAGACCGCCGGGCAGTGCGGTCCCTGCCGCCTGGGCCTGCCGGCCCTCGCCCGGTCCCTGCGCGCGCTCGCGGAGGGCGACTCCCGATCCGAGGCGCTGTCGGCGGTACGCCAGGGCATGCAGGTCGTCAAGGGACGCGGAGCCTGCCACCACCCGGACGGCACGTCGCGGTTCATCGCCTCGGCGCTCGAGGTCTTCCGTGACGACGTCGACACGCACCTGGCCTCAGGGACCTGCGGCCGCCCGGTACGCGGGCTGCTGCCCATCGACGGCGAGGACGCCGCCGCGGTGGAAGAGTCCGAGGACACCGGGCTGCGCCTGACGGTGGACTGGACGCGCTGCGCGGGGCACGGCCTGTGCGGGCACCTCGTCCCCGACCTCGTGAGCCTGGACGAACACGGGTTCCCGGTGGTCGAGAGCAAATCCGTGCCGCAGCGCCTGCTGCGCCAGGCCCATCAGGCGATCGAGATGTGCCCCGCTCTCGCCATGCGCTTCAAGACGCCCTGACGAGCGCCGCTCATCTCCCGGGAGATCCCGGGGGCCCTCCGGCGCCGTCCAGGTGGTCCGCGAGGGTCTCGCTGATGACGCCGAGCCACCGCACCTGCTCGGCGTCGAGCGCGTCGAACAGCGCCCGGCGTACGGTCTCGACGTGGCCCGGCGCCGCGCCGGCCAGCGCGGCGAAGCCATCGTCGGTGAGGACGGCGAGCTGACCGCGCCGGTCGGTGGGACAGTCCTCCCGGCGCACCCAGCCCCGCTCCTCCAGCCGGGTGATCGCGTGCGACAGCCGGCTCGCGGAGACACGGGTGTCCTCGGCGAGCACGGACATCCGCAGCGCGCGGCCGGGCGTCTCCGAGAGACGCACCAGGATTTCGTAGTAGGCGTGTGGGATGCCCGAGTCGCGGCGGAGCTGCGCGTCGATCTCGTCGAGCAGCAGGCGATGGGCGGTCAGGTACGCGCGCCAGGTGCGCTGCTCGTCCGGGCTCAGCCATCGCGTCTCGCTCATCCTGGCGAGTCTAGTCACCCGCTCGAACCTCAACCGGTGACCGCGGGCGGTCCCTCCTCGGTCAGGTCGCCCAGCGCGATCCCGTGCCGCCGCAGCAGCCGCTCGAGCTCCACCAGGTGGTAGCAGTAGCCGTCGCCGATGAGGTAGCCCCGCCGGCTGACGCGATAGCAGGGACGGTCGCCGAGGACGATCGCCTCGATCATCCAGCCACCTGCCGCGCTCCAGCGTCCCGCCATGCCGAAAAGGCTACGTGACCTGCGGCGATGCGCGGAACTGGGAGTCGCGGCGGGCACGCGCCGCACCCGGGGAGGCGCTACGCCGTCAGGGCGTCCCGCGCGGCGATCGCGGCGCCGCGCGCGCCGGCCATGTCGAGGTCGGGGACGAGGGCGAACCGCGCGACCAGGGCCTGTTCCTCCCGCAGCACGGTGTGCTCGCGGACCTTGTCCAGAAACCACTCCCGGAACCTCGGGCCGGTCTCGACGACGCCGCCGCCGACGAAGTACGCGCTGGGGTCGGTGAAGTTCGCGGCGATGGTGAAGAGCCGGCCGAGCGCGATCGCCTGCTGCTCGAAGATCTTGAGCGCGAGAGGGTCGTCCTGCTCGGCGTACCCCCGCACGAGCTTGGCGGCCTTGCCCTGCGGCTCATCGGCCAGCGGGTGCCCCTCGAACCTCGTGAGCCAGTACGGCAGGAGGTTGTTGGCGATGCCGGTGAGAGAGGCCACGCTCTCGGCGTCGGCGGAGAAACCGCAGTTGCAGGCGGGCACCGGCTGGCCCTCCTCCAGCAGCCCGTGCGTCGGGATGTGGACGTGCCCGAGCTCACCGGCCATGCCGGCGGCGCCCTTGACGACCTTCCCGGCCTCGACCACACCGCCGCCCAGACCGGTGCCGACGATCGCGGAGACGGACGAGTGCCGGAACGCGTCGGCGCCGAAGTGGGCGTGGTGGGCGTACAGCGCCGCGGCGTTCCCATCGTTGTTGTAGACGACGGGCAGCCCCAGGCGCTCCTCCAGCGCGGCGCGGATGTCGAAGCCCCACCACTCGGGCTGGGAGAAGTTCGTGCCGCCCCTGCTGGAGATCACGCCGGCCGCGCTCGCCGGGCCGGGGGTGTCGAGGCCGACGGCGCGAACCCGCGCCGGGTCGACGCCGGTCACCTCGAGAACCCCGGCCAGGGATGTGGCCAGGGCCTCCACGGCCACCTCGGGGCCTTCGAGCACCCGGCTGGGCGTCTCCACGAGACGGTCGGCGAGGAAGCTCCCCGAGGCGTCCAGCACGGTCGCGTTATTGCTGGTACCGCCGTTGTCCAACCCGACGACCACCCACGTGTCCGGCATTCCTCATCCCCTTTCGGCCTCATGATGGTACGGCTCGCGGCGGCGCGCGGACCCGGGAGGGGCCTCATCCGGCCGCCGGCCGCCCGTCCGCGCGGCGTCAGGCCGGCAGGCCGGTCACGGCCGTGTCCCGGAGACCGCCTGTCCGCGCCTCGTCAGCCGGCCGGCCGGTCGAAGTCGATGACTCCGCGGATCGAGAGATCGGCGAGGACCTGCTCCGGCTCGCGAAGGTCGGCCGCCACGATGGTGGCGCGGTCCTGCTGCTCTCGGGACGGCAGCGCCCGCGCGTGGGCCGGCACGATCGGGTCGGCCGTGTGCGGCACCGAGGTGTCGATCCCCGGATGCGGGGCCGCCGCGCGCGGGTCCGGCGTCACTTCCGCATGACCTCCGGCTCCTGACGGCGGAGCATCCGGGCCACCAGGAAGGACAGGACGACGACCTGCAGGAGCATGACGCCCATGTCCAGGCTCCACGTGGCGAGGTCCTGCTTCCACAGCGGGTCCGGCGGGGTGTCGCGGTGCGGGATCAGCTGCCCGGCGTCGAGGGTGCCGGCCATCGCGGCGAGCGCCCACCGGGCGGGCACCAGCCACGAGAGCTGCTCCAGCACCGGCTTGCCGTCCAGGTGGACGAGGGCGCCGCAGAAGACCACCTGGACCAGCGTCGACATGACCAGGAGCGGCATCGTCATCTCGCTGGTCTTGACCAGCGCGGAGATCAGCAGGCCCAGGGCCATCGCGGTGAAGGACAGCAGGGCGATCGCGAGGACCAGTTCGGTGAGCGGAGTGGTGATCACGCCCTTGTCGTGCGTCTTGACGCCGAGCATGGCCACCAGGGTCAGCACGATCCCCTGCCCGATGGTGATCAGGCCCAGCACGAGCAGTTTCGAGGCGAGATACGCGGATCTGGACAGTCCGACCGCGCGTTCTCGCTGGTAGATCGGTCTTTCCTTGACGAGTTCGCGCACCGCGTTGGCGGCGCCGGTGAGGCATCCGCCGATGCACAGGATCAGCAGGAGGTTGGCCGCCTGGCCGTTCGTGCCCGGGCGGGCGAGCAGGTCGCCGGTGGGCACCACGCGGGCCAGCAGGCCCATGATGATCGGCAGCAGCACGGTGATGCCGAGGAACATCGGGTCCGCGGCGATGCCCCGCACGTAGCGGCGGATCAGCGTGCTCAGCTGCTCCGGCCACTTCTGCGGCTTGGGCGGCGGCTGGTAGGAGGCGACCGGCCCGGTCTGCGGCGCGGCCGGCTGGACCAGCTCGGCCTGGACGTACCGCTGGTGCTCGGCGGAGTGCAGGTAGCGGCCGCCCCAGTCGATGGACTGGTCGTCGAACGCCTGGAAGACGTCCGCCCAGTCGTCGAAGCCGAGGAACGGCAGCGCCTCCTTCGGCGGGCCGAAGTAGGCGATCCGGCCGCCGGGCGCCATGACGAGCAGGCGGTCGCAGATGTCGAGGTTCGCGACGCTGTGGGTGACCACGGCGACCGTACGGCCGTCGTCGGCCAGGCCGCGCAGCATCTGCATCACCGACTTGTCCAGGCCCGGGTCGAGGCCGGAGGTCGGTTCGTCGAGGAAGAGCAGCGACGGTTTGGTCAGCAGCTCCAGGGCGACGCTGACGCGCTTGCGCTGGCCGCCGGACAGCGCGGAGACCTTGTTGTCCCTGCGGTGGTCCAGGGAGAGTTCCTTGAGGACCTCGTCGACGCGCGCCTTGCGCTCGCTCTGCCGGGTGTCGTCGGGGAACCGCAGCTCCGCGGCGTACAGGAGCGCGCGGCGCACCGTCAGCTGCGTGTGCAGGATGTCGTCCTGCGGCACGAGCCCGATGCGGGAGCGCAGCTCGGCGTAGTCGCGGTACAGGTCGCGCCCGTCGTAGGACACCATGCCCTGGTCGGCGGGCCGCAGGCCGGTGAGCGCGCGCAGCAGCGTCGACTTGCCCGAGCCGCTGGGCCCGATGACCGCGACGAGGCACTTCTCGCCGAGCGGGAACGTCACGTGGTCGAGCAGCACCTTGCCCTTGTCGACGGTGACGGTGAGGTCGTGCGCGCTGAGCCGTACCGCGCCGGCGTCGACGTACTCCATGAGGACGTCGTCGACGAGGTGGAACGTCGAGGGCCCGATGCCGATGATGTCCTGCGGGCCGATCGGCGCCCGCTGCACCTGCCGGCCGTTGACGTAGGTGCCGCTGCGGCTGCCCAGGTCGACGATCTCGTACGTTCCGCCGGTGGAGCGCAGCTCGGCGTGCTGGCGTGACACCCGCAGGTCCGCGATGACCATGTCGTTCTCGGGTCCGCGGCCGATGCGCACGACCCGCGACCCCTCGAGCCTGCGGATCTGCGTGGGCTCGCGGTACTGCCCGCTCATCGTCTGCACGATCGGCGACCGCGGCCGCGGGCCGGGTCCCGGCTGTCCCGCAACGCCGCCCGGACCGGGCTGCCCCGCAACTCCGCCCGGGCCGCCGGGTCCGGGGGGAGGCGGGTACGGGGCCGGGCCGCCGCCGTATCCGGGGGGCGTCTGGGGAGGAGTCCCGCCGTACGGGGCGGCCTGCCGGTCGGGTGCCGCGCCGGGGTACGGGCCGGGCCGGCCCGTGGCGGACGGATCGATCGTCGGGGGGATCTGGCCGGGGTACGCCTCGGGCGCGGGCGGGTAGCCGTGCGCCTCGGTCCCGCCCGCCGGGGCGCCCTGGGCCGCGGGCGGATGGCCGTAGGGCGCACCCCCACCGGCGGCCTGCGGAGGGTACTGGCCGGGAACGCCCGGCTGCGACGGCCCCGCGGGCGGCGCCGCCTGCGGGGACGCGTCCTGCTGATACGGCACGGCCGGGCGCGGGGACGGCTCGGACGCGGGCGGGCGGCCCGGAGCGGGATGGCCGCCCTGGGCGGCGGGCGCGGTGCCCGGCGCACCCGACGGCGGGTATCCCGGACCGGCGGCCGGCGGCGCGGCGGGCGAGCCCGGCCCCGTGGGTCCCGGAGCGGCGGAGCCCGGCGTGGTGGCGGGCGTGGCCTGAGCGGCCCGGAAGACGAGCGGGACGCCCTCCGCCGGGTGGCCGAGGCGGACCTGGGTGCCCGGCGCGACGACGACGCGCTGGATCCGGTGGCCGTCCTGGTAGGTGCCGTTGGCGCTGCCGTTGTCCTCGAGCACCCACTGACCTGCGTCGAAGCGGAGGATCGCGTGGGTACGGGAGACGCCGTCGACGGCGATGACGATGTCCGATCCCGGATCCCGGCCCACGCGGTAGGCGCGTCGTGGATCAAGAGCCACCGAAGTGCCGTTGCCATCCACGAAAAGCTGAGTCACGAAACCGCCTTCCCGTCACTGCCCCGTAGCGCCGGGTGAGCGGTTCTACGGACGCGCCTCCCCTGGCCGAGGCTAAACACTAGGGCTTCGCCGACATACGCTGCAATGTTTCGCAAAAGTGGGAGACATCCACTCAGGACCGATATGACGGGGAGGGCATTTATCTCCCGTCGGCGTGCCTGATTTGCCCCCGGGCCGCGCATCCTCGATCATTGACCGAATGTCCCCCGAGCCTCAGGCGTCTCACCAGGCGCATCCGGAGAGTGCCGCCGGGCGATGACCACGACGCTGCAGCCGGCCCCCAGGGCCGACGTTCCACGTACCCGCCGGTCCAACCACCGGCGATGGCTGTTCCACCCGATCGTGGTGGCGACGGCCGCCGCGGCGATCCTGCATCTGCTGTGGGCGAGATACGCCGCGACCGACGGCGGTGACCTCGCCGCGCAGTACGCCTGGACGCGATTCGTAGGGCGTCACCCCGGTTCCGCGTACAACTTCGCGTGGTACGGCGGTATGCACCCGATGTCCTACAGCGTCATCTCGCCGTACCTCATGGCGCTGATCGGCGTGCGCACGGCCGCGGTGATCGCCGGCACGCTCTCCGCGGCCCTGGTCGCCCTCCTCCTCGTCCGCTCGGGCGTCTCACGCCCGCTCGCGCCCGCGTTGTGGGCCGCCTTCTCCCTGTCCTGCAACGCCGTGTCCGGCCGCGTCACCTTCGCACTGGGCGTGTTCTTCGGGCTGGCCGCCGTGACGGTGGTGTTCGTGCCGCGCGGTCCCCGCGTGCTCCGCGCCGTCGCCATCATCGGCCTCGGCGTGCTGGCCACGCTCGCCAGCCCGGTCGCGGGCCTGTTCCTGGAAGTGGTCGCCGCCGCGCTGTTCCTCACCCGCCGCCGCCCGGCCGCGTACGCCGTGGCCGCCGGGCCGCCGGTGGTCGTGGGGGGATCCGCGCTGTTCTTCCCATTCGAGGGCGTCCAGCCGTTCCCCTGGTACCTCGTGGTGGCCCCCGTGGTCGCCTCGGTGGCCCTGGTCGCGTTCGCGCCGCGCGGATGGCGGACCATACGCCTGGGGGCGGTGGTGTACGCCATCGGGACCGTCCTCACCTGGGTGATCCCGTCCCAGGTGGGCAGCAACGTCGACCGGATGGCGCTGCTGTTCGGCGGGACCGCGCTGCTGGCCGCGGCGCTGCACCGGCGCATGGCCGTCCTGTACATCGCCTTCGCGGCCACGGTGATCTCCCAGGTGGCCCGGCCGGTGTTCGACCTCGTCAACACGGCCGCGACCGTCGGGCACACGACGAGCCTCGTCGGCGAGCTGCGCCGGGTGCGCGCCGACCAGAGCCGGGTCGAGGTCGTGCCCGAGCGCACCCACCTGGAGGCCTCCGAGCTCGCCACGCACGTCAACCTGGCGCGCGGCTGGAACCGCCAGGCCGACGTGCAGCGCAACGCCCTGTTCTACGACGGGACGCTGAACGCGGACACCTACCACGACTGGCTGCGCCGCTGGGCCGTGGGCTACGTCGTCCTGCCCTCCGCCCAGCCCGACTGGCAGGCCATCGACGAGGCCCGGATCGTCCGCGCGGGCCAGCCCTGGCTGCGGCCGGTCTGGCACAACCGGCACTGGCGGCTGTACCGCGTCACCGACGCCGTCCCGCTCGCCGATCCGCCGGCGACCGTGAACCGCGCGCTCGACAACGAGCTGGACGTCACGGTTTCCTCCAGTGGTTCGGTGCTGCTCCGGGTGCCCTGGTCCCCGTGGCTGAAGGTCCTCGGCGGACGGCCGGGCTGCCTCGCGAAGGAGGGCGACTGGACCCGGTTCTACGCCCCCGCCCCCGGCCGCTACCGCATCGGCGCGCCGTACGGCCTCCCCCGCGGCTCCTCCTGCCAGGGCTGAGACCGCGCGCCGGCGCCCCCGGCTCCGGGGCGCCGGGTCCGGGGGCTTCTGGTCCTGGGACGCCGGGTCCGGAGACGCCATGCCGGAAGGTGCCGGGCGGGTGTGTCACACGCCGAGGCGGTCGTTCAGCCAGCGGAGCGCGGGGGTGAGCTCGCGGTTCCAGACGCTGAAGTGGTGCCCGCCCGTGGGGAGGGTGATCGAGGCGACGCGCATCGGGGGGCGGACGAGCGCGATGAACCGCCGGGTCGCCCGGTAGTCCCTCTCCCCCACCCGGCTGGTCGTCACCAGGACGTCGACCGGCGGGGCGGGCCGGTGCCGGAGCCGCCAGACCAGGTCGTTCTCATTCCGGTACGCCGGACTCCCGCCGTACAGGTCGCCGGTGGTGATGTCGCGCAGCGCCTTGTAGTAGCCCGACAGGGAGATCCCGGCGGCGTACCGGTCCGAGTGGCGCATGGCGAGCTTCAGCGCGCAGTACCCGCCGGTGGAGTCCCCCATCGCGCTCCATCCGGCGGGGGCCGGCACGGTGCGGTACGCCTCCTGGACCGCGGCGGGCAGGTCGCGCGCGAAGAACGTCTCGGCGAGCGGGCCGTCCGGGACGTCGGTGCACTCCGTGTCGCGCGGCGGGGTGACCATGGGCCGCATCATGATGAAGATCATCGGCTTGAGGCGGCGGGCGGCGATCTCCTGGGCGGCCGTCTGCGGAAGCCGGAGGCGGGTGATGAGGTTCCGGGCGTTCCCGGGATAGCCGGTGAGCGCCAGCGTCACCGGGAACCGCCGGGTCCGGTCCTGGAAGTACTGCGGCGGCAGGTAGACGTAGGCCAGGGCGGTGATCCCCGACCGCGCGCCGTGGATCGTCACCGCCTCCAGCCGCCCGTCCTTGGCCGGAAGGCGGTGCCCGTCGACGAAGGCGTCGTGCGCCGGCACGAGCAGCGGGTCCGGCCCGCCGGGGCCGCTCCCGCCCCGAGGGCGGTGCCCCGCCGCATCGCCCGTGCCGCCGGGCATGCCCAGCAGGTCGCCCCACGACCCATAGAAGGCGAAGTACGCGTTGGCGACGGTGAGCAGGGCGGCCAGGAGGAGGACCTGGGAGACCAGCAGCAGGCCGACCCGCGCCGGGACGCCGCGCGCGGCCCAGGGCGCGACCCACACCACGCCGGCCAGGGCGGCCAGGGCGAGCACGCAGACGAGCACGATGAACGGGGTGCCGGTGAGGCCCATCGACGTCAGCTCTCCGGGCTCAGCCGGCCGCTGAGCCATCGCAGTACGGCAGGAAGGTCCCGCTGCCAGGTCGGGAGCGCGCCGCCACCACGGACGGTGCGGGTCTCGGCACTCGCCGGCGGCCGGGCCAGGGCGGTGAGCCGCCGGGCCGGTTCGCGCGCGCCCCCGGCGGTGAGGACGAGGAGGTGCGCCGGGGGCGGCGGGCGGTGGCCCAGCGTCCAGAGCAGGTCGGCGTCGCGCTGGATCGCCGAGCTGCGCCCGTAGAGGTCACCGGGCGGGGCGCCGTACGACGACGCGGCGCAGGCCGCCGCGGTGAAGCGGTCGCCGTCCCGCAGCGCGAGCCTGGCCGCGCAGTAACCGCCGTACGCGTCCCCGACGACGCCCCAGCCGGGACCGTCCCGCGCGACCCGGTAGGAGGCCGCCACCGCCATCGGCACGTCCTCGGCGAAGAAGGTGTTCGCCTGCCGGCCGCCGGGTGCGTCGACGCAGGCGCCGACCGGGCTCATGAGGACGTACACGGTCGGCTGGACCGCGCCGCCGGCGACCTCACGGGCCGCGACCGACGGCAGGCGCAGCCGGGTGAGCGCGCCCCGCACGTCCGCCGTGAGAACGAGCACGACGGGCGGCCGCCGGTGGCGGTGATCGTGCCGGAGGTACTGCGGGGGCAGGTACACGTAGCCGGTGGCCGTGACGCCGGAGCGCAGGCCGTGGAAGACGACCGCGTCGAGGCGCCCCTCGTCCGGGGGCAGGGCGCGCGACAACGCGTCGGACGCGGGCCGCAGGGACGGCTGCGCCGCGGCGGCGGGCGGCGTGGCCCCGGCCGCTCCGCCGACGACCCGCACCCGGCTCCGGTCCGTGCCGAACAGGTCGGCCCAGGACCCGAAGAAGCCGAACGAGGAGTTCACCGCCACGAGCACCGCGAACACCACGACGGACTGGGCGCCCACCACCAGGCCCGCCCGCGCCGCCGCCTGACGCGCACCACCGGCCGAGACCCGGGGCAACAGGCCGACGCAGGCCGTGAACGCGGCGAGTCCCAGGACCCCGAGCAGGAGGACGAACGGCCCGTCGGTCAGGCCCATCAGGACACCTTCTCGGGTGAATGAGCGCCCGGCCGCCGTTCTCGCTCCCGCAAAAGCGTGGATCCCCTCGTCATCGCTGCGGACAGCGTAGGGAGCCGCGGGTCAGTACTCGTTCAACGCACGGTTAGCGGGACGCTCACCTTTCTCGCAGGCGGCGTGGAGGCGACGCCCAGGCCGGGGTGCGATCGTCCCTACGGCACCGGGCCGCGCGGGAATCATGATCACCCACAGCAGTCACGTTGTACCATTCAGGCAGTGACACGCCACGGCGGCCGCTGGTCGGCTACGGCACCGTCCGCCGGTGGACCTGGAGGAACCATCACGTCAGCCGCCCCTCATCCCCCGTTTCCCGAATGCTTCATCCGACGGGGGAGGTCGAGGTCATGAGTCCGCGCATCCTGACCCGGCGACGGGTGCCCGACCCGGTCGTCGAGCGGCTCGACGGGTCGGTCGTCGCACGGTTCCCGATACGAACGCGGGTGGCCGCCGGGCTGCTCGCCGCCGCGCTGTGCGGGGTGGTCGCCGGCGCGCGCCTGACCGACATCGGCTTCCACGACGTCGACCTTCGCGACTGGGCCGGGGACCTGTCGGCCCGTGCCTGCCGGATCCGCTGGGAGTTCGTGCCGCTGATCGCCGCCCTGGCGACGCTGCACTACCTCGCGTCGGGCCTCGGCGTACGCGCCGCGGCCGACGGCGTCTCCGGGCGGCGGCTGCGCCTGTGGGAGGTGACGGCGTCGCAGTTCGCCGGGGCCGCGGCCAACCGTTTGGCGCCGAGCGGCCTCGGCTCCGCGGCCGTCACCTGCCGGTACCTCACCCGGCGCGGCCTGCCGGTGTACGAGGCGACGGCGGCGATGGCCGCCGCCGGTCTCATGCGGGGCGTGACGAAGCTCGGCCTCGTGGTGCTGGCCGTCGGCGTGTGGAACGGCCTGGGCGACCCGTCGGTGCCGGCCATCCGCCTCGACCGGGTCATGAGCCGTCATTCCGGGGTCATCGTCCCGGTCGTCCTCTCGGTGGCGGGTGCGGCGATCCTCGTCGGCCTGATCGTGTTCTGCTGGCCGGGCGGCCGGGCACGGGCCTGGGCCCGCGCCACGGTGACCGGTGTGGGCCGATCGCTGCGGCACCTCCTCCATCGGCCGCGCTGCCTGCTGTGGACGCTCGCCGCGTCGACCGGCGCGCACGTCGCGCTGGCGCTGGCGTTCGCGGTCAGCCTGCTCGCCGTGCCCGGCGCGCTCGGCGGCGCCTTCGTCGCGCTGCCGGCCGTCTACCTGCTCGGTGCCACGGCCGGCGCGGCGATCCCGACGCCCGCCGGGGTCGGGTCGACCGAGGCCGCGCTGATCACCGCGCTGGCGGCCGCGCACGTCCCGACCGGCCAGGCGGCCGAAGGGGTCCTGCTGTTCCGGGCCATGACCTTCTGGGCGCCCGTCCCGGTGGGCGTGTTCAGCACCCGGCTCCTGCGCCGCAGGCACGGGCTGTAGCGCGCGGGGGCGCTCCCCGGCGTCTCCCGGGTCAGGCCAGGCCGTTCCGGGCGGCGAAGACCGCGAGACGCACCCGGTTCGGGCACCCCGTCTTGGTCATGAGACCCGCCACATGCGTCTTCACCGTCGTGACGCCGATGTGCAGGCGTGCGGCGATCTCCGCGTTGGACAGTCCCTCCGCCAGGAGGGCCAGGACCGTGCGCTCCCGTCCCGTGAGGTCCGGGCCCGGGTTCGCGGGTTCGTCCTGACGCGCGCCGACCGCCTGGGCGACCAGCCTCCGCAGCACTGGTGTGCTGAAGGGACTGTCCCCGTCGGCCGCCCGCCGGATGGCGTCCACCAGTGTCTCCGGCGCGACGTCCTTGGCGAGGAAACCGCAGGCTCCGGCGGCGAGCGCCGGGTAGAGATGGTCGTCGTCATCGAAGGTCGTGAGGACCACGACGCGCGTCGACGGCCGTTCGGTGAGGATCCGCGTCGTCGCGACGACGCCGTCCACGCCCGGCATGCGCAGATCCATGATGACGACGTCCGGCGCCAGGCCCGCCGCGAGGCGTACGGCCTCGGCCCCGCCGGTCGCCTCGCCGATCACCTCGATGTCGTCGGTCGACTCGCACAGCATCCGCAGGCCCGCCCGGACGAGATGCTGGTCGTCGACGATGAGTACCCGGATCATCCCCTCATCCGATCACGACCCCGATTCGGGCAGCAGGGCGGACAGGCGCCATCCGCCGGAGGTGGGGCCGACGTCGAGGCTGCCGCCGACCAGGTCGACCCGTTCGCGCATGCCGAGCAGGCCGTGCCCGCCCCCGCCGGTCGCCGGCGGGTCACCGTTCGTGGCGGGACCGCCGCCGGCGTCGTTGTCGATCTCCAGGCTGACGGTGCCGTCCCCGGTCATCGTCGCGGCGAGCCGTACGGACGCCCGGCGCCCCGCGTGCTTCGCGACGTTGGTGAGCCCCTCCTGGACGAGGCGCAGCACCGTCAGGCCGCGTACGGCGTCGAGTCCGGCGAGTTCGGGGGCGACCGAGGACTCGACGGTCAGCCCCGCCTGCCGGGCCCGCTCGACGAGACCGTCCAGCGCGACGGGCAGATCCGTCGGCTCGGCGAGCAGGCGACCGGGGTCGTCCGGATCGCGCAGCGCGGTGAGCAGGCGCCGCAGGTCCGCCAGGGCGCTGGAGGCACTGGCGTGCACGTCGTCGAGCACCTCGGTCACTCGCGGGTCGGCCCGCGGGATGACGTGCCGGGCCACACCGACCCGTAGCGCCACCGAGGCCAGGTGGTGGGCGACCATGTCGTGCAGTTCGCGGGCGATCGCCGTGCGCTCGCTCATCCGGGCGGCCCGCTCGGCCTCGGCCGCGCGTTCCTGGGCGCTGCGGGCGACCTGTTCGAGCGAGCGGACGTACGCGGCGAGCAGCACCGGGCCGCCCACGACCGCGGCCACCTTGTACAGCAGTGCCGGGACGTCCCCCGGCAGGCCGATCGCGACGTAGACCGCGGTCAGCGCCGAGGCGGCGAGCAGGACCGGAACGCCCCGCCGCCGGAGCACCACCTCGAACAGCGCCACGCTCGCCATCATCTTGATGCCGATCGGCGGCACGTGACCGAACCTCTCGGCCAGGGCGAGGAGCACCGGCTGCCCGAGTGCCACGGTCAGGGGGAACCGCCCGCCGGCCGCCCCCAGCGCGAGCGAGCACAGCGCGAACGCCCAGTCGGCCGTGGCCCGCGGGGCGCCGGTCCGGTGCAGGAGGAGATAGCCGAGCGCGCAGGCGAGCAGGACGGCCCGCAGCGGGCCGAACCCACCGCCGAGCAGCACCGCCCTGGCCGGGCCGAGACGATCGCCCCGCAGCGTCACCCGCGCCTGCGCGGGACGGTCGCCCCGCGGCACCGCCCGCGCCGGGCCGAGACGATCGCCCTGCGGCACCGCCCGCGCCTGAGCCAGGCGGTCGCCCCGCGGCACCGCCCGCGCCGGGGCGGGACCGCCACCGCGCAGGACCGCGCGTGCCTGGGCGAGACCGCTCCCCAGCAGGCGGCCGGGCCGGGTTCTCTCCACACCGCCGACATTAGGACCCGCCGGCGCCCGTGCCTTCCTCCTCCGGGAGGAGGGCGGCTCCTCCGACCGGCCGCCGGGTCGGACCGCCCGGCGGACGCGGGACCCGTCCCCGCCGCGGAGGGTGGGGGCCATGACGACATCCATCGCCCACCGGGACGGTGCCCTCGCGGCGTTCGTCTTCCTCGGCGGCGCCATCGCCGTCGGGGCCTGGACCGTGCTCCTCGGGTTCTACGCCCCCGCCGCCGCCCGTCACCTCTGGATCGGCTTCGACCTCCTGCTCGTCGCCGGGATGGCGCTGACCGGATGGCTGGCCCGCCGCGGGGACGGGCGCGCGGCCCTGACCGCCGCCGGGCTGGCCGCGCTCATGCTCGCCGACGTCTGGTTCGACGTGATGACGGCCCGGCCCGGCCACCGGCCGGCGTCCATCGTGATGGCGTGCACCCTGGAACTGCCGTTCGCCGCCGTCTGCGCCGCCTTCGCGCTGCGGATCCGGGCGCGGGGGTGGCGGTGAGCCGGCGGAGGCCTCCCGGGCACCGGCCGGACGGAGGTCAGCGGGGCGCGGTCCGGCGCAGCCACAGCAGGCCGAGCACCGGGAGCACGACCGGCACGAAGCCGTACCCACTGCCGAAGCCCGACCACACCGTCGGGTCGGGGAAGGCGGCACGGTCGGTGAGGCTGTAGGTGCCGACCGCCAGGACGCCGACGAACTCGACGGTGCAGGAGGCGACGGCGACGCGATACGACGTACGGCCGGAGCGGGCCAGCATCACGGTGGCCAGGACGTACACGACCGCCGCGAACGCCGACAGCAGGTAGGCCACCGGCGCCTCATGGAACTTCGTGGCGATCTGCACGCCGGCCCGGGCGCTCGCGGCGAGGGCGAACACGCCGTACACGGCGATCAGCACCCGCCCGGGCCCGGATCGCCGCGCGCCCGCCTCAGCCATGCCACACCTGCTGCATGCGGACGACGAGGACGGCGATCACGAGGAAACCTGCGGCGAGGACGACCGGGCCCCAGCGGGTGCGCTCGGCGAGTCCCCAGAACGCGGCGACGGGCAGGATCACCAGCGACCCGGCGAGGTAGCCGATGAAGATCGGCATTCCGCCCACCGGCCGGGCACCGCCGGCCAGCCGGACGATCGCCCAGACCACCTGGACGAGCAGTCCGGCCTCGCCCAGCGCGGCCGCGCCCAGCAGGGCGACGCCGACCCGGCGGTTCAGGGCGGCCGTCGCGAGGGCCAGACCGGCGAGCACGAGCGCGCCGATGATCAGTGACACCGCCAGGGCGTGGACCACGCGTCAGCCTTCCTCTCGGTTCGCCGTTCGCTTCGCCTGCACAGGCGAAGACCGTACTACGGCGTGTAGTACTGGCGACCGGCGGCCCCGGCGACGCCGCCCGGAGTTCGTCTCAGCGCTTCACGAGCTCGATGTCGAGCTCGACCAGGAGGGTGCCGCCCACCGCGGCGATCCCGACGCGCACGGCCTGGTTCCAGTCGACGGCGAACTCGTCGCGGTTCAGCTCCGTGACCGCGTGGAAGCCGCAGCGCACGCCGCCCCACGGGTCCGGTCCCGTGCCGAGGTAGGTGGTGTCGAGCGTCACCGGGCGCGTAGTGCCGCGGATGGTCAGCTCGCCGTCCATCGCCCATCGGTCGTCGGCGAGCCGCCGCAGGCCCTTGCTGCGGAAGGCGATGTCGGGGTACTCGTCGACGTAGAGGAAGTCCTTGCTGCGCAGGTGGGTGTCGCGGTCGGAGTTCCCGGTGTCGATGCTGGCGGCCCGCAGGGTGACCTCCACCGTGGAGTTCTCCACGGGGTCGGTGACGACGATCTCGCCGGAGAAGTCGCTGATGCGCCCGCGCACGCTGACGAGCCCGATGTGCCGGGCCCGGACCTGCACGGAGGAGTGCACCGGGTCGATGTCCCAGACGCCGGCTTCGGGGAGCCGGCGTCCGCCGGTCCCCGCGATCTCGATGTCGCCGAGGTCGAGGCCGGTCGGGCCGACGACCGCGGTCCGGGCCTCCGGCTGGTGTCCCGCGGCGGAGACGATCAGCGTGTAGACGCCGGGCGCGATCCCCTCCAGGACGGCGCGTCCGGTCGTGTCGACCGCGGTGCGGCCGGCCTGGCGGCCCGTGGCGTCGGTGAGCGTCAGGATCGCGTGCTCGACCGGCCAGCCTCCGGGGGCGACGATCCGGGCCGTGACGGCGGCGTTCGCGTGGTTCACTGGCAGGCCCCTTTCAGGCGGTCAGCGTGACGTCGGCCTCGACGGGCCGGCCGCCGACGATGTGGACGGGGACGGCGGCCGGGCCGGGGCCCGCGGCGACGACGGTGTACGTCCCCGGTTCGAGGTCTTCGAAGGAGAACTCCCCGGACGCGCCGCTCACGGCGGTCCCGGCGATGCTTCCGGCCTGGTCCATCAGCGTGACACGCGCGCCGTCGTAGAGCCGGCCGTGCAGCAGCACCTCGCCGTTCAGCGTGCCCCGCGCCAGGAGTTCGAGGTCCTGACGCGTCTGGGTGCCCTGCCGGACCGTCACCGCGGCGGCCACCGGCCGCTGTCCGGGCGCGGAGGCGACCAGCGTGTAGGCGCCCTCGGAGAGGCTGATGAACGAGAAGCCGCCGCCCTCGGTGCTGCGCGCCGTCGCGACGACGTCCCCCTGGACGTCGGTCACGGTGATCGTGGCGTCCGCGACGGGCCGGCGGGTTCCGGACAGCCGGACGATCCCGATCAGCCCTCCGACGCCGGCGATCGTCATGTCGTGGCGGACGGTCCCCGTCCCCACCGCCACCAGTGACGCGATCGGCTCGTGGCCGGGCGCCGAAGCGATGATCAGATAGGTGCCGCCCTTCTGCACGGTGAGGCGGTACTCCCCGTCCATCCCGGTGTACGCGGAGCCGATCTTGCGGCCGGCCATGTCGGCCAGCGTGACCACCGCGTCGGCGACCGGCGGGCCCTCCGTCCGCTGCACCGTGCCGAAGACGGTGAGCGTCTCGCTCAGCGCCGTGTTCTCAGTCATCGGTCCATTCCTCCGTCGTGCGGTCGTTCCGGGGCCGCGGCCAGGGCTTCGAGGGCGGGCAGCGCGGCGGCGAGGCCGGCCTGCTGCTCCGCCGGCAACCGCCGGATCTGGTCCTCGAGGAGCCCGGTCATCCGCCGTCCGAGATCGTCCAGCAGTTCGTCGCCGGCGTCGCTCAGAACGAGCCGGCACACCCGGCGGTCCCGTGGGTCGGGCCGCCGATCGATCAGTCGCAGTTTCGCCAGCGCGTCCACGATGTGGGAGACGGTCGGGGTGCTGACCGCCATCCGGCGGGCGAGCTCCCCCACGGGGAGCGGCCCGTCGGCGGCGATCATGGTGAGTGCCGACAGCCGGCTCGGGGTCAGGTGATCCGGCCAGTCCTTGCGCATCCTGCGGTTGAGGGCGACGAGGGCGACCCTGAGCCGCCCGGCGACCTCCCCGGACCACCCAGCGGCCTGCTCGGGCCGCCCGGCGACCTCCCCGGACCACCCGGCGACCTCCCCGGACCACCCGGCCGGCTCCCCGGCCGGCCCGGGGCCGGCCGTCCCGCGGTCCGCGTCCGCGCGGTCCGCTCGTGGATCGGCGCCCCTCGGCACACGCCCCGCGCCACGCGCACGGTGGACGGCACGCCGGGCGCCACCTCGACGGTCACCGTCGCGGGACGGTGACCCGCCGCGACCAGCGTGTAGCCGCCGTCCGCGAGCCCGGTGATCCGGTAGGCGCCGTTCTCGTCGGTGACGGTGGTCGCGACCACCTCGCCGTTCTCGTCGGTGACGGTCGTGGTGATCCCGGCGACCGGCTCCCCGCGCGGGGAGCGCACGACGCCGTGCAGGACGCCGGTCGGGCGCACGCTGTCGGGGACGAGCGGGAAGTCCCGGACGACCGACGCGTCGCCGACGAGGACCGTCGCGGCCTGCGGGACGCGGCCGGGCGCGGTGACGATCACGAGATGGTCGCCGTCCGTGACCGCGATGGAGTACCGGCCGTCCGGTCCGGTCGTGGCCCGCCCGAGCTGGTGTCCGTCGGGCCCGGTGACCGTGACGGCGGCGCCGGGCACCGGAGCGCCCGCCCCGTCATGGACGAGGCCCGCGATGACCGGCCCGGACCGGCCGTTCGACATGGCCCGCTGGGCGGCCGCCGGCGCGTGGGCCGTCTCCGGGACCAGGGTGGTGTCCGGGAGCCGGCCGGCCGCCGGCGCGTGGGGATGCGCCGGGACCATCTGCGGGACGGTGGGCTCGCTGAGTGCCATCCCGGCCTCACCGGTCACCCCTGCCAGCTCCGAGCCGAGCGACTCGTGCTCGGCGGGCTCCTCGCCGGGCTTGTTCCGCCTGGTCAGCAGCGACGCGATCGCGGCGATGACGCAGGCGGCGATCGCGAACCAGAAGGCGATCGTCAGGCCGTCGTGGAACGGCTGGGTGATCAGGCGCGGGAAGAAGCTGCGCCCGGTGAGGTAGGAGGCGTGGTCGGCGGGCAGCTTGTGCAGCTCGGGACCGAGCAGCTGCTGCATCGGGTTGTAGCCGAGGAAGGCCGCGAACAGCACCGCGAGCGGCGGCAGCTGCGCGATCCCGTGGGCCGTCTGGGCCGGGACGCCCTGGGCGACCAGGCCGCTCTGCATCGACGACGGCAGGCTGTTCGACAGGCCGGCCACCATGAGGCTGAAGAAGATGCCGATCGACAGCACCATCGCGGAGTTCTGGAACGTCGCGGTCATGCCGGCGCCGACGCCCCGCTGGTCGGCCGGGACCGAGTTCATGATCTCGGCGCGGTTCGGGGAGGCGAACATGCCGGAGCCGAGGCCGTTGACGGCCAGCAGCACGGCGAACACCCAGTAGGAGAAGTTCACCGGAATGGCGAGGAGCAGCAGGAAGCTGAGGCCGGTGACGAGCGCGCCGCCGACCGTGAACACCCGGACGCCGATGCGGTCCGACAGGATGCCGGACAGCGGCGCCGACAGGAGGAAGCCGACGGTCAGCGGGATCATGTAGATACCCGCCCACAGCGGCGTGTCCTCGAAGCTGTAGCCGTGCTGCGGCAGCCAGATGCCCTGCAGCCAGATGATCAGCATGAACTGCAGGCCGCCGCGCCCGAGCGCGGTCAGCAGGCTCGCCAGGTTCCCCGCAGTGAAGGTGCGGTTCTTGAACAGCGAGAGGTTGAACAGCGGGTCGGCGATCCTCGTCTCGATGTACATGAAGACGCACAGGACGAGCGCGCCGCCGATCAGCGCGGTGAGCACCCACGGGTTGGACCATCCCATGGTGTGATCCTTGTACGGCTGGATCCCGTATGTGATGCCGATCAGAACCGAGATCAAACCGATAGCGAAGGTGAGGTTGCCCCACCAGTCGATCCGCGCCTTCTTGCGGACGCCGGTGTCGTGCAGCTTGACGTAGGCCCAGAAGGTGCCGAAGACGCCGAACGGCACCGAGACCAGGAAGACGTAGTGCCAGTTGACGGGGCCGAGGATGCCGCCGATGATCAGCCCCAGGAACGATCCGGCGATGCCCGCGATGGCGTTGATGCCGAGCGCCATGCCGCGCTTGGTCGCGGGGAACGCGTCGGTGAGGATCGCGGTGGAGTTCGCGAACAGCAGCGCGCCGCCGATGCCCTGCGCGATGCGCCAGCCGATGAGCCAGAGGGCCGCCGCGGCCCCGTGCATCCAGGTGACCGACAGCACGATCGAGCAGACCGTGAAGACGGCGAACCCCAGGTTGTACATCCGGACCCGGCCGTACATGTCCCCGAGCCGGCCGAAGGACACCACCAGCACCGCGGTGACGACCATGAAGCCCATCATCATCCACAGCAGGTAGCTGGTGTTTCCGGCGCCGAGGGGGTTGAGGCCGATGCCGTCGAAGATGTTCGGCAGGGCGATGAGCACGATCGACTGATTGATCATGACCATCAGCACGCCGAGCGTCGTGTTCGACAGCGCGATCCACTTGTACCCGGGGCCGAGGGCCCGGTGGTCTGGCCGTCCGGTCGCGTGTGCGCCCGTCGTCATTGGGAATGCGCTCCTGATAGTTCGTCAGCACAAATGTTGCTTAGCGCTAACTAACTATAGAGCAACCCGGTTCGCCCGAGACGCCCGCCCGGCGAAGAGCGCCCCACATGGGCGATCCCGGAGTACGCGCCCCGGCCGCGCGCCCGCGGGGCGACGGGACGGCGGAACCGGCAGGCCTCGGGCGGGACGGTGGCACGGTGGACCTCAGCCGGGGCGGTGGAACCGGCGGACCTCAGGCCCCGTACACCGGCTCCGGTGAGGCGGCCTCGGCCAGCAGGCCGCGGACCACGGACCCCAGCTCGGCGGGGTCCCACCGCGCCCTCCGGTCGACGGCCGGGCCGTGCCGGAAGCCCTCCATCACGCAGATCCGGCCGCCCTCGGCCTCGAACACCCTGCCGGTGACGTCGCAGCCGGGCGACCCGAGCCAGGCCACGAGCGGCGAGACGTTCTCCGGCGCCATCGCGTCGAAGCCGCCGTCGCCGGGCGCCGCCATCGTCGCGGCGAAGACCTCCTCGGTCATGCGCGTACGGGCCGCGGGGGCGATCGCGTTCACCCGGACGCCGTAGCGCCCCAGCTCGGCCGCCGCCACCAGGGTCAGCCCGACGACGCCCGCCTTGGCGGCCGCGTAGTTCGCCTGGCCGACGCTGCCGAGCAGCCCCGCCCCCGAGGAGGTCAGGACGGCGCGCCCGGCCCCCGGGCGGCCCGCTTTCGCCTCGGCCCGCCAGTGCAGGCCCGCCTGCCGCAGCGGCAGGAAGTGCCCCTTCAGGTGCACGCGCGTGACCGCGTCCCACTCCTCCTCCGACAGGTTCACGAGCATGCGGTCCCGCAGGAACCCGGCGTTGCAGACGAGCGTGTCCAGCCGCCCGAACGTGCCGAGGGCGGTCCGTACCAGCGCCTCCGCGCCCTCGGAGGTGGCGACGTCGTACGGCGCGGCGACCGCCTCCCCGCCCGCGCCCCGGATCTCCGCGACCACGTCCTCGGCCGGGTCCGGGGAGCCGCCCGAGCCGTCCGGCCCGACCCCGAGGTCGTTCACCACGACCGCCGCGCCCTGCCGGGCGAACTCCAGGGCGTGGGCACGGCCGAGCCCGCGCCCGGCGCCGGTGACGATGGCGACACGTCCCTCACAGATCATTCGCCCTCCCGGTCGATGCGTCGTGTCCCGCCGGGTCCCCCGGCGCGGGGTCATCCGGAGCGGTCCGCGTTCGCCGCGCCGAGGAAGGCGGGGCGCTCGCCCCCGCCGTGCACGAGCAGCGCCGAGCCGCTGACGTACCCGGCGAGGTCCGAGGCGAGGAAGACGCACGCGGTCCCGGCGTCGTACGGGTCGGCCAGCCGGCCCAGGGGCACGGTGCGCTCGACGGCGGCGATGCCGGCCTCGTCCCCGTAGTGCACGTGCGACCGCTCGGTGCGGACCATGCCGAGGGTCACCGCGTTGACGCGCACCTTCGGCGCCCACTCGACGGCCAGGCTGCGGGTGAGGCCGTCCAGGCCCGCCTTCGCCGCGCCGTACGCCGCGGTGCCCGGCGACGGGCGCGTCCCGCTCACGCTGCCGACCATGATGATCGAGCCGCCGTCGCCGCGCTGCATGACCGCGTTGG
The DNA here is from genome assembly GCF_024055725.1 of Actinoallomurus spadix. GTDB lineage: Bacteria > Actinomycetota > Actinomycetes > Streptosporangiales > Streptosporangiaceae > Actinoallomurus > Actinoallomurus spadix. Next base: position 106,663 of record NZ_JAMXMX010000019.1, on the reverse strand, counting down.
CCGCCCGGGCGACGAAGAGGGGCGCGACGAGGTTCAGCTCGATGATCTTGGCGTGCGCGCGCGGGTCGCCGTCGGCGGCCGGCAGGTACGGGGTGCCGCCCGCGTTGCTGACCAGGACGTCGAGCCGGTCGAGGCCCTCGACGAAGTCCCGGACCGCGGCGGCGTCGCGCACGTCGAGCGGGGCGAACTTCAGACCGGGCGGCGGCCGCTCCGGCGCGTGGCGGGCGACGGCGATCACCTCGGCGCCGGCGTCGAGGAACGCCTGGCTGATGCCGAGGCCGACGCCGCGCACTCCCCCGGTGACGACCGCGACCCTGCCGGTGAGATCGAGCGTGTAGGCCATCGGACCCTCCCCCTGTACGATACTTCTAACAAACGTTTGGTGGAAAGGTAGCGCATGGGCATCTCCACCACGCTCCACCGATCGGGCGTCGCCGAGCTCGTCGTGGACGTCCCACCCGTCAACGCGCTGACCGCCCAGGGCTGGCAGGACCTGGCGGGCGCCGTCCTGGCCGCCGGCCGCGACCCGGCCGTCCGCGTGGTCGTGCTCCGCGCCGAGGGACGCGGCTTCAACGCCGGCGTCGACCTCAAGGAGATGCAGGCCGCCGAAGGGCACACTGCGCTGCTCGGAGCCAACCGCGGCTGCTACGCCGCGTTCGCCGCCGTCTACGAGTGCGCGGTGCCGGTCATCACGGCGGTGCACGGCCACTGCCTCGGCGGCGGCATCGGCCTCGTCGGCAACGCCGACCTCGTCGTGGCCGCCGAGGACGCCTACTTCGGCCTGCCCGAGGTCGACCGCGGGGCGCTGGGCGCGGCGACCCACCTGGCCCGCCTCGTGCCGCAGCACCTGATGCGGGCGATGGTCTACACGTGCCGCACGGTCACCGCGGGGGAGCTGCACCGGCACGGGTCCGTGCTCGAGGTCGTGCCCGCCGCCGAACTGCGCGACCGCGCCCTGGAGCTCGCCGGGACGATCGCCGCCAAGGACCCGTACGTCATCCGCCGGGCCAAGGAGGCGCTGAACGGCATCGACCCGGTCGACCCGAAACGCGGCTACCGGTTCGAGCAGGGCTTCACCTTCGAGCTGAACCTCGCCGGCGCCGGCGACCGCCACCGCGCCGCCTTCCTCGCGGGCGAGGAGGCGACGTGAGCCCCGCCTTCGCGAAGGAGACCTCCATCGAGGAGGTGGTCGGCACGATCGAGTCCGGCATGACCGTCGGCATCGGCGGCTGGGGCTCGCGCCGCAAGCCGATGGCCCTCGTCCGGGCGATCTGCCGGTCCGGCCTGCGCGACCTCACCGTGGTGTCCTACGGCGGCCCGGACGTCGGGCTGCTGTGCGCGTACGGCAAGGTCCGGCGTGTCGTCGCGCCGTTCGCCACGCTCGACTCGATCCCCCTCGAACCGCACTTCCGCCGCGTCCGGCAGCAGGGGACGATCGCCTTCACCGAGTACGACGAGGGCATGGTCATGTTCGGGCTGTACGCGGCGGCGCACCGGCTGCCCTTCCTGCCCACCCGCGCCGGGCTCGGCTCCGACGTCATGCGCGTCAACCCGGAACTGCGGACGGTCCGCTCCCCGTACGAGGACGGCGAGGAGCTCGTCGCGATGCCCGCGCTGACGATGGACGTCGCCCTGCTCCACCTCAACCGCGCGGACCGGCGCGGCAACGCCCGGTACCTCGGCCCCGACCCGTACCTCGACGACCTGTTCGCCAAGGCGGCGGCCCGGACGTACGTCTCCTGCGAACGCCTCGTCGAGACCGCCGACCTGCTCAAGGAGGGGCCGGTGCAGAGCCTGCTGATCAGCCGGTCCCACGTGACGGGCGTCGTCGAGACCCCGAACGGCGCCCACTTCACCTCCTGCGAACCGGACCACGGCCGCGACGAGGCATTTCAGCGGGCGTACGCCACCGCGGCCGGCGACCCGGCCGCCTGGGCCGCGTTCCGCGAGCGGTTCCTGGCCGGCGACGAGACCGCCTACCAGTCCGCCGTCCGCGCCTGGCGGCGGAAGGAGAGCCCGTGACCGGGCGGAGCGAAGACGCCGAGCGGCGCGGCACCGTGGCCATGGACCCGGCGAAGGAGATCTCATGACGGCGACGAGGGCCGAGGTGTGCGTGACGGCGTGCGCGGAGGCGTTCCGCGGCGACGGCGAGATCCTCGCGGCGGGCATCGGCGGCGCCGTCACCGTCCTGGCCGCCCGGCTCGCCCGGCTGACGTTCGAGCCCGGCCTGCTCACGCACGACGGCACCTGCCTGCTGACCGGCGACGTTCCCGCGCTCGGCGAGGGCCCCGGCGATGTCGAGGGCTGGCTGCCGTTCCGCGAGCACCTGTGGCTGGTGCTGAACGGCCGCCGCCACGTCATGCTCGGCGCGAGCCAGATCGACCGGTTCGGCAACACGAACATCTCCTGCATCGGCGACTGGGCACGCCCGAAGGCCCAGCTGCTCGGCGTACGCGGTGTGCCGGGCAACACCCGATGCGGCACCACCAGCTACTGGATCCCCCGCCACTCCCCCCGCGTGTTCGTCGAGACGGTCGACATGGTCAGCGGCGTCGGGTACGACCGGGGCGCGCACGAGATCCGTGTCGTCGTCACCGACCTGGCCGTCCTCGATTTCGCGACGCCCGACCGGCGGATGCGGCTGCGCTCGGTCCACCCCGGCGTGACGGTCGGCCAGGTCACCGCGGCCACCGGCTTCGACCTCGCCGTCCCCGACGAGGTCCCCGCGACGCGGGCCCCGGACGCGGAGGAACTGCGCGTCATCCGCGAGGTCCTCGACCCGGACGGCCTCCGTGACCGCGAGGTCCCGGAAGGCTCTCGCCGATGAGGGGCCGGGCGTGGCGGCGCCGGACGGGCCCGGGCGTGGCGGCGCCGGACGGGCCCGGGCCCGTCCGGCGAGGGAGAGGAGGGCACCGGACCATGCGGACGGCGCTGACCGACCTGACCGGCGTCCGGCACCCGGTCGTGCAGACCGGCATGGGCTGGGTGGCCGGCCCGCGCCTGGTGTCGGCGGTGGCGAACGCCGGCGGCCTCGGCATCCTCGCCTCCGCCACCATGACGCTCGACGCCCTGTCCGCCGCGATCCACGAGGTCAGGGAGCGCACCGAGGCGCCGTTCGGGGTGAACCTGCGGGCCGACGCCGCGGACGCCGGCGACCGGATCGACCTGATCATCCGGGAGGGCGTACGGGTCGCGTCCTTCGCGCTGGCGCCCCGGCCCGAGCCGATCGCCCGGCTGAAGGACGCCGGCGTCGTGGTCATCCCGTCCGTTGGCGCGCGCCGGCACGCCGAGAAGGTCGCCGCCTGGGGCGCCGACGCCGTCCTGGTCCAGGGCGGCGAGGGCGGCGGGCACACCGGTCCGGTCGCCACCACGCTGCTGCTCCCCCAGGTCCTCGACGCCGTGGACATCCCGGTGATCGCGGCAGGGGGTTTCTTCGACGGCCGGGGCCTGGCGGCGGCGCTGGCGTACGGGGCGGCTGGCGTGGCGATGGGCACCCGGTTCCTGCTGACCTCCGACAGCCCGGTGCCCGACGCGGTGAAACAGGTCTACCTCGGCATGACCGACACCGTCGTCACCCGGCAGGTCGACGGCATGCCGCACCGGGTCCTGCGCACCGACCTGGTCGACGCGCTCGAGCGCTCCGGTCGGCTCACCGGCCTGGCCCGGGCGCTCCGCAACGCCGCCCGATTCAAGCGGATGTCCGGCATGTCCTGGCGCGCGATGGTCCGCGACGGCGTGGCCCTGCGGCACGGCAGGGACCTGTCCTGGTCCCAGGTGCTGATGGCCGCGAACACCCCGATGCTGCTGAAGGCCGCCATGGTCGGCGGCCGCCCCGACCTCGGCGTGCTGGCCTCCGGCCAGGCCGTCGCCGTCATCGACGACCTCCCCACCTGCCAGGACCTGATCGAGGGGATCGTCACGAGGGCCACCGACATCCTGACCGCTCTCCCCCCGCCCTGAGCGCCGAGGATCCCCGTCGTTCCCACCACCAGAACCCTCGGCCGTACGCCGCCGCCCTCATCCCGCCGGCCTGGGGGCTCATCCGGCGAGGGCGCGGAGGACGGCGATCGCGTCCTGGGCGCGATCCCAGGGGACGAAGAGGTGGTCGTGGTAGAAGGCGGAGACGGCGTTGCAGCCGATGCCCGCCTCCGCCAGCGCGCCGGAGACGGCCGCCATCATCCCGACGGCCTCCAGCGACGAGTGGATCCGCAGCGTGATCCACGCGCTCGAGAAGACGCCGTCCAGGCCGGCCTCCTCCGCCTGCGCCCGCGGCAGGACGAGCGTGCGCCCTTCCGCCTCCTCGAAGACGAAGATCGGCCGCACTCCGGCCGGCGTCTCCCGATCCCGCAGCGTGACGAAGACGTACTCCTCCTCGTGCAGCAGCGGATCGAGCCCGGCCAGCAGCCGCCGCAGATCGGTCTCCCCCGCCACCACCGTCTCCCGCTCGCCGGATCGGAACCGGTGCGCGGCCGCGTACCGGCGGGTCGAATCCTTCCCTGTCGCCCTCCCGCGGCGCAATCGCGTTCCCTGAGCGTGCTCCGTCCCAGCGGTCCAACGCGGCCGGATATCCGGTCGCCCGGGCGGCGCCGCTCGTGCAAGATCGTTCCAGGTCCGTGAGCAGAGGAGGGCAGGGCCATGCGGAAGATCCCGACCGCGTTCGTCCGCGACTGGGACGGCGACCGGCGGTACGTCACCCGGACCCCGAACCCGGAGTGCGGCTGGGTCTTCGACGGCCAGGGCCGGCCGACCCGCAAGTTCGACGGCACCTGCGTCCGCTACGACGGTGAGCGGTGGTGGGCGCGCCGTGAGGTCAAGCCGGGCAAGGGCCGGCCGCCGGGCTTCGTCGAGATCGTCCACGATGAGCAGACCGGCAAGACGGTCGGCTGGGAGCCCGCCGAGCAGTCGGGCTTCCAGAGGTTCCTCGCCGAAGCGATCGACGCCGGCAGCTGGGAGCCCGGCACGTACGAGCTCGTCGGTCCGAAGATCAACGGCAACCCGGAGGGCCTGGATCACCACGCCCTGGTGCGCCACGGCGCCGAGGACCTCGGCGACGTCCCCCGCGACTACGCCGGCCTGGCCGCCTGGCTGCGCGCCCATCCGTGGGAGGGCGTCGTCTGGCACCACCCGGACGGCCGGATGGCCAAGCTCAAGCGCCGCGACCTCCCCCCGGCCTGACAGTCGGCGCCGAGGATGTCCGTGGTTCCGGCGACGCGAACCCTCGGCCGTACGCCACCGTCCCCGCGCTCGGCACGGATCTCTGGACCACGCCCGGGCCGGCTGCGGGACATCAGCGGGGGCTCTCACCTCTGACCTCGGGCACTGCGGCCAGGACGCGGGCGCGGTGGTCGGCGGGGGTGCCCCACGCGGAGCGCAGCGCGCGGACCTTGCGGATCCACAGGGACGGGTCGTACTCGTCCGTGTAACCGATCGCGCCGTGCACCTGGAGGGCGGTCCGGGCGGTGGCGTAGGCCGCGTCCGAGGCCGCTGCCTTGGCGGCCGACACGTCGCGCGGGAAGTCCGGTGAGCCGAAGGACAGCGCGGCGCCGTACGCCAGCGGCCGGGCGAACTCCAGCCCGGTCAGGGCGTTCGCCAGGTGGTGCTTGACCGCCTGGAACTCCCCGATCGGGCGGCCGAACTGGCGCCGGGTCCGCGCGTACTTCACGGTCACGTCGAGCAGTGCCCGGCCCAGCCCGAGCAGTTGCGCGGCGCAGGCCAGCGCGGCGAGGTCGTACGCCGTCGCGGCGGCGCGAGGCACGGCCGGCCCGGTGGCCAGGCGCTCGACCTGACGGACCGGAAAGAGGCGGCGCGCGGGGTCCAGGGCGCGTACGGCGGGGCCTTCGGGCACGGCCGAGAACAGGTGCTCCCCGTCCGCGAGCAGGATGAGGTCGGCGGCGTCCGCGTCGAGCGCGCGGCGGATCCGGCCGGGTGATCCCAGCGAGACGACGGCCTGTCCCGCGGCGATCCTCGGGAGCCACTCGGCGGCCGGCCCGGCGGCGGCGCTCCCGTCGAGGAGCGCCGCCGCGGCGAGCGTCTCCACGATCGGTCCGGGCGCCGCGTGGCGGCCGAGCTCGTGGGCCGCGACGACGAGTTCGACCGGGAGCGGCCCGGCGCCGCCGTGGCGTTCGGGTACCGCGAGGGCGAAGACTCCGGTCTCCCCGAGCGCGGACCACAGCGTGCGGTCGTGGTCGCCGGCCGCCCACCGGCGGATCAGGGCGGGCGTGCCGGCCTTGGTGAGGAGCCCGTGCAGCGTGTCGCCGAGCAGCCGCTGCTCGGTATCGAGGACGAACCTCATCTCCTCGCCTCCCTGGGCAGGCCGAGGACGCGCTCGGCGATGAGGTTGCGCTGGATCTCGTTGGTGCCCGCGTAGATCGGGCCGGCGAGGGAGAAGACGTAACCCTCCAGCCAGTCCCCGTCGAGTTCCGCGTCCGCGCCGAGGATGTCGAGCGCGGTCTCGTGCAGCTCGACGTCGAGCTCGGACCAGAAGACCTTGTTCACGCTGGCCTCGGCGCCGGCGTCGTCGGCGCGGGAGATCGTCTCGAAGCCCTTGAGCCGGTAGGCGCGCGCCTTGATCCAGGCGTCGGCGACGCGGTCGCGCAGCAGCGGGTCGGCGCCGTGCGCGCGCCACAGGGCGACGAGGCGGTCGGCGGCGGCGAGGAACCGGCCCGGGCTGCGGAGGGTGAGGCCGCGCTCGTTGCCGGCCGTGCTCATCGCGACGGTCCAGCCCTGTCCCGGCTCGCCGATGACGTCCCGGTCGGGCACGAACACGTCGTCGAGGAACAGCTCGGCGAAGGCGGGTCTGCCGTCGAGCCGCCCGACGGGCCGTACGGTCACGCCGTCGGCGTCGAGCGGGAACATCAGGTAGGTGAGCCCGCGGTGGCGTTCGGCGGCGGGGCCGGAGCGGAACAGCCCGAACGCCCGGTCGGCGAAGGCGGCGCGCGAGCTCCAGGTCTTCTGCCCGTTGAGCCGCCAGCCGCCGTCGGCGCGGGTGGCGGTCGCGCGCAGGGCTGCGAGGTCGCTGCCGGCGCCGGGCTCGGACCATGCCTGGGCCCAGATCACCTCGCCGGCGGCCATCGGCGGCAGGACGCGTCCGAGCTGGCCGGGGGTGCCGTGGGCGAAGAGGGTCAGGGCGAGGAGGTTGATGCCGTTCTGGCTCACTCGTCCCGGGGCGCCGGCCGCGTAGTACTCCTCCTCGAAGACGAGCCACTCCAGGGGTGACGCGCCCCGGCCGCCGTACTCCTCGGGCCAGGACACCACGGACAGCCGGGCCGCCGCGAGGGTCCGCTCCCACGCCCGGTGGGCGGCGAAGCCCGCCTCGGTCTCCAGCGACGGCAGCGGCGTCGCCGGCACGTTCCGGCGCAGCCAGTCGCGCACCTCGGCCCGGAAGGGCTCCACCGGCGACAGGTCCAGGTCCATGGCTCGCCTCGAATTCTTTCTAACAACTGTTTGGTAGGGTAACGTACGTGAGCGAGACCGGCACTCCCTCCACCCGGCCGGCGCCCGTCCCCGGCCACGGGCTCCTGCGCGACCGCGTCGTGGTGATCACGGCGGCGGCGGGCACCGGCATCGGCGGGGCGACGGCCCGCCGATGCCTGGAAGAGGGCGCGCGGGTGATGATCGGCGACGCGCACGAGCGGCGGCTCGGGCGGTCGCTGACCGAGCTGGGCCAGGAGTTCGGTGCGGACTCGGTGGCGGCCGTGCCCTGCGACGTGACGTCCGAGGACGACGTACGGCGGCTGTTCGCCGCGGCGGCCGACCGCTTCGGCAGGATCGACGTCGCGGTCAACAACGCCGGCCTCGGCGGCACCGCGGACCTCGTCGAGATGACCGACGAGCAGTGGTCCCGGGTGCTGGACGTCACCCTGGGCGGCACCATGCGCTGCACGCGGGCGGCCCTGCGGCTCATGCGCGAGCAGGGGCACGGCGTGATCGTGAACAACGCGTCCGTGGTCGGCTGGCGGGCGCAGCGCGGGCAGTCGCACTACGCGGCGGCCAAGGCCGGGGTGATGGCGCTGACCCGCTGCGCCGCGCTGGAGGCCGCGGAGTACGGCGTGCGGATCAACGCGGTGGCGCCCAGCCTCGCCATGCACCCCCACCTGGCGAAGGTGACGAGCGAGGAGCTGCTGACGGAGCTGACCCGCCGGGAGGCGTACGGCCGGTACGCGGAGCCGTGGGAGGTGGCCAACGTTATCGTCTTCCTGGCCACCGACTACTCGTCGTACATGACGGGTGAGGTCGTCGCCGTCTCCAGCCAGCACCCCTGAGTCAGCTCCGAGGTATCCCATGAGTCCACGACGGCGTGACGCCGAGGGCACCGCCGCCGCCCGAGCCGAGCGGCGAGCCGAGCTGCTCGCCACCGCCGCGGAGGTCTTCGCGACCCGCGGGTACGCCGCGACGACCGTACGGGAGGTCGCGGACGCCGCCGGCATCCTCGGCGGCAGCCTCTACTACCACTTCGACTCCAAGGAGTCGATGGCCGATGAGATCCTCTCGACCTTCCTGAACGAGATGTGGGCGGCGTACGACCGGGTCCTCGCGGCGGGGCTCGGGGCGCGCGACACCCTGACCGCCCTCGTCGTCGAGTCGTTCCGCTGCATCGACCGGCACCGCCCGGCGGTCGTGATGTACCAGAACGAGTCGCGGCACCTGGCGACCGGCCCCCGGTTCGCGTACCTGACCGAGTCGCGGCGCCGGTTCGAGGACATGTGGACGACGCTGCTGGAGCGCGGTGTCCGTGAGGGCGCGTTCCGCCCGGACCTGGACACCGCCCTCGTCTACCGGTTCGTCCGCGACACCGTGTGGGTGGCGGCGACCTGGTACCAGCGCGGCGGGCGGCTGACCGCGGAGGAGATCGCCCAGCAGTACCTCGCCATGGTCCTGGAGGGGATCCAGCACGAGTAGGAGGCATGTGATGGCGGAGGCCTACATCGCCGAGGCGGTCCGTACGCCCGTCGGCCGGCGGAACGGCGGGCTGGCGGAGGTCCACCCGGCGGACCTCGGCGCGCACGTGCTGACGGCGCTGGTCGAGCGGTCCGGCGCCGACCCGGCGGCGGTCGAGGACGTGATCTTCGGGTGCGTCGACACGGTGGGGCCGCAGGCCGGTGACATCGCCCGCACGTGCTGGCTGGCGGCGGGACTGCCGGAGGAGGTCCCGGGCGTCACCGTCGACCGCCAGTGCGGATCCTCGCAGCAGGCGGTGCACTTCGCCGCCCAGGCCGTCCTCAGCGGCACCTGCGACCTCGTCGTCGCGGGCGGCGTGCAGAACATGTCGCAGGTCCCGATCGCGTACGCCATGACCGCCGGCGCGCCGCCGGGGTTCGCCGGGCCGTTCGCCGGCTCGCGCGGCTGGGAGGCGCGCTACGGCGACCAGGAGGTCTCGCAGTTCCGCGGCGCCGAGATGATCGCCGAGCGGTGGGACATCGGCCGGGCGGAGATGGAGGAGTTCGCCCTCGAGTCGCACCGGCGCGCCGTCCGAGCCGCCGGCGAGGGCCGGTTCGATCGGGAGATCGCCCCGTACGGCGACGTCACCGCCGACGAGGGGCCCCGCCGTGACACGTCCCTGGCGAAGATGGCCGCGCTGAGACCGCTCGTCGAGGGCGGCCGGCTGACCGCCGCGCTGGCGTCGCAGATCTCCGACGGCGCCGCGGCCCTGCTCCTCGCCTCCGAACGCGCCGTGCGCGACCACGGCCTGACCCCGCGCGCCCGCGTCCACCACCTGTCCGTACGCGGCGAGGACCCGATCCGGATGCTGTCGGCGCCCATCCCCGCCACCACGTACGCCCTGAAGAAGGCCGGGATGACGATCGGCGACATCGACGTCGTCGAGATCAACGAGGCGTTCGCGCCGGTGGTGCTGGCCTGGCTGAAGGAGACCGGCGCCGACCCGGCCGTGACCAACCCGAACGGCGGCGCGATCGCGCTCGGCCCTCCGCTCGGCGCGACGGGCGCCCGGCTGATGACGACGCTGCTGCACGAACTGGAGCGCACCGGCGGGCGATACGGCCTGCAGACCATGTGCGAGGGCGGCGGCCAGGCCAACGTCACCATCATCGAGCGCCTCTGACCCGGCGGGGCGTGACGCGCGGCGGTGGGGTCCGGGAGCCTTGTCCATCTCCCGGACCCCGGCTTGCCGCCCATTTGCGCACGCCGGCGGCGTTTAAGAGAACGGATCAGTCCTGAGATCGCCGTGCTCTGCCTATTGAGCTAACGCGCCGCGGAGAGGCGCATGCCGGGCTCGAACCGGCACCCCGACGAGTTTCGTCCGTTCTCACTTGATCCGGCGTTCGGCGGCGAATGCTGAATCTGGAGCGAGAGCCTGAGCTTGAACGGCCGCCTCTGCCATGTTGGGCCATCCCGGCACGGGTGCCGGGAGAGGGACTCGAACCCCCAGTGTCACCGCGATCAGACTGAACTTCAGTTTCAGCTTGCGCTCCTCGCGCTTCCCCCGCAGCGACGGGGGAGTCTGTGACGCTACCCGAAGAGGTAGCGGAACACCACGTCGCCGACGCGCCGGTCGGTCACCTCCGCGCCGTTGGCCTCCTCGCGGGCGAACTTCACGGCCTGCTGCAGCCTCTCCACCCGCTCCAGCAGCTCGTTGATCCGCCGGGCGGGCAGCGCGCCGGAGAACTTCATCGTCGTCCAGTAGCCGACGGCGACGTCCTCGTAGTAGACCTCCACCTGCGCGGGGTGCTTGTCCGTCGCCTCGGCCTTGACGTGGTTGCGCGGGACCTTCTTGGTACGGATCGTGCGCACCGGCTCGGTCCGCCAGGCGTCCGCGGAGTCGTCGAACACCCAGGTCTCGGCGGCGTCCAGCGCCGGGAGCTTCTTGACGAAGGTGTGCAGGTCGGTGAGCTGCTTCTCCAGGAAGAGCAGGTACGTGACGGGGACGTCCCGCAGCAGCGTCTGGCCGTCGACGACGACGTCCGCCTTGGCCGCGCAGTTCGCCCAGTCCTTGGTGGCGGTGACATCGAACAGCCGCGTCATGATCTCGGCCGTCCGGCGCAGAACCTCATCGGCCTTCACCTGCACCCGGGTCGACTCGGGCGGAAGCTGCTCGCCCTCCTCGTCCTTCGGCTGGTAGGTACGCGAGATGCCGGACAGCAGCGCCGGCTTCTGCAGCCCGTGATGGGCGTCGGTCAGGTCGCGGAGCGTACCGCTCTTGATGCCCTTCTCGACGGCGATGATCTGGTTGAGTTTCGCCACCATGCCCCCCTTTCTGGCAGCACGCACCGTATCGCGATCACTGCTCCGTACGCAGGTCGATTAATGTGGGCCGGTGGCACACCGGCAGAGCACCCGCGTGGTGGAGGCGACGGTCGACTCCGGCACCGTGGAGCTGATCCCCGACCCCTACCGCCCCCGGGCCCACGTCCTCATGCTGGACGGCGCGCCGCAGTCCCACGTGGACCTCGACGACCCGGCCTACCTCGACTTCGAGTACGTGCGGCGGCTCGGCCACGTCGTCGACCTGGCGGCTCCGGCGCGGCAGCCGCTGCGGGTGCTGCACCTGGGCGGCGGCGCGCTGACGCTGCCGCGCTACGTCGCCGCGACCCGGCCCCGCTCGACCCAGCAGGTGGTCGAGATCGACGCGGCGCTCATCGAGTTCGTCCGGCGTGAACTGCCGCTGGAGAAGGGCCATCGGATCCGCATCCGGCACGGCGACGCCCGTGAGGTCCTGACGCGGGCCCCCGAGGACTCCTTCGACCTGGTCATCGGGGACGCCTACGCGGGGACCCGGTCGCCCGCGCACCTGACGACGGTGGAGTTCGCCGCCGCCGTGGCCCGTGCGCTGCGCGCGGACGGGTGGTACGCCGCGAACGTCGCCGACGGCGCGCCGCTGACGTTCGCCCGGACGCAGGTCGCGACGCTGCGGGCCGTGCTGCCGGAGGTCTGCCTCATCGCCGACCCCGCCGTGCTGCGCGGCCGCCGGTTCGGCAACCTGATCCTCATCGCCGGGCGGACGCCGCCGCCCGTCGCGGAGCTCACCCGCAAGGCCGCCGGGGACCCCTTCCCCGGCCGGGTCCTGGACGGGGAGGAGCTGACGAGGTTCGCCTCCGGCGCCGCCCCGGCCACCGACGCGACCGCCCGCCCGTCACCGCCCCCGCCCAAGGGGATCTTCTGACCGTCCGCCCCCGCCGGAGGCGGGACCGCGCCGTCAGAGGAGCGGGGCGGCTCCCACGTAGTTCTCGGCCAGCGTCGTCGCGGCCGCCTTCGACGCGGCGACGTACTCCAGGTGGGACAGCTGGAGGCGATGTCCGAAGGCGTCCTGGCGGGGGTCCTTGTGCAGCAGCGTCGTCATCCAGTACGAGAAGTGCTCGGCCCGCCACACGCGCCGCAGGCACGTGTCGGAGTACGCGTCGAGCAGTTCGGTCGTCCCGGAGTCGTACCAGGCGCCCAGCGCCTCGGCGAGGACGACGACGTCGGAGATCGCGAGGTTCAGGCCCTTCGCCCCGGTGGGCGGGACGATGTGCGCGGCGTCCCCGGCGAGGAACAGGCGGTCGTGGCGCATCGGCTCCGCGACGAAGCTGCGCATCGGGGTGATCGACTTCTCGAGGATGGGCCCGTCCCGCAGCTCCCACCCGTCGTCGGTGGCGAACCGCGCCCGCAGTTCGGACCAGATCCGCTCGTCGGGCCACGCGGCGATGTCCTCGGCCGGGTCGACCTGGAGGTACAGCCTGCTGATCTTCGGGGAGCGCAGGCTGTGCAACGCGAAGCCACGCTCGCTGTACGCGTAGATCAGCTCGTCGGTGGACGGTGGGACGTCCGCGAGGATGCCCAGCCACGCGAAGGGATATTCGCGCTCGTGGACGCGCGTGTCCGGCACGGCCGGGCGGCAGACCCCGTGGAAGCCGTCACAGCCCGCGATGACGTCGCACTCCAGCGTCTCGACGCGACCGTCACGGCGGAAGGTCACCGTCGGCGCGCCCGGGTCGACCGAGAGCACCTCGGTCTCGAAGTGGATCTCTCCCCCGGCGGCCAGCCGCGCGGCGATCAGGTCCTTGACGATCTCGGTCTGCGCGTAGACCGTCACCGTTCGCCCGCCCGTCAGCTCGGACAGCGGAATCCGGTGCCCGGCGCCGTCGAAGCGCAGTTCCAGACCGTGGTGGGTGAGGCCCTCGCGGTCGAGCCGTTCTCCGACGCCGCTGTCGCGGAGAACGTCCACGGTGCCCTGCTCCAGCATTCCGGCCCGCTGCCGCTTCTCCACGTAGGCGCGGTCCCGGCTCTCCAGCACCACCGAGTCGATGCCGCGCAGTCGCAGCAGGTGAGAGAGCAGCAGTCCGGCCGGTCCGGCCCCGGCGATCGCCACTTGCGTGCGCATCGATCATCCTCTTTCGTACGTCCTCGGGACGATCCTCGCGCCGACGCCGCGGCCGTCACCCCCAGTCCTTCCACTCAGCGGAACCGCCATGGGCGTCGACGTCCCGGGCGAGGGCGCTCGCCGCGGCCAGGACGGCCGGCACCAGACGCCGCAGATCGACGACGTTGCGCCGGGTGACGAGCGACAGCGCCGCGAACACCGCACCGGCCGGATCACGGACCGGGGCCGCGACCGAGCACGTGCCCAGGGACATCTCCTCCCGGGTCACGGCGTATCCGGAGCGCCGGATCTCGGCGAGGCACGCCCGCAGGCGATCGGCGTCGGTGACGGTGTGCGGGGTGTACGGCGGCAGCCCCAGCGCGATGACCTTCTCGGCGAAGTCCTCTGAGGCGAAGGCGAGCAAAACCTTGCCCACGCCCGTCGCGTGCAGCGGAAGCTCGGCCGCGACCCGCGTCACGATCGGCACCGACCGGGGTCCGCGCAGCCGTTCGAGATAGAGCGCCTTGTCGCCGCTGAGCACCGCGAGCTGGACGTTCTCATGGGTGGCGGCGTACAGCTCCTCCATGTGCGGCAGGGCGAGCTCGCGCAGGCTCCGCGCCGCCGAGGCCTGCGCGCCGATGCGCCACAGGCGCGTGCCGATGCGGTACGACCCGTCGGGGAGGCGTTCGAGGAAGCCGCCGCCGGTCAGCTCCCGGACGAGCCGGTGCCCCGTCGCGAGCGGCAGTCCGGCGCGAGCGCAGATCTCGGTGAGGGTCAGCCGCACGGCGCCGGGCGCGAACGACTCGAGGATGGCCATCACCTTGCCCGCCACGCTGGGCGGGCGCTCGGCACCCGACATCACTCCCGCTTCCTTGACCCTGGACCCTGGACCTTCACGATAGGCAACGCCCCGCGACCCGGCACCGGGTCGCGGGGCGCGAGGGCTCCGATCAGTTGGCGCGGACGTTCAGCGCCTCGATGATCAGATCCAGCTTCCTGCCCTGCTCGTCGAGCTTCCTGCCGTGCTCGTCGAGCCGCTCGTCGATCTGACCGAATCGCTGATCGATCTGACCGAATCGCTGATCGATCTGGCCGAACCGCTCGTCGACCTGCGCGAAACGCTCGTCGATCTGGCCGAACCGCTGGTCGACCTGCGCGAAGCGCTCGTCGACCTGGCCGAAGCGCTCGCCGAACCCGTCGACCTTCTCGGTCAGCACCGCCATGGAGCTGTCGAGGTGGTTGAGCCGCTCGCCGTGCTCCTGCTGGGTGGCCCAGATGCGGGTGACCGTGTCGTTCAGGGACACCAGCTGACGGCCGTTCGCCGTCAGCTGCCGGCCGTGGGACTGCTGTGTCTGCTGAACGATCGTCAGCTGGTCGTAGATCGCGTAGACGTCGTTGTAGAGCTGGCTGATCCGCCGCTCGGTGTCCGTCACGTCCATGACCCTACCTCCCGTGCTTCGCGTTCCCTGGGGGGATCGGGGAACTCGATCACGCGCCGCCGACGCGGAGCGTGAGCGACAGATTACGCTCAGAGTGAACACGGAGGGAAATCGATCATTCACTGTCGGCGACGACACCCTCCTCCACGAGGACGCGCTGGGCGACCGCGAAGGCGGAGTTGGCCGCCGGGACACCGCAATATACCGCGGTCTGCAGCAGGACTTCCTTGATCTCATCCACCGTGAGGCCGTTGCGGAGCGCCGCGCGCACGTGCATCGCGAGCTCGTCCAGGTGCCCGCGGGCGACCAGCGCGGTCAGCGTCACGCAACTGCGGGTCCGGCGGTCCAGGCCGGGCCGGGTCCAGATCTCCCCCCACGCGTACCGCGTGATGAAGTCCTGGAAGTCGGCGGTGAACTCCGTCGTGCGCGCCTGCGCGCGGTCCACGTGCGCGTCGCCGAGGACCTCCCGGCGAACCCTCATCCCCTCGCTCATGCCGTCCTCTCCAAGTGGCGTACCAGTGCCTCGGTGACCGGGCCGGGGCTCTCCAGACCGGCCAGGTGGGCCCCGGGCACCACGACCAGCTCCGCCCCGGGGATCCCCCAGGCGAGGATCTCGGCGTGGTCCAGCGGGGTCGCCACGTCCTCGGCGCCCGCGATGACCACGGTGGGGAGGGCCACGTCGCCGAGCCGGTCCCGTGCGTCGAAGGCGGCGAGCGCCTCGCAGCACGCGGCGTACCCCTCCGGGTCGATCCGCCGCAGCATGTCCCGTACGGCGGCCACGCCGGGACCGGCGTAACCGGCGGTGAACCAGCGTTCCAGGAACATGCCGGTCAGCGGTTCCAGGCCGACCGCCCGGACGCGCGCGGCGCGCTCGTGCCACGGGCCCGGGTCCCCGAACCGCGCCGAGGTGCAGCACAGCGCCAGGCTCGTGAGCCGGTCCGGGTGGCGCAGCGCGAGGGCGGTGCCGATCGCCCCGCCCAGGGACACTCCCGCGTAGGCGGCGCGGCCGATGCCGAGTTGGTCGAGCAGGCCGGCGACCGCGTCCGCGAAGTCCGCGATCGAGCCGTGGATCGCGGGGGAACCGTTGTGGCCGGGAAGGTCGAACCGGAGGGTCCGCCACGGACCGGCCAGCGCCGGGAGCTGCGGCCGCCACAGGTCGAGTGTCGTGCCGAGGGAGGGGCCCAGGACCAGGACCGGCGCCTCCTCCGGGCCGTCGAGACGATGGTTCAGCTCACTCACCGCGGATCCTTTCCGGCTCAGTCGCCTGCCCGTAGGCGTCGAGGGCGCGGTCCACGAGCTCCGGCGCGCGGCCGATCACCTCGGCCAGGTCGACTCCGAACGCCGTGCCGGGCCCGCCGCTCCGCGCGGAGCCGTCGTCTCCGGCAGCCTCCGCACGCCGCCCGGATCCGCCGCGCGGCGCCGAAGCGGGGCCGGTACCACCGTCCGCGCGGTCGTCCCGCGGCAGCAGGTCGCCGAGCGGGCGTCCCTCGCGCACGTCCCGCGCGACGGTCTCCTTGGCGGCCGCCCGGCCCTCTCGTTCGGCGAGCCGCCCGGCGACGTACTCGGCGAGGAGCTCTTCACGGAGGTTGGCGCGCATGCGGTCCGGGAAGACCTCCAGGCCCGCGGTCAGCTCGGCGGCGGTCTCGGCGGCGCCGCCGACCAGGCGCAGGCAGTCGTTGAACGGCTGCCACTCCGCGTGCCACTCCCCCGTCGGCCGGTCGAGGCCGGCGGCCTGGGCGGCGAGCAGGATCTGGACGTACGCCGGGACCCGCAGCGCGGCCGACCGGATCATCGTGGCGAGGACCGGGTTGCGCTTGTGCGGCATGGCCGAGGATCCGCCGCGGCCGGGCGCCGCCGGCTCGGCGACCTCCCCGATCTCGGTCTGGGCGAGCAACACGACGTCCGTGGCGATCTTGCCGAGGGCGCCGGCGACGAGGGCGAGCGCGGCGCCGAGCTCGGCGACGGGCGCGCGCAGCGTGTGCCAGGGCAGCACCGGCTCGGCCAGCCCGGTCTCCTCGGCGAACAGCGGCAGCAGTTCGGTGGTGCCGAGCGCGGCCAGGGTTCCGGCGGCCCCGCCGAGCTGGGTGGGCAGCCGTACGGCCGCGAGCCGGTCCCGCGCCTCCGCGACCGCGGCGAGCCAGCCGGCGGCCCGCAGCCCGAACGTCGTGGGCACGGCCTGCTGTCCGAGCGTCCGCCCCGCCATGGGGGTGTCCCGGTGCCGGCGGGCCAGGCCCGTAAGGGCGTCCGCCGTACGGCCGAGGTCGGCGAGGATCGCCGCGCGGACGCGCGACGCGACCAGCATCGCGGCGGTGTCCATGATGTCCTGGCTGGTCGCGCCCGCGTGGACCTGGTCGCCCGCGACCTCGCGCAGCGCGGCGACCAGCGGCACGACCGGGTTGCCCGCGCCGCGCGCCCGTACGGCCAGGTCGGCCGGGTCGATCCGGGCGCCCGCGAGGGCGTTCGCGACGTCGCCGGGGATCAGCCCGAGACGGGCCTGGGCCCGGGCCAGGGCCGCCTCCGCGTCGATCAGTGCGCGCACCCACGCCTCGGCGGACGTCGCCTCCGCGGCCACGGTGCCGGCGGCGACCGGGGACAGCAGGTCAGCCGAAGTACCGCTCAAAGAACACGGTCTCCTGTTCTCCTCGCAGGTGGACGTCGAAGCGGTAGGACCGCTCGCCCTCCTGTACGGCGACCAGCGTGTCACGCCGGTCCACCGGCACGGCGGACAGCACCGGGTCCGTGGCGTTGCCGGGCTCGCCGGGGAAGTAGATCCGGGTCGCGACCGGCTTGAGCAGGCCGCGGGCGAAGACCAGCACCGCGATGTACGGGGCCGGGCCGCCAGGCTTGATCGTGGAGAACCAGAAGTTCCCGGCCGCGTCGGTTCCGCAGCGCCCGAAGCCGGAGAAGTCCTTGCCGGCCCGCCGCAGCGCGCCGCCGCCACGGGCCACGTTGCCGTCCGCGTCGGCCTGCCAGATCTCCACGAGCGCGTCCGGCAGCGGTTCGCCCGCGCCGTCCAGGACCCGGCCGCGGATCCGGATCGAATCCGGATGCCACTCCGGGACGACGTACGGGCCGTCGGCGTACGGGAGGGCGTAGCCGAAGAACGGGCCGACCGTCTGCGAGGGGGTGCTCATCAGGCCTCCGTGGGGGTCGCGCCGAGGACGATGTCCCACTGGTAGGCGAGGGACCAGTCCGGCACGGTCGTGTCGATGTCGAACCGGGAGACGAGGCGTTCCCTGGCCTTCTCGTCGGGAATCGACTGGAAGATCGGGTCGTAGGCGAACAGCGGGTCGCCGGGGAAGTACATCTGGGTGACCAGCCGCTGCGTGAACGCCGTCCCGAACACCGAGAAGTGGATGTGCGCGGGCCGCCAGGCGTTGTGGTGGTTCCCCCACGGGTAGGCGCCCGGCTTGACCGTGACGAAGCGGTAGCGGCCGTCGGCGTCGGTGAGGCAGCGGCCCGCGCCGGTGAAGTTCGGGTCGAGCGGCGCCGGGTGCTGCTCGCGCAGGTGGATGTACCGCCCGGCGGCGTTCGCCTGCCAGATCTCGACCAGCGCGTTCGGCACCGGGCGCCCGCCGGAGTCCAGGACCCGGCCGGTGACGATGATCCGTTCGCCGATCGGGTCTCCGGAGTGCTGCCTGGTCAGGTCGTTGTCGAGCAGGCCCAGTTCCTCGTGGCCGAAAACGGGGCTGACCAGCTCGATCGCGTCGGGCCCGTAACTGGGCATCACCAGTGGCCGGGACGGCGCCCGCAGCGGCGTGCTCCCGTACGGCGGGTAGAGGTAGGGCGGGTTCGGGTCGGTCATCGAGGTGCTCCGATCGGGGGTTCGGTGCGGTCGCGGATCTCCTGCTCGCTCACGCCGGGCGCGGTCTCGATCAGGACCAGGCCGTCCGGGGTGACGTCGAGGACGCCCAGGTCGGTGATGATCCGCTGGACGCAGGCCGCGCCGGTCAGCGGCAGGGAACACTCTTTTACGATCTTCGGGCTGCCGTCCTTGGCGGTGTGCTCCATCACCACGATCACCCGCCGGGCGCCGTGGACGAGGTCCATCGCCCCGCCCATCCCCTTGATCATCTTTCCGGGGACGGCCCAGTTCGCCAGGTCGCCGCGGGCCGACACCTGCATGGCGCCGAGCACGGCCACGTCCACGTGACCGCCGCGGATCATTCCGAACGACAGCGCCGAGTCGAAGAACGACGCGCCACGACGGACCGTCACCGTCTCCTTGCCCGCGTTGATCAGGTCGGGATCGACCTCGTCCTCGGCCGGGTACGGGCCGACGCCCAGCACGCCGTTCTCCGAGTGGATCACCAAGTCGGCACCCGCGGGCAGATGTCCGGGGATGCGCGTCGGCAGCCCGATGCCCAGGTTGACGTACATCCCGTCGGAAAGCTCGGCCGCCGCCCGCGCGGCGATCTCGTCCCTGCTCCAGCTCATTTCCCGCCCCGGCTCATCGGTAGGTCGCCCGGCCTTCTCACTCGCTCTGGGCCTTGCTCACGGTGCGCTTCTCGATCGGCTTGTCGGCGGCCTGCTCCGGCGTGAGCGCGACCACGCGCCGAACGAAGATCCCCGGCAGGTGGATCTCGTCCGGGTCGAGGAAGTCGACGAGCTCGTCGACCTCGGCGATCGCGGTCCGGGCCGCCATGGCGCAGAGGGGGTTGAAGTTCCGGGCGGCCTTGTCGAAGACCAGGTTGCCGTGCCGATCCCCGCGCGCGGCGCGCACGAGGGCGAAGTCGGTCCGGACGCTCTCCTCCAGGACGTACGACCGACCGCCGAACTCGCGGACCTCCTTCGGCGGGGAGGCCACGACGACGTCGCCGTCCGGCCCGTACCGCCATGGCAGGCCGCCCTCCGCGACGAGCGTGCCGACGCCCGCGGGGGTGTAGAACGCCGGAATCCCGCTTCCGCCCGCGCGCAGGCGCTCCGACAACGTTCCCTGCGGCACGAGTTCGAGCTCGATCTCCCCCGACAGGTAGCGCCGGGCGAGCTCCTTGTTCTCCCCGACGTAGGACCCCATCGCCCGGGTGATCCGCCCGGCGTCCAGGAGGCGTCCCAGCCCCCGGCCGATGGTGCCGCAGTTGTTCGACACGATCGACAGCTCCGAACTGCCCCGTTCGTAGAGCGCGTCGATCAACGTGAAGGGGACACCGCACAGCCCGAACCCGCCGACCGCGATCGACGCGCCGTCGCCGATGTCCGCCACGGCCTCCGCCGCCGAGGGAAGCACCTTGTCCATGTCCCCACCCTGCCAATCCGCGTCCTCCCGGCCACCCCCTCCCTTCCGCTGAGCGGAAATCCCGGGGCCTCGGCTTCCGCCGGCCGCGAAAGATCCCGCCGGGCCGAGGAGCGCCGGGTCCTCGCCGCCTGGACCGCGTCGCGCGGGCGGCCGGCGGGCTGATTGGTAACGTCTGGGAGCCGAGAGCAGGGAGGAACGGGCCGATGCAGCTGGCCGATGGAGTGGGCGCCGTCATCACCGACCGGTCCGGCGGGACGAGCGCCGCGCCGTACGACTCGCGCAACCTCGGTGGCGGGGTCGGGGACGATCCGGCCGTGGTCCGGGAGAACCGCGCCAAGACCGCCGCCGAGCTCGGCGTCGAACGGGTCGTCTACATGCGCCAGGTGCACAGTGCCGACGTCCGGTACGTCACCGGGCCGTTCGGCGACGATCCACCGGCCCTCGACGGCGTCTACACCGGCGAGACGGGCCTGGCGCTGGCGGTGCTCGTCGCCGACTGCGCGCCGGTGCTGGTCGCCGATCCGGTCGCGCGGCTGGTGGGCGGCGCGCACGCGGGCCGCGCGGGCACGGCCGCAGGCGTGGTCCCCGCGCTGGTCGAGGCGATGGCGGGGCGGGGCGCCGACCCGGCCCGGATGGTCGCGCTGATCGGCCCGAACGCCTGCGGTTCGTGTTACGAGGTGTCCGCCGAACTGCGCGACGAGGTGGCGGCGGTGCTGCCCGCGGCCTGGTCGACGACCCGGCAGGGAACGCCCGCGCTCGACATCAGGGCGGGGATCACCGCGCAGCTCACGGCCGCCGGCGTGACCGACGTACGGCACGACGCGCGCTGCACGATCGAGAGCCCCGAGCTGTACTCCTACCGCCGTGAGGGCCGCACCGGCCGGTTCGCGGGCCTCATCTGGCTGGAGTAAGCGGGTCACCGGGCGAGATCCCTGGCGGAATCCGGCCCGGGTGATCGACCCGGAACAGATCACGACGGAACGGTGTTGGAACGTGGGCCCCGGTCCGCCGGCCTGAGGGCGGCGGAAATCGGGTGGCGCGGTGCCCGCCGATCGGGCACGGTGGACGCCGGAGGCTGGACCGTCCGGCTGCCTGCCTATCCTTCCGGTTGCGATGGGATCCTCGATTACCGACCTGCAGACCCGCCTGCCCGAGCTGATGCTGCGTGACCGGCATCGGCTACGTCGTCGTCTCGACGGACTGCGCAAGGTGCGCGCCGCCGAGGCCAGGGAGAAGATCCTCGCCGAGGTCACCGCGGAGGTGGAGGCCGCGGAGCGCCGCGTCGCCCGCCGCCGCGCCGCGATCCCGCCGGTCACGTATCCCGAGGCGCTGCCGGTCAGCCAGAAGAAGGACGAGATCCTCAAGGCCGTCGCGGACCATCAGGTCGTGATCGTCGCGGGTGAGACCGGGTCCGGCAAGACCACCCAGCTGCCCAAGATCTGCCTGGAGCTGGGGCGCGGCGTCAAGGGGCTGATCGGGCACACGCAGCCGCGCCGGCTGGCCGCGCGGACGGTCGCCGACCGGATCGCGGAGGAGCTGGGCACCGAGCTCGGCGAGACCGTCGGCTACCAGGTGCGCTTCGCCGACCACTCCGGCGAGGACACGCTGGTCAAGCTGATGACCGACGGCATCCTCCTCGCCGAGATGTCCCGCGACCGGCTGCTGCGCCGCTACGACACGCTGATCATCGACGAGGCGCACGAGCGCAGCCTGAACATCGACTTCATCCTGGGCTACCTCAAGCGGCTGCTGCCCAAGCGCCCCGACCTCAAGGTGATCATCACCTCGGCGACGATCGACCCCGAGCGGTTCTCCAAGCACTTCGACGACGCGCCGATCGTCGAGGTGTCCGGCCGCACCTACCCGGTGGAGGTGCGCTACCGCCCGGTCGAGGAGGACGACGACCAGGTCCAGGCGATCCTGGACGCCGTGGACGAGCTGGCCCTGGAGGAGCCGGGCGACGTCCTGGTGTTCCTGTCCGGCGAGCGGGAGATCCGCGACACCGCCGACGCGCTGGAGAAGCGCAAACTGAAGAACACCGAGGTGCTGCCGCTGTTCGCCCGGCTGTCGACGGCCGAGCAGCACCGGGTGTTCCAGGCGCACCGCGGCCGGCGCATCGTCCTGGCCACCAACGTCGCCGAGACGTCGCTGACCGTTCCGGGCATCAAGTACGTCATCGACCCGGGCACCGCCCGCATCTCGCGCTACAGCCACCGTACGAAGGTCCAGCGGCTGCCGATCGAGCCGGTCTCCCAGGCGTCGGCCAACCAGCGCAAGGGCCGCTGCGGCCGCGTCTCGGAGGGCATCTGCATCCGGCTGTACTCCGAGGAGGACTTCCTCGCGCGCCCGGAGTACACCGACGCGGAGATCCTGCGCACCAACCTCGCGTCGGTCATCCTGCAGATGACCGACCTGGGGCTCGGTGACATCCTCGACTTCCCGTTCATCGACCCGCCGGACCGCCGCAACGTCAAGGACGGCGTGAACCTCCTGCAGGAGCTCGGCGCGCTCGACGGCGACCGGCTGACGCAGCTGGGCCGCAAGCTCGCGCAGCTCCCCGTCGACCCGCGGCTGGCCCGCATGGTGCTGGAGGCCGACCGGAACGGCTGCGTGCACGAGGTCATGGTGATCGCGGCCGCCCTGTCGATCCAGGATCCTCGCGAGCGCCCGGCCGACAAGCGGGCCGCCGCCGACCAGCAGCACGCCCGGTTCGCCGACAAGGAGTCGGACTTCCTCGCGTACCTCAACCTGTGGAACTACCTGCGGGAGCGCCAGAAGGAGCTGTCCGGCAACCAGTTCCGCAGGCTGTGCAAGCAGGAGTACCTCCACTACCTGCGCATCCGCGAGTGGCAGGACATCTACGGGCAGCTGCGGCAGGTCGGCAAGGACCTCGGCGTCACGATGAACTCCACGCCCGCCGACCCGCAGCGCGTCCACGTGTCGCTCCTGGCGGGCCTGCTGTCCCACGTCGGCCTGCTGGACACCGAGAAGAAGAACGGCGGCGGCGGTAAGGACGATGCCCGGCGCGGCCCGCGCGAGTACCTCGGCGCCCGGAACGCCCGGTTCGCTATCTTCCCGGGTTCGGCGCTCGCCAAGCGGCCGCCGCGCTGGGTGATGGCGGCGGAGCTGGTCGAGACGTCCCGGCTGTGGGCGCGCATGGCCGCCAAGATCGAGCCGGAGTGGGTCGAGCCGCTCGCCGGCCACCTGGTCAAGCGCACGTACAGCGAGCCGCACTGGGAGAAGAACCAGGGCGCCGTGATGGCGTACGAGAAGGTCACGCTGTACGGCGTGCCGATCGTGGCGCAGCGCAAGGTCAACTACGGCAGGATCGACCCGGAGCTGTGCCGGGAGCTGTTCATCCGGCACGCGCTGGTCGAGGGCGACTGGGACTCCCACCACCGGTTCCTGCGCGACAACCGCCGGCTGCTCGAGCAGGCCGAGGAGCTGGAGCACCGGGCGCGGCGCCGCGACATCGTCGTCGACGACGACACCCTGTTCGCGTTCTACGACGAGCGCGTCCCCGCCGACGTCGTCTCCGCGCGTCACTTCGACGCCTGGTGGAAGAAGACGCAGCGCGACGAGCCGGAGCTGCTCACCTTCTCGACGTCCATGCTGGTCAACGATGCCGCCGGGGAGGTCAGCCAGGCCGACTATCCCGACGCCTGGCAGGCGGACGGGCATCGGTTCCGGCTGTCGTACCAGTTCGAACCGGGCACGGACGCCGACGGCGTGACCGTGCACATCCCGCTGCCGGTGCTGAACCAGGTCGACGGCGAGGAGTTCGACTGGCAGATCCCGGGCCTGCGGCAGGACCTGGTGACCGAGCTGATCCGGTCGCTGCCCAAGCAGCTGCGCGTCAACTTCGTTCCCGCGCCGAACGTCGCCCGTGAGGTGCTGGCGCGCATGACCCCCGGCTCGGGGCCCCTCCTCGACGTCCTGGAACGCGAGCTGCGCGCGATGACCGGCGTCACCGTCCCGCGCGAGGCGTGGGACCTGTCCCGCGTCCCCGACCACCTGAAGATCACCTACCGGGTGACCGACCGGCGGCGCACCCTCGCCGAGGGCAAGGACCTCACCGCGCTGAAGCGCCGCCTGGCGCCGAAGGTCTCCGCGACGCTGTCGAAGGCCGCCGACGACCTCGAACGGACGGGCCTGCGCGGCTGGGACATCGGCACGCTCCCGCGCGTGTACGAGCAGGGCCGGGTCAGGGCGTATCCGGCGCTGACCGACGAGGGCGACAGCGTCGCCGTGCGCACGTACGCCACCGAGGCCGAGCAGGAGCGGGCGATGTGGCGCGGCACCCGGCGGCTCGTCCTGCTGAACAGCCCGTCCCCGCTGAAGTACCTGCAGAGCAGGCTGGACAACCAGGCCAAGCTGGTGCTCAGTCACAATCCCCACGGCGGCGTCCCGGCGCTGCTGGACGACTGCATCGCCTGCGCCGCGGACCATCTGATCACCGAGGGCGGCGGCCCCGCGTGGGACGAGGCAAGCTTCCGCCGCCTGACCGATCACGTCCGCGCCGACCTCGCCGACACCGCCGCCGACGTCCTCGCCCACGTGCAGCGCGTCCTGGCGGCGGCGCACCAGGTCGACCGCGGGCTGAAGAGCACGAACAGCCCGACGCTGATCCCGGCGCTGACCGACATCCGGGCGCAGCTGTCCCGGCTCATCTATCCCGGTTTCGTCACCGTCACCGGCCGCCGCCGGCTGCCCGACCTCCTGCGCTACCTGCGGGCGGTCGAACGCCGGCTCGACAAGCTCCCCGAGGACCCGTACGGCGACCGCCAGCGCATGCAGCGGGTCCAGCAGGTCGAGGCGGCCTACATCCGGGCCCGCGACGCCAGGCCCGGCAACGCGGAGATCCGGCGGGTCCGCTGGATGATCGAGGAACTGCGGGTCAGCTTCTTCGCCCAGCAGCTCGGCACCGCCTACCCCGTGTCGGAGAAACGCATCCTCAAGGCCCTCGACCAGGCCACCGCCTCCTGAGGCCGGCCTCCTGAGGCCACCGCCCCGTCAGGCGACGAGCTCCGCCTCGACCGGGGATCGACCCCGGGCGCGGGGGGCGAGCCGGACGGGGCCCAGCCACGAGGTGAGCCGGGCGGCCTCGGCGGCGATCGCCGCGGCCGCCTCCGCGCCGACGTCCTCCAGCAGCCGGTGGACCACCTCGCCGTCGGCGCGCTGCGCCCAGCCGCCGACGACCCGCCCGTCGCACCAGACCGTGGGGCCGGCGTTGCCGTTGCGGTCGAACAGGAGCGGGCCGTGCCCGCCGAGATACCAGTCGCGTCCCGCCCAGCCCATGACCGTCGGGTCCAGAGCGGGCAGCAGGGCGACCCAGGGCCCCGGATCGGGCACGGGCTCCACGTCCTCGGCCAGGACGTACCCGTCCTCGCCGGCGAGCTCGACCCGCGCGACGGCGATCCGTTCCAGCGCCTTCCTGACCTGGGTGAGGGTGAGACCGGTCCACCACTTCAGATCGGAGACGGTCCCGGGCCCGTACGCGCCGAGCCACCGGCGGACCAGCTCGGCCCGCGCCTCCTCCGCGGGGACGCGCGGCAGCCCGCCGGGCAGCCACGCCTCGATCGGAGACCAGCTGAACTGGCTGCTCGTCCAGGAGCCGCGCGGCCGGCCGCGGACGACCCGGCCCTCCGCGGCCAGGCCGAGCAGCACCCGGTTGGCGATGGTCGGCCGTGCCTCGTACGCCTTGCCCTCCGCGAGGAGGATGCGCTCCTTCAGCCGGGGCACGTCGGCGGACAGATCGGCGGCGAACGCCTCGCCGCGGGCCCGTAGCGCGGCGACCGTGGCCTCCTCCACCTCGCGCAGCCAGGCGTCGTCGCCGAGGCCCGCCTGCTCGATGAACCGCAGGGTCTTGCGGCGCTCGCGCCGCGCCACCTCGTCGGAGCAGGCCGCCTGGACCACCGGGGCCGACTCGGCCGGAACCGTGAAGACCGTCCGCCGCATGGCCAGCATCCGCAACAGCAGGCGGTCGTCGTACAGCGCCCGCTCCACCGCGCCGACATCCGGCACGCGCATCCGGGCCGCCGCGGCGAGGTGCACCGACGCCGGATCGGTGCCGTGCAGCGCAACCAGCGCCTGAGCGACGTCGACGACGGTGTCCGCCGGATCCGCGAGACGGTGCCGCGCGCCGAGACGCGCCCGGCGCTCCTCTGCCTTGATCGCCCGTACGGTCATCCGCCGATTATGACGGCGTCCACCGACATTCGCGGCGATCAGGAACCCCCTGTCGATCGGCGGGCTCACGCCGGCGGGAGGCGGCGGTACGCCCTGGGGTCCCGGACGGACTGTCGCCGCCCGCGGCGGGCACGCGGAGCCGGACCGGGCCCACCGCCGCCGGACGCGCCGAAGCGGCCGCGGTCACCTTCTATGCTCTGGCCCATGACGTCCGACGTCGCACCCGCTCCCCGCCAAAACCCGGCCGGCGACCCGACGCCGCGAAACGGCGCGGCCGCGCCCGTGGCCGCCCCGCCGAACGGCGCGAGGCCCGTGGCCGGCCCGGAGACCGTGGCCGCCCCGGAGGCCGGGGCCGGGCCCGTGGGAGTCGGGCCGCACCCGCTGCCCTGGCCGGACGACCCCCGGCTCGACCCGGCGCTGCTCGCGGGCGGCGACCGCCGCAACGTCGTCGACGAGTACCGCTACTGGAGCAACGAGGCGATCGTCGCCGACCTCGACGCCCGGCGGCATCCCTTCCACGTCGCCGTCGAGAACTGGCAGCACGACTTCAACATCGGCGCGGTCGTCCGCAACGCCAACGCGTTCCTCGCCGCGGAGGTGCACATCGTCGGCCGGCGGCGCTGGAATCGGCGCGGCGCCATGGTCACCGACCGCTACCAGCACGTACGCCACCATCCGGCGACGAGCGATCTCGTGGCGTGGTGCCGTGGGCGCGACCTGCCGATCATCGGCATCGACAACCTGCCCGGGTCCCGCCCGATCCAGAGCGCGGAGCTGCCGGCCGCGTGCCTCATGCTCTTCGGCCAGGAGGGACCGGGTCTGTCGGAGGAGGCCCGGGAGGCCGCCGACGTCGTCCTGCACATCCCGCAGTTCGGGTCGACCCGCTCGATCAACGCCGGAGTGGCCAGCGGCGTCGCGATGTACGAGTGGATCCGGCGGCACGCCACCGTCTGACCCGCGCCGGGATCACCGGGCCGGGCCGGGCTCGTGCGGCTGTCCGGCCAGCCGGTACGCCCGGGCCTGCAGGTCGTACAGCTCGCTGAAGACGCCACCGGCCGCCAGCAGCGCGGCGGGCGTCCCCTCCTCCACGACCCGGCCGTGGTCGAGGACGTAGACCTGGTCGGCGTGGCGGACGCTGGCGAGCCGGTGCGTGATCAGCAGGACCGTACGGCCGTCGGCGTGGCCGCGGATCCGCTCGAACAGCGCGTTCTCGGCACGGGCGTCGAGGGCCGCGGTGGGCTCGTCGCAGATCAGCAGTGAAGCGTCCCGGTAGAAGCCGCGCGCGACCGCGATCCGCTGCCACTGCCCGCCCGACAGCTCGTGGCCGTCCTTGAAGCGCCGGTCGAGCAGCGTGCCGTACCCGTTCGACAGCGGCTCGATGACCTCGTCCGCCCCGGAGGCCCTGGCCGCCTCGGTGATCAGGGCGTCGTCGGGCGTACGCCCCATCGCGATGTTGTGCCGCGCCGTCATCGGCCAGTGCGTGTAGTCCTGCGGGATCATCGCGATGTTCTCGCGGAGACCCTCGAGGTCGACCTCGGACAGGCGGGCGGCGTCCCAGCGCACCTCGCCCCCGTCGGGCCGGTACAGACCCGCCAGGATCTTGGCCAGCGTCGTCTTACCCGAGCCGTTCTCCCCGACGAGGGCGACGACCTGGCCCGCGCGGACCCGGACCGAGACCCCGCGAAGGCTGGGCTCGTCCGCTCCCGGGTAGGTGAACCAGACGTCCTCGGCGGTGATGACGTCGAAGGTCCTCGGCACCGGACCGGTGCGCCGTTCGGGGACGCGGCGCTCGGCCTCGGCGCAGAACTCGAGATAGTCGGAGAAGTACAGTCCCGACTCGTAGCACTGGTTGACCGCGTACAGGAGCGAGGCCATCGAGGTCTTCCCGCTGCGGATCGCCAGCACCGCGGTGCCCGCCACGGCCAGGGGCAGGGCACCGGTCGCGAGCAGGACGCCCAGCACGACGTACACCGCTCCGGTCGCCAGCCCGCCGGCGATCTCACCCAGCACCTGCACGACCGTCTGACGGCGGGCGAGAGCGACGTGGACCGCGCACTCCTCGGTGCCGAGCCGGTCGTGTTCGCGGCCGAGGAAGCCGCGCATCGTGAAGGCCCGGATCTCCGCGGCGGAGTCCCGGTCGGCCATCAGGTCCGCGAGCACCCACTTGCGGCGGCGCACCGGGGACAGGGTGAAGATCGTCAGGTAACGCATCCGGGCGGAGCGCGCCGCCGCCCACCCGTCGGGCACCGCCGTCAGGAGCAACAGCGGCAGCAGCACGGGATGGAGCACGCCGAGCGCTCCGGCCGCGGCCGTCAGCCCGACGAGGCCGGTCAGGATGTCGATCGTCTCCTGGACGACCGCCGACGCCTCGTACAGGCCACGCTGGCGGGCCCGGTGCATGGCGTCGTGGAAGTCGGTGTCGTCGAAGGCCGTCAGGTCCACGCGCATGGTCAGGTCGAACAGACGGGTCTCGACCATACGGTTGACCCTCGGCTTGAGCCGGGCCTGCGCCCAGCCCGCGCCCGCCTGCAGCCCGGAGCGCAGCGCCGCCGCCCCCGCCACCAGGGCGAGCGCCGGCAGGGCCGCCCGTACCCGGTCGGGCGTCGCCCCGCCGGCGAACAGCGCCGTGAGGACGCCGGACGTGGCCAGCAGCCCGTAGGCGGTGAAGACGCCCGCGGCGAGGTTGAGCAGGACGGTCGCCGTCGTGTCGAACCGGCTCGCCCGCCAGGCGAGGCGGAGGGCGGCCGCGACCAGCGTGGGCAGCCGGCGGCTCATGCCCGTCAGGCTCGTGGCGGCCAGCTCGCCCAGGTGGGCCTGCCAGGGCAGCGCCGCCATCTCCCCGACGACAAGGCCCTGCCCCGCGCCCGCGTCCCGCGCGCCGTCCCGGTCGTCATCCCGGGACTGTCCGGTGCGCGCGCCGTCCCGGGCCTGCTCGTCGAGGGCCCGCCCGTTCTCACCCCGCTGCGCTCCGGCCGGGTCGTTCTCGCCCTGTCCGGTGCTCGCCTGCCCGTTCCCGGTCCGCGTGGTCGAACCACGTCGCATCGTGCCTCCCCCAGTGGCAGCCGACCGCAGTGTCCCTCCGCCGGGCGAAGACCACCGGCGGTAGGACCGTTCGGGTATTGATCGTCCGTTTGGCGAGACGGATGATCCGGAGATGGACATTCAGGGGATCTCCGACCGGCTCGAGCTCGGCGAGCTGCCGGCCCGCCATGTCCGCGCCGTCGACGGCGGCGACCGGGCACTCCTCGACACCGTCTTCACCGCCGACGCGATCGCTCCGTACGCCCGACGGCCGGCGCAGCCGGGAAGTGGTGCAGGAGCAGTCCTGGCGCACGCTCGGCTGAGCGGCCCCGCCGGAACCGGTCAGTCCGTGAGCGCCGCGGTCTCGATGGTGAGCCCCCACGGCTCCGGCAGCTCGATCGGCCGGCCCAGGGCCACGTCCGTCTCCTGCTCGTAGCCGTCGGCCCCCGGCTCGGACAGGAGCCGGACCTTCCGCGTGAAGACGTCGATCACCAGGCAGAGCGGCACGCCTCCCGCGGCGTACCGCCGGGGTTTGACCTGGTGATCATCGGTCGCGCTGCTCGGAGAGACGACTTCGACCGCGAGAAGCACCTGGTCGGAGTAGACGTGGTCTGCCGCCCACATCTTCGGCTTGGCCGGCACCACCGTAAGGTCCGGACGGTAGCGATCCTCTTGCGGCCCCAGGAAGAGCGTGATGTCGGTCCATATCCGCCAGCCGTTGGCCTGGACAGTGGCCAGGATCTGGGCGAACAGCCAGTAGATGATGTCATTGTGCTGACCGGTCGGCACCGGATTCACCACGATCCGGCCGTTGACGAGCTCCACCCGATGCTCCGGGAGGACGCCGCACATCTCGCGGAACACGCTCTGAATGTCGTCGTTGCGAACCACGGGCACCTCAAGGGCTTGGACGGCCATAGGTGCATCATTCCCTCCGAGGGGCGAGGACACAAGGTAACGGTGACCGGACCCACCGTAGTCGAAAATCCTGTCGAGTCAACCAAGAGTAATCACCCGGTAACCGTCAGTTCAAGGATGCGTCAGGGCCGGCCGGCGTCGAGGGGAGAGTTGAGGGTGGCCAGGCCGGTCCAGGTGAGGTCCATGAGGTGGTCGGCGGCCTCTTCGGGAGTGACCTCGGGGTTGCGCGCCCGCCACAGGGCCATCCGCTCGCACGCGCCGATGATGCTCTCCGCATAGGCCTCCAGGGCACGGCGCGGCCGATCCGGCAGGTGCGCCGCCAGCAGCCCGACCATCATCTCGCTCTGCTGGCGGCGGATCCCCTCGATCTCCTCGGCCGCACTGCGCAGGAGCATCTGCTCCTGGAGGAGGACGAGCCAGGCCCGGTGGTGGGCCTCGCCGAACCGGAAGTAGGCGACGTAGCCGCGCCGCAGCATCTCCTCGGGCGTGCCGCCCGCCTCGACCGCACGCTCGGTGACCTCCCGCAGCTCTCCCCGCGCCCGCCGGATGACCCCGAGCAGGAGGCCCTCCTTGGAACCGAAGTACTCGTACAGCATCGGCTTGGACAGCCCGACCAGCTCGGCGATCTCCTCCATGGAGACGGCGCCGTAGCCGCGCTCGGCGAACACCTCCTCGGCGACGTCGAGCATCTGCTGCTCGCGGTCGGCTCGGGACATCCGCCGGCGACGCGGTTTCACGGAGTCATCGCGGATCACGTGTGAACTCTATCTCAGCACCTACCGGCGGTAACCTACCGCTGGTAAGTTACTAGTGGTAACTCCGAAGCAGAGCGACGACGGCCCAGGAGGCGCAGTGAAGATCGCGATCATCGGCTCCGGATTCGGCGGCCTCGGCATGGCCATCCAGCTGAAGCGGGCCGGCTTCCACGACTTCGTCATCCTGGAGAAGGCCGACGACCTCGGCGGCACCTGGCGCGACAACCAGTACCCCGGGTGCGCCTGCGACGTGCCGTCGCACATGTACTCCTTCTCGTTCGAGCTCAACCCCGGCTGGTCCCGGATGTTCGCCCCGCAGCCGGAGATCTGGGACTACCTGCGCCACTGCGTCGACAAGTACGGCCTGGGCCCGCACCTGCGCTTCGGCTGCGCCGTCGAGGCGATGGAGTGGGAGGAGACGGCCCGCCACTGGCGGGTCACCCTGACGTCGGGTGAGGTCCTCACGCCGAGGGCCGTCGTCTCCGCGATCGGCGCCCTGCACGTGCCGTCCATCCCCGACATCCCCGGCGCCGAGCGCTTCCGGGGCACGGCGTTCCACTCGGCGCGGTGGGACCGGTCGGCCGACCTGTCCGGCAAGCGGGTCGCGGTCATCGGCACGGGCGCGTCGGCGATCCAGTTCATTCCGCGGGTCGCCGACGAGGCGGGCCGGCTGCACGTGTTTCAGCGCACGCCGCCGTGGGTCCAGGGGAAGCCCGACTTCGTGCTCTCCGAGCGGGTACGGCGCGTCTTCCGGCACGTACCCGGAGCGCAGCGCGCCTTCCGTGACGCGATCTACTGGGGTCTGGAGGCCCGCGCGGTCGGCTTCGCCCTTGACCCGCGGCTCATGGGGCCGATGGAGTCGCGGGCACGCCGCCACATCGAGCGGCAGATCGACGATCCGGAGCTGCGCGCGAAGGTCACCCCCGACTACACGATCGGCTGCAAGCGCATCCTGCTGTCCTCGGACTACTATCCGGCGCTGACCCGCCCGCACGTCGACCTGGTCACGGAGCCGATCAAGGAGATCACCGAGACCGGGCTCGTAACCGCGGACGGCACCGCGTACGACGTGGACGTCATCATCTACGGCACCGGCTTCAAGGTCACCGAGGCGCTCTCCGAGCAGCACATCGTCGGGCGGGACGGGCTGAAGATCCAGGAGGCGTGGGCCGGCGGCATCGAGGCCCATCACGGCGTGACGGTGGCGGGCTTCCCGAACCTCTTCCTGCTCCTGGGACCCAACACCGGCCTGGCGCACACCTCGGTGGTCTTCATGATCGAGTCGCAGGTGCAGCACGTGCTGAGCTGCCTCCGCATGCTCGCGAAGGAGAAGGCCGAGACGATCGAAGTCCGGCCCGAGGCCCAGCGCCGGTTCAACGACCGCCTGCTGAAGAGGCTCCGCCGGGCGGTCTGGAACGAGGGCGGCTGCACGAGCTGGTACCTCGACGAGCATGGCGTCAACCGCACGCTGTGGCCCGGTTTCACCTTCGAGTACTGGGCCCGCACGCGGCGCGCCCGCCGGGAGGACTACGCCCTGTCCTCCGCCTGACCGCCCCAGGTTCGGAACAGTGGATCCTTCCGCCGGGGACGACTTCGACGCGGCGCGGACGACGCTCAATGCCCACGACCCGTACCGCGTGTTCGGCAACGCGTTCCTGGACACGCTCTTGCCCTGAGCACCGCCACCGCACCCGGGCGCCTCCGACGCCCGGACCCCGGACCCCGGCCACCGGCCACCGGCCACCGGCCACCGGCCACCGGCGTCGAGGACACCCGGACGGTCGGCTCACTTCGCCAGTGGGCTGTCCTCCAGCTCCCGCAGCAGATGGGCCGTTCCGTCGTAGACCGCGACGGCGCCGGCGTCCCGGAGCTCGTCCGCTCCGATGCCCCCGGACAGCACCGCGACGCACGGCAGGCCCGCGCGCTCGCACGCCTCGACGTCCCAGACCGTGTCCCCCACGAAGATCGCCTGCTCGGCCCGGACGCCGGAACGCTCGAGGGCGACCTGCACGATGTCGGGGGCCGGCTTGCTCTCCTCCGCGTCGGCCGAGGAGGTCACGGCGCTGATCGCGTCATCGGCGTCGAGCGCCGCCAGGAGCGCCCCCATCTCGTCGCCGTCCGCGGAACTGGCCAGAACGACCTTCCGGCCGCGCGCGGCGCAGGCGCGCAGCAGGTCCGCGGCGCCGTCGAAGGCGCGCAGCCGGGTCCAGTACAGGCGGTACAGGGTCTTGTGGGCGGCGCGGGCGTCGTCGTCGCCGTCACGATCACGGTCCTCGGGCAGCAGATGGTCGAGAAGCTTGTCGGACCCCATTCCGATCGCCCGGTGCACGGCGGCCATGTCGACGCGGTGGCCGTTCTGCCGGAACGCCTCCCACCACGTCACGGCGTGCAGGTAGTTGGTGTCGACGAGCGTGCCGTCGACGTCGAAGATCACCGCTTCGGTCATCGGTCGTGTTCCCCCTGCCGCTCAGTCCGCGTACCGCAGCAGGGCCCCGACTCCGGACTCCGCCCGGAACGTGTCCGGCGGCAGCAGGTGCAGGTCCCCGTCCGTGCCCGCGAGCGCCCGGATCAGCGCCGCGTCGGCGCGGGCCTCGACGGGCTCGGCGACGCCCAGTTCGCGAAGGGAGTCGGCCGACGTGCCCACCTCGGTCGGGTGCGGGCCGACCCAGAGTGTGGCCGGCGAGTCCGGCCGGTTCTCCAGGAACAGGGTCGCGACCTGGCCCTTGCGCAGCGCGTCCGTCACCCCGGCCAGGCCCTCGACCGCGCGCCCCTTCTTGGTGAGCTGCTCGTCGAACTGTCCGAGCAGCGCCGCGCGCTGTTCCCCGCGCTTGTGCTCGATGGCCTCGGCGATCTCGTCCTCCAGCGACGGGCCGACTCCGCCGGCGTCGACCAGGCGCGCCAGGACCGCTTCGGGCAGCTCCCCCTGTACGGCCTTGCGGGCGCGGATGTCACCCGCAAGGACCACGATCTCGGCTCCGCAGTCGTCGACGGCCACGGCGATCTCATGGGCGACCTTCTTCGCGTTGATCCGCCACACCTCCTCGGCGGCCCGCTGCTGCTTGTCCTGTCGGAACGAGTCGCCGGCCTTGGTCTTGCGCACCGGGAAGTCCTCCTCCGGCTTGACCCCGATCACGCGGCGATGACCGTCCCGGGACACGCAGGTGAGCTCGCCGCCGAGCCGGTCGACCGTGACGGCCAGGTAGGCCATCGGCTCCCCGCGCTGGGCGAGCAGCGGCTCGACGTGCGGCAGCGGGGCGTACTGGGCCAGTTCGACGGGCGGCGGCCCGGGCAGCACCTCGTGGTGGACGACCTCGCCGTCCGCCGCGAACATCGCGAGGGTGCCGGACTCGCGCCGGCCGTTCTCCTCGTCCACGAGCCGCACCATCGCCTCGATCATCGCGGGCGGAGCTCCCTGGTCGGCCAGCTCCCGCTGCCGGGCCTTACGGCGCAACTCGATGGCCTTCGGCGCGTCTTCCGTGATCCGCCTGATGTCCAGGTAGACGGAGGCGAACGGTCCTGAACTGTCGTACAGCGACTTGAGGAAGCTAAGGTCCATGCTGGCCGCCTACCCGCCGAGGCTGTCCCAAACCCACGATTCGCCCCGGACGGCTCTCCGGAACCCGCCGCAGCCGCCCGTACACGCCCGGCGACCGGCCAGGTCCCGGCCCAGGCGCAGGGCAGTACCCGCGCATCGCGGCCCGCCGGCCGATCCCCAGCCCCGGCCCGTCGCGGCCCGCCGGCGATGCCCGGCCCGCCCGCGCATCGCGGCTCGTCGGCGCATCGCGGGCCGCCGGCGCGTCTGGAGGCGCCGGCCGTCTCAGTCCTCCGCGGCCTTCTGCAGTCGCGCGTAGGCGAGCTGGAGCCAGTCGGCGCCCGCCACGGCCGTCATCGTCGCCCCGGCCAGCCGGGTCGCGTCCGGTGCGAAGGTCATCCCGGCCGCGTAGGCGGTGCCGATCCACTGCGCCATGCAGAACGGGCAGGTGATCAGCTCCCCGATCGCGTGCTTGACGCCCTTGCCCCGGACCTCCTCGGCGAGCTCGGCGGGACCGGCCGTCCCCTTGTACCGGGTGAAGGGGGCCCGCAGCGGGCTGGTCACCGAGTCCTTGGCGAGTGTGCGGGACGCCTTGTGGGTGGTGACGGCCATCAGCGCGACGTCCCACAACCCCAGACGGGGGGCCCGGCGCCCGGTCAGCCGGGCGACCAGCGCGGTGGCGCCGACGGCCGCGCCGTAGACGGCGAGCGTTCCGGCGTAGGACTTCAGCGGCCGCGGCTCGCCCTGGCTGTACGCGCGCTCGTTCTCCTTGACCGTTTCGGTGATCGAATTCACGGAAGCTCCCCTTACGTGCGGCGATGTCTCGTCCGACCGGCGAAGGAGCTACCCGGAGAACCCGCACCGAACCTCCCTCATCCCCGGCGGGCGGGAGGTCACGCCAGCGACTCGACGAAGTCCGCGAGCTGGGCGAGGTTACGGCATTCGCGCATCGGCACCACCGCCCCGTACGCCGAGGCCGCCGAGTCCCCGGTGTCCCAGTCCCGGAGGGGCTCGGGGTTGAGCCAGTACGCGTGCCGCGCCCGCCCGGCCAGCCGCTCGACCGTCTCGAGGTTGAGCGATCCGTAGTTGCTCCGGGCGTCCCCGAGGATCAGCAGGGACGTCTTGGGCGTGATGGCGTCGGCGTACCGGTCCGCGAAGACGCCGAACGCGCGCCCGTAGTCGCTGTGCCCGCTGATCCAGACCAGGCGGGCCTCCCGTGTCATCCGGGTCATCGCCTCGACGACGTCGGCGCCGGGCGCGAAGAACCTCGTGATCTCGTCCAGGTCGTCGATGAACGCGAACGCCCGCACCCGGGCGAACTGCTCGCGCAGCGCGTACGTCAGGAGCAGCGTGAAGTGGGCGAACGAGGAGACCGAGTCGCTGGCGTCGCAGAGCACGACGAGTTCCGGCTTGTGCGGGCGCGGCGGCCGGTGGTGGGTGGTCAGGGGGACGCCGCCGGTCGACAGTGACGCGCGTACGGTCCTGCGGAAGTCCAGCCGCCCGCGGCCGCCGTGCCGCCGGCGGTGGGTGAGACGGGCCGCGAGGCGCCGGGCGAGCGGCTGGATCTCCCGCCGGATCGCGGTCAGGTCCGCTCGCGTCGCCCGGAGGAAGTCGATCTCCTCCAGTGGCCGCCGCACGGCGCCGCGCGCGGCCTTGCCGGCGCCGGTCTCCTCGGCGATCCGCCGCCGTACGTCCTCGGCGACGAACCTCTCCAAGCGTTCGATGCGGCGGGTGAAGGTACGGCGGGCGACCTTCTCGTCGAGGCCGCCGCGTTCGGTGAGCACGGCGGCCAGCAGCCCCGCCATCAGGGTGTCCGGCGACAGGGTCCGCAGCACCTGGTAGGAGAACCACGGGCTCCCGCCGGACCCGCCGCCCGACCCGCGGCCGTACGCGCCGACGGCCTGGCGGGCGAAGTCGCGCAGGAGGTCATCGTCGCCCTCGACCAGGAGGCGGCTCAGTTCGTCACGGAGCCGCCGTACTTCCGGATCACCGTACGCGGGGCGCTCCCGGGCCGTCTCGGGACTGCCGGTCACCGGCGGAAACCACAGGTCGAACAGTGTGTCGAACGCCTCCCGGTGGGCCTGCCGCTTGACGAGCGTCGCCGCGTACGCCGCGCGGAGCGCCTTACGTTCGGCCAGGTCGATCGCGGCCAGGGCGTGGACGGCGTCGAGTCCTTCGGCGAGTGACACGGGCAGGCCCGCCTCCCGCAGTGCCGCGAGGAAGGCGAGGTGGCGGTCCAGCAGCGCCATCAGGGCACCCGGCGGCCGTTGATCTCAGCGAGCGGTGGCATCGCCGGCGACGACCTCCTTGCGCGCGCGTTCCTGGTCGGAGTGGTGTTTCAGGACGACACCGAGGGTCGCGGCGATCTCCTCCCCGCCGAGCCGGTCGAGGCCGAGCGCCAGCAGGGTCCTCGCCCAGTCGACGGTCTCGGCGATGCTCGGGGGTTTCTTCAGCTCCAGTTCGCGCAGGACCGCGACGACCTGGGCGAGCCGGGTCGCCAGGGCCTCATCGATGCCGGGCACCCGCGCCCGTACGATGTCGCGCTCCCGTTCGGGAGAGGGATGGTCCAGGTGCAGGTAGAGACAGCGCCGCTTGAGCGCCTCGGACAGCTCGCGGGTCGCGTTGGAGGTGAGCACGACGAACGGCCGGCGCGCGGCCGTGATCGTCCCGAGCTCGGGGATGGTCACCTGGAAGTCCGAGAGCACCTCCAGGAGCAGCCCCTCGACCTCCACGTCCGCCTTGTCGATCTCGTCGATCAGCAGGACCGTCGGGTCGGTGCGCCGGATGGCGGTCAGCAGGGGCCGTTCCAGCAGGAACTCCTCGCTGAAGATGTCGTCGTGGGTGGCGCTCCACTCCTGGTCGCCGGCCGCCTGGATGCGCAGCAGCTGTTTCCTGTAGTTCCACTCGTAGAGGGCCCGCGCCTCGTCGAGGCCCTCGTAGCACTGGAGTCGCACGAGCCGCGCGTCGGTGATCGCGGCGACGGCCTTGGCCAGCTCCGTCTTGCCGACTCCGGCGGGGCCCTCCACCAGCAGCGGTTTCCCGAGCGCGGCGGCGAGGTAGACGGTCGTCGCGATCGCGTCGTCGGCCAGGTAGTCCACGGCCGCGAGACGCTCACGGACGTCGGTGGGCGAGCTCAAGGTCATCTGCGCTCCAGAGAACGAACCGAACCGCGTTCGAACCTACCTCACCTCGCTGATCCGCCGGATCCCCGCGGCGCTCGTGAGAACGATCATGCCGGATCCGCCGTCACCGCCCAGCTGGGCAGCGGCCTGCCGCTGGAGGACCTGTTCCGGCGGCAGGTCGACCCCGCGCTGCAGGCGCGGGAGATCTACGCCGAGCTGGACCTGCCCGCCTACGCCACGACGATCGCGGGAATCATGGCGGGGGCGGAGGACGCCGTGGAGATGCGCCGCCGGGGCTCCACCGTCGCGGTCGTCCACCCCGACGAGGGATCCCTCGCCGCGATGGGCACCAATCCCCTCGACCCGTCGGTCCGGGCGGCCGCGGCGCACGCGGCCCGCGCCCAGGGCCGCCGCGAGGCCGACGCCATCCGTCGCCTGATACCCGGTTCCGGATCGGTGTGAGGGATCAGGAGGCCGGCAGGGTGAGGTGCCGGCATGTCGACGACCGACGGGGGGACGATTACCCGCAGGCTCAGGGCCGCAGGTGTTTCGCCTGGAGAGGAAGCGCTGCCCTCGGTCGCCGGACCGGTGCCAGGATGACCGCATGGCGGACATTCTTCAGTTCCAGCGAAATCACGTCCCCGCACCGGATCATGAGCCGGAGCCGTTGTGGCGCGAGGTGCTCGGCCGAACCCTGCGCGCGGCCAGGGAGGAGCAGGGTGGGCGCCTCATCGACGTCGCGGAGCGGGCCGGCATCTCGCCCCAGTACCTGTCCGAGATCGAACGCGGTCGCAAGGAGCCCTCGAGCGAGATGATCGCCGCGGTCACCGGTGCGCTCGGCATCGACCTGGCCGACCTGCTCACCGGCATCGCGGGCGATGTCCGGCGGCGCCGGAGCGCGGGTCCCACGGTCGGGCGCCGTCCCGCAGGACCCGTGCTCATGGCCGCATGAGACCCTGGTCAGCTTCGGTGGTCGATGACCTGGTCCGCTAGCCCGTAGCTGACGGCGCTCGCCGCGTCGAACACGCGGTCCCGGTCGGTGTCGTGCCGCAACTGCGCGACATCGTGACCAGTGTGCTTCGAGAGGATCTCCTCTAGCTGCGTGCGCACCCGTATCACCTCGTCCGCCTGGAGAATGAGGTCCGGGATGGCGCCGCGGCCCTGTGCTGCGGGCTGATGAAGTACCACCCGGGTGTGGGGCAACACGGAACGGCGTCCAGCAGTGCCGGCAGCCAGCAGCACCGCGCCGGCAGCGACCGCCTGACCAACGCACGTCGTCGCCACCGGCGCCTTGATGTAACGCATGGTGTCGTACAGCGCGAGCATCGCTGACGGGTCGCCGCCCTCGGAGTTGATGTACAGGTTGATCTCCCGCTCCGGGTTGTCCGCCTCCAGGTACAGCAACTGGGCGATCAACGCGTTCGCCACGCCGGAGTCGATCGCGGTGCCGAGGTAGACGATCCGCTCCGCCAGCAGGTGCGAGTAGACGTCCATGATCCGCTCGCCCCCCGCGACCCGCGTGATGACGTTGGGGATGGTGTACGTGCTCACGAGCGGACTCCTGTCGCCGAGCCGAGTCCCAGCGTGTGCGGCCGCACGGGCACGACCTGGCTCAGATCGTTGACGATGTGGTCGATGAAGCCGTACTCGCGGGCCTGCTCGGTGGTGAACCAGCGGTCGTGCAGCGAGTCAGCGAAGATCCGGTCGATCGGCCGGCCGGTGTCCTCCGCGATGAGGCCGAGCACCGTGTCCCGGGTGTGCCGCAGGTCGTCGGCCTGTACCTCCACCTCGACGGCCGATCCGCCGATCCCCGCCGAGCCCTGGTGCATCAGGATACGGGCGTGAGGTAGGGCGAAGCGTTTGCCCGGTGTGCCCGCGGACAGCAGGAACTGCCCCGCGCTGCACGCCAGTCCCAGCGCGAGGGTGGCCACGTCGCACGGCACGAGCCGCATCACGTCGCGGATGGCCAGCATCGCCGGGACGGAGCCGCCCGGCGAGTGGATCCACAACGCGATGTCCTTCCCGGGATCCTCGCTCGCGAGGGAGAGTAGCTGTGTCGCGAGCACCGTCCCGTTGTCGTCGTCGAGCGCGCCGTCGAGGACCAGTATCCGCTGGCTGAAGAACCGTTCTCGGAGCCGGTGGTCGAACAGCGGCTGCTTCTCGTCGTTCGTCATGCCCCGACCATGCCGCCTAGGTGGCGCCGGCCGCCGGTTTCGCTGCTGTGAGCAGATCAGCCCTCAGCAGGCCAGGTATTTCGACGGACACCTGTCGGTGCCGCTGCAGGCCGGCCGGATCGGTGAGCTCACCCGGGCCGAACCGGCCAGAGATAGTTCAGGACGCCTGGTCGTCACCACGTCGGCCCGTCGAGCCATGCGCGAGGATCGACACCACGTCCGGGCGCGCGTCGAGCACGTCCGCCTGCCAGCGGGCTTCGAGGTCCATCACCTTGTCGCCGGCGCCCCGGTGTCCAACCAGGTCACGGTCCGGTCCGGGTGCCGGAGGCCCACTCGCCCGCGACGAGCAGCGGATAGCCGAACCCGAGACCATGGTCGCTCTCCTCCCGCCGGCAGTCGGTGACCGAGTCGCCGGTGAACATCACGGTGGTTCCCGGCCGCGGAGTGATCGTCATGTGGACTCCTTGTCGCAGCTGATCGAGGAAGGGGGTGTCACGCCGGGTCGCCGAACCAGTGCCCGGCGGCGCGCTCGAACGCTGCACGGTCCGGGTCATGGTCGTCCGCCCAGGCGACGATGCCGTCGGGCCGGACGAGCACGGCACCGCATCCGAGGTCGTTCCTCGCCGGCCCGGCCGCGTACCGGATCCGGCCCTCCCAGCGCGTCGCCGCGCCGCGCAGGCGTTCGCCGGCGCTGAAGTCGAGCACGACGCCTCGTCCGTCCCGCATCAGGTCGCGGAGGCGAGTGCCGTCCTCGAAACGGAAATCAGGGGCATTGCGCCCGATCAGCGGCTGCTCGCCATCGAGGTCGTAGCGGATCGACGTTCCCGACGTCCTCTCGAATACGTAGGTCGTTCCGTCACGGGTCCCGATCAGGTCGCGGATCACTCCCTGGATCGCCTGCGCGTACGGGTCCGGCCGCATGACCGCCGCCTGGGCGCGTGCCCAGTCGAGCACCCGCGCGCCGATCGGATGGCGCTCGCGGGTGTAGGTGTCGAGGAGCCCGTCCGGCGCGTACCCGCACACGGTCGCCGCGAGCTTCCATCCCAGGTTCATGGCGTCGCCGATGCCGAGGTTGAGTCCCTGCCCTCCCAGGGGGGAGTGGATGTGGGCGGCGTCGCCCGCGAGCAGGACGCGCCCCTGCCGGTAGGTCGTCGTCTGCTTCGCCCGGTCGGTGAAGCTCGAGGCGAGGTGGACGTCGCGCAGCGTCACGTCGGTGCCGGACACCCGGCGCAGGACCTCCTGGAGGTGATCGCGTGTCGGCGGCTGTGAGCGGTCGAACGCGCCGCCGTCGAAGTCCAGCACGCTGACATACTCCTCAGCGGGCGTGCGGAGGTACATCCCGGTCGGCGTCAGGTTGAACCCGGGGCGCAGCTTCTCGGCATCGGTGATCGTGGCGAGCATGACGTAGCCGGTGAACTGCGGCTCGGTGCCGGCGAAGTCGAAGCCCGCGAGCCTGCGCACCGTGCTGCGTCCGCCATCGCAGCCGACGAGCCAGCGCCCCGCGTACTCGTCCTCACCGGCCTGCGCGACCACGAACCCGTCACCCTGCGCGATGCCTGAGACCATGACGCCGCGCCTGACCTCCACGCCGAGTTCGGCCGCCCGCTCGGACAGCACCGTCTGGACCGCTTCGAGACTTGTCATGACGCCCTCCAGCGCCGGACTCGGCAGCCGGAACGGCAGGGCGGCGACATCGATCTTGGCCGGATCGAGCATCATGCCGGCGAAGTGGCTCACGCCACGCGGGGCCGGCGGCTCGTCCACGTCGAGGTTCGCGCCGGGATGGTCGCCGGCGCCCGACGCCGTCAGCAGCGAGTGCAGCATCCCCCGGCGGTGGAACGCCTCGACCGACGCGGCGGACAGGCCCCGCATCCCGAGCGGGTACGCCCTCCACGGGGAGCGGGGCTCCGGCTCGCGCTCCACCACCAGGACGGAACAGCCCGCGAGGCCGAGCTCGCAGGCGAGGAACAGACCCACCGGGCCGGCCCCCACGATCACTACGTCATGCACGACAACGTCCCCTTCCGAAGCTCGCCGTCTTGTTCTCTTCAGACACGTGAAGACTGCGACGATCCGCTCACACGGGGCGCACACGGCGCTGACATGGGCGCACACGGCGCTGACACCGGGGCACACGGCGCTGACGGCAGAGCTTTGGAACGCCATTCCATTTGACATGCCTGGGACACCGCTCCATCCTGAGGGCACTGGAACGATGTTCCAGACATGTCGCCGGGCGTTCCCCCGCGGCCCCGATCAGGGAGAGAGCACCATGACCACCCACGTCACGATCATCGGCGCCGGGCTCGGCGGCCTCACGCTCGCCCGGGTCCTGCACGTCCACGGGATCCCGGCCACCGTCTACGAGGCGGAGTCCTCCCCCGCGGCCCGCGCGCAGGGCGGGATGCTCGACATCCACGACCACAACGGCCGGGCGGCTCTTCAGGCGGCGGGCCTGATCGAGGAATTCCGCGGCCTCGTCCTGGACGGCCGCCAGGCGTCACGGGCCATCGCCCCCGACGGGACCGTTCTGCTCGACGAACCCGACGACGGCACGGGCGGGCGCCCCGAGGTGATGCGCGGCGAACTGCGGCGGATGCTGCTCGACTCGCTCCCGGCCGGCACCGTCCGGTGGGGCCACAAGGTCAGCGGCGTCCGCACCCTCGGCGACGGCCGTCACGAGGTGACCTTCGCGGACGGCACCACCGTCGCCACCGGCCTGCTGGTCGGCGCGGACGGCGCGTGGTCACGGGTCCGGCCGCTGCTCTCCGACGCCACACCCGAGTACGCCGGCCTGTCGTTCGTCGAGACCTACCTGTTCGACGCCGACACCCGGCACCCGGCCGGCGCCAAGACGGTCGGCGGCGGGGCGATGTACGCGCTCGCGCCGGGGAAGTCGATCCTGGCTCACCGGGAGAGCGGCGGGACCCTCCACACCTACGTGGTGCTCCGCAGGCCGCTGGACTGGTTCGCCGCCATCGATCTCACAGATCCCACCGCGGCCATCGCGCGGATCGCCCGCGAGTTCGACGGCTGGGCGCCGGAGCTCACCACGCTGATCACCGGCGCCGATACCGCGCCGGTCCTGCGCCCCGTCCACACCCTGCCCGGCGGCCACCGATGGGACCGGGTGCCGGGGGTGACCCTGCTCGGCGACGCCGCCCATCTCATGCCCCCGTCCGGCGAAGGCGCCAACCTGGCCATGTACGACGGTGCCGAGCTCGGCGCGGCCCTCGCCGCGCACCCCGGTGACGCCGAGGACGCGTTCACCGAGTACGAGCGGGCTCTGTTCCCCCGCAGCGCCGCGGAGGCCGCCGAGGCCGTCCGCCTGCACGAGCTCATGTTCGGCGACGGCGCGCCTCACGGCCTGATCGCGATGTTCACCGGAGAGCAGTAGCCGCAGCGGTGGCCCCCGATCGAGGGGTCGCCGTCAGGTCGGCCCGGGGCGTCTCACGGCTCAGGCCGCGCCGATCGGCGTCCGGCCGCCGTGACCAGGGGCGCCGGGCCAGGGGCGGCCGGAGGCCGGAGCGGATCAGACGCCGACGGTGCCGTCGATGGCCTCGCGGATGAGGTCGGCGTGGCCATTGTGCCGGGCGTACTCATGGATGAGGTGGAGCATCACCAGGCGGAGCGAGACGTCCTCGCCCCACCGGGGCTGATGGCCGGTGACGTCCAGGGACTCGGCGGCCTCCTCGATGCGGCGGGCGTGCTCGACCTCCGCCTGCCAGGCCGCGAACGCCTCCGACCGGGTCGACGCGCTCGCGTCGTACGCCACCTGGTAGTCGCCCTCGTCCGACCACACGAGGGCGATGTCCTCGGCGTTCATCACGATGCGGAACCAGGTCCGCTCGACCTCGGCCATGTGGCGCACGAGGCCGAGCAGGGACAGTGTCGAGGACGGCACCGCCGCGCGGCGCAGGTCGTCGTCGGACAGCCCCTCGCACTTCATCGCGAGCGTGGCACGGTGGTAGTCGAGGAAGGCGCGCAGCATCTCGCGCTCTCCCCCGACGGTCGGCGGGGCGATCCGGTCGGTGGTCATGGCGCGAATTATGCCGCTGAGCGCCGCCTGACAAGATCGGGAACATGGAGCAGCGCTCGGTTTCACTGGCCAGGATCAAGCTCGCCGACTGGAGGGCCGTGCACTCCTGGGCCTCCCTGGACGAGGTCTGCCGCTTCCAGGTCTGGGGGCCGAACACCGAGGAGCAGACGCGGGAGTTCGTGGTGGCCGCGGTCGCGGCGTGGTCGCAGGTGCCGCAGAAGAGGTTCGCCTACGTGGCTCGCGTCGGGGATGACGTGGTCGGCATGGGCGAGCTGCACGTTCGAAGTTTCGAGCAGCGCCGGGGCGAGATCACCTATGTGGTGCATCCGCGCGCGTGGGGTCATGGCGTGGGCACGGCGATCGGGGAACAACTGCTCCACCACGGTTTCGAGCGACTGGCGCTGCATCGGATCTTCGCCACGTGTGACCCACGGAACCTCGCGTCGGCGCGGGTGCTGTCCAGGCTGGGCATGA
Organism: Actinoallomurus spadix; assembly: GCF_024055725.1. Taxonomy (GTDB): domain Bacteria; phylum Actinomycetota; class Actinomycetes; order Streptosporangiales; family Streptosporangiaceae; genus Actinoallomurus; species Actinoallomurus spadix. Next base: position 62,470 of record NZ_JAMXMX010000019.1, on the reverse strand, counting down.
CCCGGGAGGGGCGGCATCGCCACACCGCTCTGATCCGGGACGGATGGCGCGACTCCGAGATGTTCGCCATCCTGGAGGACGAGTGGCGCGGGCACGCGCCCTTCCGATCCCCGCGCGGCCGCCGGCGGCCGGCACACCGCCGTGGAGGTTCTCCGGGCGAGGTCGGGCCGAGGTGAGTTCAGGTCGTGGCGGGCTCCGGCGCTCCGGCGGGCCAGGCGAGGAAGTCGCCCAGGATGGCGAGCAGCGCCCGGGAGGCCGGGGTGTTCGCCGGCCCGTCCGTGGGCACCGCGACCGACACCCGCCAGGACGGCGGCGTGTCCCGCAGCGGCAGGACGCGCACGTTCTTGCTCTTCTTGTACGCGATCGGCCGGGGTACCAGGGCCACTCCCAGGCCGGCTCCGACGAAGTCGAGCAGGCCGTGCACGTCGTTGACCTCAAGGGCCACGCGGCGGCGGAGCCCGGCCGCCTCGAACGCCCGGTCGGTGACCTGGCGCGATCCCCAATCGGCGTGGAAGTCGACGAAGGACTCGCCGTCCAGCTGCGTCCAGTGGACCGCCTCGCAGGCGGTGAGCCGGTGGTCCGGATGACAGACGAGCATCATCGGCTCGGTCGCGAGCGGGGTGAGGGCGACACCCGCCGGCGGCTCCGCCGCGGTCGCGACGAAGGCCAGGTCGAGGCGCGCCGCGCGTACCTCCTCGACGAGGTGGACGGAGCCGGTCTGGCGCAGCCGGATTTCGACGCCGGGGTGCACGGACCGGAACCGGGACAGCAGCGCGGGCAGGTCCACGACGCACAGGCACTGCTCCGTGCCGATGCGGAGGGTGCCGCGCAGGAGGCCCTGGACGGCGGCGACGGCGGCGCGGGCCGCAGCGACGTCGGCGAGGGTGCGCCGGGCCTCGGGCAGCAGGGCGCGGCCGGCCTCGGTCAGCTCGACCCGGCGGGTGCTCCGGACGAAGAGGGGTGCGCCGAGTTCGCGTTCGAGCGCGCGGATCGACGCGGACAGGCCGGACTGGGCCAGGTGCAGACGTTCGGCGGCGCGGGTGAAGTGTGCCTCCTCCGCCACCGCCAGGAAGTACTCGAGATGCCGCAGCTCCACGAACGAGCACCCTAATTGAGCACTCGGACTGCTGGATCGCATCGGTTTCCTCTGTTGGACACGCAGCGTCCCGGCGAGCAGTCTTGACCAGGTCGCCCGCCCTGGGGAGTGCCGCCCGTTCGTGGGTAGGACCCGGGGTCGCCGTCGTGTGGGTCGCGCCACCGGGTTGAGCCACGCGAGGCGACGACCGTTTCTCGTGCAGGAAGTCTTCGGAGGTCTCTTCATGCGTACTCGCCGGATCGGCGATGTCCAGGTCGGCGCGATCGGGCTCGGGGCGATGCCCCTGTCCATCGAGGGACGGCCGGAGGAGGGCCGTTCCATCGCCACCGTCCACGCGGCCCTCGACGCGGGGGTGACCCTCATCGACACGGCCGACGCGTACAGCCTGGGCGCGGACGACGTGGGGCACAACGAGTCGCTCATCGCGAAGGCGCTGGCGTCGTACGGCGGTGACACCTCGGACGTGCTGGTCGCGACGAAGGGCGGCCACACGCGTCCCGGCGGCGGGAGCTGGGCGCTCGACGGCTCGCCGGAGCACCTGCGCCGGGCGTGTGACGCGTCGCTCAAGCGGCTCGGGGTGGGGGCGATCGGGCTGTACCAGTTCCACCGGCCGGATCCCGCCGTCCCGTACGCGGAGTCCGTCGGGGCGATCCGCGATCTCCTCGATGAGGGGAAGATCCGGATGGCCGGCATCTCGAACGCGAACCCGGAGCAGATCCGCCAGGCTCAGGAGATCCTCGGCGGCCGCCTGGCCTCCGTGCAGAACGAGTTCTCGCCGAGGTTCCGGAGCAGCGAGCCCGAACTGCGGCTCTGCGACGAGCTGGGCATCGCGTTCCTGCCCTGGAGCCCGCTCGGCGGCATCACCAGGGCGGGTGCCCTGGGATCCGCCCACTCGGCCTTCGAGCGGGTCGCCCGGGCGCACGGGGTGAGCCCGCAGCAGGTCTGCCTGGCCTGGATGCTGGCGAAGTCCCCGGTCGTGATCCCGATTCCGGGGTCGAGCCGCCCGGAGACGATCCGTGACTCGGCCGCCGCGGCCGAGCTGGAGCTCACTCCGGAGGAGATCGCGGAGCTGGACGCCGCCTGACGGACGGGGTGCCGCCGGGACCAGGCGGTACGGGACGCGGACGACGCGGATCGCGTGGACGACGACGTTCCCGCCCCCGAGCGGGGCGGGAGCGCACCATTGTTGCCCTGGTGCGGCGAGCCTAAGCTTTGCCGCCATGGGCGATGACGAGCTGCGGTTGCGGCCTGTGGGCGGGGACGATCTGGCGGTGATCGAGAGGCTGACGGGCGATCCGGAGGCCACCGGGGAGCACGGCTGGCTCGGCTGGTTCGAACAGTGGCGTTTCCGCAGACGCTGGGAGGAGAACGGCCTGATCGAGGACGAGCGCGGCGTCCTCATGGTGGTGCGCGGCGACGAGCGGCTGGGGTTCGTGTCGTGGCGCAGGCAGTCCACGTCGCTCCGGTCGTACTGCTGGAACATCGGCGTCGCCATGCGGCCGGAGGTGCGCGGCCTGGGGTACGGCACCGAGGCGCAGCGGCTGCTCGCCGGTTACCTGTTCGCGCACACCCAGGTGAACCGGGTCGAGGCGATCACCGAGGTCACGAACACGGCCGAGCAGTGGGCGCTGCAGAAGGCCGGCTTCACCCGTGAGGGCGTGCTGCGCGGGTACGGCTTCCGCGACGGCGCCTGGCGCGACGTCATGATCTACAGCGTGCTGCGTCAGGAGTTCGAGGCCTGAGGCGCGGGGCGACCGCCTTTACAATGTAGATCATCATCGCGCCGACGCCGCCGGCCACGCCGTGGAGCGCGGTCGGCGGCGCCGACGTCGGATGGCCGTCAGGCCTCGATGTTGGACATCACGTGCTTGACGCGGGTGTAGTCCTCGAAACCGTACATCGACAGGTCCTTGCCGTACCCGGAGTGCTTGAAGCCGCCGTGCGGCATCTCGGCGACCAGCGGGATGTGCGTGTTGATCCAGACGCAGCCGAAGTCCAGCCGCCGCGAAACGCGCATCGCCCGGCCGTGGTCGCGGGTCCATACCGAGGAGGCCAGGCCGTACTTCACGCCGTTGGCCCAGCGGACGGCCTCGTCCTCATCGGAGAACCGCTGCACGGTGATGACCGGGCCGAAGATCTCCTGCTGCACCGCCTCGTCGTCCTGGCGGAGCCCGGAGACGACGGTGGGCTCGTAGAAGAAACCCTGCTCGCGCGTACGGGAGCCGCCGGCGGTCACGGACGCGTGGTCGGGCAGCCGGTCGATGAACCCCGCGACCCGGTCGAGCTGCACGGCGTTGTTCAGCGGGCCGTACAGGACGTCCTCGTCGTCGGGCAGGCCGGTGCGAGTCTGGGCGGCCTGCTCGGTCAGGGCGGCGACGAAGTCGTCGTGGACGCCCGGGGCCGCCAGCACCCGGGTCGCCGCCGTGCAGTCCTGGCCGGCGTTGAAGTAGCCCGCCTCGGCGATCGCCTGGGCGGCTGCCTCGACGTCCGCGTCGTCGAAGACGATGACGGGCGCCTTGCCGCCCAGCTCCAGGTGCACCCGCTTCAGGTCGGCGGCGGCCGACTGGGCGACCTCGGTGCCGGCGCGCACCGAGCCGGTGATGGAGACCATCTGCGGAACGGGGTGCTCGACGAGGAGGCGCCCGGTGTCGCGGTCGCCGCAGACGACGTTGAAGACGCCCGGTGGCAGGAACTCCGCGGCGATCTCGGCGAGCAGCGCCGTCGTCACCGGAGTGGTGTCTGACGGCTTGAGCACGACCGTGTTGCCCGCGGCGATGGCCGGCGCGAACTTCCAGACCGCCATCATCATCGGGTAGTTCCACGGCGTGACCTGCGCGCACACGCCGATCGGCTCGCGCCGGATCCAGGAGGTATGGCCGGCCATGTACTCCCCGGCGGAGCGGCCCTCCAGGATTCGCGCCGCGCCGGCGAAGAACCGGATCTGGTCGACCATCGGCGGGATCTCCTCCGACGCCGTCAGGCCGATCGGCTTGCCGGTGTTCTCCGACTCGAGCGCGACCAGTTCGTCGGCGCGGGCCTCGATCGCGTCGGCGATGCGCAGCAGCGCGAGCTGCCGCTCGGAGGGCGTCGTGTCGCGCCAGGTTTCGAACGCGCGCGACGCCGCGTCGAACGCGGCGTCGACCTCGGCCTGCCCCGAGACCGGGGCCATACCGAAGGCCTCGCCGGTGACGGGGCTGATCAGGTCCGCGGTACGGCCGTCGGCGGCGTCGGCCGGCGAGCCGTTCACGAAGTTACGGACGGTGCGCTTCATATCGCGAGCGGTCCTTCCTGGAGTCTTGGCGTCGGAGTCATGGCGTCGGCCCGGTGCCCGGGGCTACAGGCCCCGGGTGTCCCCGGAGACGCGCTGGGCGAGGTACACCGGGACGACGGACAGCACGATCAGCGCGGCGGCCACGACATTGACGATGGGTGCCTGGTTCGGCCGGAACAGGTTGTTGAAGATCCAGATCGGCAGCGTCTGCACCCCCGCCCCGGCCGTGAACGTCGTCACGATGATCTCGTCGAACGACAGCGCGAACGACAGCAGCCCGCCGGCCAGCAGCGCGGAACGCAGTAGCGGGAAAGTAACGTACCGGAACGTCTGGAAGGTGTCGGCGCCCAGGTCGGCCGACGCCTCCTCGACGCGGGTGCCGAGCCGGCGCAGCCGGGCCAGCACGTTGTTGAAGATCGTGACGACGCAGAAGGTCGCGTGCCCGACGACGACGGTGAACAGCCCGAGCTGGATGCCCAGCGGCGACAGCACCGTGCGGAAGGCGTTGTTCAGCGCGATGCCCGTGACGATGCCGGGCAGCGCGATCGGCAGGATGACGAGCAGCGACACCGTGTCGCGGCCGAAGAACCGGTACCGCTGCACGGCGAACGCCGCCATCGTGCCCAGCACCAGCGCCACCGCGGTGGCCCCGAGCCCGGCCTTCACCGACGTCCACAGCGCCGTGCGCACACCGCCGTTGTCCCACGCCGTCGACCACCAGTGGCCGGTCAGGTGGGAGGGCGGCCAGGCGAACGCCTTGTCGGCGTTGAACGAGTTGACGAGCACGACGAACAGCGGCACGTAGATGACGGCCAGGCCGATGATCATTCCGGCCCGGAGCGCGACGCGCGCGCCTCGCGACAAAGTCATTGCAGGTCTCCCCCGCCGGTCAGAGGTTGTCCAGCGCGCCGGTACGGCGTACGGCGACGAGGTAGATGACCATGATCACCACCGGGATCGTCGCGACGGCCGCGGCGAACGGCAGGTTGTCGGCGGCGCCGATGTTGTCGTAGACGACGTTGCCGATGAGCTGGCTCTTGCCGCCGACGATCTTCACCGTGATGTAGTCGCCGAGCGAGAGCGAGAACGTGAAGATCGATCCCGCGATCACCGCGGGGACGGCCACGGGCCAGATGACGGTACGGAACGTCCGGAAGGTCCGGGCGCCGAGGTCACCCGCGGCGTCCAGCAGGGAGTTCGGCAGCCGCTCCAGGCCCGCGTAGATCGGCAGGATCATGTACGGCAGCCAGAGGTAGGCCAGAGTCGTGATCGTGGCCGGCAGGCCGTACCCCGGGCCGTGGATCCCGAACGGGTCGAGGATCCAGCTCAGCACCCCGGACCCGGAGAACATGATCCGCCAGGCGTACGCCTTGACCAGGTAACTGGCCCACAGCGGCGTCAGCACCGCGATCACCAGCCAGCGCTGGGCGCGCGGTGAGGCGATCTTAGCCATGTAGAAGGCCATGGGGAAGGCGACCGCGGCGTCGATGACGGTGACCGCCGCGGCCACGCCGACGCTCCGCACGGTGATGGTCCGGTAGACGGTCTGGCTCCACAGCTCCTGGAAGTTGTCCAGGTTGAACTGCTTGACCACCTCTCCGGTGAAGTCGTCCGTCGTCCAGAAGGCCGCGGCGAACAGCGCGGCGAGGGACCCGAGGTAGGCCACCACGAGCCACAGCAGCGGCGCGGACAGCAGCGTGGCCAGGCGGAGGTACGGCCGGCGGTGAAGCAGCCCGGCGAGCCGGCGAACCGGCCCGCCGGGCGTGGCGGTGATGCTCATCAGCCCTTGATCTGCGTCCAGGCCTGCGTCCACTTGGAGTAGTCCACGCACTTCACGTTCTTACGCCCGTCGAGGCACTGCGTGATCGGCGTGTTCCAGTAGTGGACCTTCGTCCAGTACGGCGCGTCGGCGGCGTGGTAGCTGGTGCAGAAGTTCTTGTCCTCCGTCAGCGTGCAGGCCTTGCTGTTGGCCGGCGCCTCACCCCAGCTCTCGGCGATCTGCGCGTTCACCTTCGGGGAGACCACCCAGTCGAGCCACTTGTAGGCGCAGTTCGGGTGCTGCGCCTTGGCCGCGACCATCCAGGTGTCGGACCACCCGGTGGCGCCCTCCTTCGGCAGCACCGTCTGGACCGGGGTCTTCTCGCCCGTCAGCCCGTTGGCGATGACCTGCCAGGTCGTACCGAGGACGGTGTCACCGGCCTTGAACGACTGCTGGATCTTGGTGGCGTCCGACCAGTACTCGCCGACGATCTGCTTCTGCTCCTTGAGCAGGTTCACCGCGGCGTCGAACTGCTTCTGGTCCAGCGCGTACGGGTCCTTGATGCCCAGGGCGGGCTGGGTCGACATCAGGTAGAGCGCGGCGTCGGCGATGTAGATCGGCGAGTCGTACGCGGTGATGTGACCCTTGTACGGGGAGTTCGGGTCGAACACCACGCTCCAGGAGTCGGGCGCGGTGGTGACCTTGTCCGTGCGCCACATCAGCATGTTCGCGCCACGGCCGTGCGGGATGCCGTACATCTTGCCGTTCACAGAGTTCCACGGCTTGTTCTTCAGGTCCGGGAAGATGTCGGCGTAGTTCGGGACCAGGCTCGTGTTGACCGGAGCGACGGTGCCGCCGGCGATCAGCCGCAGCGACGCGTCGCCCGAGGCGGAGACCGCGTCGTACTGGCCGGTCTTCATCAGGCTGACCATCTCGTCCGACGTGCCGGCCACCTTGTTGTTCACCTTGCAGCCGGTCTGCTGCTCGAACGGGTGGACCCAGTCGAGGTCCTTGTTGTTCGAGCCGTCCTCCACATAGCCGGCCCAGGAGACCAGGTTGACCTGGCCCTCGCCCTGGCCGAGCGACGTCAGCGCGGGGATGTTCGGGGGCGTGAACCCTCCGGCACCGGTCCCGCCGTGATGGGACCCGCCGCTTTTGCCGCCGCAGCCCGCGGCGAGAAGGGACACGGCGGCCATCGCGACGAGCGCGAGGCGCGTGGCGCGCATGGGAACTCCGATCAGATGAGGGGTTATCTCGGGGAAGACCGCGGCTCACGCCGCGGCGAGACGACCGGTCGGGCGGCGACCGGCCGGCATCACGTCGGACCGGCGATGGCGAACTCGTGCTCACGACGCCACGCGAGCCTGACCCGGGCTTCGCGCAGCTTGAGCACGTCCATCGAGGAGGACTGCAGGTTCTGCTGCAGTGCCACCAACCGGCCCCCGGCGTCGAGATCGACGACGAACCGGGTGGCCGCCCCCGCGTAGACGACCTCCGCCACCGTGCCGGTGGCGGAGTGCTCGTCTTCGGGCAGCTCCGCGTCGAGGTCCGTGTCGACGCGGAGCTTCTCCGGCCGGACGCTGTACACGCCCGGCCGGCCGAGTATCGACTGGGCCGCCTCACCCTCGATGAGGTTCGAGGTGCCGACGAACCCTGCGACGAACGCCGTCGCCGGCTGCTCGTACACGTCGGCGGGCGTCCCGACCTGCTCAATCCGGCCCGCGTTGAACACCGCGACCCGGTCGGCCATGGTCAGCGCCTCCTCCTGGTCGTGCGTCACGAACAGGAAGGTGATGCCGACCTCCCGCTGGATGGCCTTCAGCTCGACCTGCATCTCCTCGCGCAGCTTCAGGTCGAGGGCGCCGAGCGGCTCGTCGAGCAGGAGGACCTTGGGGCGGTTGACGAGCGCGCGTGCCAGCGCCACGCGCTGCCGCTGCCCGCCGGACAGCTGGCCCGGCCTGCGCGTCTCGAACCCCTCGAGACGGACGGACGCCAGCGCCTCCAGCGCGCGCTCGCGGCGCTCGGCCTTCGGGACCTTCTTCACCTTGAGGCCGTACTCGACGTTCGCCAGGACGTTCATGTGGGGGAACAGCGCGTAGTCCTGGAACACGGTGTTGACGTCGCGCTCGAACGGCGGCAGCTTCGTCACCTCGCGCCCGCCGAGGCGGATCGACCCGGAGGTCGGCGTCTCAAAACCGGCGATCATGCGCAGCACCGTCGTCTTGCCCGACCCGGAGGGGCCCAGCATGGCGAAGAACTCCCCGTCGCCGATCTCCAGGTCGACACCGTCGACGGCGCTGACCTCGCCGAAGGTCTTGCGCACCGCGCGGAGTTCGACCGCCGCGGAGACGCCGGGCTCTTCGGTGTTCATCTGAGTCATCTATCCCTTGATCTGCGTCCAGAGTTCCGTCCACTTCGCGTAGTCGACGCAACTCGTTCCGCGAGAATCACCACAGTCTGCGACCGGAGTCTTCCAGAACGCAAGACGCTTGTAGAAGTCGACGTCGCCCACGCGGAACTGCGTGCAGAAGCCCTTCGCCGCGTATTTGCAGGCCTTCGGGTTGGCCGGGGCCTCACCGAACCATTGCGCGACCGCCGCCTGCACCTTGGGGGACTCGATCCAGTTCATCCACTTGTACATGCAGTTCGGGTGCTCGGCGTGTGCCGCCACCATCCAGGTGTCCGACCACCCGGTGGCGCCCTCCGTCGGGATGGTGGTCCCGATCGGCGCCTTCTCCGACTTGGCGATGTTCGCCGTCACCTGCCAGGCCGTGCCCGCGTAGTTGTCACCGGCCTTGAACGCCTCGACCTCGTCCAGGTAGTTCGACCAGTACTGGTTGACGTTCGGGCGCTGCTGCTTCAGCAGCTCGACGGCGGCGTCGAACTGCTTCTGGTTCAGCTCGTACACGTCGGTGATCTTCAGGTCCGGACGGTGCGCCTTCAGGTAGAGCGCGGCGTCGGCGATGTAGATCGGCGAGTCGTACGCGACGACGTGGTCGGCGGCGGCGCTGCCCTTGTCCCAGACGATGCTCCAGGACGGCGGCGTGCCCGGGATCTTGTCCGTGCGGTACGTGAGGTAGTTCGCGCCGTAGCCGTGCGGCGCGCCGTACATCTGGCCCTTGACCGAGTTGTACGGCTGGTTCTTCAGGTACGACGGGATGTCGCGGTAGTTCTTCAGCAGGTTGGTGTTGACCGGCGCGACCAGGCCGCCGTAGATGAGCCGCAGCGACGAGTCGCCGGAGGCCGAGACGCCGTCGTACTGCCCGGTCTTCATCAGGGCGTACATCGAGTCGGACGTGTCGGCGACCTTCGCGTTGACCTTGCAGCCGGTCCTCTTCTGGAAGGCGTGCACCCAGTCGACGTGCCTGTCGGTGGAGCCGTCCTCGGCGTACCCGGCCCAGATGACCAGGTTGAGCCGGCCCTCGGAGGCCCCGATCTCCTGCTGCACGGGCAGGCGCGGCACCGCCTGGGCCTTGCCCCCGTTGGAGTCGCCGCCGCACCCGGCCGCGGCCAGGACGAGCGCCGCGGCGCAGGCGAACCTGGTGAGGGACTTCGGCTTGAGAACGGACCTCATGGACCCGCGGGCCGTACGGCCCCGCGTTCCGGCGAACATCATGACAGCTCCTCGTCCAGCGCGACCTCATAGCGCAGGTTGACCAGGCGCACCACAGAAGAATGGGCGCCGAGCGGCTCGGCGCAGCCGAGGCCCGCGTCGCTGGCGAGCTTGGCGAGGCGCTCGAAGTCGATCTCCGGTCCGATGACGAACGGGGCGATGGCGATACGCTGCCCGCCGGACTCGCGCAGCCGCCCGACCGCGTCGGACACCGTCGGACGGCCGTCGATGGACGCGGCGACGACGGGGACGGCGAGCCGCGCGGCGAGGAGGACGGCGGTCATGTCGGCCTCCCGGACGGCCGGGTCGCCACCGACCGTGGCGACGACGACGCCGTCGACGGACGCGCCGATGCTGAACTGCCGGATCCGGTCGGCGCGCGCCAGGCCGCTGTCCGCGAGCCGCACGTGCAGTGCCTCGGCCAGCAGCGGGTGGGGGCCGAGCGGATCGGTGACGGTCGCCCGCGCGCCGGTCTCCGCGACCACCGTGTTGATGGCCTGGTACGTCTGCGAGTGCGGGCCGGTGACCAGCGGGACCACGACCGCCGCACGGCCCTCGGGCAGGCCGCGCAGGACCTCCCCCAGCACGGGCCCGGCGATGGGCGCGACCCGGATGTCGATGTCGGTACGGGACGTGCGGATGAACCCCGCGATCTCGTCGCCGACGTCCGGGACCGTTCCGGGTACCGCCAGGACGAGGACCGGTGCGTCGGGGGGAAGATCGCCGCTGCCCGGTCGGCGGTGACGCCCGCCGGGTAGCGGCGAGCGTCCACGTACGGGGAGCGTCTCCGGGGGCTGGTCGTCATGGATCACGATCGCGGATTCTAGGGGTGTCCGGCGGAGGATGCGGAGCCCTTGTCACCGAACGTCCGAAATCCAGTTCTCGGCCCGACCTGAGAAACTTGGTCCGATAAACGCGCCCCTACCTGCAGTTATTCGTCCCGAATGACACCGGGTTCACCTCCGACTACGGGAGTGTTTGATGCCCGATATTTACAGAGGCGGCCAGTTCCCGCCGTGATGTCTAGTAGAGTGCCGCGCGTTCACACGGTGTTTCCCCCGCCTCACTGAAAGTCGAGCCTGTCGCGGTGCAATCTAAGGACCGACGAGTGGGATCAGATGTCAGTCGGCGGTCGTCCCGGTCCCGGGTCGGCCGCGTGTTCGGGTCAGTCCGCTTCAAGATAGTTCTGCTGCTCATCGTCCCGTTGGTGTCACTCAGCACCTTGTGGGTGTTCGCAGCGAGCATCACCTTGGGCGACGGCCTGAACCTGCGACATGTCAACACGATCCAGGATCATCTGAACTACCCCTCCGGGGGTCTGGGCAGCGCGCTGGAGCAGGAGCGCCGGTTGTCCGTGGTCTTCCTGGCCAGCAAGTCGGCCGGCGACCGGGCGTCGATGGAGTCCGGCCGTCTCGTCACCGACCGGCAGGCCGACCTGTTCCGCCGGCTGGCCACCGACGCGGGCGCGCAGAAGGACGCCACCGCCGAGGCACGGCAGTGGACACACGAGGTCATCGTGCACCTCGACAACCTGCAGAACAAGCGCAAGTCGATCGACAGCGGCAAGGAAAGCCGCATGCAGGCGTTCAACGACTACACCGACACGATCTCCGACGTCATCGCCCTGCAGTCGTCGCTGTCGACCCTGAGCGACCCGGACGTCACCAAGGACGCCAAGAACGAGGTCGCCCTGGCCCGGGCGCGCGAGGTCCTCTCCCAGGAGGACGCGCTGCTGGCCGGCGCGCTGGCCACCGGCCGCCTGACGTTCTCCGAGCACGTGCAGTTCACCAAGCTCGTCGGCACCCAGCGCAGCCTCTACGACCAGATCGTCCCGGACCTCCGGCCCGCCGACCGCGCCTACTACCAGCGGATCATCTCGACGCCCGAGTTCACCGGTCTGCAGGCGCTGGAGGACCAGTTCACCGACAACATGCCGGAGCAGCCCCGCGCGGGCATGGCCGGCAAGGCCGCCCCGAAGCCGCTGGCCGGCATGGACGTCAAGTGGAAGATCAAGGTCAGCTCCATCCTGACGCGACTGCGCGGCCTGGAGCTGTCGTCGACGGCGAGCGCCGCCCAGCGTGCCAAGCCCGTCTCCGACGGCATCATCCGGAACGTCGCGCTGGCCGGCGCGCTCGGTCTGATCGCGGTCATCGCCTCGCTCGCCCTGTCGCTGTGGGTGGGCCGCTCGGTCGTCCGCGACCTGACCGGCCTGCGCCGCGCCGCCCTCGACCTGGCGAACGAGCGGCTGCCGAGCGTCATCCGGCGGCTGCGCCGCGGTGAGGACGTCGACGTCGCCGCCGAGGCCCCGCCGCTGTCCTTCGGCACCCAGGAGATCGACCAGGTCGGCCAGGCGTTCAACGCCGCACGGCGCACCGCGATCCAGGGCGCGGTCGAGGAGGCCGGACTGCGGCGCAGCATCAGCGAGGTCTTCCTCAACCTGGCGCGCCGCAACCAGGCGCTGCTGCACCGCCAGCTCAGCCTGCTGGACTCCATGGAACGCCGGGTCACCGAGCCGGACGAGCTGGACGACCTGTTCCGCCTCGACCACCTCGCGACCCGCATGCGCCGCCACGCGGAAGGCCTCATCATCCTGTCCGGGCAGACGCCCGGCCGTGGCTGGCGCAACCCGGTCCCGGTCGTCGACGTCGCCCGCGCCGCCGCCGCCGAGGTGGAGGACTACGCGCGGGTCACCGTGTCCGCCATGCCTCGCGTGGCCGTCGCCGGCCCCGCGGTCGCCGACCTCATCCACCTGCTCGCCGAGCTCATCGAGAACGCGACGCTGTTCTCCCCGCCCGACACCACCGTCCAGGTCACCGGCCAGCTCGTGGCGCACGGCTTCGCGTTCGAGGTGGAGGACCGCGGCCTGAGCATGGACCAGGCGACCATCGAGCGCGCCAACGAGCGGCTGACGAACCCGCCGGACTTCGACCTGTCCAACAGCGCCCAGCTCGGCCTGTTCGTCGTCGGCCGGCTGGCCCAGCGGCACCGCGTACAGGTCACGCTCCGCACCTCGCCGTACGGCGGTACGACCGCGATCGTCCTGCTGCCCGACGCGATCGTCTCCCGCGGAGACGAACGGCCCGAGCTGGAGGCCGGCCCGCCCGCGACGACACGGCGCGGCGAGGAGGCGCTGGTCCCGATCGGCGCCATCGGCGCGCCGACCGGCCCGAACCCCACGGACACCGGCCCGATCGGGGGTCCGATCACCGGGCCCATCCAGGCGATCCGGGGCGACCGGCCGCCGCTTCCCCAGCGTCGCGGTGACACCGGTGCGCAGGCCGCCTACACCACCGGCCCGTACGACGCGAAGCCGTACGGCACCGCCCCCCGCGGCTCCGACGCCCGGTCGCAGGACTCCGGCGGCGCGGACACGGGAGCCGGCACGGGATCGTTCCCGGTCCCGGGCTCCGACACCGGATCGTTCCCGGCCACCGGCTACGGGACGGGCGCGTACTCCGCGGGCCTCGGCGGTTACGACGCCGTCCCCACCGCGTACGGCGAGGGGCCGCAGGAGACGGACGACTACAAGGCGGGGAGCACGACCGGCTTCTCGTCCGGCACGAGCGGGTACTCCCCGAGTCCGCCGTCGTACGAGGACGGTGCCGGATCGGGCGGCGCGCGGAGCGACCGGCCGGCGTCCGGCGGCGAGACCGGCGAGAACCGGCCGCCGCTGCCGTCCCGCCGCGGCGGGACGTCCGAGGAGCGGCCGCCGCTCCCGGGCCGACACGGCGGAGCGCCGTCCCCGGGCCGTTCGCTGTTCGAACCGTCCGAGGAGCCCGCGGACACCGCCGTTCCCGACACCACCGCGTCGGCCGGTTTCACGAGCACCGGTTCCACGGCCTCCGGGACCAGGCCGGCACTGCCGCGCCGGGTCCGGCAGGCGAACCTGGCCCCCCAGCTTCGCGAAGAGGCCGAGCCTGTGGACAATGCGACCAGCAATGAGCGTTCGCCGGAGGAGCTCCGCACGATGCTGAGCTCGATTCAGAAGGGATGGCTGCGCGGCCGCTCGGACGCCGAGCAGACCGCCACCCATCACGAAGAGGAGGACATCTGATGTCAGCGGGTTCTGCGGGGGAACTCAACTGGCTGCTGGACAGCCTCGTCACCCGTGTCGCCCAGGTGCGGCAGGCGGTGGTGCTCTCCAGTGACGGCCTGCTGGTCGGCTCGTCCGCCGGCCTGACCCGGGAGGACGCCGAGCACCTGTCGGCGGTCGCGGCGAGCTTCCAGAGCCTCGCGCGCAGCGCCGGACGCCAGTTCGGCGGAGGCGGCGTACGCCAGACGATCGTCGAGATGGACCACGCGTTCCTGTTCGTCACGGCGGCGGGCTCGGGCGCCTGCCTCGCGGTGCTGGCGGGATCGGACGCGGACGTCGGTATGATCGCCTACGAGATGGCGATGCTGGTCAAGCGCGTCGGCCAGCACATGTCGACCCTGCCTCGCTCAGCCGTGGAATCGTGAGGCCGGATGATCGTGCGAGGACAACACAACGGGCACCCGGCGATGTCGCCCTCTCCACGACGGCCCACGAGGCGGGACGGCTGAATGAGCGAATGGCTCGACGACGAGGCCGGGCCGGTGGTCCGGCCGTACGCGCTCACGCGAGGCCGGACCAGGGCCTCGCGAGAGGGCTTCGACCTGATCGCGATCATCGCGACGGCGGCGACGTCGACGTTCGCTCCGCCGAACGCCGGCCCGGAGCACGTCGCCATCCTTGACCTGTGCGTGCGCCCGCTCTCGGTGGCGGAGATCTCGGCGAAGCTGAAACTCCCCCTGGGCGTCGTCCGGGTCCTGCTGGGGGATCTGCTCGACCTCGGGCTGATCGTCGTACGCCGTCCTGAAACAGAGAACCGTCTTCCCAACGAACGGGTTTTGAAGGAAGTGCTCAATGGACTCCAGGCGCTCTGACCCCTCACGGGGCGCTGCCGCCATGCCGCTCGCCGTGAAGATCCTCGTCGCGGGCGGATTCGGCGTGGGAAAGACGACCCTGGTGGGCGCCGTCAGCGAGATCAAGCCGCTGCGGACCGAGGAACAGCTGACGGACCGCAGCGTCGGCATCGACGACACCTCCGGCGTGGAGCGCAAGACCACGACGACCGTGGCGATGGACTTCGGCCGCATCACCATCCGCGACGGTCTCGTCCTGTACCTGTTCGGCACACCCGGCCAGGACCGGTTCTGGTTCATGTGGGACGAGCTGGCCCTCGGCGCCCTCGGCGCCGTCGTCCTCGCCGACTCCTTTCCCTCCATCGACTACTTCGAGCGGCGGCGGCTGCCGTTCATCGTGGGCGTCAACTGCTTCGACGGCGCGATCCAGTACGACACCGAGGAGATCCGCGCCGCGCTCGACCTGGACCCCAGGGTCCCGATCATCCTGTGCGACGTACGCCGGCGCGAGTCCGGCAAGCAGGTCCTGATCGCCCTCGTCGAGCACGTCCTGTCGGTGATGGCCGAGCGCCAGCGCCAGGCCGGCGCGGTCATCCACTAGTGCGGTGCGGAGCGCCCCGCGTGCTCCGGGCCAGGGACGGCGGCTTCCCGAGCGCGTCGCGTGGAACACGCCCAATTTGAAGCGATAGTTCGCCTATCGGCCGCGATATCACTCTCTGTGGCTAACGCCAGGTCCGAGGGGGAATGCCGGGCCGGTGAGCGCGGAAAAGTGACGGGCGGCGACATCGAACTGCCCAGAAGGGTGGTGCCCGCTTCCGGTGATGGGGACAATGGGCTGACGTCCCTGCTCACTCAGAGTTATGGTGCGAGACCATGCCCGTTGACCCCGAGCCCCCCAGCGGCGGGAGCGGCTCCCCGCCGCCCGGCGATCCCGGCCGGGCCGCCGGGCTGCCGCATGAGCCTCCCGCCGCGGAGGCCGGCGCACCGTCCTCCGCCCCCCGGCCCTCCCGCGCGCCCCGCTCCCGGCGCACCGGGCGCGCGCCGGCGACGCGGGCGTCCTCGGCCGGCGAGCCGGCTGCGGACGGGCCCGGACGGCGCGGCACGGTGTCACTCGAGGAGATCCGGTCGCTGCTGACCGGCCTCACCGAGGCCGTCGGCAGGGAGCACGAGCGGGCGGCGCACCGGGAGCGCGTCATCGACCGGCTGCACGAGGACAACCAGCGGCTGCGCCACGGCGAGCTGCAGGCCACGTTCGAGCCGGTGCGCGCGGCGTTGTACCGCCTCTACGACCTGGTGCGGCGGGAGGCCGAGCGGGAGACGGCCGACCCCGCCCACACACCGGTGCTGCTCGCGGCGATCGCCGACGAGCTGGCCGAGATCCTCGCCCGCACCGGCGTCGAGCGGATGCCCGTCGAGACCGGTGAGCCGTTCGACCCGGCGCGGCACCGCCCCTCGGGCACCGAGGACGTGGCGGACGCGGACCTCGACGGCACGGTGGCCCGGGTACAGCGGGCCGGCTTCGTCCGTGGTGACCGGATCGTACGACGCGCCGAGGTGATCATCGCCCGGGTGGCGGCCGAACCCGTCGGAGGAGAATGAGATGGCTGTCTACGGTATCGACCTGGGCACGACGCACTCGTGCATCGCGCGCGTCGACGACGTCGGCCGGCCGGCCGTGCTGCGCAACATGGAGGGCACCGACACGACGCCGTCGGTCGTCTACTTCGAGTCCGCCGACAACGTCGTCGTCGGCGCGCCGGCGAAGGACACCGCGGTACTGTTCCCCGACCTGGTGGTCAGCCTGATCAAGCGGGACATGGGCCACGAGGTGCCGCGTGAGCTGCACGAGCGGGACTACTCCCCCGAGGAGATCTCCGCGTTCGTCCTGCGCAAGCTGGTGGCCGACGCCACGGCGACGACGGGCGAGGAGGTCCGCGACGTCGTGATCACGGTGCCGGCCTACTTCGGGGCCGCCGAGCGGGACGCCACCCGCAAGGCGGGCCACATCGCCGGGCTGAACGTCATCGACATCATTTCCGAGCCGATCGCCGCCGCCATCACGTACGGCGTGCTCAACCCCGCGACGGCGGACGGCGGCGGGGACGACGGCGACGAGTCCGCCGACCGCACGATCCTCGTGTACGACCTCGGCGGCGGTACCTTCGACACCACGGTCATCACCCTGCGCGGCGGCGACATCTCCGTCGTCTGCACCGACGGCGACCACGAGCTCGGCGGCGCCGACTGGGACGCCCGGGTCGTCGAGTACCTCGCCGAGCGGTTCGCCGAGGAGCACCCCGACGTCGGTGATCCCCTCGACGACAAGCACACCGAGCAGCAGCTGCGGCACGACGCGGAGGAGGCCAAGAAGGCCCTGTCGCTGCGCACCCGGCATGTCGTCCGCGTCATGCACGAGGGCCGGGTGGCGACGGTCGAGCTGACCAGGGACACGTTCGAGGAGATCACCAAGGACCTGCTCGACCGCACCATCGAGATCACCGGCCGGACGCTCGCCACCGCGGCCGGGAAGGGCGTGGCCGACTACGACGACCTCGTGCTCGTCGGCGGCTCCACGAAGATGCCCGCCGTGCAGCGGCGGCTGGCCGGCGAGCTGGCCCTGAGCCCCCGGCTGCAGGACCCGGACCTGGCGGTCGCCAAGGGCGCCGCGCTGTACGCCTTCGAGGAGACCTACCGGCAGCTCCTGGCCAAGGGCGAGACGGACAAGGCCCTGGACCTGGCGACCCGGGCCGGCCTGTCCGAGAGCGACCAGGAGCGGATGGCCGCCCGGCAGATCACGACCGTGGCCTCCCGCGCCTTCGGGGTCATCGCGCTGGACCCGGACACCGAGCAGGAGCACGTCGTCCACCTCGTGCACGCCAACGACGCGCTCCCCCGCGGCAAGACCCGCGAGTTCGGCACCGTCGATGAGGACCAGACGATCGTGAAGATCATCGTGGTCGAGCAGGCGGGCAGCGCGGAGTCGACCGAGGTCGCCCACAACACGCCCATCGCCGACGGCGAGCTGAAGATCCCGCCCGGCAAACCCGCGGGCTGGCCCATCGAGGTCACCTTCGCCCTCGACACCTCCGGGCTGCTGCACGTCACGGCCGTGGAGAAGGAGACCGCCGAGGAGCTGAAGCTCGAGGTGCGCGTCGGCGGGATGTCCGAGGAAGAGGTGCACCAGTCGCGCACCGACCTGGCCCACATACGCGTCGACTAGTGGTCTTTGACGAACGGCGCTATGTCCGGGAGGTGCTGGAGCCCGCCAGGGCGGCCGGGGACCAGCCGCCCGACGACCTGCGCCTGCGCTACGCCCTGCCGGACCCCCTCGTCCCCCGCGAGCTGGCCGAGCACGTCAAGCAGGTGCGCACCTGCTGGCGCAAGGCGCGGGGCCGGCTGCGGTTCCGGCGGCTGATCGACCGACTGGAGGGCGAGCACCTGAGGCTCGCGCCGCTGTTCGAGCGGGCGGCGGCGGGCGACCCGGCGCCGCTGCGCGCCGAGATCGCCGCGGCGGGCGACCGTGCCGCGCGCCGCCGCGCCGAACTGCGGGACCGGCTGCTCGACGCCGCCGGGGACCTGCGCATGCTGTCGCCCGCCGACCTGCGGGAGATCGGTGGTGAGGCCGCGGACGTCGCCCGCGCCACCGGCATCGAGGTCCGGGACCCGGACCCGCTGCCGGCCGCGCCGCCCTACGCCGGGTACGCCCGGGCCCGCGACGCGCTGGACGCCCTCGGCGCGCGGCACCTGCGCGAGTTCCTGACCGGCGAGCCGCACGCCGGTCATGTCCTCGGCGAGATCCCCGACCTGCGGCCCGCGGCGCAGCGGGTCGGCGAGCAGTGGAGCCGGCGGCCGCACGACGGCAACCGCACGAACGCCGACACGGTCCTGGTCGCGGTGCGGCAGGTCGGCACCCGGCTGGCGGAGCTCGTCCGCTACGACGTGGTGGCGCGGCTGCGCGAGCGGCACCAGCAGCGGGCCTCGGAGGGCGCGCTGCTGCGGTACGCCGTCGACGACCTCGGCGTGGACCGCGACGACGCGCGCCGCCTGGTCTTCGCGATCCGCCGGGAGACCGCCCCGGAGGGCGGCCTGACCGCGCGGCTGCGCGACCTCATCGACGCCGGCGAGGTGCAGGCGGCCGCCGAGCTGGCCGAGGTGGCGGGCCAGGCGGGCGAGCCGGCCGGTGACGCGCGGGTCCTCGCGGACGAGGCGCGGCGCCGGGTGGCGGCGGCGACGGCGCTGCGCCAGGAGGCGGCGTCCCTCCTGCTGACCGACCCTGACGGGGCATGGCTGCGGCTTGCCGACGCGCTCCGGCTGGTCGGCGACCTGCCGGGCGCGGCCGAGTTGCAGGCCGGGCTGCCGCCGCAGGCACCCGGGCGGCTCGAGGCGGCCGTCGACGGCGCCGCGGTCGCGTTGTCCTGGTCGCCGTCGCCGTCCCGGGTCGGTGAGATCGGGTACGTCGTGCTGCGCTGCCTGGGGCGGGTTCCTCGGCATCCCGGTGACGGGGAGCGGCTCGCGGCCGAGGCCGCCCACGCCCGTGACGGCGCGCCCCCGCTGAACGCCCCCGTCTACTACGCGGTGTTCGCCGTACGCGGCTCGGCGGCGTCGGCGCCGGCGGTCGCCGGGCCGGTCCTCGTGCGGCCGGAGCCGGCGGACGTCGTCGTGACCGCCGCGGACCGCGTGGTCGCGGGCCGCTGGTCCTGCCCGCCCGAGGCGGTCCGCGTCGTCGTGACCCGGGACGGCACGCCCGTCCCGGCTGCGCGCACCGGCTTCCGCGACGAGACCGGCCGCAACGGGACGACGAACCACGACCGCATCGCCGCCGCGTACCTCGGCGCCGACGGCCGGGAGACCGTCACGGCCGGCGTGCACGCCGCGGCGACGCCCGCCGCCCGCCCCGCTCCCGTGACCGGGCTCGGCGTCGAGCCCGACCCCGCCGGGCGGCTCGTCGTCACCTTCGACCCGCCCGCCGAGGGCGAGGTGGAGCTCGTCGCGATGGACGCGCCGCCGCCCTGGCCGCCGGGCACGACGCTGCCGCTGGAGGACGTCCGGCGCATCGGCCGGCTCCTGCGCGCGGCGCCCGCCCCGGGCGGCCTCACGGTGCGGACCGGTCCCGGGGTGCTGCTGGCCGTGTCCGTCGCCGGGGACCTCGCCACGATCGGCGCCCACCGCGAGCACGTGAGCCTGACGCCGCCGCGCGAGCTGATCGCCGAGCGGCGCGGCGAGGTGATCGTCCTGGGCTTCGACTGGCCGCCGGACGTCACCGAGGTCGAGGTGGCCTGGCGGCCGGCCACCGGTGCCGAGCGCCGCCTGCCGGTCGGCCGGGCGGGCTACGACGCTCACGGCGGCGTCCGTCTCCCGGCTCCCCCGGACGAGACGGTCAAGATCGAGGTCGCCGCGGCGGGGACGGCGCAGGGACGGCGGGTCACCGGCTCCCCCGTGACCACCGTCGTGCCGGGCCGCACCACCGTCGGCTACGAGGTGCGGCGGCCCCGCCTGCGCGGCCCGCTCACCGTCACCCTGTCCGCCGCCGTGCCCGTACGCCTGCGGCGGCTCGTCCTCGTCACCCGCCCGGGTCCCATGCCGCAGCGGCCCGGCGACGGCCGGACCGTGATGACGTGGGACGACGTGGAGGTGCCCGCGCGCCTGGAGGTCGCGCTGCCGCGCCTGCCCCGGCCGTTCTGGGTGCGCTGCTTCGCCGAAGACGACACAATCGAGCTGCGCGACCCTCCGGTCCGCCACCTGAAAGTGGGCTGATGCCGTCGATCACCTGCCCCTACTGTTTCGCGACGGTGGAGCGCGAGCGGATCGCGTTCCGGTGTGCGGGCAGTCCCGGACGCGGTCCCGGCTGCACGCCGCGGCTCGACGAGCGGCTGGCCGCCTACACCGGGTCCGCGGCTGCCGCGTCGCTGCCTCCCGTCTTCGGCCCGCCGGAGCCGCCGGCGCGGCTGCGGATCGGCCGGGCTCCGGCCCGCCGTGCCGTCTGCCCCGAATGCGGGCAGACCACGGCACGCCGCGCGTGCCCGGAGTGCCACAACCCGCTGCCCGCGGCGTACTGCGAGACGCCCGGGAAGATCGTCGCCCTGGTCGGCGCGAAGAACTCCGGCAAGAGCACCTACATCGCGGTGCTGCTGCACGAGCTGTCGCACCGGATCGGCGCGGAGCTCGGCACCTCGCTCGTGGCGTGCGACGACCGCACGATCGAGCGGTACAAGCGCGACTTCCACCGGCCGCTGTTCGGGGAGCGGCGGCTGCTGCCCGCGACCGCCAGCGCCGTGACGACGCCACGCGACCCGCTGGTGTACCTCCTCACCCGGACCCGGCGCCGCCGCCTGCGGCAGCGGGACATGTCCCTGACGCTGGTGCTGTTCGACACGGCGGGCGAGGACCTGCGCAGCCGTGACGTCACCGACCTGCATCTGCGCTACCTCGCGGCGGCCGACGCCATCATCTTCCTCGTCGACCCCGTCGAGCTGAAGACCGGGAACGGCGATCCGGACGGTGACCCGGTCAACGTCATCGCCCGGGTCACCGAGCTGCTGCGCGCGGGCCGGGACGTCCCGCACGGCAGGCGGCTGCCGGTCCCCGCCGCCGTGGCCCTCACCAAGATCGACGCGTTGCCGCTCGACGGAGCGCTGCGGCGTCACCCCGAGCGGTCCGACGTCCTCGACCTGGACGACCGGGAGGCCGTGCACGAGCAGGTACGCGCGCTGCTGCACGACTGGCAGGCCGGCGAGCTCGACCGCTACCTCGGGCACGAGTACGCCGAGTACGGCCTGTTCGGGGTGTCCGCCCTCGGCGGCGTCCCCCGCGACGGCGCGGTCGGTACGGGCGGCATCCGCCCGTACCGCGTCGAAGACCCGCTGCTGTGGCTGCTGTACCGGTTCGGGATGCTCGACGAGGCCCGCGGATGATCTGGCGGCTGACCTACACCTCTGCCGAGCGCGGCCCGACGGGCCGGTCGGGCTTCCAGTTCGTCGGCATGACGCCGGGCACGCCGTCCGGCGTCGTCGGCGCGGTGACCCCCTACATGGCGTACCGGCCTCCACCGGGGGCCCCGTCCGCGCCCGGCCCCGACGAGCTGGTGGGCTTCCCGACCGCGCTGACCTACGGTCGCGCGGACGGGTACACCGTGCTGGCCCACTGCCGTTACACCGGCCGCGACTACTCGGGCCGGTACGGCAACTTCCTCGGACAGGCGGTCGTGGCCACGCCGGAGGAGATGGAGGGCCTGCGGCCCATCGAGTTCTGGGATTCCCCTCTGTGGGACTCCCCCCTGCAGGATCCTCCTCTGGGCGACTCTCCCGGCTCGGACGGCCCGGCGCCGGAGGACGCGGCGCCGGCCGTCCTGGCACCCGGCACGGCGTTCGACCCGGACTCGCTCCTCGATCGGCTCGGCGGCGACCGCGCGCACGACCGGCTCGCCGCGATCCTCGACGCCGTGGCCACGGTGGTGGACGCCGGGCACGGCCGGGTGGTCCTCGTCGCCGAGGACACCGAGGCCGTAGCCCGGTGGATCGCCGCGGTGTCGTACTCGCTGCCCGCCGAGCTCGCGGCCGACCTGTCGTTCACGACCTACGCCGCCGACCTGGAGACGGCTCCGCACGTCATCGTCGGCACGGTCCCGTCCGCCTGCCCGGAAGGCGGTTTCCGCCTCGACGAGCCCTTCTCCCCGAACGGCGCGCGGCCGGGCCGGTTCGCGCGGGTGATCACGGACTGCTGGCGGACCGGCGACCTGGACGGCATCGACGCCGTCGGTGAACTGATCTCGGAGACGCCGGCCCCCGTGCGGGACCCGGGCGGCCCTGGCCGGCCGGCGGGCGGCGAGGTCCCCGCGCCGGAGGACACGGCGGCACGAAGTTCCCGGTCCCCGGGCCGGCCGCCGGACGGTGGCGTCTCCGCGCCCGGGACCGCGGCGGCACGAAATCCCGGTCCCCCGGACCAGGTGGCGGCCGGCGGCGTTCCCGCACCCGAGACCGCGGCCGCGCGGCACCCCGGTCCCCCGCACCTGCCGCCGGCCGGCGGCGTCGCCGCGCCGGAGGACGCGGCACGGGACGCCCGCCGTCCCGGCCGGGCGGCGGGGGCTCCGCGCTCGACGGCGCGGCGGCGCTGCTCGCGCTGTGCCGGGGGGACACGTCCGTCTCCCCAGGGGAGCAGTCGGTCTGCGCCAGGCTGATCCGCGCCCGCGGGGTCCCCGGCTGGGTCTGGCCGTCGTTGCGGCCCACCCTGTCCGCCGTCGGCTTCGACCTGGCGTCGGCACTGGCGGACGCCATCCCGGAGGCCGCCGAGCGCTGCGTGCGCCTCGCCCTGACCGACCCGGACGTACGGCCGAGGCTGCCCCGGATACGGCTGCGCGACGGGCTGCCGGAGGACTTCCGTGCGGCGATGACCGAGGCGCCGGACCTGCGGACGCTCGCCGGGCTCGTCGAGCTGGCGGTCCGGGTGGGCGGCGCGGTCGACGCCGAGTGCGTGGCCGCCGCGGCGGCCGCCTGCGCGCGGCGGGGCGACGGTGACGTGGCCGCGGCGGTCGAGGCGACTCCGCCGCTCTGGCGGAAGGCCCTGGTCCATGGGCTGGTGTCCGGGCTGGAGGCGAGCCCCCCGGCGGTCCGGCGGGCGATGCTGACGCCCGAGGCGTGTGCCGCGCTCGGTGATCAGGACTGGACGCTCGCCCCGCGCACCGGGGGCCTGGTGCTGTCCGCGCGCGCCGACCGCCTCACGGCCACCGCCGCGCTGGTCGAGCTCGAACCCCACGGCCTGCCCGACATCGAGGACCTGCTCGGCGCGCTGTGGGCCGAGGCGCCCACGGTGCCGGAGTGCCGATGGCTGGTCGAGCGGCTGGGCCCGGTGATGCGGCGGTTCGCCGTCCTGCGCGCCCTGCCGCGCAGGGTGTTCGACGGTGTGCCGCTGGACGCGGCGGAGGGCCTGCGGCTCGCGCGGCTGATCCACGACCGGCTGCCCACGCTGGCCGGCGCCGCCCGTACGGTCCTGACCTTCGAACGGGCGCTGCGGGCCGGTTCCGAGGAGGACGTGGCCCGGTTCCTCGCCACGCTGCGGCGGGGAGAGCCGCTGCACGAACGCGCGCTGGCCGGTGTCGCCCGGGTCTTCGCCGGCCGCTCGCCCGCGGCGCGGGCCCGCGTGCTCGCCGCGGCGCCGGACGGCGTACGCGACGGCCTGCTGGGACCGTGGCTGGCCGCCGGCCTGGACCGGCGCGGCCGCGTGGACCTGGCCGAGGTCGGGGCCCGTCTCGCGGAGGCCGGCGTGACCGTCGCGGCGCTCGACGCGTGGGCGGACGGGCTGGGAAGGTTCGCCCGGCGGCAGGTCGAGTCGGCGCTCACCGACCGCGACCCGCGGCTGGCCGCGGCGTGGCGGCGCGCCCGCCGGGGGGCGTGACGCGGTGCCCGTCGTCTACGCCCTCCTGTTCTTCCTCTGGGTCGGCCTGGTCTGGGTCGAGTTCGTGTTCGTCGTCCCGTTCGCCGTGCCCGTCGCCCTGATCGTGGCCACGGGCGCCGGAATCGGCCGGTTCTTCGTCGTCGCGTGGCGGACCCTGACGGCCGCCGGGCTGGACGGGCCGTCCAGCGTGCCACGCCCGGCCGTCGACGCGCCCGACCCGGCCTACCCGCAGTACCTCCTCGACCAGGTCTGGCGGGACGCCCGGACGCTGACGCTCCGCACGATCCCCTGGTGCCTGGCGGAGGCGCGCCGGACCGTCACCACGCTGACGGCGCGGCTGCTCCGCCTCCCGCAGGGGCTCGCCCTGTTCCCGATCTGGCTGGCGCTGTGCGCCGGGATCCTGCTGGCCGCGCTGCCGCTGACCGTCGCCGCCCTGGCCTTCGCCGTGGTGACCGTGGCGGTGGCCGGTGCCGGCCTGGTCGCCTGGTCCGTCTGCGTCCTGATGCTCGGGACCGTCGAACGGCTCTGGACGGCCTACCGCAGGATCCTGCTGGCCTGCCCGCATCCGGGCTGCTACGAGCGGCTGGCACTGCCCGCGTACGCCTGCCCCAACTGCGACGCGCGGCACCTCCGCCTGGTGCCCAACCGGCTGGGCGCGTTCCGGCACGTCTGCCGCTGCGGTGCCCGCTTGCCCACGACGATCCTGCTCGGCCGGTTCCGGCTCAGCGCGTACTGCCCGCACTGCGGACGCCCGCTGCCCGCGCGGATCGGCCGGGCGCGGGTCGAGCCACTGCCGTTCGTCGGCGGGCCCGCGGCCGGCAAGACCACGCTGATGTTCCTGGCCGTACGGGCCTTGCGCACCGGCGCGGCCGCGTCCGGTGGGCGGGCGGAGTTCGTCGAGGCCCGGGACGCCCGTGCGTACGCGGACGCGCTGGCCGAGCTCGACGCCGGCGGGCGCCTCGCCAAGACCGGTCCCGAACTGCCCGCCGCCACGATGCTGGACGTGACCCTGCCCGCGGGTCACCGGATCCTCTACCTGTTCGACCCGGCCGGGGAGCTGCACACCGGCGCGACCCGGGTCGAGCGGTTGCGCTACCTCGACCACGGCGAGGCGCTGCTGTTCGTCATCGACCCGTTCGCCCTGCCGGAACTGCGCCACGCGCTGTCCCGGGAGGAACGACTGCTCGTGGAGGAGACGGCGACCTCGGAGGAGGATCCCGCCGACACGCTGCAGCGGCTCCTGGCCGATCTGCGCTCCCGCGACGACCAGGGCCGGCACCGGCGTATCGCCGTGGTCGTCACCAAGGCCGACGTCCTGCGCAGGACGTCGGTCGGCCGGGGCGTCGATGAGGACGTGCGCGGCTGGCTGGAGGGCGTCGGTCTCGGCAACACGATCCGTACGCTCGAGCGCACCGCGGGGCACGTGCGGTACCTCGCCTCCGGCCTCGACACTCCGTCGGCCGCGCTCGCCGGCCTGTTCGGCTGGGTCGCCGGCCTGCCGCTCGACGGGCCGGGGCGAGACCCGGCGGAGTCCCCGGGCCGGGAGACGGACGACCGGGCCGGCACGACGGAACGACGCGTTCCGTGGCGCGCCGCGGGACGGCCCGAACGGCTCGTACCCCTCGGGTATCGGCTGGGCCGCGGCGTCCTTCTCACGGCGTTGACCGTGCTGGCGCCGACGGCGCTCCTCCTGCTGGGACTCACCGGCTACGCCCGGTTCCGCTGAGCGGCGACGACACAGCGCGGCAGGGCACCGGAACGGGAGGACGCCACGACGGCGACCAGGCCACCGTGACGGCGGAGGCGGTGAGAGGGGCCGGGCGGGCCGGCGGACTGAGGAGCGCCCTTGCCGTCGTTGTCGCCGCCCCAAGTGGTGCATATCGGGCTTCGATGTCGCTCATGACGGCAGGCAGTCAATGACGGCGGCGAAGAGACGGGACTCCCATAACGTCGCCGCCCGCCCCACCTCCCGGCCGCCTCGCCATCGCCCGCCCCGGTTCGCCTCGGCCCTCTCGCCTCGCACCGCCCGGCTCGGGTCGGGCGGCGAGGTTCGTACGGGCGCGCCGCCGTACGGGACTTTGGACTGGCGGCTCCTCATCCGCCCGTCGAGCGGCTTCCTCATGGTGACCCGTGCGGTCGTGGTCCGGCCCGGCCGGAAGATTCCCCGGATGGCGCCGGGCGCCGCCCGGTACCTGCAGATGTGGCGCACGGCGGGCTGGACCGACGCTCCCCCGGAGCAGCCGCTTCCCGGCGCGGTCCGGCGATAGTCGAGGTGTGAGCGAGCGGGCGCTGGTAAGGCTGGGTGTGTGAAAGCGATAACGATGCAGCGATACGGCGGCCCGGACGTACTCGAGCTCACCGACGCGCCGGAGCCGAAGGTCGGACCGGACTTCGTGCTGGTGCGCGTGAAGGCGGCCGGGGTGAACCCGGTGGACTGGAAGATCCGGGAGGGGAACCTCGACGGTCTGTTCGCCACGGACTTCCCCGTCATCCCCGGCTGGGATGTCGCGGGGGTGGTCGAGCGGGTCGGCCCGGCCGTCAGCGAGTTCTCTCCCGGGGACGAGGTCATCGGTTATGTCCGGGAGGACCACGTCGGCCGTGGGACGTACGCCGAACTGGTCGCGGCGCCGGTGCGGACGCTCGGCCGCAAGCCGAAGAGGCTGTCCTGGGCGCAGGCCGCCGGGCTTCCGCTGGCCGGGCTGACCGCGTACCAGGCGCTCACGAAGGCCCTGGCCGTCACCCCCGACGACACCGTGCTCATCCACAACGCGTCGGGCGGTGTCGGCTCGTTCGCCGTGCAGATCGCGCGGGCCAAGGGCGCACGCGTCATCGGCACCGCGGGCCCGCACAACCATGACTACCTGCGCGAACTCGGCGCCGAACCGGTGGCGTACGGGCCCGGCCTCGCGGATGAGGTGCGCCGCCTGGCGCCGAACGGGGTGAGCGCCGCCCTCGACCTCGTGGGCGGTGAGGCCATCGACGTCACGCCGGAGCTGCTGACCGACAAGGGACGCTGGGCGTCGATCGTCGATCCGTCCGTCCGGGACCGCGGGGGGCGGTACGTCTTCGTCCGGCCGGATCCGACCGACCTCGCCGCGCTCGCGGGGCTGGCCGACGACGGGCGGCTGAACGTCACCGTCGCCAGGACCTTTCCGCTCGGTGAGGCGGCCGAGGCGCAGCGGCTGAGCGCCGAAGGGCACACGCGCGGGAAGATCGTGCTGGAGATCGGGTGAGGCCGGCCGGCGGCCTCGGGGACCTCGGGGACCTCGGGGGCGGCCGGCCTGCGGGGAGCACCGGGTGCGGCGTCCGCCCTCACAGAGGAAGATCGTTCGACCTCGGCACGTTGAGGAGCGCATGAGAATCGTGATCGCCGGAGGGCACGGCAAGATCGCCCTCCTTCTCGAAGAGTTGCTGGCGGCGCGTGGTGACGGCGTCGTCGGGCTGATCCGCAACCCGGACCACGCCGCCGACGTCGCGGCCACCGGCGCCGCCCCGGTCGTGTGCGACCTGGAGTCCGCGCGCCTGGAGGACGTCGCGGTGCACCTGGACCAGGCCGACGCGGTGGTGTTCGCGGCGGGCGCGGGGCCGGGCAGCGGCGCCGCCCGCAAGGACACGGTCGACCGCGCCGCGTCGGTGCTGCTTGCCGACGCGGCCGAACGGGCCGGGGTCCGCAGGTTCGTGCAGATCTCCTCGATGGGCGCCGGCAGGCCGCCGGAGCCCGGTGGCGACGAGGTCTGGGCCGCCTACATCGAGGCCAAGACGGCCGCGGAGGAGGATCTGCGCGGGCGCGACCTGGACTGGACGGTCCTGCGGCCGGGACGGCTGACCGATGACCCGGCGACCGGCCGGGTGACCCTGGAGGAGTCCGTGCCGCGAGGCGCCGTGACCCGCGCCGACGTCGCGCGGGTGATCGCCGCGCTGCTCGACACTCCCGGCACCGCCGGGCGGACCCTCGAACTCGTCGGCGGTGACACGCCGGTCGAGGACGCCGTCCGCGCCCACGCCCGCTCCTGAGGCCGCCGCCCGCTCCGGCCGGGTCGACCGCTCGGCCGGGGAGTGTCCGTCAGGTTCCCGCGCGCCGCAGGAGCAGCGCCCGCATGGCCTCTCTCCTGGAGTGCGGCCGCGTCGATGCCGTCGCCCTCCCGGAACCCTAGGTCCCTCAGTGACCGGTTCCGGCCATCGGAGCGCCGGCTCAGAAGGGCGTCAGCGTCACCGTCACCGACGTGGGCGCGCCGTCCTGGATGTAGGAGGCGTGGCCGGCCACGTCGTCGAAGGCGAAGCCGTACGCGGCGCCGTCCGCGGCGGCCTCGTGCATCGCCCTGGCGTAGTGGTTGGTCACGCCCTCCCGGTAGTACCGCGCGGGATCCGTGACCGGCTGGCTCGCATGCGAGAGGAGCGTCGAGCGGTTGAAGGCGGCACCGAGGATCGCGGCGACCGGCCCGGTGACGCCGTCGTTCGGCGCCGCGAGCGCACCGTCGCAGAACAGGACGTCGCGGGTCGACGGCCGCGCGACGGACGCGGGGGCCCGCGTGCCGCCGCTGAAGGACAGGTGTTCGCCGGTGACCCTTCCGGTGTAGGTGCCGGCGTCCGTCCGTACCGTCAGCGGCGTCCCCCGGTACCTGTCCCACACCGCGTCGATGTAGGAGTCGTAGTAGTCGGCCGGGAACAGCCCCGCCTCGATGCCGTGCCCGGGTGCGATCACCCGCAGCCGGTCCCCGACGACCAGCCGGGCGAAGTCCGGGTGCGCCGACACCGCCGCGAAGATCCGGTCACGGCCTCCGTCGACGAGAGTGCCGGTGGTCTGGGTACGGGTGCCGGCGAGCCGGATGGCCAGCGGGATGCTGAACATGTCGACCGCCGTCGTGTTGCAGAACATGCCGGCGTCGTTGTGGGTGAACTCGATCCAGTCGTGCAGGATCCGGTGGTTCGGGTCCGTGGCGACCCAGCCCGCCGGGTACTGCAGGGCCGGTCTGCCGTTCCCGTCGGTTACGACCTTCAGCCGCAGCCGGTCGCCGATCGAGAAGTAGACCCGGCCGGACATCTTCGGCAGGGCCACGGCCGCGTCGCCGGAGTCGCGGAACGGGATCGCGTAGTCGGTGAACCCGTCCGGCCCGTTGTCCGACGCCGCGCACGGGACGAACACGCCGTCCGCCGTCACGTGCCCCTGGGCGCCGGTCGCCGGGTCGACGCCGAGGACGTACATGTAGACCGGTTCGGCGGCGTGCCGGCCGGTCCGGTTCACCGCGGTGAGCGGCAGGCCGCCCGCGGTCGCCGCCGTGCTCCGGGCCCGCGACGACGGGGCGCATCCCGTCGTCCCGCCGCCGAGCGCGAGCGCGCCCAGGGCGGCCGTCGACGCCAGGAACGACCTTCTGCCGATCATCCTGCTGTTCACGTGTTCCCTTCCTCCTCATCCGACCGCGTCAGGCGTCCAGCGAAGCGGCCGGGGAACCGCCGCGCGAGGGGCTTAAGGCCCGCTTCAGGTTCGCTTCAAGAACGTTTAGGGAGGTGACGGACCGCCCGCGCCGCGCGGAGGACCGGGGCGGCGGCCCGGCGAGAATTGATCGCCGGTGCGGCGCCGCCGGGCCCTTGATCCGGTGGGCGGCGCTCTATAGCGTCCCGGGCGGATCATGCTCCTTCGCCACCCGGATAGAGGAGATGACGTGAGAACCCTCCGCACCCTGTCCCTGTCCGTTCTGGCCGCGGCCACCGCCGCGGTCACGATGGCCGGTCCCGCCCTCGCGTGCCCACCCGGCGACGACGACGCGGCCCACGCCACCGAGACCCACACCACCGGGGCCGCCGTCCAGCGGGACGTCGCCACCCGCCAGATCCGTTCCGTCCCGCTGCCCCCGTCCTCCGCCGTCAAGGGTGTGCGCCTGGCGGCCGCCCTTCCCGACGCCAAGGGCGCGATCTCCCTCGGCTTCCTGACGTACGGGCGCCGCACGGTGATGTACGTCTCGGGGACCTTCGGCCTCAAGACGTACGACGTGACCGACCCGGCCGCGCCGAAGGCCCTGGGCACGCTGTCCATGCCGGGCATGTGGGAGACGGAGGACACCGAGGCCGACCCGCGGCGCAAGCTCGTCTTCCTGGCCCGCGACCCGCGCGCCTTCAACGGCAACACGCACACCGGCGAGTCCGGGATCTACGTCGTGAGCCTGGCCGACCCCGCCAAACCGGTACAACTCGCGTACGAGAAGGTCCCCGCCGGGCATACGACGAGTTGCGTCGACGACTGCCGTTATCTGTGGACCGGCGGCCCGGCGCGGGCCGACTGGATGCCCGCCGACTGGGGCGGCCGCCCGGTCTGGGTGACCGACGTACGGGACCCGCGCCACCCGCGGACGTTCCCGCAGCCGATCGAGCTCGCCCGCAACGACGGGAAGACCGACTACGTCCACGACATCCAGGTCGACGCGGCCGGGGTGACCTGGGCCTCCGGCGCAGGCGGCGTGCGCGGCTACTGGACGCATGGGCGTCGCTGGGACCCCGTCCGGCGCGTGACGCGCGTGGCGCGGGCGTGGGACCCGGTGCCGTACGCGGGCGGCGGTGTCAGCGAGGTCGCGGCGCCCTCGAAGTTCCTGCACAACTCGTTCCGGCCGGTCGGCTCCACCGCCGGTGAGGCGCCGGGCCACGGGGACCTGGTCTACGTCACCGAGGAGGCCTTCAACCCCGGCTGCGCCGATGACGGCCGGCTGGTGATCGCCTCGCTGCGGGGTTCGTACGGCGGGGAGGGCTGGCGTTCGACGCCTGACCGGCCGTTCCGCCTGCGTGCGGTCGGCACGTGGAGCGTCGCCGGCCAGGAGGGCAGCCGGACGGACACCGACGACTGTTCGGCCCACTACTTCGACGTGCGGCACGGGATCCTGGCGCAGTCGTTCTACACGCAGGGGACCCGGCTCCTCGACGTTCGCGACCCGGCCCATCCGCGGCAGATCGCCTATTACCGGCCGGCGGACGCCATGTCGTGGGCGCCGTACTGGCACGCCGGATACGTGTTCGTCGCGGACAACAACCGCGGCGTCGACGTCCTGCGGCCCGAGGTGCGCTGAGCGAACGCCGCGGCGTTCGCCGCGAACCGCGAAGAACCCATCGAGTGCCGTGTTCGTCACTTTTCGGGCGGCGGACACGGCACTCGATTCCCCCGCCGGAAACCGCCTCCGCCCTCGTCTCGCGTGCTTCGCCGCACGTGAGAGTGCCTTTTCGGGCGTTACCCGGCTGGACGCGACCACATCCGGCTACGCTCGGTGAGCGCACGGTGTCAGACTTTCGTTTCCGAACGCGTTGCCGTTGTTGTGAAAGTTCGGCTAGATTGCGCCGAGATCGGGCTGTGACCAACCTCCAACCAGGGGGTTGCAGGCCGACCGCCGAATCCCGGCGGCGCAGCCAGCGTCGCGGGAGCCGGGGACCCATCAGTCCCTCGGGGTGAATCCGTCACGCACGGTAGGGCTACCTCTGGCCCGAACCCGTCAGCTAACCCGGTAGGCGGCAAAAGGGGAGCGAATGGATCCGGTAGGCAAGAAACTGCTCGACGTCGCCAAAAGTCAGCTCGGCTATCACGAGAAGGCCAGCGGCTACACCAAGTTCGGCGACTGGTACGGCAAGCACGTCGACAAGGACCCCGTCTACAAGACGTCGGCCTGGTGCGACATGTTCATCGCGTGGGCCGCCGACAAGGCCGGTGTCGAAGACTGGACCGGCCAGTTCGCCTACACCCCCGACCACGCCAAGTGGTTCAAGAAGCAGGACGCCTGGGGGCACCACGCCGAGCCCGGCGCGATCGTGTTCTTCTCCTGGTCGGGCGGCAAGAGCATCGGCGACATCGAGCACGTCGGCATCGTCGAGCGGGTCGACGGCCACACGCTGCACACGATCGAGGCCAACCACAACAACGCGCTGACGCGCGCCACCCGGGACATCAGCCAGGTGGTCGGGTTCGGCTATCCCTCGAAGGTCAAGGTCAAGGCGGCGCCCGTACAGGCGGCGCAGACGGCCCAGACCGACCAGAACTACGCCCCGAAGCACGCCGCGCCCCCGCCCGCCGTCAAGGAGATCGGCAAGGACGTCCAGGCGCAGGTCGACGCGCACACGACCGCGGCCCACGACCCCGCCGCCCCGTCGTCCCCCATGCCGGACCAGCAGGCCGCCCTGACCGGGCTGCTCGCCGTCGTGCTGTTCGGAACGGTGGCCCTGGCCGTCGGCAAGTCGAAGGTCAAGGTGCCCGTCCCGGCGCCGAGCGTCCGGGTCCGCAAGCGCGGCAAGCACCACCGCACGCCGGTCGAGCTGCCCGCCGAGGTCAGCGTGGCCGACCTGGACGCCGCCGACGCCAGCACCACGCTCATGCCGGTCCTGTCCGCCGAGGCCGCCGCGAAGGCCGAGGACCAGGAGTTCTGGGGCAAGATCTCGGAGCTGGAGGAGGACGTCGAGCTGGCGTTCTGGAACACCCTCCACGCCGCCGTGTCCCAGAACGGCGCGATCGAGACCGAGGTCGTGTCCGAGTCCGTCCTGTCCTGATACGGCATCCCTGAGCCGCGGCCCCGAGCCGCGCGCGCCGCGATCCGCACGGTCCCCGTCTCCTCCCACCCGGAGGCAGGCGGGGACCGTCGCGTCCAGGGCCCAGGTGTGCGGTCCGGGCAGCAGACCTAGGCGCAAAGGACCAGCCGCACATCACCCGGAGTGACCATCCTGCGATCCCCCGGGCCATCTCCGCATGTTCTCGTTGGACGCCCCGTCACGATCCGTTAATCTCCAGCGAGTCGTCACCGGCCGAGAGACGGCCGGACCGC
The DNA here is from genome assembly GCF_024055725.1 of Actinoallomurus spadix. GTDB lineage: Bacteria > Actinomycetota > Actinomycetes > Streptosporangiales > Streptosporangiaceae > Actinoallomurus > Actinoallomurus spadix. The sequence continues at coordinate 29,674 of NZ_JAMXMX010000019.1, read as the reverse complement.
CGAATCGCCCGTCGCGCCGTGGCGCGCCGGGGAACCGGGGACCCACTCGCGGTGGCAGGGGGCGTTCCCTCGCCTTCGCGCCGGGGTGAATCCGCGTCCGTCTCAGACGGCCCGCGGTAGGGCTTCCTTCTCGTCCGAACCCGTCAGCCAACCCGGTAGGCGGCCTGAAAAGAGGAGCCTCTGGATGGATCGATCCCGCGCCGCGGACAGCCGCGACCCTCTTCATCCCGGGAAGGACACGGCGCGCCGTACGGCGGTCGTGACCTTCGCCCTCGTCATCGCCGGGCTCGCGCCGCCCGCACTGGCCGACGCGACCCGCCCCGCTCCCCGCATGGACGCGCTCCGGCAGCGCGCCGGCCAGTTGAGCGACCGGCTCGAGCAGCTCACCGAGCAGTACAACGGCCTCAAGGTACGCCTGGAGCAGGCCCAGCGGGCCGCCGTCATCGCCGGCCAGACCTCCGCGCGTGCCGCCGAAGCGCTAAAGGCCATCCAGCGCAAGGTCGGCCGGTTCGCCGCCATCCGCTACATGAACGGCACGGCCGACGGTACGCCGGCGCTGCTCGCGTCCTCGGACCCGCGCGCGCTGCTGGACCGGGCCACGACCCTGCACTACTTCACGCAGCAGGACGACACCGAGATCCGGCAGCTCACCCGGGCGATCCAGAACGCCGAGTGGACCGGCCAGGACGCCCGTGAGCGCGCCGCGGAGGCGGCCCTCCTCAAGAGCCGGCTCGCCCGCCAGAGCGCCACCATCCGCGCCGCGCTGGAGAAGGTGCGCAGGCCGCTCCTGCGGGACGCCGTCGAGCGCGCCGGCCGGGGCGAGAAGGTGCCCGAGATCCCCGGCGGCCCCGGCAAGGCGGTCGGCGCCGTCCGTGCCGCGCTGAGCCAGCTCGGCGTGCCGTACGTCTGGGGCGGCGCGGCACCGGGCCGGGGCTTCGACTGCTCGGGCCTCACGATGTGGGCCTACCGGCAGGTCGGCGTCAACCTGCCGCACTACGGCGGCGACCAGTGGAACGCCGGCGTGCACGTCTCACGGGACCAGCTGGAACCGGGCGACCTCGTCTTCTTCTACTCCGACATCCACCACATGGGGATGTACATCGGCGACGGGAAGTTCGTGCACGCGCCGCACACCGGCGACCACGTCCGGGTCGCGGACCTGTCGACCCGCCCCTTCGCCGGCGCGGTCCGCGTGGTCTGAGACGACCACGCGGCCCCGCTCGGCGACGCGAGCCGGGAATCACTTCCCGACGCGGTACATCTCCGCCACCATGAACGCCAGGTCCAGGGCCTGACCGCGGTTGAGGCGGGGGTCGCAGGCTGTTTCGTACCGCTGGTGCAGGTCGTCCTCGACGATGTCGTGGCCCCCGCCGACGCACTCGGTGACGTCGTCGCCGGTGAACTCGATGTGCACGCCGCCCGGGTGGGTGCCGAGCGCCCGGTGCACCTCGAAGAAGCCGGCGACCTCGTCCAGCACGTCGTCGAACCGGCGCGTCTTGTACCCGCTCTCCGCCTCGAAGGTGTTGCCGTGCATCGGGTCGCAGATCCACGCGACCTGCGCGCCGCTCGCGGTGACCTTCTCCACCAGGGCGGGAAGGTGCTCGCGGATCCGCTTGGCGCCCATCCGGGTGACGAGGGTGAGCCGGCCGGGCTCGCGTTCGGGGTCCAGCCGCTCGATGAGGGCGAGGGCCTCCTCGGCGGTCGTGGTCGGCCCGAGCTTGACCCCGATGGGGTTGCGGATGTGGCGCATGAACTCCACGTGCGCGCCGTCGAGTTGCCGGGTGCGCTCACCGATCCACAGGTAGTGGCCGGACACGTCGTACGGCAGGCCGGACCGCGAGTCGATCCGGGTCAGGGCCCGTTCGTAGTCCAGGAGGAGCGCCTCGTGGCTGGAGTACACCTCGACCCGGTGGAACTCCTCGGGGTCCGCTCCGGCGGCGTGCATGAACGCCAGCGCCCGGTCGATCTCCCCGGCCAGCCGTTCGTACCGCCGGCCCGCTGGGCTCTCGGCGACGAAGTCGTGGTTCCAGGCGTGCACCTGCCGCAGGTCGGCGTAGCCGCCCTGGGTGAAGGCACGGGTGAGGTTCAGCGTGACGGCGGCCGCGTGGTAGGCGCGCAGGAGCCGCTCCGGGTCCGGCACGCGGCTCTCCGGCGTGAAGTCGAACCCGTTGACCATGTCGCCCCGGTAGGCGGGCAGCTCGACGCCGTCGCGCACCTCGAACGGCTTGGACCGCGGCTTGGCGAACTGCCCCGCCATCCGGCCGATCTTGACGACCGGGACGCTCCCCGCGTAGGTGAGGACGACGGCCATCTGCAGCAGGGTCTTCAGCTTGTTGCGCACGTCATCGGCCGTCGCGCCGGAGAACGTCTCGGCGCAGTCGCCGCCCTGCAGGACGAACGCCTCACCGCGCGCCACGGCGGCGAGGTGGGCCTTGAGCTGGTCGCACTCGCCGGCGAACACCAGAGGCGGGAGTTCGGACAGCTGCGCGGCGACGTCTTGGAGCCGGGCCGGGTCGGGCCAGTCGGGCTGCTGAGCGGCCGGAAGGTCACGCCAGGAATCGAGGAGGTCCACGAGACTCAAGGGTATCGACCGTGCCACAAGCCCGGGTCATGCAACCTGCGAAATCCCTCCTCTTCCCGCGATCCGCCCATCCTGGAGCGGTGAACCGGCGGTGCACGGGTCCCGCGTCGGCCGCGCCGAAACTCTGAGATGATGGGCCGACTCCCGCAGATCGCCGACGACGCATGAGGTTCTGACAATGAGCACGAACAGCCGCGCCTATGACATCTGGCTCCGCAAGCCCGAGGAGGCCCAGCAGCTCCTCGAGGCCAAGCGGTCCGATCTCGACGGTGACGGTCTGTCCCTGCTGTCCTGGCTGGTCCTCACCAACGAGCGCGACGACAGGAAGGCCGAGCAGATCGCCCACCAGGCGATCGCGGCCGGTGGTGACACGCGGTTCGCCACGGCGGCGCTCGCCGAAGCGTACAAGTGGCGCGGCGACTACGGCCGGGCCGCCCAGATCGTCCGGCAGGCCCGCGAGAAGTACCCGACGATCCCGTGGTACGCCCTGACGCTCGCCGACGTGCTCAAGGACGGCGGATGGGTCGACGACGCCGAGGCGATCCTCGAGTCGGTCGTCAACGACTCCCAGCTGCGCCGGCACGCGCTCAAGCGCCTGTCGAAGTGGGCGGTGGACCGGGGCGACAAGCCGCGCGCCCTGAAGTACCAGACCGAGCTGATCGCGCTGGCCCCGGACTACCTGGTGTACGCCTCGGACTACACGCTCCTCGCCGCGCTCCGGCTGGAGGCCGGCGACCCGGCGGGCGCCCGCGACATCCTCCAGCGTGGTGCGGCGATCTACCCGCGCAACAAGCCGATCAAGGAGATGCTGCACCAGCACTTCGGTGAGCTCGCGCCGGAGAAGGCGCCGAACATCCCGCCGGTCGACGAGCGCGCGGTCGGCGCCCGCCGCATCCCGATCAAGACCAGGATGATCACGCTGCGCTCCGGCATCCTCCCGGTGATCCAGGAGGCGACGCAGGGCATGCTGCAGCCGGACGACATCCTCGCCCTGTCGGAGAGCCCGGCGTCGGCCGGTCAGGGGCGCATGATCCCGCTGGAGCTCATCACCCCGGAGGGCATGGCCAAGCAGCTCAGCAAGTTCGTCGGGAAGATCGGGCCGCTGCACAGCCCGGCCGGCATGCAGGGCGCGATCCTCGAGGCGGGGCGCGCCAAGGTCCTCCTCGGCGCGGCCGCAGGCGCGGCGGGCAAGCTGGTCGGCAAGCGCGGCTGGTTCTACCGCGTCGCCGGCCCCGGCGCGGCCATGATCGACGACGTGGCGGCGGCGCTCCCGCCGCACGACCACCACCTGCTGTTCGGCCCCGGCCGGCCGGACAAGCTGTCGGAGGACCTGTCCGCGGCGCTCGGCTGCCACGTCTGCGTCGTCGACGCGAACCACCTCACCGGCGCGTGGGTCGTCGGGGCATCGAAGGGCGTCGACCGCAAGTGGGTGGAGAAGGTCCTGTCCGACAACCCGGCGGGCAACGAGGACGAGCAGACCCCGATCGTGCTCATCCGCAAGATCTGAGGTCCGCGAGATCTGAGGTCAGCGGATCACGAGGCGCCCATCCGGTCCCCCGGGTGGGCGCCTTCTCCGTTCCCGGCCGGATCCGTTCCCGCCCATGGCCGCCCCGCACATGGCCGCCCGGGCGGGGCCGGTATGGGCGTAGGCGGGCCGGCGTGGGGATGGACCGCCGGCGGCCCGGAGGCGGCGTGCCTGTGAAAGGCCGGTGAATTGAGCCGCCGCCGGGCGGAGTCCTCCCCCGGTCGCTCTAGAGTCGTGGAACCGCTCACACGGGGAGGGGCTCACGGGCGGCATGCTCACCATGATCCAGGCGATCGCCGAACTCATCGCGCAACGTCAGGAGAACGTTCTCCTGGGGATCCTCATCGTCCTGCTCGTCAGCAGTCCCCTGGCCGACCGCTACCTCGTCCGGCGCCGCCGGATCACCTATCGGGTGCTCTACAACTCGAAGATCGGTCTCAGTCCGGTGGCGCTGCACGACGTGGACGACCGCTCGACGGTCACGGATCCGCGGCTGCGGGAGTACGCGCGGACCTTCGACCGGCTCAGCATCGTCATCATCCGCGTGCGCAACACCGGTGGTTACGACATCGAGCCGTCCGACTTCACCAGGCCGCTCTCGTTCACCTTCAAGGGCCGCGTCATCTGGAACGCGCGCGTGTCCGACGCCAGCACCGACCGGCTCCATGACGCGGTGCGGGACCACCTGGAGTTCTTCACCGCCACTCCCGGAAGCGTCGTTCCGGGCGACGGCGGGCCCGATGTGCGGACGCTCCGCAGGTTACTGGCCGACCGCCTGACGGGCCTGGTCAAGAGCCCGGTCGCCGGGCCGCCCGAGGACGTCCGGCAGTGGAACGGCGTCCGGCTGACCGGCCTGTCGCTGGAACGTCGGCAGCGTTTCAAGCTCGTCGTCGTACTCCGCGAGCAGGGCGATCCCGCCGATGGCGCCATCAGCAAGAAGATCGAGGCGGGCGGCGCCCTGACCAGCGGCTGGGTGAAGGACGAGAAACGTCAGCGGAGGCTGGGCTGGCCCGTGGCGGCGATCGCCGCGGGGGTCGTGCTCGCCCTGGCCCTGACCGGGAACGTGGTCGCCAACTACTACCAGCGGAGGTCGGACCCGGCGCTCCACTGCACGAGCGGCCACCTCCGTCTCGAGGGGTCCAGCGCCTTCTCCGACCCGCTCCGGGAGATCGCCCGGCAGTACCGCAGAGCCTGTCCCTCGGCGACGATCGACCTGCAGCTCGCGGGGAGCCGGGCCGGCATGCACGACCTGTCCGCGATCGGCGGCGAGGATCCCGGCGGTCTCGCGGTGCTCAACGACGGGCCGGACACCACCCGCCCGGCGATCGCGCTGAAGAGTCATCCGGTGGCGGTGGTGGTCTACAGCGTGATCCTCTCGGACGCCACCGGGGTCACGAACCTCAGCCTGGCGCAGCTCCGGGACATCTACCGCGGCCGGTACCACCGGTGGAGCGAGCTCGGCGGCGACGACGTCCCGATCCGAATCGTCGGCCGGGACGGCGAGTCCGGCAGCCGCCAGGTCTTCCAGAACAGGCTCCTCGGGCGGTCGGAGGGCGCGGCGTCCTCGACCGAGTGCCGGGAGAGCAGCCCGCCACTGCACGCGCCGACGATCCGGTGTGAGCTGCGCACCACGGGCGAGCTCATCGACAAGGTCGCCCAGACGCCGGGCGCGATCGGCTACGCGGACGCTCCCGCGGCGAAGGCCGCGGCGGCCCGGCTGCAGAAGTTCCACGTGGTGACGCTGGACGGCCGGCTCCCGGACGCCACCAGCATCGCGCAGGGCTACCCGTTCTGGACCGTGGAGTACCTCTACACGGCCGGCGCCCCGGGCGGGTCCTCGCTGCTGCGGAACTTCATCGCCTTCCTGGGCAGCGCCGACGCGCGCGCCGAGCTCGGCATCCGGGGCTACCCGCCCTGCATCGACCGGAACGGCGACCGGAACCCGCTCTGCACCCAGACGCCCTGACGCCCTGGCTCCCTGACGGCCTGCTATCGGTGCGCGGCCATGATGGCCTCGCGGGCGGCCTTGGCGACCTGCTCCATGTGCCACTCCGACAGGCCCTGGTGGACCGGCAGGGCGAGCATCTCGTGGCGCAGCGGCTCAAGCTCGGCGAACCGCCGGCGGTCCAGGAGCGGGTGCGGCACGGGCCAGATCTCGATCGAGCGCACGCCGCGCTTCTGCAGCTCGGCGATGGTCCGGTCGCGCTGCGGTACGCGCACGGGGTAGTAGAGGGGCGCCACGCCGTCGGGCAGGCCGCGGAAGCGCGGGGGGACCACGTCGGGCAGGGCGTTCAGCAGGATCGCGTAGTTACGGCGGCGGTGCCTGCGGATCGCCTCGCCGTCGGCGCCGTGGACGGCCCACTCGGTCATCCGGGACGACTTGGAGGCGGCGACCTCCAGGTCGGCGACCTCGAGGTTCCACTCGCCGATCACGACCTCGGTGAGCGTGCCCTCCTCGACCGCCTGCTCGGCCTTGCTGACCTTGCGGAAGACCTTCGTCGCGGGAGCCCGCAGCACGCCCGCCCGCGACTGGGCGGCCCAGCCCATGCTCTGCGACGCCATCGACCGGGCCATGCGCTTCCACGGCGGCCGCCCCTGGGCCTCGATGTGACCGTCCCGGATGAGCACGGCGCCACCGTCCGGCACGCCCAGGGACTTACGCGGGCAGAAGATCGCCGCGGCGCCGCGCGAGCCGATGGCGGCTCCGCCGTCGTAGGAGAACAGCGCGTGGGCGGCGTCCTCGATCACCAGCGTGCCCGGCGGCAGCGGCGGCATCGGGAAGCCGTAGTAGGAGATGAGGTAGGTCGCGTGGCACTGCCGCGACACGCGGAACAGGTCCTCGTGGTCCACCTCGAGCGTGGGGAGCACCCGGTAGAACACGACCTCGATGCCGGCCAGCCGGGCGGCCTCGACCTCCGAGCCGCAATGGTAGGCGGGCATGGCCAGCCGGTGTCCCGGCCCGAGGCCGAGGGCCTTCAGCGCCAGCCAGATCGCGCCACGCCCGAGGTGGGTCAGCGTCAGCCCGTCCGAGTTGAACGGGAACTGCAGAGACCGCCGGGTGACCAGGGTCGCCGGCTCCAAGGGGGGATAAACGCTCATCAACGGGTCGCTCATAGGCTCCCTACCCTACTGTCCGCTCCCAAGAGAGATGCGGGTTCGCCGGTGGTCGAAACTTCACCGCGGCGGGACACGTCGTACCTCGTACGGGACGGTGAGCTGGCCGATGAGGAGAGGTGAGGCGTTGCACACGTCAACGATCGGCGGTGTCTGGCACGAGGTCGTCGGCACGCAGCCGCACCCGTCGTGGTGGCTGGTCGGCGTCACGGGCGTGGTGGCCCTCGTGGCGGTCTCCGTCCGCTCGGTGTGGCATCCGCTGCGCAACGTCGTCACCATCGCCCATGAGGGCGGGCACGCGTTCGCGGCGCTGGTCACCGGACGGCAGTTGCAGGGCATCCGCCTGCACTCCGACACGTCGGGTGTGACGGTGTCGCGCGGCCGGCCGTACGGGCCCGGGATGATCGTCACCGCGTCCGCCGGATACGTGACGCCGCCGTTGCTGGGCCTGGGCGCGGCGGGGCTCCTGGCCGCCGGGCACATCACGGCCCTGCTGTGGGCGAGCATCGTCCTGCTCGCCGCGATCCTCGTCATGGTCCGCAACGCGTACGGCGTGGTGTCGGTGGTCACGACCGGCGCGGTGATCTTCGCCGTGTCGTGGTACGGCTCGGCCACCGTGCAGGCGGCGTTCGCCTACGCGTTCACGTGGTTCCTCCTGCTGGCGGGGGCGCGGCCCGTGGTGGAGCTGCAGAGCAAGCGCTCCAGGGGCCGCGCACCCGACTCCGACGCCGACCAACTGGCCCGCCTGACCGGCATGCCCGGCCTGCTGTGGGTGTTCGGCTTCGGCGTGGTCGCCGTCGCCGCACTGCTGGCCGGCGGGTCCTGGCTGCTGCCGGACACGATGCCGCGGCTGCCGGGCTGGTGATCGGTGACTCAGTGCTTCGTGATCGGAGCCCCCGTGTCGGCACCGACGACGTACCACGGCGCGCCGTTCGAGGTGACGCCCTGGCCCTTCATGTCGCCGGGCGACGTGTCCTTCGCGTAGTAGTACAGCGGCCAGCCGTTGTAGACGATCTGCTTGGTCCCGTCGGACCGGGTCGTCGTCGACAGCATGGACGACTTCACACCGGGTCCGGCGCTCGGTGAACCACCAGGCGAACCACCGGGTGACCCACCAGGCGACGCGCCGGGCGAGCCGCCGGGCGACGCGCCGGGTGACCCACCGGGTGAGGCGGCGCCGCCGCCGGCGGTGAACGGCGGCCATTCCTTCGCACAGGCGCCCTCACAGGCGGACTTGCCGCCCTGGCCCTTGTCCTTCTCGAAGGCGTAGAGCGTCCGGCCCGTGCCATCGACCAGGATCGTGCCCAGACTCGTCTTCTTGGCGTTGAGCACCCCCATGCCGGCGGCCGGCATCGACTCGGACGGCGCCGGCGACGCGGGCGCGGACGCCCCCGGTGACTCGGATTCCGACGGGGAGACCCCGGGAGGCGAGGCCTGTGGGCTGGAAGGCTGGGCGTACGGTCCCCCGCCGCCCTGCGATTCCGGCGTGGTCTTGCTGCCCTCGCCGCAGGCCGAGCCGAGCAGGCCCAGGGCCAGCACTCCGGCGGCAATGACTCCGTTCCGCATTTCCGTTCCTTTCCCCCGATGACGTGGGCGGGCACGTACGGACGTCAGCCCTGATTCGCCGTCATCCCCCGCGTCCGCGAGCCGGGAGCGTCTCTCCCGAGGCCGCCCATGTGCCCCGGCAATTCGGTTACCCATCGCGGCGGCCCGTGAAGTTGAATCGGCCGACTTCTTTAACGGGCGAGGCGGATGTTTGACCGGGTATGCCGAGACTGGACGCGAACATGACGCGGTCCGGGAAGACCTCTTCGCCGCCGGTGCGGGATCATCCGGCGGCGCTCCGGGGGCCGCGGACCCCGCTCGGCGGAGGGCCGTCCCGCCTCCGATCGCGCCGGGTCAGCCCTTCAGGGTGTCCAGGCCCCGGCGGAGGAAGCCGAGCGCGGTGGCGCGCTGGTCGCCGGCGGTCAGGAGTGCGGCGTACGGCAGGGACGCGCCGCCGAACGCGTCGTCGTTCCAGTACGCGCCCTTCCTCTTGGCCCAGGGCGCTACGTAGAGGTACGGCTCGGGGTGCTGGGCGTCGCCCGGCGACGCGCCGAACGCGGCCCGCCGGCCGGTGGCCTCGTCCCCCAGGTCCACGGCGGCGTCGAAGTGTTCCGGCCACAGCTGCACCCGGCCCGGGCCGAGCGCGCGGGCGTCGAAGCGCAGTTGTTCCAGCACCGACCAGGCGAAGCCGTACCACGCGCCGAGCGCCTCGGCGGCGGGCGGGCTGACGGTGAGGGGCAGCGCGGGGTCGGCCGGGGTCCGCGGGAAGTAGGCGTCGGGCGGCATCCCCAGCGGGACACCGGCCAGGCGGGCGGCGTCCGCGAGGGTCTCCGGGGAGGCGACGGCGTCGCCGACGACCAGCCGGCCGTTCTCGACGCGGAGCTGCCGGTCGTCGCCGAAGTAGGGCGTGCCGAAGCCGCCGCGGGTGAACCGCAGGCCGATCCTGCCGTTGGCGGCGTGCCGGGCGGCCGCGACGACGTGCTCGGCGAGGGCGTGCAGGGTCCTGCGGGTCGCGGCGAAGTCCCGGGGCAGCGGAGCGAGGCGGCGCCAGGCACCCAGCCAGCGGTCCGCGCAGAACCCGGCCAGTTCGGGGCGCTCCCGCGCCAGGTCGTCCCAGGAGCGGCCGAGCCCGCAGAGGGGGGTCACGAGCTTGGCGCCGTACGGGCCGGCGAGGGGATCGTCGGCGTACCACGGGGGTGTCGTCACGGCGGGCGGAGACGGCTCCAGCACCCGGACGTCGTACTCGCCGCCCAGCAGGTCCCAGGCCTCCCACCGTGGATTCATCGTCCTCCGTTCGGGTGCCGCGCCGCGGGGCCCGCGAGGTGCGGCCGGGTTCGGGGACCCCTAGTCGACCATGGAACCGGCCGCGGGGGAACACCGGATGGCGCGCTTCTCGGCCGTTGTTTATTTTTCCTACTAGGAAAGTATATATTTCTGCCTGGCCCGCGCCGATGGCGGGCCGCACCGTCGTTCCCTCCCCCGAATGAGAACACCGCCGATGATGCGTAGAGTCTCCATCCTGCTCACCGCCGCCACCGTCCTGGCCGCCGCGACGGCCTGCTCGGGCGGCGGTCCGGCCTCCTCCTCGCCCGGAACGGCGTTCGATCCGCAGAGCTGCCAGGGCGGGACGCTCTACATCCTCGACCAGACCTCGGCGACCGACGAGCACTTCGACCCGGCACGGATCTACACCTCCGGAGGCGGCGCCGTCCCGTCCCTCGTCTTCCGGACCCTGACCACGCGCAAGCGCGTGCCCGGTCAGGCCGGCACGACCGTCGCCCCGGACCTCGCCACCGACACCGGGACGCCGAGCGACGACGCCAGAACCTGGACCTACCACCTTCGCGACGGCCTGAAGTTCGAGGACGGCACGCCCATCACCTCGAAGGACGTCAAGTGGGGCGTGGAGCGGTCGTTCGCGCCGGAGCTGCCGGGCGGCATCCCGTACCTGCGCGACTGGCTGGTCGGCGGCGCCGACTACAAGGGGCCGTACAAGGGTGAGGAGCTGGACTCGATCCAGACCCCCGACGACAAGACGATCGTCTTCAAGCTGCGCAAGCCCGAAGGCGACTTCCCGTACGTCGCGACGGCCACGCAGTTCACCCCGGTACCGAAGGCCAAGGACGGCGGCACCGCGTACGAGAGGCACCCGGTCTCCAGCGGCCCGTACAAGGTACAGACCCACGTGCAGGACAAGAGCCTGACGCTCGTCCGCAACCCCAACTGGTCGCGCGCGGTCGACGACCAGCGGCTGGCCTGCCCCGACCGGATCGAGGCGACGTACGGCCTCAGCGCGGCCGTCATCAACCAGCGGCTCAGCACCAGTGCGGGCAAGGACGCCGACGCGATCACCACCGACACCGACCTCAGCCCGGCGGAGCTGGCCCGCATCTCCACCGACCCGAACCTGAAGAAGCGCACCGTGCGCGGCCGGTTCGGCTACACGAACTTCATCGCCTTCAACACGAAGGTCAAGCCGTTCGACGACGTCCGCGTGCGGCAGGCGATCTCCTACGCGGTCGACCGGCAGGCGGCGGTCAACGCCGTCGGCGGCAGCTCGCTCGCCACGCCGGCCACGACGTTCCTGCCCGACCAGGCCGCGTTCGGCTACCAGCCGTACGACGCCTTCCCGGCCGGCCCGACCGGGAACCCGGCCAAGGCGAAGGAGCTGCTGGCCCAGGCGGGGCTGCCGAACCTGACGATCACGCTCGCGCACCGCAACAACGACGCGAACCAGGACGGCCCGGCGGTCGCCACGGCCGTGCAGGAGGCCCTCAAGCAGGCGGGCGTCACCGTGCGGCTGAAGGCCTACGACCAGGCGAGCTACCGGTCGGCGCAGACGAAGCCGTCCGACGAGCCGGGCGTCTTCCTGTCCGGCTGGGGCGCGGACTGGCCGACCGGCGGCCCCTTCCTGGCCCCGATCTTCGACGGACGGCAGATCCTGAAGGACGGCGGCAACTACAACTTCGCCCAGTACGACGACCCGAAGGTCAACGCCGAGTTCGACGCGATCAACAAGATCTCCGACCCGCTGCAGGCGCGGCCCCGCTGGGGGGCGCTGGACGCCGAGCTCGGCCGGCAGGCGCTCACGGTGCCGCTGTTCCACCCGATCTACCTGCGGCTGTACGGCAAGAACGTCAAGAACACCTACCTCGACGAGTGGCGCGGCTCGTACGACGTGGCCATGGTCTCGGTGAAGTGAGCCGGTGACGTGAGTGAAGTCCTCGCGGAGGTCCGCGACCCGGGCGCCGCCGTCTCCGGGTCGCCGGCCCGCGCCCGCCAGGTGCTGCGCCGCCTGCGGTCCGACCGGCCCGCGATGGCCGGCCTGATCGTCACGGGCGTGCTCGTCCTGGCCGCCGTCCTCGCGCCGCTGCTGACCGCGCTGGAAGGGCAGGACACGACGACGTTCCACACGCAGCTGCTGGACTCCGCGCGCGGCGGCGTGCCGCGCGGCGCGCTGGGCGGGGCCGGCGCCGACCACTGGCTGGGCGTCGAGCCGACCACCGGGCGCGACCTGTTCGCGCGTGCCCTGTACGGGGCGCGGATCTCCTTCGCCGTCGCCTTCGGCACGCTCGTCGTGCAGCTGCTGCTCGGCGTGGCGGTCGGGCTGGCCGCGGGATTCGGCGGCCGGTGGGCCGACGCCACGCTGGGCCGGCTCATCGACCTGGCCATCTCGTTCCCGCAGCTGATGTTCGCGATCGCACTGCTGGCGATCGTGCCGCAGTCGTTCCCCCGGCCGGTGCTGCTGATGCTGGTCATCGGGCTGTTCAACTGGGGTGGCACGGCCCGGCTCACCCGGGGGCAGGTGCTGTCCCTCAAGAGCAGGGACTACGTCGCCGCGGCCCGGCTGTCGGGGGCGTCGCCGGGCAGGATCGCGCTGCGCGAGATCCTGCCCGGCGCGCTGCCGCAGGTCCTCACCTACGCGGCGATCCTGCTGCCGGGGAACATGGTGTCCGAGGCGGGGCTGTCCTTCCTCGGCGTGGGCGTGCATCCGCCGGCCTCCTCCTGGGGGCAGATGCTGTCGACCGCCACCACCTGGTTCCGCGCGGACCCGATGTACGTGCTCGTGCCGGGCCTGTCGCTGCTGACCGCCGTCCTGGCGTTCACGCTGCTGGCGGACGGCCTGCGCGCCGCTCTGGATCCCAAGGCGTCCCTGCGAGGCCGCCGGTGACCCGCTACCTGCTCCGCCGCCTCGGCAGCCTGCTCGTGCTGCTGGTCGTGATGACGGCCGTCGTCTACGGCATCTTCTACGCCATCCCCGCCGACCCGGCGGTGCTCGTCTGCGGGAAGGGCTGCGACGGCGGTCAGCTCGCCTCCATCCACCACAAGCTCGGCCTCGACCAGCCGATCACGACCCAGTACTGGCACTTCCTGGAGGGCCTGGTGGCCGGCCGGGACTACAGCTCGGGGCCGGACGTCAGCCACTGCGCCGCGCCGTGCCTGGGCTACTCGTTCCAGACGGACCTGCCGGTGCTCTCCCTGATCGCCCAGCGGCTGCCGGTGTCACTGTCGCTCACGGCCGGCGCGCTCGTCCTGTGGACCGTCACCGGCGTCGCCCTCGGCCTGGTGTCGGCGCTGCGGGAGCGGCGGCTCACCGACCGCCTCATCACCGTCTTCGTCCTCGGCGGCCTCGGCACCCCGGTGTTCGTGAGCGGCCTGCTGCTGCTCATGGTGTTCTGCGGGTGGCTGCGGTGGCTGGACTTCCCGGTGTACGTCCCGCTGACCGAGGATCCGGCGGGCTGGGCGCGCAACCTCGTCCTGCCGTGGCTGACACTGACGATCCTGCAGTCCGCGATCTTCACGCGGCTGACGCACACGGGCATGCTGGAGACCCTGTCGGAGGACCACATCCGGACCGTCCGCGCCTACGGCCTGCCCGAGCGCCGCGTCATCGGGCGGCACGCGCTGCGCGGCGCCCTCACCCCGCTGATCTCGATCAACGCCGTCGAGTTCGGCGCGGTGCTGGTGAACGCGATGCTCACCGAGACGCTGTTCGGGCTCCCTGGCATCGGGCAGCTGATCGTCCAGTCGTCGAACAACGTCGACCTGCCGGTGGTGGCCGGCCTGACGCTGACGGCCGGCCTGGCCGTCGTCCTGGCCAACACCGCCGCCGACCTGCTGTACGCGGCGGTCGACCGGAGGGTGGTCCTCACGTGAGCGTCGTCCTGTCGGTGCGGGATCTGAGTGTCGAGTACTCCACCGGCGAAGGCGCGTTCCGTGCCGTCGACGGGGTCTCGTTCGACCTGGCCGCCGGTGCGGCGCTCGGCGTGGTCGGAGAGTCCGGGTCCGGCAAGAGCACGACGGCGCTCGCGCTCCTGGGCCTGCACCGGACCACGGGCGCGCGGGTCACCGGCCGGATCCTCCTCGGCGGCCCGGACGGGGTGGAGGTCAACGGACTCGACGGCGAAGGGGTCCGCCGGGTACGGGGCCGGCGCATCGCGATGATCTTCCAGGATCCGATGACGGCGCTCGACCCCTACTACCGGATCGGAGACCAGATCGCCGAGGTCCACCGCGCTCACTCGGGCGCCGATCGCCGGGCCGCGTGGGCGCGGGCGGTGGAGGTGCTCGACCGGGTCGGCATCCCGGACGCGGCGCGGCGGGCCCGGGCGCGCCCGCACGAGTTCTCCGGCGGCATGCGGCAGCGGGCCCTCATCGCCATGGCGCTGGCCTGCGAACCGGAGGTGCTGGTCGCCGACGAGCCGACCAGTGCCCTCGACGTCACCGTGCAGGCGCAGATCCTGGACCTGCTCGACGAGCTCCGCGCCGACACCGGGATGGCGCTGCTCCTCGTCACGCACGACCTCGGCGTGGTGTCGCGGTCGGCCGACGAGGTCCTCGTCATGCACCGGGGCCGGGTCGTCGAGCAGGGACCGGTACGCGAGGTGCTGCGCGCTCCGGCGCGGCCGTACACCCGGGCGCTCCTCGACGCGGTGCCCCGCCTCGACGCTCCGCGGCACGCCCGCCGCGACGCCCGGCGCGACCCCGGGGAGCCCCTGCTGACCGTGACGGGCCTCACGCGGGAGTTCCGGCGGCCCGGACGCGGCCTGCGACGCGAGACGACGCGCGCCGTGGACGCCGTCTCACTCGACGTACGGCGCGGCGAGACCCTCGGTGTCGTCGGGGAGAGCGGCAGCGGCAAGACCACGCTCGTACGGATGATGGTGGGGCTGCTGCCCCCGACGTCGGGACGGATCGTGTTCGACGGTGAGACGGTCACCGGGCTGCCGGAGAAGCGGCTGCGCCAGGTCCGGCGCGAGATGCAGATGGTCTTCCAGGATCCGGTGTCCTCGCTGAACCCGCGGCGGACCGTCGGCGACGCCATCGCCGACCCGCTGCGGGTCCGCGGCGTGCCCGACGGCGAGGCGCGGAGAACGGCGCGGGAGCTGATGGAGCGCGTCGGCCTGGAACCGGCGCGTCATGACCGCTACCCGCATGAGTTCTCCGGCGGGCAGTGCCAGCGCGTGGGCATCGCCCGGGCGCTGGCGTTGCGGCCCAGGCTGCTGGTCTGCGACGAGGCGGTCTCCGCGCTCGACGTCTCGACGCAGGCGCAGATTCTCGACCTGCTGGGCGACGTGCAGGAGGACTACGGCCTGACAATCGTCTTCGTGTCCCACGACCTCGCGGTGATCCGCCAGGTGAGCGACCGGGTCGCGGTGCTGCGCGGGGGCGCACTCGTGGAGCTCGCCGAGGTGGAGGAACTGTACGCCGCCCCCGCGCACGAGTACACCCGTTCCCTGCTCGCGGCGGTGCCCGCCCTGGCCTGACGGACCGGGTCCGGTGAGGCGTGGCGGGCGGGAACGCGGACGCCGGCCGCCCGAGGATTCGAGCGGCCGGCGCCGTGGGGTCACGCGGATGTGCGGGTCACGCGGGTCCACCGGCCTCGTCCCGGGCGGTGGACCGCGGCCGGGTCAGTACGCGCAGATCGCGTAGACGCTGATTCCGACCGTGCTGTAGCCGGGCTGCCGGCCCAGGGCGATCCAGCCGCGGCCGTCGGAGGTCGGGAAGCTGCCGACAAGGATGGCCCCGTTGCCCCGGGCCTCGCCGCCGCCGCCGATGACGTGTTTGCCGGCCGGGCAGTAGACGGTGCGCCGCTGGAAGGCGGGGACGTTCGCGTTGGGCAGGACGACGACCTGGTAGCCGCTGGTCGCCGCCTGGTGGGCGGCCGGCGGTGCGGGCGGCTCGCCCTTGTCGGCGTGGGCGGCCAGACCGGTCGCCACGACCGCGGCGAGAGCCATCGTTCCCGTTCCGAGCGCGTACATCTTTCGCATGCAGATCTCCGTTTTGAGGTAGCAGGAACTGCGTTGCACGGACCTTTTCGACCGCCTTTATCGGCGGCCTTTCGGATCCATCGCCACTACTACCCGGACGACCTTTGATCACACTCGGTCATTCCCGATTACCGTGCGCGACCCGGCGAGACGTCGCATTCCTGGGGAGATGTTGGAAATGAAAGATGGGCGACGCCGACCGGAGATGCCGAAAAGGCCGTCAATGGCCGATTCGAGCCACGGCAGCCTCGACATCTCCGGCGTTCCTCCCGGAGACGAGGGTCAGCGAGCCCAGCTCCAGGCGTAATCGGACGCTTCGACGGAGAACGCCTCTCCCCCGATATTCAACGGCCGGAACGTATCGATCATCACAGCCGTTTCCGTGGTGGTCTTGAGGCCCTTCCCGACCGCCTCGATGACGCCTTCCACGGCGCCGGGCGCCGGGCCGTGGGTGAATCCGGAGGGATGCAGGCTTATCGACCCGATGTCTATCCCCGAGCCGCGGCGCGCCGTGTAATCGCCGGCGACGTAGAACATCACCTCGTCGGAGTCGACGTTGTGATGGTTGTACGGAATCGGGATCGCCGCCTCGTCGAAGTCGAGCGGCCGGGGGCAGAAGGAGCAGATGACGAAGTTCGGGCCCTCGAACGTCTGGTGCACCGGCGGCGGCGCGTGGGTGCGCTTCACGATCGGCTCGAAGTCGGCGATGTTGAACGCGAACGGGTAGAGGAACCCGTCCCAGCCGACGACGTCGAGCGGATGGTTCCGGTAGGTCAGCCGGGACAGGCCCGCGCGGGTGCGGACGAGCACGGGCACGTCCTCCCCCTCCAAGACCAGCGGCTCGGCGGGGCCGCGCAGATCGCGCTCACTGTAGGGCGCGTGCTCCAGCAACTGGCCGTACTGCGACAGGTAGCGTTTCGGCGGCCGGATGTGCCCGGAGGCCTCGAAGACGATGAGGCGCAGCGGCTCGGCCGGATCGGTGCGGACGAACCGGTGGATGGTCCCGGTCGGGATCACGACATAGTCGCCCGGGCCGGCGTCCAGCGGTCCGTACGCCGACTCGAGGCGCGCGCGGCCGGCCTCCACGTACACGCACTCGTCGCCGACCGAGTTGCGGTACAGCTCGCCGTCCGTGTCGGCGGCGACGTACGAGATGCGGACGTCCTCGTTGGCGAGCAGCAGCCGCCGTCCGAGCACCGGGTCTCCCCCGGCCGTCAGCTCGTGCATCTTGAAGTGGCGCGGCAGCAGCGGATGGTTGGGCGACGTGCGGGTGGCGTGCGCCGGCAGGTCCACGCCCTCGCTCTTGACGATCGCCGTGGGCGGGTTCACGTGATAGAGCAGCGAGGAGTTGGTTGAGAACCCCTCCTCCCCCATCAGTTCCTCGGCGTACAGCCCGCCGTCCGGCCTGCGGAACTGAATGTGCCGTTTGCGGGGGATCTCCCCGACGGCGCGGTAATAGGGCATCTCCACTCCGGATCTCGGAAAAGCGTCGATCACCTTCACTGCCGACTGTAGGCCGTGCGCCCCGGCGACCGCCAGAAGCCCCGGCGCCGGCCGGAGCCCGGCGGTACGGCCGTGGTCACCGGGAGGCCCGCCAGCGGCTAAGGTTTTCTCCCGTCGCTCAATAAGGAGGAAGAATGCGCGGAGGCGTACGCCTTCCGGCTGTGATCGTCGCGCTCGGGCTGCTGGCGGGCTGCAGCGACCCGGCCGGCGCGGCGCGGCGCGAACAGGGCGCCGCCCGGAAGAGGTCTCCGTCCGCGCGGGCCACCGCGTCGCACTCGCCCGCCAAGCGGCACGCCAAGACGGGAGCCTGGTGGCAGGCCGCCGGCACGACGAAGACCACGGCGGGCCTGCGGGTGCAGACCGGCGCCGCGCACGCCGGACAGGTGAAGGTGATCGTGACCGACGTCTCCGGTCGCACCAGCCGCAGGTTCACCGCCTCGACGACGCCTCAGTCCGTCAAGGTCGGGCAGTTCACCCTCACCGGGGTCAAGGTCAGCAGGTCGGCCAAGCTCGCGCGGTACGGCGTCGGCTTCCACTACCGCTTCTGAACCGGCATTCCCCGCGGCATCGCGCCGGACCGGCATGGCCCGGCGTCCCTGGGGCAGGAGGACGGGCGTGACGACACTCGATGATCTCGACCCGTTCGCCATCTTCGACGGCGAGGCCGAGCGCCTCGACCGCTTCTTCAGCGGCCTGAAGGACGACGACTGGACGCGGCCGTCCCGATGCGAGGGATGGACGGTCCGCGACGTCCTCGCCCATCTCGCCGGTGAGGAGGACTACAACCACGCCTGCCTCGACGACGACCTCGACGGGCTGTGGTCCCGCCTGGAGAAGAAGGGCGTCTCCGGCCTCGCGGGCTTCAACGACTGGTGCGTGCGCACGCGCCGGGCCATGCCCGTGGAGGAGGTGCTCGATGAGTGGCGCACGCGGAGCGGCGACACCCGCCGGCGGATGCGCGACCTCGGCCGCGACGCGCGGCTGCCCACGATGGCGGGGCCGTACCCGGTCGGCCTCCAGGCGTTCCACTACGCCTCCGAGTACGCCACGCACGGCGATGACGTCGGCGTGCCGGTCGACGACGCGCGGGAGCGCACGGCCTGGCGCGTCGTCGTCGGCCGGTTCGCGCTGGCGGAGAAGGGCGCCCCGGTGGAGGTCGCCGAGGACGACGACGGCGACCTGGTGGTGCGGACGCCGCAGGCGCTGGGCCGGCTGACCCCGGCGGAGTTCGTCGAGGCCACCGTGGGACGCCTGCCCGGCGGCCATCCGCTCGACACCGGCCTCCGCGACGCCCTGCGCTGCCTGGCTTGACAGGTCTCGACGGCACCACGAATAGGTCTCGGGTCCTGCTCTCCGGTTGAGTCCGCAGACTCTGTGTCGCGGCCCTTCGCGTCCCTAGGGTGATCTCGTCGCACAAGATCACCCCAAGGGAGAAACATGCGGAGACTCTCCATGGCCCTCGCCGGCGCCGTCGCGGTGGCCGGTCTGGCATTCACCGGCGGTACGGCGAGCGCGAGCACGGTGCACACGGCGAGCGCGGGCACGGTGCACACGGAGAGCGCCTGGCCGTGCGGCTCCAAGTTCTGCGCCTACGTGAAGGGCAAGGGACTGAAGGTCGACACCGTCACCGTCTGGAGCAAGACCAAGGCGTCGAAGGGTACGAAGGTCTCCGGCTGGGCCTACATCGAGGTGGCCGCGCCCAAGCACAAGTTCTACATCCTCTGGGCGAAGAAGAAGTTCAAGAACGTGCCGTCGATCGAGCTGATCGTCAAGAAGAAGTTCCCCAACAAGACGCGCCTCTGCGCCGGCGTCGCGCCGACGAAGGCGTACGTGAACCACGCGGGCGCCGCCTGCGCCACGGTGCACAAGTGATCTGCGGCCGCGCCTGATCCGTACACCGGCGGCCGAGCCGTCCGTCGGCGCGGTGATCGTCGAATGGTTCGTGCTCACGGAGGCCGTCCCCTTTCTTCCCAGGGGGCGGCCTTCGTGCCATGTCGCCGCGGTGACCGACGCGGGCGGGTGTGCCGGTGGCCGTGACCGCGGCAAGATCGGTCCGGATCGGCGGCGGATAACCTGAGGTCATGCCCACTGCCCTCATCACCGGCGCCACCGCGGGAATCGGCGCGGCGTTCGCCCGGCGGCTCGCCGCGGACGGCTTCCGCCTGATCCTGCTCGCCCGTGACGCGGAGCGGCTGGCCCGCGCGGCCGAGGACTGCGGCAACGCCGAGGTCGTCGTGGCCGACCTGGCCACGGACGACGGTCTCGCCAAGGGCGAGGAGGCCGCCCGCCACGCCGACCTCGTCGTCAACAACGCCGGGTTCGGGCAAAAGGGGCGTTTCCTGCAGGTCCCTCTCGAGGACGAACTGGCGATGCTGCGGGTGCACTGCGAGGCGGTGCTGCGGCTGACGCACGCGGCCCTGCCCGGCATGCGGGAACGCGGGCGCGGCGGTGTCATCAACGTCGCCTCCGTGGCGGCGTTCTTCTCACGCGGCACGTACGGAGCGTCGAAGGCGTGGGTGGTGGGGTTCAGCCAGGGCGTGGCCGCGGACGTCCCGGGCGTCCACGTCATGGCGCTGTGCCCCGGTTTCGTGCGCACCGAGTTCCACGACCGGGCGGAGATGAACGTCTCGGGCATCCCTAAGCCGTTCTGGCTGGACGCCGACCGGGTCGTCGCGGACGCGCTACGCGACTTCCGGAAGGGCGTCACCGTCAGCGTGCCCGGCGTGCAGTACAAGGCCCTGGTCGGCCTCGGCAAGCTGATCCCGCGAAATCTCGCGGGCCGTCTCTCCTCGCGCACCGGCCGCAGGTACGACTGAACCGGCCGCAGTCCCGGGGTCCACACCTGCCGCCGTGAGCCGGGCCCCGGCGCGCCACGGCGTGCCCAGGGACGCGAACGTCAGAGGTAGAGGCCGGTGCCGTACTCGGGGCGCTCGTTCGCGACGGCGTGCAGGTCGCGCTCGCGCATCACGAGGTACTGCTCGCCCTGCACCTCGACCTGGTACTGGTCCTCGTCGTGGTACAGCACCATGTCGCCGACCTTGACGGTGCGCACGTTGTGACCGACTCCGCAGACCTCGCCCCACACCAGCCGGTTGGACTGCTCGGCGGTCGCCGGGATCACGATGCCTCCGCTGCTGCGGCGTTCTCCCGACTCCTTCTCGGGGCGCACCATGACGCGGTCGTGCAGCATCTGTATCTCGAACTTCGGGTCGGCCACAGTCGGGATTCTACCGAGATGGCAGCCTGTGCTACGGACCGGCCGTGGACACGGTCTCCGGTGGGCTTCGCCGGCATGGCCGAACACCCGCCCGAGGTGTGCCGGGCGTGGAGCGGATCACCGGCAGGCCGGCCCGCGCGTTCGCCCGGTGGGCGGCGGCTCACGCCGCAGGCTTCCACTGAGCGATCACCTCGCGTCGGCGGATCAACGCGGCGGGCCTCCGCCGGGCGATCCGCCGCCGGATGGTCAGGCCTGGCCGGCGGCGAGCCGTTCGAGCAGGGCGATCGCCGCCTGGCGTACGTCGGCCGGGACGACGCCGCCGAGGACGGTCCGGGCCTGCTCGACGTCACGGGTGGTCGCGCAGGTGACGGCGACGGACCCGGCGGCGGCCTTCTCCAGCGATCCGGCCGGCGCTCGGTCGGCCAGGTCCCGCGCGTGCTCGGCGAGATCCAGGTTGTCTTTGGTACTCGGGCTGCTCAACGCTTCTCCTTGGAGTGGCGGCGGTGCGGGCCGTCGTCGGCACGGTCACCACCGCGGATGCCGAGACGCAAAAAATCGTAGACGAACGGTCCGCACGGCCCGGCGTCCCCCCTCCCCCGGCCGGTCGACCGGCCGGCGGCGCGCCCGCCACGTGCGGCGTTCGGTCCCATCATTCCCGTCAGTCGGCGAACGTGTCGAGATAGGCGTGGAAGGCCGCGCGTTCTTCGGCCAGTTGCGCGTGCGCGCCGGCGTACACGTGATCGAACATCTCCCGCGGGTCCGGGTCGGGCAGCGCCCGGCAATCGGCGCGAACGCGCGCGCCGAGCTCGTCGGCCTCGGTCTCGAGTGCCGCGAAGAAGTCCTCACCGGCCAGATCGTTCTTGGTGAGGTAGGCGCGGAGCCGTTCGATCGGGTCCTTCCGCCGCCACTCCTCGAGTTCCGCGTCGGCCCGGTAGCGCTTCGGGTCGTCGGAGCTCGTGTGCGCGCTCATCCGGTAGGTGTCGGCCTCGATGAGGGTCGGCCCCTCGCCGGCCCGCGCCCGCTCCAGCGCCGTACGGGCCACGGCCAGGCAGGCGAACACGTCGTTGCCGTCGACCCGCACGCCGGGGAAACCGAAGCCCGCGGCGCGGCGGTAGATGGGCACCCGGGCCTGCGTCTCCGCCGGCGCGGAGATCGCCCAGTGGTTGTTCTGGCAGAGGAAGACGACGGGCGCGTTCTGGGTGGCCGCCCACACGAACGCCTCGTTCACGTCGCCCTGGCTGGTCGCGCCGTCGCCGAAGCAGGCCAGCACCGCCTCCTCCGCCCCGTCGCGCTGCACGCCCATGGCGTAGCCGACGGCGTGCAGCGTCTGAGCGCCGATGACCAGCGTGTATCCGGCCATCCGGAACTTCTCGGCGTCCCAGCCGCTGAAGGAGGTGCACCGCCAGAGTTCCAGGAGGTCGGAGAAGGGCACCCCCCGGGAGTACACGATGCCGTGCTCTCGGTAGCTGGGGAAGACGAAGTCCTCCGGCCGGAGGGCGCGGGCGGTGCCGATCTGCGCCGCCTCCTGTCCGAGGAGCGGCGCCCACAGGCCCAGCTCGCCCTGCCGCTGCAGCGCCATCGCCTCGACGTCGAGCCGCCGCACGAGCGTCATGTCGCGGAACAGGGCCCGGGCCTCCTCCGCGCTGATCTCGAAGGGATATCCGGGGTGGTCGATCCGCTCCCCCTCCGGGGTGAGCAGCTGCACGAGGTCGGTCACACGAGTTGATTTTGCCAGCATCGGGGGCGGTGTCTCGTCACCCGGGTGACCTGGAGCCTCCTGAACCCCGTTCGGCTCAGTGGTGCGGGAGGACCACGCCGGACGGTGCCGAGGTCACAGCGATTCCGGACGGACCATAATCCCCATTGATCCGATAGGGAACTTGGGGCAGGATGAATCCGTGAGAGCGCCTGTACGTTGGGTGACGACCCCGCGCCGCAAGGAGCGTGACATGGCTCTGTGGAGACCGGATCCGACCTTCTATCCGTCCCCCCGGGAAGCGGTCGACGCTCCGCCCGAGACGCTGGCCTACACCGCCGCGTTCGACCGATCGGCCCAGCGGCCCGACGCGATCGCCGTCGTCGACGTCGACCCGGACTCCACCTCGTACGGCTCCGTGGTCGGCTGGACGGACCTGCCGAACACCGGCGACGAGCTGCACCACTTCGGGTGGAACGCCTGCAGCAGCGCCCTGTGCCCCAACGCTCCGCACCCCCACGTCGAGCGGCGATACCTCGTCGTGCCGGGCCTGCGCTCCTCCCGGATCCACGTCCTGGACGTCAAGGACGATCCCCTCAAACCGTCGATCGTCAAGGTCATCGAGCCGGAGGAGCTGGCCGAACGCGCCGGCTACTCCCGGCCGCACACGGTGCACTGCGGCCCCGACGGGCTGTACGTCTCCGCGCTGGGCGGTGCGAATGGACAGGACGGTCCTGGGGGCATCGCGGTGCTCGACCACGACTCGTTCGAGGTCGTGGGGGCCTGGGAGGCCGACCGGGGGCCGCAGCACCTCGCGTACGACTTCTGGTGGCACCTCACGCAGGACGTCATGGTCACCTCGGAGTGGGGCACGCCCTCGATGATCGAGGACGGCGTGAACGCCGAGCTACTGCTCGGCCGCGAGTACGGCCACGCCCTGCACTTCTGGGACCTGCGCAAACGCCGTCATGTCCAGACGGTCGACCTCGGCGACGAGCACCAGATGGTCCTGGAACTGCGGCCCGCGCACGACCCGACCAGGACGTACGGCTTCGCGGGCGTCGTCGTCAGCGTCGAGGACCTGTCCGCCTCGGTGTGGGTCTGGTACCGCGAGGACGGCGAGTTCAAGGCCCGCAAGGTCATCACGATTCCTGCCGAGCCCGCGGATTCCAGCGCTCTGCCGCCGGTGATCGCGCCGTTCGGCGCGGTGCCGCCGCTCGTCACCGACATCGACCTGTCGGTGGACGATCGGCACCTGTACGTCTCCTGCTGGGGCACCGGCGAGCTCAAGCGCTACGACGTGTCCGACCCGTTCAACCCGGTCGAGGCTGGTTCGGTGCGGATCGGCGGGATCGTGCGCCGCACCCCGCACCCGGCGGCGCCCGGCCTGCCGCTCGCCGGCGGCCCGCAGATGGTCGAGGTCAGCCGCGACGGCCGGCGCGTCTACGTCACGAACTCCCTGTACGGGCCCTGGGACGACCAGTTCTACCCGGACGGCGTCGGCGCGTGGGCCGCCAAGATCGACTCAGGTGACGATTTCACCATCGACGAGAGGTTCTTCCCGCACGGCGACGACTTCCGCGGGCTGCGCCCGCACCAGACCCGTCTCCAGGGCGGTGACGCGTCCTCCGACTCGTACTGCTACCCGTGATGAACGACGGTTCGCTCGTGGCCTTGGTCGCCCTCGGCGCCTTCCATGGGCTGAACCCCGGCATGGGCTGGCTGTTCGCCGTGGCCCGGGGCCTGCAGGAGCGGTCCCGGGCCCTGGTCCTGCAGTCCCTGCCGGCGATCGCGGCCGGTCACGCCGCGTCGGTGTTCGTGATCGCGGCCGTGGTCACGGTGACCGGGTCGGTGCTGACCTCCCGGATCGTGTCGATCGGCGGCGGCGCCGTGCTGGTCGGGTTCGGCCTGTGGCGGCTGCTGTCCCGCCGCCATTTCCGCTGGGTGGGCATGCGGCTGACGCTCTGGCAGCTCGCCTGCTGGTCGTTCCTCATGTCGTCGGCGCACGGGGCCGGCCTCATGCTGCTGCCCGTGCTGACCCACGGCGCGGTGACCGCGCCCGGCCACGCCCACGGGATGACGCCGGGCGCGGGCAGCGCGGTGACGGCGGCGGTGTTCGTGACGGGCGTGCACACGCTCGCCATGTTCATCGTCGCCGGCACGATCGCCGTGCTCGTGTACGAGGTCGTCGGCCTGGCCGTACTGCGCCGCGCCTGGTTCAACCTGGACCGGCTGTGGGCGGCCGCGCTCATCGGCGCGGGCGCGGCCACCCTGCTCATCGCCGTGTGACGATCAGTGGGCGCTGGAGGCGGCCCACAGGTTGATGCCGGCCTCGACCGCGTCGGCGTCGATCGCGGCGAGCTCCTCGTCGCTGAAGTCGAGGTTCTTCAGCGCGCCGAGGCTGTCCTCCAGCTGCGCCACGCTGCTCGCCCCGATCAGGGCCGAGGTGACCCGCGGGTCGCGCAGCGTCCAGGCGATGGCCATCTGGGCCAGCGTCTGGCCGCGTTCCCCGGCCATCTCGTTGAGCGTGCGGACGTGCGCGAGGGTCTCCCCGGTGAGCAGATCCCGGGACAGCGACTTGTCCTGGCTGGCCCGCGAGCCCTCGGGGATGCCGCCCAGGTACTTGTCGGTCAGCATGCCCTGCGCCAGCGGCGAGAACGCGATGCAGCCGACGCCCTCCTGCTCGAGGGTGTCGAGCAGGCCGCCCTCGATCCAGCGGTTCAGCATGGAGTACGACGGCTGGTGGATCAGCAGCGGGGTGCCCATCTCGCGCAGGATCGCGGCGGCCTCGGCGGTGCGCTCCGGCGAGTACGACGAGATCCCGGCGTACAGCGCCTTGCCCGACCGTACGGCGTGGTCCAGCGCGCCCATCGTCTCCTCGAGGGGCGTCTCCGGGTCGAACCGGTGGCTGTAGAAGATGTCGACGTAGTCCACGCCCATCCGGGCGAGCGACTGGTCCAGGCTGGCGAGCAGGTACTTCCGCGACCCCCACTCACCGTAAGGACCCGGCCACATGTCGTAACCGGCCTTCGTCGACAGGATCAACTCGTCGCGGTACGGCCGGAAGTCCTCCCTGAAGATCCGCCCGAAGTTGGTCTCCGCGCTGCCGTAAGGAGGCCCATAGTTGTTCGCGAGATCGAAGTGGGTGACGCCCAGGTCGAACGCGCGGCGCAGGATCGCCCGCTGTGTCTCCAGCGGCTTGTCGTCTCCGAAGTTGTGCCACAGCCCCAGGGAGACGGCGGGCAGCTTCAGCCCGCTGCGCCCCGTCCGGCGGTAGGGGATCTGGTCATATCTGTTCTCGGCGGCCTGGTAACTCATGGTTGGCAAGTCTGCACCCCCGGCTCGGCCCGCCGAACACCGAGTCCGGCGAAACCGCAGCTCCGAGGGCTGCCGCCCGCGCGGGACCCGCCCGGCGGGGTCAGCAGCACTGCCCCTCCGCGACCACCCGGGTGAAGTCGCCCGCGCGCAGGGCGTCCTCCGGAATCGTGTAGTACAGCACCCCGGCGTCGCCGAACGTCCAGCGGTCGAAACCGTCGATCTGCAGCAGGTGCACGTGGCCTTCGGCCTGCAGCGGGCCCTGGAGCAGGGACGGCCAGCCGAACGCCCGGTGCAGCCCATCGCCGTAGCGCTCGGTCCAGGCGCCGCAGACCTCGCCCACCTCCAGGCAGGGAGGAAGGTCACGGTCCGGGCCGAAGTCGAGGCCGTCGACGGCCGGGTCCCACTGGTCGGGGAGGGTCGGGATCGGCGACGCCCGGAGCGGCGTGGCGGCGAAGGAGCGGGCCCCGGCCGGCGCCGCCACCGACTCGGCGCGCGCCGGGTCGGCCGGGATCACCCGCCAGACCCGGGCGTCCTCGAACAAGTCGATGTGCCGGTAGTCGTCGTAGTCGAGATCCGGGTCCAGGTAGAAGAAGTTCAGCAGGCCGGGGCGGCAGGGCAGCCGGTCGCCGAGCCACCCGGCGAGCGGATCGGTGTCGAGGACGGCCAGCAGGCTGAGCGGGATGCCGTCGCACTCCGGCCAGGGCGTGCCCGGCTCCAGCAGGGCCGGGCCCCCGAGACGGCAGCGCCCGGTGGCGAGGTGCCCGTCGTCCACCGGATCGAGCATGAGCCCTGGCAGCGCCATCGCCGCCAGCTGCGGGCCGGCCGCCCCCGGAACGTGCTCGGCGCACAGCGCCTCGATCTCGGCGAGTGACTCGCGGAAGTCCATCCGCCGATTGAAGCAGCGACGACCGACATCCCCTGCCGCCGAGGGCAGAATGAGGTGACGACGAGAGTTCGGTTACGGAAAAGATTCGAATGAGCACGCATCGCGATGGGGATCGACCTAGCATGCACGACGTGACCAGCGCACTGGAGTACTGGCCGTCCCCTCCCCCGTGGGGATGGACCGCCGATGACATGGACCACTTGCCCCCCGAGGGTCCGAACGGCGAACCCGACTTCTTCCAGCATGTCGAGCTCATCGATGGAGCCCTCGTCTTCATGTCCCCCCAGAAACGCTTCCACGACTATGTGATTCACGGGCTCAGGGTGAGTCTCAGCGCACAGGTGCCGCCTCATCTGTTCACTCTCAGCGAGATGGACGTCAAGCTGGGGCATCGAATGCGGCCCTGTCCGGACGTGCTCGTGATCGACGCCGCCGCCGCGGACGACCTCGACCGGACGTTCTACACGCCGGACGAGGTGCATCTCGTCGTCGAGGTGGTCTCTCCCGAGTCGGAGGAGCGGGACCGGAAGCTGAAGCCGGCGCGGTACGCGGAGGCCGGCATCGCGCACTTCTGGCGGGTGGAGGACGACGGCGGCCGTCCGGTCGTCTACGTGTACGAACTGGACCCGGCGACCAGGACGTACGCCGTGACGGGCATCCACCACGGCAAGCTCAGCGTGCCCGTGCCGTTCCCGATCGACATCGACCTGGACGACCTGCCGCGTTAGGGCGACGCGGGCGGGGCGGTGGACCGGCGGACGATGAGCTCGCCGGGCAGGGAGACGCCGGGCGGGCGGCGGCCGCCGAGGAGTTCGAGCAGGGCTGTCATGGCCGCCGCGCCCAGGTGTTCGGCGGGCAGCCGGATGGTCGTGAGCTCCGGTTCGAGGGCGGTGGCGAGCAGGACGTCGTCGAAGCCGGTGACGGACAGGTCGCCGGGGATGTCCAGGCCGAGCGCGCGGGCCGCCTTGTACGCGCCCGCGGCGATCACGTCGTCGTCGCAGACGAGGGCCGACGGGCGGCCCGGCCGGTCCAGCAGCGCGAGGGCGGCCTGCCGGGCGGCCGCGACGTCGATCGCGGCCGTCCGGCGGACGAGAGACCCGGGGAACGCGTCGGCGAGCGCCTCGCCGCGCACGCGGAAGGTCCAGGCGTCGACGGCGGCGGCCACGTGACCGATCCGGCGGTGGCCGAGCGCGGCCAGGTGACCGGCGATGGCACGCATGCCCCCGGCGACGTCGAAGTTGATGGTCGGCGCCGGAGCGGCCGGATCGCTGTCCATGAGGACGACGGGCAGGTCGCCGAAGTCGGTGACGCCGCCGACGATGGACGAGGCGAGAACGCCCTCGATGGCCTGGGTGTCGACCTGGCTGCGCGCCGGTCCGGCGTCGTCGGGCCAGGGATGGACGATGAGGCCGAAGCCGCGGTCGGCGGCGACCTCGGCGGCGCCCGCGTAGATCGGGCCGAAGACCGGGCCGGTGAGCGTGGGGACGACCAGGAGCACCGTGCGGGTCCGGCCGAGCCGGAGGTTGCGGGCGGCGAGGTTCGGGCGGTAGCCGAGGCGCCGCGCGGCCTCGTGCACCGCCTGCCGCGTCTCGGGCTTGACCCTGCCCTCGGCCTTCCCGGCCAGCACGATCGAGACCGTGGACTGGGAGACCCCGGCGACCCGGGCGACGTCCCGGCTGGTCGGTCTCTTGGACACGACAAAAGATTAGACCTGCGCATCGATGAGTGATACGTATGACCGGAGACTTCTGTAATACGTATGACAAGGATCAGATGCGCGCCTACCTCGACGTCCTGCGTAAACCGCACGCCGCTCGGCTGCTCGGCGGCACGCTCCTCGGCCGGCTGCCGAACGGCATGGCCGCGCTGGCGATCGTGCTGTTCGTCCGCGGGCACGGCGGCGGATACACCCTCGCCGGGGTGCTGTCGGCGGTGAACGGCCTCGCGACGGCGGCGGGACAGCCGGTGCTCGGACGCGCGATGGACCGCTACGGCCAGCCCCGCATCCTGGCGTCCGCGGCGACGGCCGCGGCGGCGGGGTTCGCGCTGCTCGCGGCCGTCGGCGGACGGTCGCCGGTCGCCGCGACGGCCGCGGTGATCCTGGCCGGGTTCGCGACGCCGCCCCTCGAAGCGGGACTGCGGGCGCTCTGGCCCTCCGTCCTGAACGGGCCCGCGGAGGTCCACGCCGCGTACGCCCTGGACGCGGCCGCCCAGGAACTGCTGTTCACGCTGGGTCCCCTGCTCGTGGTCGCCGCCGCGGTCGTCTCCACGGAGACGGCGCTGATCCTCACCGGCGCCCTCGGCATCGCCGGCACGCTCGTGGTCACGACGTCCCCGCCCTCACGCGAGTGGCGCGGTGAGCAGGGCGGCGGGCACTGGGCCGGCCCGCTGCGCTCCCCCGGGATACGCGTTCTGATCATCTCTCTGACCTGCGTGGGCGTGTCGCTCGGCGTGTTCAGCGTGGCGGTGGTCGCGTACGCCGACGCGCGCCACCTCTCGTACGCCTCGGGCCTGCTGCTGGCGCTCATGTCCGCGGGCGCGCTGACCGGCGGGATCGCGTACGGCCTGCGGCCCCGCACCGGACCCGCGCACCGGCGCCTGGTGCTGCTGATGGCGGGTCTCGCGGCCGGTTACGTCCCGCTGACGTGGGCGCCGGGCTTCCCGGTGATGCCGGTGCTGGCGATGGCCAGCGGGCTGTTCCTCGCGCCGGTGCTGGCGTGCAGTTTCACGCTGGTCGACGACCTGGCGCCGCGCGGCACGGTGACAGAGGCGTTCGCCTGGCTGGTGACGGCCTTCGGGGTCGGCAGTTCGGCGGGCGCGGCCCTCGCCGGCCTGGCGGGCGACGCGGGCGGCGTCCACGCGGCCTTCGCGGTGGCCGGCGCGGGCGGCGTCCTGGCCTTCCTCGTCATCCTCCTCGCGGGCCCGATCGGCGGCCCGGCAGCCGTGGCGGCCCGCGAGCCGGATGCCGCGGACTCGGTGAGCCGTTGACCGCGACCGAAATCCCTGGCGTGGGGGGCG
>NZ_JAMXMX010000018.1 GCF_024055725.1 Actinoallomurus spadix | reverse complement strand
CCGTGGTGATCAGGTTCACGCTGGTCAGGATGGTGCCCATGCCGGACAGGATCAGCCCCATCGCCCACAGGTCCCCGCCGGCGCCCGGGGACCGTACGGAGTCCGACAGCGGCGTGTAGGCGAACCACCCGAACGCCGCCGCGCCTCCGGGTGCGAGGAAACCCCCCAGCACCATCAGCCCGCCGAACAGGAAGAGGTAGTAGCTGAGCGCGTTGAGGCGGGGGAAGGCGACGTCGGGCGCGCCGATCTGCAACGGCACCAGGACGTTGGCGAACCCCGCGAACGTCGGCGTCGCGAACAACAGCAACATCACCGTGCCATGGATCGTGAACAACTGGTCGTACACATGCGCGCCCATCACCTGCAGGCCCGGCTGCAGCAACTCCGCCCGCATGAACATCGCCATCAGCCCGCCGGCCAGGAAGAACGCGAACGACGTCCCCAGATACAGATAACCGACCACCTTGTGATCGGTCGTCCCCAGCACATCCCCGATACGGCTGCCCAGCGAATGCTCCTTCAGCACCTCGCCGGTCGGAGTCCGGACCCGATCCTCGACCGTCGCCATGCGTACCCTCCGCCCACCTGCGACCGACCGGCCCGCCGGGGCCGTACCAGCCTGCTTTCCACTCAAAGGACGCCCAAACAGCCGGTCTCCGCATCCGGGCGGCCGCTCGGGGTAGGCCCTCAGCGGAGGTACGGGTCGCAGGACGGAGGGGAGACGGGTGCGGTGGGTGCACCGGGCCGACGAGCGCGTGATGCGGGCGGTGACCTCAGCCGGCTGCGCGGCACTGGACGAGGTCATGCCGCGGGCCTCGCGCCTCGCCGACCAGCTTCTCGTGTGGTGGCTCATCGCGGCCGCCCTGCGGGCCGGCGGCGGCCGGCGATCACGGCGCGCCGCCGGGCGTGCGGCGCTGGCGATGTGCGTCGCGGGAACACTGGCCAACGGCGTGCGGCTCTATGTGTTCGACCGGGAGCGCCCTCCGGAGGCGCTGAGCGGGCGGCGGCCGGGCCGGGTGCCCGACTCGCCCGGCTTCCCGTCGGGGCACAGCGCGGGCGCGGCGGCCTTCGCGGCGACGCTGGTGTGCGAGGCGCCGTGGCCGGTGAGCGTTCCGGTCGCGGCGCTGGCCTCGCTGGTCGCCTACTCCCGCGTCTACACCGGAGCGCACTACCCCGGGGACGTGGCGACCGGCGCCGCCATGGGCGTCACGGTCGCCCTGGCCGTCCACGGCCTCATCCCGGAAAAGAGACGAAGGTGATCGAGATGACAGACCCGAAGATGATCGACCGGAACGGCTGGGCCGGTTTCTTCGACCAGCTGAGCGCGGACCACTGCGGCGACAACACCGCCATCGAACTGTTCGACACGGACGTCGGCGACCAGTACGAGACCGAGCACCTGCCGTTCAACTACGCCTCGTACGACCGGAAGGACGACGTGATCGTCATCGGGGTCGGCGGCAACTCGGCGCGGTCTCCGGTCCTGCTCCGCCGCATGATCCGCCGTCCCGTCGAGGTCGACGCGGCCGTGCCGGCGCCCGGGCAGTCCGACATCCGGATCGTCGCCGAGGACGGGACGACGACCATGCTCCACCTGCGGCCCGAAGCGGCGCTGCCCGGACCCCGCTGAGCCGTCCCCTCGACGGGGCCGCGGAGCGGTCGGAGCCTCTTCGCGCCGATCGCCGTGTGACCGCGGCCGCGGGCGGTGAGAATGGGCCCATGGGCAGGGTCGCGTACGGCACCGCACTGATCGTCCTCATCGCCGCGACGGCGTGCGGTCCGGGGGACGGATCCCGGGCGGACACCGCCTCGCCCGCACCCGGCGGACCCGCCGGGAGCTCCTCGGCGCCCGGGCGCGCGGCGGCGTCCTGGCCGACGTACCACGGTTCGAACGACCGGGCGGGGTTCGCCGCCGGCTTCCCCGCGCCGCGCACGCTCGGCGACGCGTGGACGGCGAGGCTCGACGGGGCGGTGTACGGCCAGCCGATCGTCGTGGGCGGCACCGCCTACGCCGCCACGGAGAACGACACCGTCTACGCGCTGGACCTCGCGACGGGGCGGCGGGTCTGGCAGCGGCATCTCGGCACGCCCGTGCCCCGGTCCGCGCTGCCCTGCGGCAACATCGACCCGCTCGGGATCACGGGCACCCCGGCGTACGACCCGGGCACGCGCACCGTCTTCGTCGCGACCGAGACGACCGGCGTGCGGCACACCCTCGTCGGCCTGAACGCCGCGGACGGACGCGTCCGCCTCACCCGTGACCTCGACGTCGCGGCCGGCCGGGACCGCGCGGCCGAGCAGCAGCGCGGCGCCCTCGCGGTCGCCGGCGGCCGGGTGTACGTCCCGTTCGGCGGTCTCGCCGGCGACTGCGGGAACTACGTCGGCTACCTCGCCGCCGCGCGTACCGATGGCGGGAAGGGCGTGACCTCCTACGCGGTCCCCACGCGCCGGATGGGCGGCATGTGGGCGCCGTCCGGCCCGGCCGTCGGCGCGTCCGGCGACGTGTACGTGGCCGTCGGGAACGGCGCGAGTCTGGGCGGGGCGTACGACGGCAGCGACTCGGTGCTGCGGCTCTCCCCCGACCTGTCCCGCCGCCTGTCGTACTTCGCGCCGGAGAACTGGGGCTCGGAGAACAGCGAGGACCAGGACCTCGGTTCGACCGGTCCGCTCCTGCTTCCCGGCGGCCGGGTCGTGATCGCGGGGAAGACGGGCGACGTCTACCTGCTCGACGGCCGCGACCTCGGCGGCATCGGCGGGCAGCGCGCCTCCCTGCGCGGCTGCGTCTCCTTCGGCGGCATGGCGCGGGACGGCTCCGCGATCTTCCTGCCCTGCCAGGACGGCCTGCAGCGCGTGGACGTCACCGGGAGCGGCGACCTGCGCCGGGTCTGGCGGGCGCCGGGGAACGTCAAGGGTTCACCGGTGGTCGGCGGCGGCGCGGTGTGGACCCTCGACACCGACGCCGGGGTCCTGCACGCCCTGGCGGAGTCCGACGGGCGTTCGCTGGTCTCGCGCCGGGTCGGGGAGGTCAGCCGGTTCGCCTCGCCGACCCTCGCCGGGTCGCTCGTCCTCGTGCCGACCATGCACGGGGTCACCGCGGTCGGCGTACGCTGACGCGCGGCCTGACCGCGAAACACACGGCACGCTCAGCGGACGACGGGGTCACTGCCATCGGCGTGCGCTGACGCGCGGCCTGGCCGGGATACGCGGCGCGCTCAGCGGACGACGCACGGGGTCGCCGCCGTCGGCGCGCGCTGACGCGACCCGCCGCATCCGCGGCGCGCTCAGCCGCGGCCGGTGCGGCGGCCGAGCAGCCGCTCGATCTCGCGGCGGTCGCGCTTGGTGGGGCGTCCGGCGCCGCGCTGGCGGCGCGCGATCGGGAGCAGGGCCTCCCGCGGGGGCGGCGGCGGGCTGTGGTCGGTGTAGCACTCGACGGCGACCGGCGCGCCGACGCGTTTGCGCACGACGCGGCGCACGATGACGACTCGTTCGCGGCCGGCCAGGCGCACGCGGACCTCGTCTCCGGGCTTCACGGCGGTGGCGGGCTTGACGCGCTCGTCGTTGACCCGGACGTGGCCGGCCCGGCAGGCGGCCGTGGCCAGCGAGCGGGTCTTGACGAGCCGCACCGACCAGATCCACACATCGACCCGCACGGTCTCCTGATTCGCCGCCACGGCACAGACCTTAGTCCAGCCCGCGCCGTAACCGCCGTTTCGGCGGCGCATGAATCGGGCAGAACGCTTCACTCGCGGTAAGCCGGGTAATCAAGCGATCATGCGCACCGCCATCTTGGACGTCGGGTCCAATGCCGCCCATCTCAAGGTCGTCGACCTCGTCGCGGGCTGCCCCGTACGGACCGTCGTCTCCGTCAAGAAGCCCACCCGGCTGGGCGGGGCGCTCCCGGCCGACGGCCGGCTCGGCCGGGCGGAGGCCGACCGGGTCGTGGCGGCGGTGGCCGCGGCCATCGGCGAGGCCGCGCGGATCGGCGCCGTCGAGCTGATCCCCTTCGTGACGTCCGCGATCCGCGACGCGCCCAACCGCGAAGAGATCCTCGACCGGGTCGCCGAGGAGACGGGCGTGGAGGTGGGGTTCCTGACCGGCCCCGACGAAGCGCGGCTGACCTTCCTGGCCGTACGCGCCTGGTACGGCTGGTCAGTCGGGCCGATCGTGCTCGCCGACATCGGCGGCGGCTCGATGGAGATCGCCACCGGGGACGGCGCCGAGGCCGACGCGGCGCTGTCGATGCCGCTCGGCGCCGGCCGGCTCACCCGCGAGCACCTGACCGGCGATCCACCGGGCCGGCGGCAACTCGCGCGGCTCCGCGCGCACGTCGCGGAGCGGCTGGCCGCGTACGGCGTCGACCGGCTGACCGACGGGTCCGCGGGCCACCACGCGGTCGCCACGTCGAAGATCTTCACCCAGCTCGCCAAGCTCGCCGGAGAGCGGGCGGCAGACGGCCGGCGGACCCTGGAGCGCACGGCCCTGCGGCGGCGGATCGCCGGTCTCGCGGCGCTGACGGCCGAGGAGCGCGCGCGGCTCAAGGGCGTCTCGCGCGCCCGCGCCCGTCACATCCTGGCCGGCGCGATCATCGCGGACGAGATCATGGGCGCGCTGGGCGTGCGCCGTCTGGAGGTCTGCCCGTGGGCGCTGCGTGAGGGGATCGCGCTGCGCAGGCTCCGGTGGCTGGAGGCGGAGGCCGGCCGGGCGAACGACATCGGGCACCTTCTGCGGCCCCTGCCGGCGGACCGGTCGCGGGCGGGCACCGGGCGGGGCAAGGACGAGGGCCCCGCCGGAACGTCGCCCGGTGGGGCCCTCGATGTGTGTACCGGTGTGCGGGTCGCCTCTCGGCGAAAGGCACAACGCGGCTCCAGCCGAACGGTAGTCCGCGAAGGCGATAGGTGAGGCCCGGGGACACCAGGCACACCGGCCACAAGAGGTGTAACAGGACTCGGGGAGCCGTTTGTTCCCACCCTCGCGACGGATTTCCCGGGCCGGATCGGCGCTTGCCACGGCGAACGTTGCATAAGACCACAATCCACGGGCAAAGCGCTCACCATGGGTGATCTGCCATCGCTGGTGTTGCTCGTCCTGTTCCTGCTCAGTGCCGGGATCATCTGGTACGCCGGGATACGGCTGTCCGACACGACCGACGTCCTGTCCGAACGGATGCACCTGGGCAGCGCCCTCGGCGGGCTGATCCTCCTGGCGGTCGCGACCAACCTCCCGGAGGCGGCGATCACCGTGAGCGCCGCGCTGTCCCACCATCTCGACGTCGCGGTCGGCAACATCCTCGGCGGCATCGCGGCGCAGACCGTCGTCCTGGTCATCCTGGACGTCGCCGGCACCGGCGGCGCGCCGCTGACGTACGTCGCGGCCAGTCTCAGCCTCGTCCTGGAGGGCGCGCTGGTGGTCGCGGTGCTGGCGGTCGTCGTCATGGGCACCCAGCTGCCCGGCGACCTCGCCTTCGCCCGGCTCGGCCCCGCCTCCCTCCTGATCGCCGTCGTCTGGATGGCCGGCCTGCTGCTGCTCCGGCGCGCGGGCCGGGGGCTGCCGTGGCACGAGGGCGGTGACGCCCCCGACACCCAGCCCGAGCGGAAGGGACACTCGAAGACCAAGAAGGAGGCCCAGGCCACCTCGTCGGGCATCGGGACCCGCCGCGCGGCGCTGGTGTTCGGCGTCGCCGCGATCGCCACCCTGGTCGCCGGCGTGGTCATCGAACGCAGCGGCGAGGAGCTCTTCGGCCGGCTCGGCATGAGCGGCGTCGCCTTCGGCGCCACCGTGCTCGCGGCGGCCACCGCCCTCCCCGAGATCAGCACCGGGCTGACCTCCGTCCGGATGGGCGACCACCAGCTGGCGATCAGCGACATCTTCGGCGGGAACGCGTTCCTGCCGGTGCTGTTCCTCGCCGCGACGCTGATCTCCGGCCGGCCCGTGCTGCCCGACGCGCACCGGTCCGACATCTACCTCACCGCGCTCGGCTCCCTGCTCACGCTCGTCTACATGGCAGGGCTGATCTTCCGGCCCCGGCGCGACCGGCTCCGCATGGGCGTGGACAGCCGTACGGTGCTCGCGCTGTACGCCCTGGGGATCGCCGGCCTGCCGGCCATCGGCGGCTGAACCGCCGGGTCCTGTCGCGTTCTCCCAGGTCGTTCCGGGGTAGCCCTGCCGCATGACGGAGAACCAGAGCCTGCGGCAGATCGCCGCCGCGCGGTTCGGCATCGATGAGCTGCGCCCCGGGCAGGAGGAGGCGGCGAGGGAGCTGGCCGACGGCCGCGACTGCCTCGTGGTCATGCCGAGCGGCGCCGGCAAGTCGGCGATCTACCAGCTGGCGGCGGTCGCCCTCGGCGGCCCGGCGGTCGTCGTGTCCCCTCTGCTGTCCCTGCAGCGCGACCAGGCCCAGGGGCTGCGCGCGCACGGCCTCACCGCGATCAGCGTGAACGCGACCGTCGGCGAGAAACGCCGCGACCAGGCGTACGCCCTGCTCCGTGAGGGGAAGCCGGGGTTCGTCTTCCTGGCTCCGGAGCAGCTCGCCCGGCCCGACGTTCGCGCGGTGCTCGCCGAGACGCCACCCTCGCTCATCGCGATCGACGAGGCGCACTGCGTCTCCGCCTGGGGCCACGACTTCCGCCCGGAGTACCTCCGCATCGGCGGCGTCGTCGAGGGCCTGCCGCGCCGGCCCGTCGTCGCCGCGCTCACCGCGACGGCGGCGCCACCCGTACGGGAGGAGATCGTCGAGCGGCTGCGGCTGCGCGACCCGGCGCGGATCATCCGCGGCTTCGACCGGCCCGAGCTTCACCTGTCGGTCACGATGTTCCACGACGCGGACGAGAAGGAGGCCGCCGTCGTCGACCTGGCGCGCCGGCTGCCCGGCTCCGGCATCGTTTACGCCGCGACCCGCCGGGAGACCGAGGAGTACGCCGAGCGGCTCGGGGTCCGGGCCTACCACGCCGGGCTGCGCAAGACCGAGCGGACCGAGACGCAGCGGGCGTTCATGGGCGGCGAGACCATCGTCGCGACCAGCGCGTTCGGGATGGGCATCGACCGGCCCGACGTGCGCTTCGTCGTCCACGCCTCGGTGCCGGGTTCGCTCGACGAGTACTACCAGGAGATCGGCCGGGCCGGGCGGGACGGCGAACCCGCGGAGGCGATCTGCCTCTACCGCACCGAGGACCTGGGGCTGCGCCGTTTCTTCGTCGGGGGCCTGCCCGATGAGGAGCTGCTGGCCCGTGTCGCCGCGGCGGTGGACGGGCCGGTCTCCCGGCGCGACCTGGCCCGCCGGGTGGACGTCTCGGACCGGCGCGTCACCGCGCTGCTCAACCTCCTGGAGACGGCCGGCGCGCTGCGGCTGCGGCGGCGCGTCGAGCCCCTTCCCGACGCGCCGCCGCCGGAGGAGGCCGCCGCCCTCGCCCGGGAGATCGCCGAGAAGCACCGCTCGGTGGAACGCTCCCGCGTCGAGATGATGCGCCGGTACGCCGAGCTGACCGACTGCCGCCGCCGGTTCCTGCTGCGCTACTTCGGCGAGGTCGTCGAGGACCCGTGCGGGAACTGCGACAACTGCGAGGCGGGCCGCTCCACTCCCGCCGACTCCGCGCGCCCGGCGTTCGCCTCCGGCGCCCGGGTCGAGCACCAGGACTGGGGCCGTGGCACCGTCCTCGGCGCCAAGGAGGGCCGGCTCACGGTCCTGTTCGACGAGGTCGGCTACAAGGAGCTACTGAGCGAGATGGTCCTGGAGGAGGGCATCCTCGCCACCCTCTAGAAGGGCACCGGCGTGGAGGACACCGGCCTGGAGGGCGCCGGCCTGGAGGGCGCCGGCCGACCGGCCGGAATGGCGGAGGCGCCGCCGGGTAGGGGCGGCCCATGAGCCGACCAGAAGCACCCGAGACCATGACCGGATACCCGCGCATCGCCCTCATCACCGGCGCCGACTCCGGGATCGGCAAGGCGACCGCGGTCACGCTGGCCGAGCGCGGCTACGACGTCGGGATCACCTTCCACTCCGACGAGGACGGCGCGAAGGGCACCGCGGAGGAGGTCCGGGGCCTCGGCCGCACCTGCGCCGTACGCCGCCACGACCTCACCGACCCGGTCACCGCCGCCCGCGTGGTGGACGAACTGGCCGACGAGCTCGGCGGCGTCGGCGTGCTCGTGAACAACGCCGGAACCGGCAGCAGCCGCCCCGTCCTGGAGACGGACTACGACGAATGGCGCTCCGTCGTCTCGGTGGACCTCGACGGGGCCTTCCTGTGCTCCCAGCGCGCCGCCCGCCGGATGATCGACCAGGGCGGCGGCGGGCGGATCGTGAACGTCACGAGCGTCCACGAGGAGTACCCGCGCGTGGGCTCCGGCCCCTACTGCGCCGCCAAGGGAGGGCTGAAGATGCTGACACGGGTCCTCGCGCTGGAGCTGTCGGCGTACGGGATCACCGCGAACACGATCGCGCCGGGCGAGATCGCCACGCCGATGACCGGTCAGGAGGACCGGCCGCCGCAGCCCGGCGACCGGCCCGGTTACCCGCTCGGCCGGCCGGGCCACGCGCGGGAGGTCGCCGCCGCGATCGCATTCCTCGCCGACCCCTCCGCCTCGTACGTCACCGGCGCGTCCCTGTTCATCGACGGCGCCCTGGGACTGATGGGGCCGCAGGCGGCGGGGGCCCTGCGGTCCGCGGACTGGCGCGAGGGCTGAACCCCGACGGCACCGGCGAGCATCGCCCTGGCCGGTGAGCCGGGCGAGCATCGGCCTCACCGGTGAGCCCGGCGCGCGTCGGCCTCACCGGCCGGGCCTTCTCTCGTCAGAGATCGATGACCGTTCCGCGCTGCACGACCTGGACCCGGTCCTGGAGGCCGCGCCGGCGGACCTCGGCGTCGAAGTCCGACAGCGGGGACTTCATCACCGTGTAGTCGTTGTGGTGGATCGGGACGACGCGTGCGGCGTCCACCAGCTCCACCCAGTCCGCGCCCTGCCTGCCGTCCATGGTGACCAGCAGCGAGTTGAAGATCTTGGTACCGCCGAGGTGCACCACCCCGACGTCGATGTTCGGGTAGCGGCGCGGGATCTCGGCCAGGTCGTTGCACATCAGGGTGTCACCGCTGATGTACATCCGCAGGTCGACCTGGCCGCCCCGCGAGCCGAACTCCAGGATGCTGCCCATGACCGGCGGGAGCAGCATCTGGAAGGGCCCCGGCGCGTGCCGCCCGGGGACCGAGACGATCCGCACGACCCGGTCGCCCTTGACGAACTCGTGCTCGTCCCAGGTGCGAAGCCCGCGGGAGTGACCGAAGCCCTGCGGCTTCAGCCGCCGTGCCGCGTGGGGCGTGGTGACGATCGGCAGCTCCTTGTCGAGGTTCCGCCGCGCCACCCGGTCCCAGTGGTCACCGTGCAGGTGGGACAGGACGATGCCGTCCAGCGCCGGCAGCCGGTCCACGGAGATCGCCGGATCCAGCAGCCGCGTCGTCGTGATGCCCCAGCCGAGGTGGACCTTCTGCCCCCGGCGAATGAAGTTCGGATCGGTCAGCAGGGTGAACCCGCCGTACCGGATCACGGTGGTGGCGTTCCCGACGAAGAACAGCCCCCCGGACTTCGGAATCAGGTCCTCTTCGGTCATTGCGCCCCCCGGTCAGGGGCGGCGCCCCGGGTCACCCGCCCGGCCGGAACACCGCCCGTACGCAGCCGTCCTTCTCGTGCTTGAAGAGGTCGTACCCCTCAGGCCCCTGATCCAGCGGCATCACGTGGGTGGCCAGGCGAGCGGCGGTGATCTCATCATCGCGCCGAGGGGGAACTCCCGGCACCGGCGCTGCTCCGCCTGCCCGGAAAGAACGGGCTTGAACGGACAACTTCGGCCGGACAGGCCCGTGTCCGGGTAAAACGCGCCTTCGCGCGGTGAGGACGCGCCTCCGGTGGGTAGTGGTTCCCGGCACCGAGGGGAGGCGCCATGCGCAGCATCGAGAAACTGAGTGAACTGACCGAGTTGGTGCACGGACGGCAGGACCTGTACCTGCGGCACTCGGGCGGCCCCGAGTCGGACGCCGACGCGACGAGCCGCGACTACGAGAGCGGGCTGGAGCTGCCGGGCCTGTCGGTCGTCCCGTTGCAGGCGCCCCAGTGGTGGAGCCGGCCGCTGGAGGACTGGATCGCCCGCCAGATCCGGAAATATGCACACTTGGCGGAGCAGGGGGATAACCGGTACGCCTGGATCCTGGTCGGTGAGCCCTGCGACTTCGGCCCGGACCATGAGCCTCTCATCGCCGACTTCGAGCCCGTCGCCGCCCTGAGCGACGACCTGTTGAAGGAGGCGCAGGGGCGCTACCACGAGCGTTTCGAAGTGGGCCGCGACTCGCTCCAGTGAGTTCGGCGGCGGACGTCAGTGTGCCGAGGATTCAGTGTGCCGAGGGTTCCCGTGCCGTGAGCAACGACGATCCTCGGCACGGCGGCAGTACCCACCGTGATCCGGTCAGTCCTCCGCGGCGCGGCGTTCCGCGCCGGTCTCCTCCGCGTAGCCGACGTCCTGGCCCTGCACGCGGCCGACGAACGTCTCGTTCGGCGTCGTCCCGGTCGTCGTGCCCTGGTCCGGCTGGTCCGGGTCGGGCTCGCCGCCCACGTCGCGGCTGTTCGCCACGCCCTCGTCGAGCGGCACGTCCCGATCCGGCTTCCTCGCGTCCATCGTCTGCTCCCTTCGGTTCGGTCAGCGCCTCGCGCTCAGGCGCCGGTAGGCGGCGGCCGTGACGACCCCGTACGCCAGGTGCGGCACGACGTCGGAGATCCATCCGGCGGTGCCCCACTCACGCG
This sequence comes from Actinoallomurus spadix, assembly GCF_024055725.1. Taxonomy (GTDB): domain Bacteria; phylum Actinomycetota; class Actinomycetes; order Streptosporangiales; family Streptosporangiaceae; genus Actinoallomurus; species Actinoallomurus spadix. The sequence continues at coordinate 146,780 of NZ_JAMXMX010000018.1, read as the reverse complement.
GGTCGGTGAGCCCCATCGCGACGGCCGGACCCTCGCTCACCACGGACGCCGCCGCCCCGAGCGCGAGGGCGTCGGGCAGGGTCCTCGCCCGCGAGCGGAGCAGGCCGTACGCGACGCCCACTCCGACGCCGACGCCGAACCCGAGCAGGGCGCCGAGGGCCTGGCGGCGGTTCCCGGCGGTCTCCTCGTCCCCGAGCGACACACCGGCGCGCTCGGTCGTCTTCTCCACCATCTGTTCCGGAACCTGGCTGCCGGAACGTCCTCGCAGGGCCATGTCGGCGTACGTGACCGCGTTGAGCGCCGCCGTGCCCGCCGCGCCCGCCAGCGCCCCGGAGAGCAGACCGTTCACGATCCCCTCCTCCTTCGTCCTCTGCCGTCGCGAAGTAGCCCCTTTCCCGTGAAGGGAGAGATAATCCGGTCTGCCCGAATGCCTGCCCTGCATGGGGGTAGACGGGGTGCGTGACAACGACCGACGTGGAGCTCTCGCGCAGCGATCTGGGGTGCGCGGGGATCCGCCGCATCCGCTGCGGCCGGGGCTTCCGCTACGTCGACCCCGATGGCGAGCCGGTGCGCGACCCGGAGACCCTCGCCCGGGTCAAGGCCCTCGTGATCCCCCCGGCCTGGGAGAACGTCTGGATCTGTCCCGAGGCCGACGGCCACATCCAGGCGGTGGGCACCGACACGGCGGGCCGGCGGCAGTACCGCTACCACGACCTGTGGCGCGAGCAGCGGGACCGGGAGAAGCACGACCGGGTGCTGGAGTTCGGCCGGGCGCTGCCGCGCGTCCGTGAACGGGTCGAGCGCGGCCTCAAGGAGAAGGGGCTGACCCGGGACCGGGTGCTCGCCGCCGCCATCCGCCTCATCGACCTGGGGTTCTTCCGGCCGGGTGGGGAGGAGTACGCCGCGGAGAACGGCACCTACGGCCTTGCGACGATCCGCAAGGAGCACGTGACCCTGACCGGCGGGCAGATCATCTTCGACTACCTCGCCAAGGGGTCGAAGCAGCGGGAGCAGGCCGTCGCCGACGACGACGTCTGCGCCGTCGTCCGCAGCCTCAAGCGGCGCCGGAGCGGCGGGGACGAGCTGCTCGCCTACCGGAGCGAGCGGCGCTGGCACGACGTCACGTCGACCGACATCAACGACCACCTGCGGGAGCTGTCCGGCGGTGAGTTCTCCGCCAAGGACTTCCGCACGTGGCACGCCACCGTCCTGGCCGCCGTCGGCCTCGCGGTGTCCGAACCGGCGGCCGCGGCGGACGGCACCCGCAAACGAGCCGTCGCCCGCGTCGTACGCGAGGTCGCCGAGTATCTCGGCAATACTCCCGCCGTCGCCCGCGCCTCCTACATCGACCCCCGGGTGATCGAGCTGTACGAGAACGGCGTCACCATCGCCCCGATCCTCGGCCGGCTCGGCGAGAACCGCGACTTCGGCGACCTCGCCACGCGCGGCTCCGCCGAACGGGCCGTCCTGGAGCTGCTCACCGAGCACGGCTGACCTCCCTCGCAGGAGGGCGGCGCGGTCGGGCTCGGGGATCCACACGCGGTCGTCACCGGGGCCGGAGCAGGTAGCCGCGCCACTCCTCGGCGCCGCCGGGGTCCGGCATCGCGATGCCCGCCGCCCGGAGGTCCGGCAGCCGCAGGACCGGGCGGCCGGCGAACGGGTGGTCCGCGTCGACGAACGCGTGCAGGGGCTCGACGTGCACGGGCCGGTGATCGAGGTCGGTGGGCCAGGAACGGCCGAGGTCGTGGACGCGGTCGACGGCTCCCGCCTGGCCGCCATCGGATTCTGCTTCGGCGGGCTCTGCGTACTCGACCTGGGCGCACCCGGTCGGCGCTGGAGGGCTTCCTGGTGGAATACCTCTCCTGAGCCGTCCGGTCACAGGTAGTGGCCGACCCGCTCGGCCGCCCGGGCCGGGCGGGCCGGCAGGTCCTCGGCGCGCAAGGTGAGGAGGTCCGTCCGGGTGGGCCGGTCGAGACCGGTGACGCGCTGCGCCTGGCGGGCGACCGCGCCGTCGAGCAGGTTGCGCATGAACCGCCCGTTGCCGAACGATGGTCCGCGCTCCGTACGGCGGAGCGTCGCCCGCAGCGCGTCGCCGACGTCCGGCGCGAGGACGAGACCCTCGTCGGCGGCCAGCCGCTCGAAGACCGCGCACAGCTCGTCGTCGGTGTAGCCGGCGAAGTGCAGCTGCCGGGCGAACCGCGAGTCCAGCCCGGGGTTCGCGGTCAGGAAGTCCGCCATCTCCCGCTGGTAGCCGGCGACGATGACGACGAGGTCGTCCCGATGGTCCTCCATGAGCTTCACCAGCTCCGCGATGGCCTCCAGGCCGTAGTCGCTCTTGAACGACGGCTGCGTCAGCGTGTACGCCTCGTCGATGAAGAGGACGCCGCCGAGGGCTCGTTCGACCAGCCGGCGGGTCCTCGGGGCGGTCTGGCCGACGTACTCCCCCACCAGGTGCGCCCGGGACGCCTCGACCAGGTGGCCGGAGGACAGCACCCCGAGCCGCTTGTAGATCCGGGCCAGCAGGCGGGCCACCATGGTCTTGCCGGTCCCGGGGTCTCCGGTGAACACCATGTGCCGCGTCGGGGCGGTGCCGGGCAGCCCCTGCTCCCGCCGCAGCCGGTCCGCGCGCGTCATCGCGACGAGGAGGCCGATCTCCCGTTTGACCGTCTCCAGCCCGGTCAGGGCCGCCAGCTCGGCCAGCGGGTCGTCCTCGGTCACCGCCGCGCCGAACGCGCGGGGCACGTCGGCGCGTTTGACGATGAGCTCGGCACCCGGCTCCGTACGGTTCCGGGCGGCCGCCACCGCCCGGTCCGCCAGGTGCGCGGCGAGACGGGCGTTGCGGAGCGTCTGCGTCGGCGGGGTCGCGGCGAGCAGCTCACCGGCGGCGTCGCGGGCGCGCTTGTACGTCCGCACCCCGCGCCGGCGCACCTCGCGGTCGAAGAGCTCGGCGTACTCCTCCGCGGTGAACGGGTGGGTACGGGCGACGCGGAACCGGTGCGACAGCGCCGGGTCGGCCTCCCGGATCCGCTCGATCCCGTCCTCTCCGCAGAGCGCGGCCAGGTGCAGGTCCGGATGGACCGTCAGCAGCCGGTGCAGCTCGCCGAGCAGTTCCGGGCCGTTGCCGGTCTCACCGGCGAAGTCGTCGAGACCGTCGATGACCAGCAGCCGCTCCCCTGCGGAGTCACGGACGTCGGCGTGCAGCCGGGCGGCCGCCTCGTAGAGCGGCCGGCCCGCGAACAGCGTGTGGGTCAGCCAGAGCGGTTCGCGGGGCAGCCGCAGCGCCTCCGCCAGTTCGGTCACGGCGAGGCGGCGGCCGGTGCCCTCCGGCCCGGCCAGGAGCACCCGGACGGCGCCGTCCTCCTCGGTGACCTCCTGCAGCAGGGCGGTCAGCTCGGGCTGCCCGACGATCCCCGTGGCCACGTCGGAGGACGCGGTGCTCTCCGGCGTGGCCGCGGGCCGGTCCCCCCGGCCGGTCGCGAGCCTGCCGACGAGCGGATTGACGACGCGGCGCCGGGGCGCGTACAGGCGGTGCAGATCGCGCTGGAACTCGTCGATCGGCGTGTGATCCCGGGCGCCGCTGCGCTGCGGCTCGCCGGGCAGTCCCTGCGCGCAGGCCACCATCCGGGTCGCCATGTCGAGCCAGGCCCGGCAGGCGTCGGCGGCGCCCTCGACCAGCGCCTCGGCGAGCCACAGCCGGATCTCCTCCTGCCACGCGGAGGCCCGGAACCCGCTCCGCTCCCGCCGGAACCGCGCGGACACCTCCTTGTACAGGTCCTCGCCGAGCACGACGGACAGCTCGACGGGTACCCGGTCCAGGCCGCACTGCAGCAGCAGCCGGCTCAGGTGGGTGCCGACGAGCCGGGAGTGCCGCACCACCCCGGCCAGGTGGTCGGTCGCCGCCCGGAAACCGGACCACACCCACTCCAGGTAGCCGACCGGCCCGGCCAGCTCGGGCACCTCCGCGAGGATGTCGTCGTCGGCGTGCGCGGCCCACCGCGTGCGCAGCCCGCTCTTGGAGAGGTTCACGTCGCAGTCCGGCGGATCGTCGAACAGCCGCAGCAGCGCGCGCCGCCGGCCCTCGATCGGTTCGATCCCCTCCAGCACGGCCAGGCAGTCACGGGCGAGCCGGATCGCCAGCTCGCGGTCCGGCACCTCGATCAGCCAGTCGAGCGGCGGCCGCCAGAGGTTGGTCGAGGTGTTCCACCAGGTGTTCGACGTGGTCAGCACCGCGGGGTCGCTCAGATGGCGGCGGAGCAGCCGGTCGGTCAGCTGGCACTGTGAGCCCGCGCGGATCGCGCTGACCCCGGGCAGGAAGCCGATGATCTGGTACAGGTCCGCGGCGACCAGCGAGGCGGGCAGCGTCAGCAGCTTGTGATCGTCCGTGGTGAGGTCGGCGCAGCGCGGGTCGGCGAGGAGACCGTCGATGCGGTCGGTGATCTCCTCGAACAGTCCGTCCGGCACCCGCCACGGACCGTACGCATAGACGTCGAGAACCGGCTCGTCCGTGAGCAGGAGCTCAAGATGTTCCGGCAGCGGCACCACGATCCTCCATCACCTTGGGCGAACCGGACAGCAGCCTACGGCGAGCCGGTGACGCGCGCGCCCGATGTCCGACCCCGGGTGCAGGATGGCCCCATGTGCAGAAGCATCAAGACGCTGCGGCCGCCGGCCGCCGAAGAGGTCACCGACGAGGACATCCGCGCGGCGGCGTTGCAGTACGTCCGCAAGGTGTCCGGTTTCCGGCGGCCGGCAGCGCACAACCAGGCCGTCTTCGACCGGGCGGTCGACGAGGTGACGCGCGCGACCACCGCCCTGCTCGCCGGGCTCGAGGTCCGCGGCGCCCGCTCCCGGACCTGACGGCGGCGCGGCGCGGTCAGCCGTACAGGCGCTTGGCGTACTCCGGGCCGTAGTAGCGCTCCAGCTCCTCGAACGTCTCCTCGGTGTACTGCACGTCCTTGACGATCCGCGCGTGCGACGGGAGGGCGTCCGGGTTCCAGGTCTCCGGCTTCCACAGCTCCGAGCGGAGGAACGCCTTGGCGCAGTGGAAGAAGATCTGCTCGATCTCCACGACGATGGCCAGGCGGGGCCGGTGGTTCCTGACCACCATCTCGTCGAAGAAGGGGGCCTCGCGGACGAGCCGGGCGCGGCCGTTGATGCGGAGTGTCTCGTTCCGGCCGGGGACCACGTAGATCAGGCCGACGTGCGGGTTGACCAGGATGTTGTGGAACCCGTCCACGCGACGGTTGCCCGGACGGTCCGGGACGGCGATCGTCACGTCGTCGATGACGTGGGTGAAGCCGGGCGGGTCCCCTTTCGGGGAGACGTCACAGGCGCCCGTCTCGTCGGCGGTCGCGATCAGGCAGAAGGGCGAGGCCGCGAGCCATTCCCGGTCGCGCGCGTGCAGCCGGACCCGCTCCTTGGCCAGGGCCCGCGGCACCGGCTCGCCGACCAGGTCGCGCAGTTCCTCCGCCGACGTGATCTCCGTGAACGCCGTCACTTCCGCCATCGCGCCTCCCCGAAACGATCAAGAGATCCTCAGCGTAACCCCCGACTCCCGTCCGATCCATGGGCTTTTACGCCGGTCGCGACCACTGCCGTGTCCCGCACACGACGCGACAACGGCGGCCGTTGCCTGCACAATGCTTCCCGGTAGCTCAGTGAGAGGTCGGGTCCAAGATCGTGTCGACGACGATTCACCAGAAGATCGCCGAAGAGCTCGGCGTGCGGGAGCGGCAGGTCCAGGTCGCCGTCGAGTTGCTCGACGGCGGGGCCACCGTGCCGTTCATCGCCCGGTACCGCAAGGAGGCGACCGGCGCGCTCGACGACGCGCAGCTGCGCACCCTCGAAGAGCGGCTGCGCTACCTGCGGGAGCTGGACGAGCGCCGCGCGGCGATCCTCGAGTCGATCGAGTCCCAGGGCAAGCTCGACGACGCGCTCCGCGCACAGATCATGGCCGCCGAGACCAAGGCCCGGCTGGAGGACATCTACCTCCCCTACAAGCCGAAACGGCGCACGAAGGCGCAGATCGCCCGCGAGGCCGGGCTCGAGCCGCTCGCCGAGGCGCTGCTCGCCGACCCGGGCCTCGACCCGCAGGCGGAGGCGGCGAAGTACACCAACGCCGACCTCGACGCCGCCGCGGCGCTGGACGGCGCCCGCGCCATCCTGGTCGAGCGGTTCGCCGAGGACGCCGACCTCATCGGCGACCTGCGCGAGCGCGTCTGGTCGCGCGGCCGAATGGTCGCGAAGGTGCGCGAGGGCAAGGAGGAGGCCGGTGCGAAGTTCTCCGACTACTTCGACTTCGCCGAGCCGCTGTCGCAGCTGCCCTCGCACCGGATCCTGGCGCTGTTCCGGGGCGAGAAGGAGGACGTCCTCGACCTCACCCTGCAGCCCGACGCCGAAGAGCCCGACCCGGCGCAGCCGAACCCGTACGAACTCGCCATCGCCCACCGCTTCGGCGTGCCGACGGGCGCGAAGTGGCTGATGGACACCGTCCGCTGGGCCTGGCGGACCCGCATCCTCGTCCACCTCGACCTGGACCTGCGGCTCCGGCTGCGGCAGGAGGCCGAAGACGAGGCGGTCCGGGTGTTCGCCGCGAACCTGCGCGACCTGCTGCTGGCCGCGCCCGCCGGCAGCCGTACGACGATGGGCCTGGACCCGGGGTACCGCACCGGGGTGAAGGTCGCGGTCGTCGACCCCACCGGCAAGGTGGTCGCGACCGACACGATCTACCCGCACAAGCCGCACGGCCGCTGGAAGGACTCCCTCGACAGCCTCGGCCGCCTCGTCGAGCAGCACAACGTCGACCTGATCGCGATCGGCAACGGCACGGCCTCCCGCGAGACCGACCAGCTCGCCGCCGACCTGATCAAGCAGCACCCCAAGGTCACTAAGATCGTCGTTTCGGAGGCGGGCGCGTCGGTCTACTCCGCCTCGGCGTACGCCTCACGCGAACTGCCCGAGCTGGACGTCTCCCTGCGCGGCGCGGTGTCGATCGCCCGGCGACTCCAGGACCCGCTCGCCGAGCTCGTGAAGATCGACCCCAAGTCGATCGGCGTGGGCCAGTACCAGCACGACGTCTCCGAGGTGAAGCTCTCCCGCTCGCTCGACGCGGTCGTCGAGGACTGCGTCAACGCCGTCGGCGTCGACGTCAACACCGCGTCGGTCCCGCTGCTCACCCGCGTGTCGGGCATCGGCTCCGGGCTGGCCGAGAACATCATCTCCCACCGCGACGCCAACGGCCCGTTCCGCACCCGCGAGGCGCTCAGGAGCGTGCCCCGGCTCGGCCCGAAGGCGTTCGAGCAGTGCGCCGGCTTCCTGCGCATCCAGGGCGGCGACGACCCGCTGGACAGCTCCGCCGTGCACCCGGAGGCGTACCCCGTCGTGCGCCGCATCCTCGGGAAGACCGGCGGCGACCTGAAGTCCCTGATCGGCAACAGCACCGCGCTGCGCGCGCTCAAGCCGCAGGAGTTCGTCGACGACACCTTCGGCCTGCCCACGGTCACCGACATCCTCAAGGAGCTGGACAAGCCGGGCCGCGACCCGCGCCCGGCGTTCAAGACGGCGACGTTCAAGGAGGGCGTCGACAAGGTCGCGGACCTGCAACCCGGCATGATCCTCGAGGGCGTCGTCACGAACGTCGCGGCCTTCGGCGCCTTCGTCGACATCGGCGTCCACCAGGACGGCCTCGTCCACGTGTCCGCGATGTCCCGGACGTTCGTCAAGGACCCGCGCGACGTCGTCAAGTCCGGCGACGTCGTCCGCGTGAAGGTCCTCGACGTCGACATCCCGCGCAACCGGATCTCGCTGACCCTCCGCCTCGACGACGACGCCGAGCGCCGTCCGCAGGGCGGCGGCGGCCGTCGTGAGGGCGGGAACCGCCAGGGCGGCCGTCGCGACGGCGGCGGCGACCGTACCGGCGGCCGGCAGCGGCGCGACCGCGGCGGCTCCGGCGGCGGAGGCGGCGGAGGCGGAGGCGGCGCGATGGCCGACGCGCTGCGCCGCGCGGGTCTCGACAAGGGCCTGAACGGCCGCTAAAGCCGTGATCACCGGCGGTCACCGCGTTCTGAGAACGGTGACCGCTGGTGATCATGACTGTTCGGCCGGTGGTGGTGTCGTGGAGGAAAGCCGGCCGAGGGCGTTCGTCACCAGGCGAGAAGGCCCCAGTACACCGCCCACGGGATGAAGATCGTTCCTGCCGTAACCACCACGGCGACGCGCACCCGGCCGCCGGCCGCCGGCGTACGCCGGTTCCGCCAGGCGGAGACGGCGGTGACACCCGTGGTGACGGCGACGATGACGGCGAGGAGCTGGAGGATCAGCCAGGAGAGCGGGCGACCGACGAGAACCGGGTCGCCCAGCCGCCCGCTGGTCGCGAAGACCGCGACCGTGTAGAGGAGAGTTCCGGCGACGGTCACCAGACCCGTCGCCGCGAGCAGGCGGGCCGGTCGGCGGGCCGGGACCGCCGCGGTGCGCCCGAGGGTCCGGCGCACGATCCCGGTGACCGGGTATCCGGCGAACGCCAGCAGGAAGAGCGCGATCGCGGCCCACTGAAGGCCGTTGGCCCCATACCAGGCGCCGTTCGACGCGGCGCGGCTGGTGACCGCCTGCCGTGGGGGCGCGGCGGTGCTGGACAGCGGCGGGTGACCGGCGGCGACCTGGTGGATCCACGACGTCATCGTGTCCGCGTAGCCGGGCGCGAGGGCGCCCAGCGGGTGACCGCCCAGCAGCGGGCCGCCGAGATTCTCGAACCCGTCGTTCGTACGGTGGCCGTTGTGGCCGGCGCCGGCGACGAACCGGATGGTCACGTGGTCGTTTCCCGCCCGGGCGAGGACGCGTTCGAAGACCTGCGCGCTCTCCCGTGGCGGCACTTGGGTGTCATGCTCGCCCCACAGCGCGAGGACCGGCTGCCGCAGGCGCTGGAGCACGGGCACCGGGTCGTGCCCGCCCTCCGGGAACAGGCCCGCGCCGTCGACGAGGTGCGCCGCCGGCCCCATGATCGTGTCGAGGAGTGATCCGGAGACGTGGTCATGCCGCAGATGCACGGCGAGGTACCAGGTCTGCGTGCGAAGCGGCGTACGGCCGGGGCCGCCGATCGTGATCAGGTAGGCGACGTCCGAGGACCGTGACGCGGCCAGCGGCGCCACCCAGCCGCCCTCGCTGAACCCCCACAACCCGACCTTCGCCGGGTCGACGCCGGGACGGGCCCGGAGGGTCCGTACGCCGGCGAGCGCGTCGGCGGCCAGGAGGGAGAAGTCGCGGTGCATCTTGGAATAGCCGACGGTTCGCTTGTCGTAGACGAGCGTGACGACCCCGCCGCGGGCGAACGCCTCGGCCTCCTGCGCGTACTCCTGCCGGGGCCCCGGACCCGAGCCGCCCACCAGGACGATGCCCGGAACTCGGCCCGTGGTCCTGCTCGGCGCGACGACCGTCCCGTGCAGGACCAGGCCGTCGCCGCCGCGGAAGGAGACGTCGGTGCGGGTCAGACCGTCGCGGGCGGCGCGCGGCGCGGCGGCGGCGTACGCCGCGTGGGTCGGCGTCACCGGCGACGGCGCGAGCGCGAGCGCGAGCGACGACGGCACCAGCAGGCCGATCGCCCACCCGGCCGCGCGGACGCGGCGGGATTTGAACGAGAGCAGCATGACGTGCTCTCCTTTCTCTGGGATTCGTGTACGCGAAGACACGCCGCATGGGCGTGGTGACACGGACTCCGCACACCGGGCCGCCGAGTTGCCGCTCGGCGGCCCGGGTCACTCCGCGGAGCCCGCCTCGGGTTCGGTGGCGGCCGCCTCGGGGATGCCGAGCAGCCGGAAGTGCACCGCACGTGCGCCGGGAGGCGTCTCCTCCGCCGGCCGGGAGAAGCGGTAGACCAGCGCGATGTACTCCTCGAAGAACTCCTTCACCTCATCGAGGGTGAGACGAACGGTGGCGCGGGAGAACAGGAACGCGTCCGCCCACTCGCCCAGCGCCTCATGGTCGTCCGCGAAGCGCGAGAACAACTCGACGAACTCCGCGACGTTGTGCCGCACCATCTCCGAGAGCGCCACGCGCATCTCCGGCGTCTGGCGGCTGTACGGCGGGAACCGGCGGTCGCCGGGCACGGCACGCCACCAGCGTTCCCGCCCCTTGGACAGCTCGGGAACCTCCTCGATGAACCCGTGCTTGGCGAGCTGCCTGAGGTGGTAACTGGTCGACCCGGTGCTCTCGCCGAGCGCCCGGGCGAGGGTGGCGGAGTTCACCGGCCCGTCACGCAGGCACTGCTCGATCTTGCGCCGCAGGGGGTGCGCGAGCAGCCGGAGCGCCGCCACGTCGCTGATCTCCTGAGCCGGAGGACGATCTGCCACCCCAAGATCATAAGCAATCGCAAAGCCTCTTTGCAAAGGCTCTTTGCGATCAGCTGCTCAGGCCGCGGAGGAGGCGGCGCGATGGCCGGCGCCCTGCGCCGCACGGGCCTGGACAAGGGGCTGAGTGCCCGCCGAGACGCCCTCCTCCGGCGGCCACCCCGAACCCCGGACCGTCGCACGGCCCAGACCGAGACCCGCCGCCCGTAACCACCTCGACCTCGTCATGTCCGTGATCATGCCGATGATCGAGGACTCGCGCGCCTCCATGGCCGGTGTGGGTCACCGCCGAACCGGCGGGCGGGCGGCAAGGACGGACCCGGCGATCAGCGGTCGGTGAAGTCCTGGGGGACCATGACGCGCAGGGCGTTGGGGCGGATGTGGATGCGGACCGGGGTGCTGCCGCGGATCTCGCCGTCCACGTCGAGGGGCAGCGGGGGGTCGGTCTCCAGGTGCAGGTCGCCGGTGGTGAGGAACGGCTCGTCGTCCATGCTGAGGTACGCCCCGGTGAGGGCATGCCGGACGGCGGAGCCGATCAGGTGCAGGCGGCTGGCCGTGCCGAAGCGGTACGCCAGCAGGAGCCGGTCGTCGATGTCGGCGTCGCGCGCGATGCGGCGGCCGCCGTGGAATGCGCCGTTCGCGATGTTGAGCTGGTGCGTCTCGAACTCCAGCTCCGTGTCGCCGGCGGTGATGCGGGCCCGGAAGGGCCGGTGGCCGGGGAGCGCCGCCAGGGCGGTCAGCGGATAGGCGCTGCGGCCGAGGTGCCGCTTGAGGCGGTGCGGCACCCGGCCCGCGACCTGGACGGACACGCCCAGGCTGACCATGTTGGTGAAGGTGTCCGGGCCGGCCTGGCCCAGGTCGACGTCGGCGACCTTCCCGGACCCGAGCGTCGCGAACGCGCCGTCCAGGTCCCCGGACCATCCGATGCTCCGGGCGAAGTTGTTCGTGGTGCCGACGGGCAGCACGCCGAGCGCCATGTCCAGATCGGCCAGGCGCTTGCCCGCGGTGCTCAGCGTGCCGTCGCCGCCGGCGGCGATGAGCAGGTCGGGCTTTTCGGCGACCGCCTCGTCGAGGGCCCGCGGGAGACGGTCCGGCCGCCGTACGTCGATCACCCGGGCGACGGCGATGCCCTGTTCGGTCAGCCGCCGTGGGGCGTGCTGGAGGAGGGCCGCCCCGGTACGGGCCCGGGCGTTGATGACGAGGACGGCCGGGCCGCCGTTCCTGATGGCGGCCGTCAGGTCGGCTTTGCTGCGCATGCCCTGGTGATACCAGTCCCTGGAGCTTTTAATGACTCTTTACGGAATCGGTCCTCAACGGCCCGCGACCGGAGCCGGGGCGTGCCGCCGGGCGTACAGGCTCGTCACGGTCACCGTCAGCAGCGTCACGACGATCACGGCCAGCGACAGCGGCGTGGGGACCTCCGGGACCTGCGGCCAGGGACCGTGCGCCCAGTGCAGCACGAGCTTCACGCCGATGAACGCCAGGATGACGGCGAGGCCGTAGCCCAGGTGGACGAGCTTGCTCAGCGTGCTCTGCAGCACGAAGTACAGCGCGCGCAGCCCGAACAGGGAGAAGGCGTTCGCCGTGAAGACCAGGTACGGGTCCTGGGTGATCCCGTAGACGGCGGGGATCGAGTCGACGGCGAACACCACGTCGGCGGCGAACACCGCCACCACCACGAGCGCGAACGGCGTCAGCGCCCGCCGGCCGCCCTGCCGCGCGAACATCCGCGGACCCTGGTAGTCGTCGGTCACCGGCATCAACCGGCGCAGGAGGCGTACGGAGCGCAGCGAGGAGACGTCGACCGTGTGGTCCGTGTCCTTGACCGCGTCCTTGAGGATCTTTCCGGCGGTGACGAGCAGAATGCCGCCGAACAGCAGGAACGCCCAGTCGACCGCCTGCAGCGCCGCCGCTCCGATCGCGATGAAGATCGCACGCAGCACGAGGGCGCCCGCGATGCCGTACAGCAGGACACGCTGGCTCAGCGCGCGTGGCACGGCGAACGCGGCGAGGAGCAGCATGAACACGAACAGGTTGTCCACGGAAAGCGACTTCTCGACCAGGTAGCCGGTGAAGTACTCCGTCCCGGTGGACGCCCCGAACCACTTCCAGGCGAACACGCCGAACAGGAACGGCAGGGCGATGTAGAAGCCGGTCCACGCCAGCGACTCGCGCAGCGAGGGGGTGTGCGGCCGACGCGTCATGATCAGGTCGATCGCGAAGAGGGCCACGACCCCGGCGATGGTAATCGCCCACAACAGCGGCGATGCGACGGATTCGGACACAGGAACTCCCGGTACGTCATAGCGTCCGAGGTCTCCTTCACCCGCCGTCATCCGGCGGACCGCCGCCCGGGGACCTCGTGGGAGGTCCGTACTGACCGGGTGGGCGCTGGGAAGTACTCCCCTCTTGTCCCACAATAGCCGCTGCCAGGCAACGGAGCGGCAATCACCGCCGAGGATCGTCGTCGCTACAGGCACGACGATCCTCGGCGCCGGTCGTCAGTCGGTGCTCGGCACCCAGCCCGCAGTTTGGAAACGGGCGGCGTCGGCGGGGCGTTCGCCGTTGAAGACCACGTGGCCGTCGGCGCTCCAAGCGCGTACGCCGTCGACGTAGACGCCGCGGCCCTGGTAGGCCGGGTCGGAGGTGTAGCGCCAGCGGACCGCGGTCGTGCCGGCCGGGAGCGTCGCGGTGGCCTTGGCCCAGCGGCGCCCGGAGAAGCCGGAGAACGACCCGTTCACGGTCCACGCGCTGCGACCGGACCGCAGGGCGATCGGGGCGGGCGTCCAGGTCGTGCCGTCGGTGGAGGTCTCCAGCACGCCGAGGTCGGTCTCCTCCGTGTCGTACCAGAGGTCGAAGGACAGCTTGGTGGCGCCCGCCGGCATCGGCGCGGTCAGCGTCGCGGTCGTGCCGTCCGCCATCTGGGAGAACCACGCGTCCCGGCCCTCGGCGGGCCGTACGGGGACGGCGCGGGCGAGGTCACGGGCGACGGCGCGGCGCGCCGGGTTGATGCTGGGGCCGTTACGGGTGGGGTGGACCCGATTGGTGAGCAGGATGACGAACGACCGCGAGATCGGGTCGATCACGATGCTGGTGCCGGTGTAGCCGGTGTGCCCGATGGTGACGGGCGAGGTCATCGCGTCCTCGTACCAGCGCAGGCCGATCTCGAAGCCGAGCCCGTGCGCGTTGCCGGGGAACGCGGTGTTGAGGTCGGTGAACAGGAGCCGTACGGAGTCCTCGTCCAGGACGCGGGCGTGGCCGTACCGGCCGCCGTCGAGGATCATCTGGGCGAAGATCGCGATGTCGTGGGCGGTGGAGAAGACCCCGGCGTGCCCGGCGACGCCGCCGAGGGCGTAGGAGTTCTCGTCGTGGACCTGGCCCCAGACGAGGCCGCGGTCGAGGGCGGCGTAGGGCTTGTGCTCGTACTCCGTCGCGGCGATCCGCGGCTTCTCCGACGCCGGCGGGTTGTAGCCGGTGTCGCGCATGCCGAGCGGCCGGGTGATGCCGTCCCGTACGAGCGCGTCCAGGGTCTCGCCGGTGACCTTCTCCAGCACGAACTGCATCGTGATCAAATTGAGGTCGGAGTAGATGTACGCGGTGCCGGGCTTGGCCTTCGGCGTGTCCGCGTACAGCGCCGCCTCCTGCGCCGCGCGATCGGAGTAGTTGTAGAAGGGCAGGTCCGGGCGCAGGCCGCTCGTGTGGGTGAGCAGCTCCCGGATGGTGATCGTGTCCTTGCCGTTCTGGCCGAAGGCGGGCAGGTAGTGCGCGACGGTCTGGTTCAGGTCGATGCGGCCGCGCTCGATCTGCTGGATCGCCGCGACGGTCGTGAACAGCTTCGACATGGACGCCAGGTCGAAGATCGTGTCCTCGCGCATCGGGATCCACTGGTCCCGCGGCAGCTCGGTGGGCTTGTCGTCGGCGTACCGCAGCGCGTACCCCATCGCGTCCTGCGCCGCGACGACGCCGTTGCGGGCGGCCAGCACGACGGCCCCTGGGTAGTACGGCTTCGGCGAGGAGTTCATGAAACTCGCGGCGTCCTTGGCGATCGCCGCGACGGCGTCGGGCGACAGGCCCGCCTGCCGCGGGGTGCCGTCCCGGAGCACCCGGCCGGGGGTGAAGCGCAGGTCGGCGGCGGTGACGGTCGGCGGCCCTGCCGTGGTCGTACGGGTGGGGGCCGACGCGCCCTTCACCGGGGCGGCCGGTGGCGGGGCGGCCTGAGCGGCCGCGGCCGGTGCGCACAGGCCCGCGAGGGCGAGGAGGATCGGCAGGGCACGGCGCATCGTATCTCCTGGGGGATGCGGGGGTGGAGAACTGCAGCGGTACGGCGGAGAGTGCGGAGGTCGGTGCCGTACGCCAGGGGCGAGGGGTTCAGCGGTACAGCAGGTAGCGCCGCCGCTGCGCGCGGAACCGCGCCAGGTCGGCCTGCCAGCCGGCGACGACCTGGTCGACGTTCGCGCCGCCGTCGATCGCGGTGCGGACCTGGTCGGATCCGGTGAGCAGGTCGATCCAGTACGGTGACTTGCTCTCCCGCCAGGCGAAGTCCTTCGGGTAGAGCCGGCGGGCGCTGATGATCATGGCGAGGGCGGTGCGGATCGGGTCGAAGCGCCGCCGGTCGGTGACGAACAGCTGGACGCCGCCGCAGTTCTGGTTGGCCCACTTGCTGAAGGTCGGCGCGAAGTACGCCTCGCGGAACCGCACGCCGGGCAGATTCAGGCCGTTCAGGTCGTCGGCCCAGTGCCAGTCGGCGTACGGCGCGCCGACCATCTCGAACGGCACGGTCGTGCCGCGCCCCTCCGAGATGTTCACCGCCTCGAACAGGCCCATGCCCGGGTAGGCGACCGCCGTGCCGATCGTCGGCATGTTCGGGGAGGGCAGCACCCAGGGCAGGCCCGTCTCCTCCCAGGCCATGCCGCGCCGCCAGCCGCGCATCTGGACGACCTGCGGTTTCGCCTTGCCGTCCAGGAACTCCCCGTCGAACAGCCGGGCGAGCTCACCGACGGTCATGGCGTGCTGCTGGGCGATCGGCTCGCGGCCCACGCCGGAGGCGTACCCGGTGTGCAGCACGGGCCCGGTCGCCTCGACGCCGCCGAGCGGGTTCGGCCGGTCGAGCACCACGAAGCGCTTGCCCGCCTGGATCGCCGCCCGCATGCAGTCGAACATCGTCCAGATGTAGGTGTAGAAGCGCGCGCCGACGTCCTGGATGTCGAAGACGACGGTGTCGATGCCGGACTTGAGGAAGTAGTCGGCGATCTGCTGCGGGGTCTTGGCGTAGGCGTCGTAGACGGCGATCCCGGTGCGCGGGTCCTTGTAGGAGCCCTCCGATCCGCCGGCCTGCGCCGAGCCGCGGAACCCGTGCTCCGGGCCGAAGACCGCGACGAGGTCCACGGCGGAGGACCCGTGCATGACGTCGACCTCGTGGCTCAGGTCGCGGATCACCGCGGTCGGGTTGGCGACCATCCCGACCTTCTGGCCGCGCAGTTCGCGGTAGCCCCCGGCGCGCAGCATCTCGAAGCCCGTACGGACCCCGCCGTTCCGTGCGGCCGGGGCGGCCTGGGCGGTCGCCGGGCCGAGCGCGGCGAGCGGGACGGCCGCGCCGCCGGCGGCGATGCCACGGAGCACTCCACGTCGTGTCGTCATCAGCGGATTCCCCTCAGATCGGCCACGACGGGCCTGTGGTCGGAGGCCTGCGTGTCGGGTACGAACGCGCGGGTGACGCGCGGGCCCGGGGTGAAGGTGATGTAGTCGATGCGCTTGACCGGCGCGTCGGCCGGAAACGTGGGCGTGGCGGGCTGCCCGGCGACCGTCAGCGCGTCGCGCAGCCGCGTCCAGAGCGGCGCGAGCTCGGGCGCGTCCGGCTCGGCGTTGAAGTCCCCTAGCAGCAGCTTAGGACCTCGCCGTCGCGCCATGACGGCCGCCATGTCGGCGACCTGCGCCCGGCGGACGGAGGGGTCGGCGCGGTAGTCGAGGTGCGTGTCGTACACCCAGATCCGCGTGCCGCGCGCCTTGATCAGCACCTCGGGGAAGCCGGGGCCTGGGGCCGGTACGGGGTTCGGCACCTGCGTGGACAGCCGCGTGATCTCGTGGTTCTCCGCGCGCAGGATCGGGAACCGGGACAGCACCGCGACGCCGAACCTCCGGTCGGCCGCGCCGGGCCGGTCGGGCGGGAGCGTGTAGATCGGCGCGAAGAACACCCGCATGCGCAGCCGCCGGGCCAGCCAGGACGCCTCGTCGACGTAGTCGCTGCGGGTCCCCCAGGCGACGTCGACCTCCTCGAGTCCGACGACGTCGGGGTGCTGCGCCTCGATCGCCTGGGCCTGGCGTTCGAGGTCGAAGACGTGATCGGCGCCCGCGCCGGCCTGGAGGTTGTACGTCATGACCCGCAGCGACGCCCCTCTGCCGGCGGCCGCGTGGGCCGGTGGTCCGGCGACCAGCGCGGCGAGGAAGAGGGCGAGCCCGGTGGCGGCCCGGGGGCGCGTACGGGCGGACCGGCGGACGAGCGGGGGCATGGACTCTCCTGCCGCGATCGTGGTCTGTAAAGAATCAACGAGTGGATTTGGTCGTATGAAAATTAGATACGGATGATCCCGAACGTCAATAGCCTCGCCGGACCGTCTGACGGAGCGCGGCGATGGGAGGATGGAGGGGTCATGCCCAACGATCCGGTGTTCCGTCTGGCCCGCGCGGTGGTCTTCGCGGCCGTGTGCACCGCCCTCGCCGTCGCCGGACACTCCGCCGCCGCACACGCGCCGGTCCCGCCCGCGGCGGTCGGCGCGGGGTTGGCCGGGCTGACCATCGTCGCCGTCGTCCTCGCCGGCACCGAGCGATCACTGGGCACGATCGCGGCCGGGCTGCTCGGCGGGCAGTTCATGCTGCACGTGCTGTTCGCCGCCGCCCAGCACGGCCAGCACCTGGCCCACCACCCCGCGGCCTCCGGCGCCCATGGGGCCCCGGCGATGACGTTCGCGCACGTTGCCGCCGCCGTCGCCTCCGCCTGGTGGCTGCGGCGCGGCGAGCGCGCCGTATGGCGGCTCGCGAGGAGGGCCGCGGCGGCCGCCGCCCGGCCGCTGCGGGCCCTCTTGTCGACGCCCGCTCCCCTGGCGGCGCCGTCCCGGCGGCCCGTGCCCGCCGGCCCGGTCATCCGCCCGCCGGATCGGGTCCTGCGCCACGTCCTCACCCGGCGCGGGCCACCGGCTCCGTTTCCGGCGTTCCGCTAGGCGCCGCCCCTCGTACGACCCACTCCGCCGGATCCGGCCGATCCGGTCACCCCGCACGCTCGATGAGCATCACGAACGGAGAAATCTCATGTACATCCCGCGACTCCCCCGCCGCGCCCGGGCCGGCCGGAGGCCCGTCACCCGCCTCGCGGCGGCGGTCGCCGCCGTGGCCGCCGGCGGCCTCCTCACGGCACCGCCCGCGTCCGCCCACACGACGCTCGTCGCGGCGAAACCCGCCAAGGGCGCCAAGGTGGCGTCCCCGGCCCAGATCAAACTCACCTTCGCCGAGGCGGTGCGGTTCCCGGGCATCGTCCTGCTGGACGCCAAGGGCGGTCACCACGAGGCCGGCAAGGCGCACGCGTCGGGCGCCACGGTGACCGCGCAGGTCGCCGGCGTCCTGCCGCCCGGCGTCTACCGGGTCGGCTGGCGCGTCGTCTCCGGGGACGGGCACCCGGTCACGGGCGACTACCGGTTCACGGTCGTGGGCTCGGCCGCATCGGCGCCCGCCGCGGCCGCATCGGCGCCCGCGTCCGACGGGTCGACGGACGACAGCCCCGCCCCCGCGGCGGTCACGCCGTCGAGCACCCCGGCCGCGCAGCACACGTCGAGCGGCTCCAGCACCGGCTGGTGGTGGATCGGCCTGGGCGCCCTCATGGTCGTCGCGGCGGTCATCGGCGCCGAACTCTTCCGCAAGCGCCGCCTCTCGGGAAGCTGACCAGCCCGGCCCTCGCCGAGGCCGCCCGCGCCCGCGCTGTCGAGTACCCGTCCGAGGCCGCCCACGGCGGCCTCGGACGACACTGCGCCCCCCGACGCCACCGGTCCCCGACGAGACCGGCCTCCGGCGAGACGGCGGCTTCGGACGAGTCCGCGCTCGGCATGAGGCGGCGTACGTCAGCCGCGTACGGCGGTGAAGGCGGCGCGCCGGCCCTGCTCGCCGGGTGGACGACGGACGCCGTTGACGTACACCTGGACGGCTCCGGCGTCGCTCAGCACCACGTTGAGGCGCGCGTCGTCGAAGCGAAGCGCCTGGCCGCGCACGAGGGTGCGGTTCACCAGGATGTCCCCGCCGGGAACGCCGACGAAGATCCGGCACCGCGGGCCGGTGACGGTCAGCGCGAGGGTCGCGGCGGGGACGGCCGCGGTCGTGCGCCGCTGCGGCGCCGGCGCACGGGCCCGCGTCCAGATGGAGTGGCCGGCGAAGGCCAGCACGCCGGCCAGGACGGCGATCCCGAGGAGGGCGGCGATCGTCGCCCCGCGGAGCGACCTCCTGCGCTGCGGCGAGACATGACGTCCCACAATGGAGAGTCTAGTCAGCCGTTAATCCGCGCCTCAGTCACCTTATTTGTTTATGTCCGGAAACGGCCGCCACCCTGTGTTTGGCGGGCCGTTATGCGACGTCCGGGACGCCGGTGGCGTAAGGGATGCGGCTCGTCGCCAACCCGAGGGCGGAATGTCCGGAAGTAGGCGTTATTTGCGTGCGCGGACTGGATAATTCTCCCGACGGGTGACGGGAAGCCGTCAACGAGCGGACGGACACCGCCGATGCCTTATTCGGGCCGCGCCACCGGGACCAAGGCACTGGGCACGCTGCTGGTCATGCTGCCCGCCCTCGTCGCCTGCGCACTCGGCTCCGGCCCGAGCCGGTGCGGCGGCCGGGCGATCACCGTCGCGGTCGCCCCGTCGATCGCCCCGGCGATCGAGCAGGCCGCGCGCCGGTACAACGCCGGAGACTCGTGCCGCGTCACGATCGATCGGCAGCGGCCCTCCGATGTCGCGGCGGTCCTGTCCGGTCAGGGGTCCGCGCCCGGCGCGCCCCGCCCCGACGCGTGGATCCCCGACTCCTCCCTCTGGCTTTCGATCGCCCGCCGCACCGGCGCGGGTGCCGCCGCCGTACGGGGGTCCGGCGCGTCGGTCGCGATGTCGCCCCTGGTCCTCGCGGTACCACGCGATCACGCGCCCGCCACCGCGAGCTGGCGGCTCCTGCTGTCCACCCGGCTGCCCGGGACCGGCGGCCCGGCGCCCGCCCTCCGGGTCCGGTTCCTCGACCCCGCCGCCGACGCCGCCGGTCTCGGCGCGCTGCTGCTCGCCCAGCACGCCGCCGGGCCCGGCCGGAACGGGCTGTCCTCCTTCGCCATCACCCTCTACTCCGGCCTCGGCACCGCGCTCCCCGACGAGCGGGCCGCCTACGCGCGGATCGCCCAGGACGGCGCGGCCTCCGGGCCGCCGACCGCGGTCGTCCTGTCCGAGCAGTCGGTCTGGCGGCACGCGCACGCCGGGGACGCCCCGCGGGTATCCGCGCTGTACCCGGACGGCGGCACCCTCGCGCTCGACTTCCCGTACGTCTCCACCACGGCCGATCGGGAACGCTCCAGGACGGTCGAGGACTTCCAGACCACGCTGACCCAGTCCCAGACCCGCGTCGCGCTGCAGGGGCTCGGGTTGCGCACTCCCGACGGCGTGGCCGGCACCGGCTTCGACGAGCGGTACGGCGTCGTGGCCCGCGCCCCGGACCGGCTTCCGGCGCCCGATCCGGTGAACGCCGGCCGGGTCCTGCAGATGTGGCAGCGCACGGTGCTCGGCGCGCGCATGCTGATCCTCCTCGACGTCTCGCCCTCCATGAGCGACCCGGTCCCGCGGACCCGGGACACGCGCATGCAGGCCACCGCCAAGGTCGCCACCGGGGGGATGAAGATCCTCAGCGACAACTCCCAGGTCGCGCTCTGGGAGTTCTCCACCGCGCTCGACGGCGCCCGCGACTACCGCCGGATCGTGCCGTTCCGTACCCTCAGCGACAAGGTCGGCACGGGCACGCAGCGCGACCTGCTCGAACGCTCCTTCGCGGCGGCGGCGCCGGTGCCGGGCAGCCGCACCGGCCTGTACGACTCGGTGCTGGCCGCCTACCAGGAGGCCGTGCGCACCTACCAGCCCGACCACAACAACGTCGTCGTCGTGCTGACCGACGGGATGAACTACGACCCGGGCCGTACGATCTCCCTGCAGACCCTCCTGAAGGAGCTCGCCCGCGCCGGGGACCCGATGCGGCCGGTGGCGATCGTTCCCATCGCGTTCGGGCCCGACATCGACCCGGGTCCGTTGCAGCGGATCGCCGCGGCGACCGGTGGGCAGGCGTTCGTGACCCTGGACCCGCGGCAGGTCCAGCAGGTGTTCCTGCAGATGCTGATCCGCCTCACATGCGGGGAGACCTGTCCCGCGTCCTGAGATGTCCGGGTAAGGTCACGGTGCTGTGAGGTCCCTCCAGTGGCTGGGCATGGCCAGGCACGGCGAGAGCACCGGGAACGTCGCGTCGCACGACGCGGCGGCCCGCGGGCTCGAGGCGGTCGACATGACCCTGCGCGACGCCGACGTCCCGCTGTCGCAGCTCGGACGGGAGCAGGCGGCCGCGCTCGGCCGGCGGCTCGCCGCGCTGCCCTCGGAGGAGCGGCCGACGGCGGTGGTGTGCTCGCCGTACCTCCGGGCGCGGGACACCGCGCGGCTCGCCCTGGAACAGCTGGCCGGCCCGCCGCCGGTCGTCCTGGACGAGCGGCTCCGTGACCGTGAGCTCGGCGTGCTGTTCATGCTGACGCAGCACGGCGTCCAGGCGCGTCACCCCGAGGAGGCGGAGCGCAAGCGCCGGCTCGGGAAGTTCTACTACCGGCCGCCCGCCGGCGAGTCCTGGGCGGACGTGGCGCTGCGGCTGCGGAGTGTGCTCGCCGACCTGGACCGGGAGCACCCCGGCGGCCGGGTCCTCGTCGTCGCGCACGACGCGATCGTCGTCCTGACGAGGTACATCATCGAGCGGCTCTCCGAGGAGGAACTGCTCGACATCGAGCGCACCGTCGTCGCCAACGCCTCGCTCACCGTCTGGGCCCGTGAGGACGAGGGCCTGCGCCTCGTCACGTTCAACGACACGAGCCACCTCAAGGACGCCGGCCTCCTCTGACCGGCGGCCCGGCCGGGGGTTCAGTCCTGGTCGTCGTGGACGAACAGGTTGAGCAGCCAGCTGACCACGCCGACGACGATCGCGCCCCAGACCGCCGCCCAGAAGCCGGACACGTGGAACGGCAGGTGCATCTTGCCCGCCGCCCAGCTCGCCAGCCACAGCAGCAGCCCGTTGACGACGAACGCGAACAGCCCCAGCGTGAGGACGTAGAACGCGCACCCCACGGTCTTGACGATGGGCTTGAGGAACCCGTTGATCAGGCCGAACACCACCGCGACGGCGACCAGGGTGCCGACCTTGCGCGGTGTCGTCGCGGCCGTGACGTCGATGCCGTGGACCACCAGCGTCGCGACCCACAGCGCAACAGCGGTGATTACCACTCGAATCAGGATTTTCACGACACGATCGTCGCACGGAACGCCCGGCGCATGACCGGCACCGTGACCGGGACGCGCGGGACGGCGGGTCAGTACCGGCCCGCCACGGGGATCCAGACCCGCATCGCGCCCTCCGCCCGGTTGCCCCACGACAGATACGGGACCGCCGTCAGCGGGAACGACCCGCCGCCGGCACCGTCACCCTGCCCGGCGATCGAGCGAACCGTGCCGTCACCCTGCCCGGCGATCGAGCGAACCGTGCCGTCACCCTGCCCGGCGAACGAGCGCACCGTGCCGGCTCCGCACGCGGCGGACGGGCGGGCGGTACCGGCGCCGCGCGCGGCGGACGGGCCGCCGGTGGCCCGGTACAGCGCCGTGTCCCCGGTCCACGCGGCGGAACCGCCCGCGACCAGGGTGACCGGCACCGCCGGTGGGCTCTTCTCGTCCGCGACCGCCGGGACGACCGGGACCTCCAGGTCCAGCCGGAGGTCCTCCAGGACCACACCGGCCGGCAGATCCGCCTCCTCCAGGCAGTACACCAGCGGTCCGCGCGTCAGGGCGACGCAGCCGCGCACCGCGTCCACCCTCGGGTGCGCGGTGACGTACCGGGCCGGCATGTCCAGATCCAGCACCAAGGTGGTGCCGGACGCCCAGTCCCGGGTCAGGTGCAGGTAGCCGTCCACCGCCTCCAGCCGTACCGGCTCGCCGTCGACGAGGACGGAGTACGCGGCGCACCAGGCGGGCACCCGCAGCGCGAGCGTCCAGGGCCCGCCGGCGCGGGCCCCCTCGGCGGTGACGGTCAGCTCGACGCGGCCCTGCCAGGGATAGTCGGTGCGCATGGCGACCTGGACCGGCGCGCCGCGCACGGTGGCGTCGACGGTGGCCGCGCCGTACAGGTGGATCCGCAGGCCGTCGTCGTCGCCGGTCGCCAGGTAGGCCGGCAGCGAGGCCATCAGCCGGGCGATGTTGGGCGGGCAGCAGGCGCAGGTGTACCAGGGCAGCCGGTGGACGGCGCCCTCCTCGCCGGCCTCCGCGTGCCCGGTGCGCACCTGGAGGGGGTTCGAGTAGAAGAACCGCGTGCCGTCGTCGGACACGGCGACCGCGACGGCGTTGTACAACGCCCGTTCCATCTCGTCGGCGTACCGCGCCCTACCGGTGGCCAGGAGCAGCCGCCAGTTGTACTGGACACTGGCGATCGCCGCGCACGTCTCGCCGTACGCCCGGTCGGGCGGGAGCTCGTACGGGCTCCCGTACGCCTCGTCCCGGTGCCGGGAGCCGTGCGCGCCGGTGACGTACGTCCGGGTGCGGAAGGCGTCCTCCCACAGCCGCTCCGCCGCCGCGAGCAGTTCCTCGTCGCCGGTCTCGACGGCGACGTCGACCACTCCGGCCAGCAGGTAGAGCTGCCGTACGGCGTGGCCGGCGACCTCCCGCGCCTCCCGGGGCGGCACGTGGTCCTGGAAGTAGCGCGCGCCGAACGGGCCGGGCCGCAGCAGGCCCCGACCGCGCAGGTCGACGAACCGCGCCGCCAGGTCCAGGTACGGCCGGTGCCCGGTCAGCCGGTACAGCTCGACCAGCGCCGTCTCGATCTCCGGGTGCCCGCACACCTCCTCCACGCCTCCCGGCCCGAACCGCTCCACCAGAAGGTCGGCGAGCCGCCGGGCGAGGCGTACCAGCTCGTCGCTCACACCGGCCCGGCCGGCGGCGACCGCGGCCTGGATCAGATGGCCCGCGCAGTACAGCTCGTGACTCCAGTCCGGCTTACGCCACCGCTGGTCCGGCTCGACGAGCGTGAAGTAGGAGTTCAGGTAGCCGTCCGGCCGCTGGGCTCGGGCCAGCAGGGCGGTGGTGTCCGCCACGAAGGCGCGCAGTCCGGCGTCGTCGCCAGGCGGGGAGGACGCGAGGTGCGAGGCGGCGTCGTCGCCGGGCGTGGAGGGGGCGAGCCGCGAAGTGGCTCCGTCGCCGGGCATGGGGGAGGCGAGCCGCCAGGCCGCCGCCTCCAGGGTCTTGTACACGTCCGAGTCGGCGAACCACATGCCGCGGAAGTCGTCCTCGCTCTCCCCGGCCGCGGCGCGCAGGTTCGCGAGGTTCCCGCTGCGGTGCAGCCGGTCCACGCAGTGCGGCAGGGTCGCCGTCGCGTTGCGCCGCCACCACCGGCCGAGGAGGCCGTCCGGGTGCAGGCGCACCTGCCCCAGGTCCAGGGGCCGCAGCGCGCCGATCGCGCCCGGCCCGGGTACGACGGGTGCCGGGGCCGGACGCTCGGCGGAGGTGGCGGCGGTGCGGTCGGGCGTCGGTATCTCGGTCATTCCTGCTCTCTCGTCGCGTGGGTGCCGCGTCGCGGCTCCGCTCGTACGGGCCGGCGTCATCACGAGGCGGCGGCGCGGCGACGTTCGTGCGCCTCCGCCAGGATCAGGTAGGCGCTCGCGGTCCAGGTGTAGGCACGATCCCGGAGCCCGGCGCCGCTCCGGGCGTCGAAGTTCTCCGCGAAGCCGGATTCCTCGCAGAGCGCGCGGAAGCGGGCGCTCACCTCGTCGGCGAGGCCGGTGCGCCCGCCCCGGCGGAGGCCGTCCTCGATCAGCACGGTGGAGGGCGCCCAGATCGGGCCGCGCCAGTACCCGTCGGCCCGGTAGTGGCCGGAGGTGGGGAGTTCGGAGGCGAGGCCGTACGGCGTGAGGTGCGCCTCGATCCGTTCGGCGAGCGTGGCACGCGGCTCGGGAGGCAGGTCCTCGCCCAGGACGATCGCCACGAGGTCGAGCAGGCTGGACCCGGCCCACGTGCGCCCGGACCCGACCGCGCGGGCCACGAACCGCTCCCCCGTCCACAGCTGCCGCAGCAGGTCGTCGCGCATCCGGTCGGCGGCCCGCCGCCACCCGGCGGCGTCGTCCGCGCGCCCCAGCTCGGTCGCGAGGTCGGCGAGTTCGCGCATCTGCAGGACGAGGAACGCCGCCAGGTCCGAGGTCTGGATGACGTGGTCCGGGTCGAAGGTCGTGGCGTTGTCCCAGCCGCTGTCGTTGCCGTGCTGGTAGTGCGGCAACGACTCGCCGGGGGCGCGCCGGGCGGTGAGCCAGAAGTTCGTCCACGCCTCGATCCGCCGGTACGCCAGGGACAGCCGGGACCGGTCGAGGCCACCGGGAAGGCGTTCGCGGAGGCGGCGGAAGGCCCAGCCGTGGATGGGGGGTTTCACGAAGTTGTAGAGAACCTCCGAGTGGGTGACGGAGTCGGGCAGGCCGCCCGCGTCGTCCTGGTGGTCGAAGACGAGATGGAACTGGTCCCAGGCGAGCTCGGGCGCGCCCGCGGCCAGCGCGACCGCGTTGAAGCAGTGGTCCCAGCTCCAGACCTTGTCCATCCAGTGCTTCGACATGAGCACGGCCGGGCGCCGCAGGAACCCGGCCGGCCGTACGGTGGCGGACCAGAGCACGTAGGCGGCGAGTTCGGCGGCCGGGGTGCCGGCGGTGCGCCACGGCGCGACGGCGTCGGCGAAGGCGGCGAACTCCGCCTCCGCCGCGGCGGTGACCTGGTCGAACGTCGCGGACGGCGCGTACGGCCGCCGGGCGCTGTCGAACTCCTCGATGGCGGCCTCCCAGCGTTGGCCGTCGCCGGTGAGGTGAAGGCCGCGCGCGCCGTGCCCCAGCCGCTGGACGCCGGCCGTGTCCTCGGCGCGGCCGGACAGCACCGTCACCCGGTAGCGCCGGCCGGTCTCGTAGACGGTGAAGACGTACGCGCCGTCGACGGGGTCGCGGTAGAGGTAGGTGCCGCTGAAGGGCGTCAGCTCGGGGCTCGCCGCGCCGACGCGCAGGCCGAGGCCCCGTCCGCGCAGCCGGAGCGTGTCGGCGCCCTCGTAGGCGAGGTCGACGCGTCCGCCGTCCCGTACCCAGGTGAGCCGGCTCGGCGTCGCCTCGACCGTCGTCCGGGCGGGGGCGCCGCCCGCCGTGGGCGTGAACCGCAGGATCGGGTGCATGCCGGTCTGGTGCGAGACGAGGTGCAGGTCGTCGGCGTACACGTTCTGCGCGATGACCGGGGAGACGTCGAACCACGAACCGTGGTGGCTGAAGGGGATCTCCTGGACGGAGAAGGCCGGGACCGTCATGTAGGGGTTCTCTCGTTTCCGTGGCGCCGGGCCGTCAGTCCTTCACCGCTCCGGCCGTGACGCCCGCGGCGACGTACCGTTGCGCGATGATCAGCAGCGCCGTCGCGGGGATCGAGGCCACGACGGCGGTCGCCATGATCGCGTTCCACTGCTGGTTGTTGTTGCCGATGTAGTGGTAGATCCCGAGGGTGATCGGCCGGCGGTCGCCGCCGCCGTCGAGCGTGCTCGCGAAGATGAAGTCCGACCACGCCCAGAGGAAGGCGAACAGCGAGACGGTGACGATCGCGTTGCGGCTGACGGGGAGGACGATCGACCAGAAGACGCGGAGCCTCCCGGCGCCGTCGATCCGGGCCGCTTGCAGGAGTTCGTCCGGGATGCCGGACATGAAGGCCGTGAAGATCAGCACGCCGAAGGGAACGGCGATCGTGGAGTCGGCGATGACGAGGCCCACCGGGGAGTTGAGCACGCCGAGGGAGAGGTAGATGGCGTAGAACCCCATCGCCATGATGATCCCGGGGATCATCTGCGCGATCAGCAGCACGAAGCTCAGCGCGCCCCCGCCCCGCGGGCGCAGCTTGGCCAGCGAGTAGCCGGCGGGCGCCGAGAGGACCACGGTCAGCGCGACCGTGCCCAGGCCGATCAGCAGGCTCGTGCCGAGGTACGGCAACTGCTGGTCGAGGACGGCGCGGTACCCCTCCACCGTGCCGTGCAGCGGGAACCAGTCCGGCGGGTCCTTGCGCATGTCCTGGTCCCTGGTGAAGGACACGTTGATCATCCAGTAGACGGGGAAGAGCATGAGCGCGGTCAGCAGGAGGCCCACGCCCGTCTTCCACCAGGTCCTCTTCGCGGTCATGCCGGCTGCCGCCTTCGCTGGACACGGATGTAGGTCAGGCCGAAGATGAGGGCGATCAGGATCAGCAGGTTGCCGACGGCCGCGCCGGGGCCGAACGCGGGCAGCAGGTTGCCGAAGCCGAGGCGGTAGGACCATGTGGCGAACGTCGTGGACGAGTCCGCCGGACCGCCCCTGGTCATGATCCAGATGATGTCGAAGACCTTCAGCGTGTAGACCAGGCCGAGGAGCAGGGTGATGGCGGAGACCGGCCGGAGCAGCGGGAAGGTCACCCGCCAGAACCGCTGCCAGCCGTTCGCCCCGTCCAGCGCGGCGGCCTCGTAGAGGGACGCCGGGATCGCCTGCAGGCCGCTGTAGAGCACGACGAGGTTGAATGGGATGCCGATCCAGATGTTCGCGATGATCACCGAGGTCAGCGACCATCGGGGCGAGGTGAGCCAGTCGACGGGTGCGACGCCCACCCAGTGCAGCACGGCGTTCACCACGCCGGAGTCGCTGTTCAGCATCCAGGACCACGTCGACGCCGACACGATCAGCGGCAGGAGCCACGGCACCAGGAACAGCGCGCGCAGCGTGGCCGACAGCCGGAAGTGCCCGGCGAAGAACACGGCCAGTGCCATGCCGATCGTGAACTGGAACGCCAGCGACACGAGGGTGAACACCATGGTGTGCATCAGCGCGGGCCCGAAGACCGGGTCGTGCAGGACGGTGCCGTAGTTCCGGCCGCCGGTGAAGGGGGCGCCGCCCTGCACGAACGAGCGCACGGTGTAGTTCCGCAGGCTGAGATCGAGGTTGCGGTAGAGGGGGTAGGCGTAGAACAGCGCCAGGTAGACGGTGACGGGGGCGAGGAACGCCCAGGCCGCCCACTGGCCGGAGCGCGCCCGCTCCGATCCGGCCGGGGCGCTCACCGGGTCGCGGCCGCCGCGGTGGACTGCGCGGCCGACAGCGCCGCCTGCGGCGGCTTCGAACCGCTGAGCGCCGCCTGCACCGCCGTCCACATCGGCTGGGAGATCTTGGGGTACTTGGTGCCGAGGTCATCGCCGGTCCGCGCCTTCGCCGCGTGCACGGCGTCCACCCAGACCTTCAGGCCGGGGGTCGCGGCCACCTGCCTGGTCTGCACGGCGTTCGTCGGCGCGATGTACGACAGCGTCGTGTCGGTCGTGTAGAGGTTCTCGGTGCTGGTCAGGCAGGCCGTGATCTTCTCGGAGGTGGCGTAGCGGCCGGTCTTCCTCTGCACGGGCACCGTGACGAACTCACCGCCCGTCGGCGCGGGCGCGGTCCCGCCGTGCGCGCCCGGGATCGGGATGATGCCGTAGTCGAAGCCGGCCTTCTCGGCGTTCGCCAGCTGCCAGGTGCCGTTCTCCCCGAACGCGAATTTTCCGGTGGCGAACTCCTGCCAGCTCGTCGTCTGGGTGTTGTTCAGGACCGAGTTCGGCGCGTACCCCTTCTTCACCCAGTCGGTCCACAGCGACACCGCCGAGACGCCCTCCGGGGAGTCGAGCCGCGTCAGCCCTGCCCCGGCTCCCCAGAACCACGGCAGGAACTGGAAGCTCCCCTCCTCGGTGCCGATGGCCGAGAACGTGATGCCCTTCTTCCCCGCCGCCGTGACCTTGGCGAGGGCGGCGGTCAGGGAGGCCCAGTCCTTCACCGACGCGGCGTCGACGCCGGCGCTCTTGAGCACCGCCTTGTTGTAGTACAGGGCGAGCGTGTTCGCGCCGATCGGGATGCCGTACGTCTTGCCGCCGATCCGGCCGGCGCCGAGCAGGTTCGGCTCGATCGCGGACGTGTCGATCTTCGTCTCGTCGTTGGCGGTGAGCACGCCGGCCTGGGCCAGGGTCGAAACGACCGGATTGTCGACGATCAGCACGTCGGGGGCGTTGCCCTGCTGCGCCGCGAGCAGCGCCTTGTTGGTCAGGTCGCTGGTGTCGTAGCCGGTGCGCTTGATGGTCACCCCGGCGCCGGAGCCGCACTTGTCGAGCAGCCGGGCCCAGGCCGAGCCGCCCTCGAACTGCGGGTACGGGTCCCAGATCGTGTACGTGCCGCCGCCGGACGCCTGCCCCGTGTCGTCACCGGACGACGCGCAGCCGACCATGCTCCCGGACAGCGCCACGACGACCAGCCCGAAGCCGACGGCGCGTCGTTTCAGCGGTGGGGTCCTCACTGGGCTTCTCCTCTCACGCGGATGCGTTCAGCGCCGACCGGAGCGGCGGTGTCGTCCTCGGTTCGCCAGGGGGTGCGATGCGACCGGTTCGGCAGGCCAGGAGCCTGAGGTCGAACCGGTTCGCCTCACGGTTCGACCGACCATAAGCCTCACTTCGGGCGAGGTCAATAAGGGCGGTCTCCGATACCTGCCGTATCGGACCGGCTTAGACTGGTGGTTGTTCCGAACCGGTTCGCGCAGCACGCCCGGTCGGCCGCCCGTACTCTCCTCCGGAGGCCTGTTTGAGTCGGCTCGAAGCTTCGTCGGTGAACATCCGTGAGGTGGCGCGCCGCGCCAAGGTGTCGCGCAGCACCGTCTCGTACGCCCTGTCGGGCAAGCGGCCGGTCTCCGAGGCGACCCGCCGCCGCATCCAGCAGGTCATCGACGAGATGGGATACCGGCCCAACGCCTTCGCCCGCGCCCTGGCCCGCGGCGAGACGAGGACCCTGGGCCTGGTGTTCCCGCCGGCGGGCAGCCACTACACCGACATGCAGCTGAACTTCATGGGCGGCGTCACGGAGGCCGCGGCCGCCCGCGACTACGACGTCCTCCTGTCCGTGGCCGACGCGGGCGAGGAGCAGTCCTTCCAGCGGCTGATCGGCGAACGCCGGGTCGACGGCGCCATCCTCATGGAGATCCGGCTACAGGACGCCCGGGTCGAGCGCATGCGGGAGACCGGCTTCCCGTTCGTCACCATCGGCCGCATCGGCGAGCCCGACGGCACCGCCTGGGTCGACCTGGACCACGGGACGCTGGTACGGCGGTGCGTCCAGCACCTGTCCGACCTCGGCCACCGGCGCGTGGCGTTCGTCAACCGGCCGGAGGCGCTGCTGCGGGCCGGCTACGAGTCGGCCCACCGCGCCCGTGACGGCTTCGAGCGCGCCGTCGGGGAGCTCGGTCTCAGCGGCGCCGCCTATCCGTGCGACGACGACGCCATGGCGGGCGAGCGGTGCGCGGAGCAGATCCTGGCCGACCATCCCGGGACCACCGGCATCGTCACCGTGAACGAGGCGTCCCTGGGGGGCCTGTACCGGGGCCTCACGAACGCCGGGCGCCGGATCCCCCACGACATCTCCGTCACGGGCATCGCCGGCGCCCGGTGGGCCGAGGCCGTGACCCCCGCGCTGACCGCGGCCGACGTGCCCGCCCACGAGATGGGCCGGATCGCCATCGACCTGCTCCTCGAGCGCATCGCCGACGCCGGCGCGACGCCGCGGCACCGGCTGCTGATGCCCCCCATCGTCCTGCGTGCCAGCACCGGGTCCGCTCCCCGCCCCCTGCCGTGACGAGGTCGCCCGGCGAAACGCCGTGAAAGCGGCGATGCACACGGTTGACACGTGACCGGCGTCACTTTAGCTTGGCGTGCGAACCGGTTCGAATGCTCTCCCCGGGAGGGCCGCCACACCGTCGAGTCGAACCGGTCCGCATGATCCCGAGGTGAGCGGTCGCCGCCGAGCCACGGCCGGGCCCGCGGCGGCCTGCCCTCGGTCCTCCCTGTCCCCTGCCCCGCAGTGAGGAGAGCTCGCCCATGCACAGACCCGCACGCCTGCTCCGCCGCCGGCCGCCGGCTCGCGCCGTCGCCCTGGGAACCGCCGCGCTGGCGCTGGCCGGAGCCGCGCTCGTGAGCACCCCCGCCCAGGCCGCTCCCACCCTGGTGGTCAGCGCCGACCGGACGCTGCGGCCCGTCACCCACGTCGCCTCCGGCGGCCTGTACGGCCTCGCCGACGCGGGCACGCCGGCGGACGGCCTGGTCACCCCGACGAGGCCGAACACCTTCGTCCAGATGGCGCCCGGCGGGAGGCAGCTCCCCAACGGCGAGCCCACGCCCGCCGGCGACGCCCTGGTCGTCGCCCCGAAGGCGGCCAGGGCCGGCGCCCACGTCGTCATCCGGATGCCGGACTGGTACCCCAACTTCCCCTACAAGTGGGTGAGCTGGCCGGACTGGCTGTCCGCCGTCGACCGGCAGATCGCCTCGGTCAAGGCGTCCGGCGCCACGAACCTCGCCGCCTGGGAGATCTGGAACGAGCCCGACTGGACGTGGGACACCGCCCACGCCGGCGCCTTCGACGCCGGCTGGACGCGGACGTACCGGGAGATCCGCGCCAAGGACGCCACGACTCCGATCCAGGGCCCCAGTAACTCCTACTGGAACCAGGGCTCGATGAGCCGGTTCCTTACCGACGCCAAGGCGGACGGCACCCTTCCCGACATCGTCAGCTGGCACGAGCTCGGCGGCAGCCGGAACATCGCCGCCGACGTCGCCGCCTACCGCTCGCTCGAGAGCAGCCTCGGCATCGGCCCGCGGCCGATCTCCATCGAGGAGTACGGCACGACGAGCGAGGTCGGGGTGCCCGGGCCGCTGGCGGGCTACATCGCCAAGTTCGAGCGGGCCGGGGTCCACGACGCGGAGCTCGCCTTCTGGAACCACTACGGCACCCTCGGGGACACGCTCACCGACACCGGCGGGTCGCCCAACGGGGCCTACTGGCTCTACAAGTGGTACGGCGACATGTCCGGCACCATGCTCACCACCACGCCCCCGGCCCAGACCGGTCTCGACGGCGCCGCGGCCCTCACCGGCGACGGCAGGCGGCTCAGTGTCATCTTCGGCGGTGGCAGCGGCGCGGGCGCCGTCACGGTCAACGGCCTGTCGTCGGCCTTCGGCGGCACCGTCCACGTCACACTGGAGTACACCCCGTCCCGTGGCCGTACCACGGCCGTCTCCGGCCCCTCCACGATCTCCGAGGCCGACTACGCCGTCTCGAACGGCTCCGTCACCGTCCCCGTGACGATGAACGCCTCCGACGGGTACCACCTGGTCGTCACGCCCGGCGGCGGTTCCACCTCCCTGGCGGGCCGCTACCAGATCACCAACCGGAACAGCGGCCTGGCCCTGGACCCGCAGAACGCCGGCACCGTCCAGGGGACCTCTGTCGTCCAGAGCGGCCCCACCTCCGGCACCGACCAGAACTGGACCCTCGTGGACGCGGGATCCGGCCTCTACAAGATCGTCAATCAGAAGAGCGGCCTGCTGCTCGGCATCAGGGACATGAGCACGTCCGACGGGGGCACCGCGCTGCTCTGGGGCAACACCGGAACCGCCGACCACCTCTGGCGGTTCGTCCCGGCCGGTGACGGCTCCTACAAGATTGTCAACTACAACAGCAACCTGCTGCTCGGCGTCACCGGCATGAGCACCTCATCCGGCGCCCAGGTCCTCCAGTGGGAGGACAACGGCACCGCCGACCACCTGTGGCGGCTGACGCCCCGCTGACGCCGGCCCGGCCCCGCCCCGCCCCCGGACCCCCTGCGAGGGTCAGGACGCCCTCTCGAGGGACGCGGTCCCGGAGGCGGGGGTCCGGCGGGCGGTGAGGGCCGTGATGGCCGGCGGGCCCGCGACCGCGACGAAGACGGCGAGGACGCCGGGGAGGACCAGCGCGGTCCGCAGGGAGGTCGCCTCGGCGATGTGCCCGATGAGCGCCGGCCCGGCCAGCAGCCCGCCGTAGCCGAAGCTGGTCAGCAGCGCGATGGTCCGCCCGGCCGAGGCCTCGTCCGCTCCGGCGGTGCTGAACCCGATCGGCACGACCGTCGCCAGGCCGATCCCGACGAGGATCCACCCCGCCCACGCGCATACCAGGGCCGCCCCGCCGGCCGAGGGGGCGAGCAGCACGAGGGCGTAGCCGCCGGCCGCGAAGGCGCCCGCCAGGCGCAGGGTCCGGCTGCCGCCGAGCCGGCCGCGCAGCCGGTCGCCGAGGAACCGCATGGTCGTCATCGCCACCGAATAGACCGTGTACGACAGCGGCGCCAGGTCGGCCGAGACGCCGAGCACGCGACGGGCGTGCATCGCCGCCCAGTCCATCGCGCCGCCCTCGCAGATCGCGCCGGCGAGCATGACGACCCCCAGCAGCAGGATCACCCTCGGGACCCGGGCGCGCCCCGTGGGCGCCGCCTTGGGAGAAGGGTCCGCCTCGTCCCGCGCCACGGCGCCGGGGAGCAGGAGGCGGGCGGGAAGGAGGAACAGCAGCGGCATGGCGAGCGCCGTGCCGACGAGGAGGGTCCGGACGCCGAGACCGCCGTGGAGGACGGCGGACGTGACGAGGCCGCCGGCCGCGCCGCCGAGGCTCCACATGCCGTGGAACGCCGACATGATCGGCCGGTCGTAGCGGACCTCGACCTCGACGGCGTGGGCGTTCATGCCGACCTCGATCAGCCCGAACCCGAGCCCGAAGACGACCGCGCCGACGAGGAGCGCGGAGTAGGAGCCCGCGAGCGCCGGCCCGAGCAGGAGCAGGGCGTGGAGGGGACCGGCCGCCCAGGTGAGCCGCCGGCTCGACCAGCGGTCCACCATCCGTCCGGCGGCCTGCATCGCGACGAGCGCGGCGAGGGACACCAGGAGGAGCGCCGTGCCGGTCCGCCCGGAGTCCAGGTCGAGCCGGTCGGCGAGGGCGGGCAGGCTCGCGGCCCAGATGCCGACGGTCATGCCGGACAGCCCGAAGTAGCCGAAGACGCCGGCGCGGGCGCGCCTGGCCACGGAGTCGAACACGGACCCTCCCAATTTGCTCTCGCCGAGAACATAATGGATGAGTGAGGGCTGACACAATCGGCGGGTGCGAACGGTGACCGGAGCGACGACCAGCGGCGAGCTTCGCTCGCACAACCTCGCGCGCCTGCTGCGGGCCGCGCACGACGAAGCGGGCCGGGCCACCCGCTCCGAGCTCACCCGCGGCCTGGGCCTCGCGCGCGGCACGGCCGCCGTCCTGGTCGCCGAGCTCACCGAGGCCCGGCTGGCCGAGGAGCGGCCCGCGCCGCAGCGGGCGCGCGGCCGCCCGACCGCGATCCTCGGCCCGCACCCCGGCGGTCCCCTCACCCTCGCCGTCGACCTGCGAGAGGACGCCTGGACGATCGCCACGGCCGAGATCGGCGGAGCGCTGACGGTGCGCGAGGAACGACCGCATCCCGGGAACCCGCCGGAGACCGTCCTGAGCGGCCTGGCCACGGCGATCGGCCGGCACCTCACCGACCTCGGCCCCCGCGTCGTGGGCGTCGGTGTCGCGCTGCCCGGCCCCGTCCGGGACGGCCGCGTCGTGGACATCCCGCACCTGTCCTGGCGCGACGTCCCGGCGGCGGAGATCCTGCGCGCCGGCGCGGCGCCGGTCACGCTGGGCAACGACGCGACGCTCGCCGGCCTGGCGGAGGCCCGGCGCGGCGCGCTCCGCGGCGTCGCCGTCGGCCTGCACTTCCACGTCGACTTCGACCTCGGCGGCACCCTGCTCGTCGACGGCAGCCCCCTGCACGGCGCGCGCGGCACGACCGGGGAGTTCGGCCACATGCCGCTGGGCGGCTCGGACCTGCCCTGCGACTGCGGCGCCGTCGGGTGCTGGTCCCTCCAGGTCGGCGCGAACGCGCTGCTGCGGGCGATGGGCGTCCCGGTCGAGCCGGCGCGCGGCCGGGACGACGCCCTGCGGATCCTCGCCGGCGCCGCCGCGGGCGATGCCCGCCACGGCGCCGCGCTCGACGAGGTCGCCCGCGCCTTCGGGGCCGGCACCGCCGCGCTCGTCAACGCGCTCGACCCCCAGCGGGTGACCCTGTCCGGCCTCGGCGTACGACTCCGCGAGCAGGCGGCGGACGCCTTCGCGACCGCCTACGAGGCCGGCCTCATGGCCTTCCGCCGCGACGACCCACCGCCCGTCCTGCCGGCCGCGCTCGGCGGGGACGCCACGCTCGTCGGAGCGGCGGAGCTGGCCTTCGACGCGTTCCTCACGCCGGAGGGCCTGACCGCCTGGCAGGCCGCCCGCTGATCAGCCGGCGGCGTCCATCGCGGCGGCGACGCGCTCGGCGGTGAGGTCCCCCAGGTCCTCGGCGACGTACGCCGCCAGGGCGAGGGCGTCCGGCGCCGGCGGGTAGCGCGGGTGCGGCACCGCGATCACGCGCATCCCGGCGGCGTGCGCGGACCGCAGGCCGTTGCTGGAGTCCTCCACCGCGACGCACCCGGCGGCGTCGACGCCGACCCTGCGGGCGGCCAGGAGGTACCCGTCGGGCGCGGGCTTGCCCCGGGCGACCTCCTCGGTCGAGACGGTCGCCCGGAACGACGCCGCGAGCCCCGTACGGTCCAGGACGACGTCGATGAGCGCGCGCGGCGAGGAACTGGCCAGCCCGAGGGGCCAGCGGGACGCCAGGCGGCGTACGGTCTCGACGGCGCCCGGCATCAGCGGGACGCCGTCCTCGTACCGGCGGGCCATCTGCTCGACCACGCCGCGCGCGACCTCGTCGGCCGTCATGCGGACGCCGAGCTCACCGCTCAGGTAGGCGGCCCACTCCGAGGTGCTCATGCCCATCAGGCGCTGCTGGGTGTCGGGCTGCCACCGCCCACCGTGGTCGGCGACGAACGCCCGCCGCACCTCCTCCCAGACCGGTTCTGAGTCGACGAGCACGCCGTCGAGGTCGAAAACCACAGCATTCATGCCGATAACTCTGACAGCACGGGAAGAGCCAGCACGAAGCAGGCACCCTTGTCGCTGTCGGAGAGGGTGAGCGTGCCGCCCTGCGCGTGCGCGATCTCACGGGAGATCGCCAGGCCGAGGCCGCTGCCGCCCGGGTCGCGCTGCCGCGCGTCCGGCAGCCGGATGAACCGCTCGAAGATCCGTTCACGGTCGGCCGGGGGGATCTGCTCGCCGTCGTTGGACACCTCCACGACCGCCTCTCCGCCCTCCCGGCGTACGGTCACGGTGACCTCGGAGTCGGCGTGCCGCGCGGCGTTGTCGAGGAGGTTGGTGAGGATCCGGCTGATGTCCAGCCGGTTCGCCCGGACCACCACGCCCGGCTCGGCGACGACCTTGGCGGTGATCCGCCGCGGCACGCGCCGCACCTCGCGCTCGGCCAGGTCACCGAGGTCGACGGGGCCGTTGCGGCTGGGCAGGCCGGCGTCGCGGCGCGCGAGCGCCAGCAGCTCGGTCACGATGTTCTGCAGCCGGTCGATGTTGGTCAGCGTCCTGCCGAGCGCCTCCCGCAGGTCGGTGCCCTCCGGGTCGATCAGCGCGACCTCCAGCTCGGCGCGCAGCCCGGCGATCGGGCTGCGCAGGTCGTGGGAGACGTCGGAGACGAGACGGCGCTGCTGCTCGACGGCGGCCTCGAGCCGGTCGAGGGTCGCGTTGACGGCCATCGCCAGCCAGTAGAACTCGTCGCGGCGCTGCGGCATCGAGACCCTCCGCCGCAGGTCCGCGGCGTTGATCGCGTCGAGCTCGTCGCGCAGCGCCTCGATCGGCCGCAGCCGCCGCCCGGCGGCCCACCACCGCCAGACGCCGCCCACTCCGATGCCGGCGGGGATGCCGAGCGCCAGCAGGACGGCCAGGCCCGGGCGGGGGAACAGTCCCGGCTCCGGCGCGATCGAGTGGATCGTCAGCGCCTGCCCCGGGGCGGTGACCCGCTGGGAGACCACCGTGAGGCAGTGCCGCCGGTCGACGCACACGCGCTGCTCGATGCGCTGGCCGTCGGCGGGCCGGCGGGCGTGCAGGGCCGGCAGCCCGGACACGCTCCGGGTGGCCGCGACCACCTGGCCCCGGTCGTTCTGTACCTGGACGAGCTGGTGGCCGCCGACGATGACGGGATTGGTCAGGCGCCCGGCGCGGGCCAGCGCGGCCACCTGCCGGGTGGTGTACGTCAGCTCCGTCGAGAGCCGGCTCGCCACCTGGTACTGGATCAGGGCGAGCACCCCGATGTAGAGCACCACGGCGACGAACCCCGTCACCGTCATCGCGATGACGGTGGCGCGCTGCCGGATCGTCTGGTCCCTGTGTCGCACTGGCTGTCCCCCGCGGCCACGGCGCCCCCTGAGCCATGCCACAGCATCGGACAACTACCCAGCGGGGGACTCCCTATGCATTGCGTCACCCTGAGGCGTACGCCGGCGGGTGACCGGCGGCCCGTACGATCGGCGCCGCCTTCCCCCAGGTCATCGGCCGGAGAACCGGCGGCCACCGGTATGGGACGAGAGATTCGTCTGCCCGCACCGGGAGATTTGGACGGGATCCTTTTCGGCCACTCGTGAAGACGACGCGCCTGGGTAGGGACTTGAACCGCAGCATGCCCGGTACGTCCGATTCGTTGAGTGGAACGTGGCAAAGGTCGCCCGTCAAGGGTCGTCGCGATGCACGCATGTGTGTCAGAGTTGACACGCGACAGAACGCAGGGAAGCGGTGATACTCAACTGGAGGAGACGTACGGCCGCGAGGGCGGTCGCCCGCGGGGGCGGCCCGGCCGGTGGAATAACTGGACAACGAATGACTGCCGTCCGCGCCACAGATGGGCGACAATAGCGGCGTTCGATGGGAGGCGGGAGCGCCAATGAAGAAGTACCTGACCTGGGCACTTATAGCCTTTGTCATCTTCTACCTGCTGAATTCCCCCAATGGCGCAGCCCACGTCGTGCACAACGCACTCGGCGGGCTGGTGTCGGCGGGCAACTCCTTGTCGAGGTTCGTCAACGCACTGTGACCCCCTGACGGCGCGGAGGCCCTCTCGCGCCCAGCCCTACGTCCCCGCTGGTCCCTTCACCGCCGAGGTCCGGGCTTCTTTTCATGCCCGGACCTCGCAGGTCGCCGCGCGGCCCTCTAGAACGACGTTCTAGAGTGAGCCGCAAGGCCGACCTGAGGAGTGATCATGGGACCACTGCACGGTGTTCGCGTCATCGAGATCGCGAGCCTGGCGCCGGCGCCCTTCGGGTGCATGGTGCTCTCCGATCTCGGTGCCGACGTACTCCGCGTCGACCGTCCGTCAACCGTGGCCGGTGCGGCCACGGTCGTCGGCGGTTCCGCGACCGCGGATCCGCTGAGCCGCGGTCGCCGTTCCATCGGCCTGAACCTCAAGGATCCGGCCGGCGTCGACGTGCTCCTGCGTCTCCTCGAGTCGGCCGACGTCCTCGTCGAGGGCTTCCGGCCGGGCGTCGCCGAACGCCTCGGCTTCGGCCCCGACGTCTGCCTCGACCGCAACCCCCGCCTGGTGTACGGCCGGATGACCGGCTGGGGCCAGGAGGGCCCCATGGCCGGCATGGCCGGCCATGACATCAACTACATCGCGATCGCCGGCGCGCTCGACCCGATCGGTCACGCGGGCGAGCGGCCCGTCCCCCCGCTCAACCTCGTCGGCGACTTCGGCGGCGGCGGCATGCTCCTCGCACTCGGCATCCTCGCCGCGCTGTACGAGCGGTCGCGGTCCGGCCGGGGTCAGGTCGTCGACGCCGCCATGGTCGACGGCGCGGCCCTGCTGACCTCGTTCATCCACGGCATGCGCGGCCAGGGCCTCTGGCGCGACGAGCGTGGCACCAACCTCCTCGACGGCGGCGCGCCGTTCTACGACACGTACGAGACCGCCGACGGCCGGTACGTCAGCGTCGGCGCCCTGGAGCCGCAGTTCTACGCCGCCCTGCTGCGCGGCCTGGGCCTGGAGGGCGAGGACCTGCCCGCCCAGCTCGACCAGGAGCGCTGGCCCGAACTGCGGGCGCGCTTCACCGAGGTCTTCAAGCAGCGCGCCCGCGACGAGTGGGCCGAGATCTTCGACGGCACCGACGCCTGCGTGGCGCCGGTGCTCGGCCTCGGCGAGGCACCCGCCCACCCGCACAACCGGGCGCGCGACGGCTTCCTGGACCTCGGTGGCCTGCCGCAGCCGGCGCCGGCACCGCGCTTCGGCCGCACCGCCGCGGAGACCCCCCGCCCACCGGCCCGGCCGGGCGAGCACACCGACGCGGCCCTCGCCGAGCTCGGCCTCACCGGGGACGAGATCGCCGCCCTGCGCGCGAGCGGCGCCATCGCCTGATCACCGCGGTGCCCGGGTGGCGACCTGCATCACGCGTCGGCGAAGTCGACCCGACTCGCCAAGGGAATGTCGTCATCGACGATGCGGAACGGCACCTGCCACTCGAGCGTCGCACACTCCGCGGCGTGCAGCGCGGTCCGGACGTTGGCGGAGAACAACCGCACGGCATCGCGGAACGTGTCCGCCTCGACACCCATAACCACGGAGATGGTGCGGTCGGCGATGGCGGCGGTGATGTCCGGATCGACGAGCCCCGAATCGACCTTCTCCAGATCGCACAGCGCGTCCATGACCACTTCGACGAACGCGTCGAAGTCTTCGTCAGTCCCGACATGACTATCAGTAGCTACATGATCACAGTTCGCGGTGACCGGATGCGGACAGCCGGCTGTGGGCGTTCTCCCGGCACGCCGGCCGCGCCGCTGCCCGCCCGGATGACCGGCCGGCTGCTCGGCTTCCCGGCGAGACGGGACACCGGCGGGATGGGCCGAAAACACCGGGTCGTCTCCGTCAAATGAAGGATCTGCGCGGCTGCCGCATCCGTCATCCTCGGTGCATGAGGTCCTCATGAGGTCCATTCGTGTCCTCATCGTCGATGATCACGCGCTCTTCGCCGAGGCGCTCGCGGCCCGGCTGGCCGCGGAACCCGACCTTGAGGTGCTCCCCGTCGCGGGCGACGTCCGGCGCGCCGCGGCGCTCGTCGCCACCGAGTCGCCCGACGTCGTGGTGCTCGACTTCGTCCTCGGTGAGGAGAGCGGGCTGGACGCCCTCGACCTCCTGCGGCGCCGACGTCCGGAGGCGCGTGTCGTCGTCCTCAGCGCGATCATCGACGTCCCGCCGATCGTGACCGCCCTGCGGCACGGCGCGGTCGGCTGGGTTCCCAAGACGGAGAGCGCCGACGTGGTCGCCCGGGTGATCCGCGGCGCGGCGGGCCGGGGCGGGTGGATACCGCCCGACGTCCTCGGCGACGTGCTGCGCCGCCTGGTCGCCCCGGGCGAGCAGGGCGGAGGCGTGCTGACCGAGCTGACACCCCGGGAACGGCAGGTGCTGCAGGGAATGGTGGACGGGCTGAGCCGGACGCGGCTCGCCGAGCGCCTCGGCCTGTCCGCGAACACGGTCCGCACTCACACCCAGAACCTCCTGGCCAAGCTCGGTGCGCATTCGGCGGTGGAGGCCATCACCATCGCGATGCGCGCCGGGGTCGCACCCAGCGATCCGGGCGAGGAACCCCCGCATTGACGCGCGTTTCCCTTCGACGCGGCGATTTCAAGCACGGTTCACTCACGGTGACGGCGTGACCACCTGTGGCCAGGTCGGGTCTGGTTGCGGCCACTCGCCTGGACACCCGCGTCCTACAGAGTGACCGTCGATACGGTCGGTCACTTCACAAGACGGGGGTCTTCGATGATCAGTGCGCAGGCCAGGTCCTCGCCACCGCACGCGCCCGCCCGCCCGGGCCGCGTCGCGGCCACCACCGGCGCGCCGCAATCACCGCTGCTCGACACCGACTCCTGTGACCCCACGCTGTGGCGCCGCAGGATCCGGCACGACATCCGCCACGAACTCGGCACGATCATCATGCTCGCGTCCGCCGTCGCGGTCTCCGACGACATCGGCCCGGTAAGCCGGGAACGCGTCGAGGCGCTGCTCGGGGAGACGCGGTGGCTCGACCACCTGCTCCGGCAGCTGGACGCGGAGGAGGAGGCGCCCGTCCCCGCCGGTCCGGAGCGGGTGCGGGTGGATCGGCTCGTCGGGGAGATCGCCGCCGGGCTGCGGCTGGCCTCGCCCCGGCGCGTCTCCTACACGGCCGATCCGGCCTGGGCGCACATCGATCCGCTCGCACTCTGGCGGGCGGTTCGCAACGTCCTGGACAACGCTCACCGCATCGCCCGGGACCGCGTCGAGGTGCGCGTGGGCGTTGAGGCGGACTGGACGGTCGTCCAGGTCGACGACGACGGCCCCGGATTCGGATCGGGGTCCGCCGGCCTGGCGTCGCTCGGCCTGGGGATCGTCGGCGACCTGGTCGCCGAGTACGACGGCCTGATCGAGATACGGGGGTGCGAGCTCGGCGGGGCGCGCGTGCGGATCCTGCTGCCGTCCTCGGACGGCCCATGAGGGTGCTCATCTGCGACGACCACGCCGTGTTCGCCGACTCGCTCGCCGTCGTGCTGCGCGAGAAGGGACACGACGTGGTCGGCGTCGTTTACTCCCCCGAGGCCGCGCTGCGGCTGCTGCCGGGCGTACGCGCCGACGTGTGCCTCATCGACCTGCGGTTCCCGGCCGGCTCGGTCTTAGGCAGCCTGCCGGAGCTCGTCGCGACCGCCCCCGACACCAGGTTCGTGGTGCTGACGGGGTCGGCGGATCCCGGGACCGTCGAGACGGGGCTGGCCGCCGGGGTGCGCGGCTTCGCGCACAAGGGCCAGCAGGCCGGAGAGATCGTCGACCTGCTGGCCCGGGTCCACGCCGGCGAGGTCGTCGTCGACCCGGAGGCCGCCGGGCGGCTTCCGGCGCGGCCCCGTACCGAGGCCCAGCGGCTCGCGAACTACCTCACCCCCCGCGAGCGGGAGGTCCTCACCCGTCTGGTCCGCGGGGAGAACACCGCGGCCCTCGCCCGCAGCATGAGGATCACCCGCAGCACCGCCCGCAGCCATGTGCAGAGCGTGCTCACCAAACTCGGCGTCCACTCCCAGCGGGAGGCCGTGATCGTCGCCGCGCGGCACGGTCTGGTCAGCGTCAGCACCGGTGAGTGGCTGCTGTCCTGAGGCCGGTGCCCGGAGTCGTCCCTTTCGATCCCGTCTGCGGGCGTCACTGGCATCACTCCGGTCACATGCACAATCGTGCGCGGTGCAGGCGATGTACGATCAGCAAAGCTCAGAGGTGGCAAGTGGTCTAATCGTTGACCTGCGCCCTGCCCACCACTCTGAGCACTGGCGGAGGGAGGCGCGGGTGAGCAGGTATGAACGCTGGAACGACCTGCTGTCGCTACTGGCGGGACGCGGACGGCTCAGCGTCGAGGAGGCCGCCGCGGAGCTGGGCGTCTCGACGGCCACGATCCGCCGCGACTTCGACCAGCTCGCACAGCAGCAGATGCTGACCCGCACCCGCGGCGGCGCGGTCGCCCACACCGTGACCTACGACCTGCCGCTGCGCTACAAGAGCGCGCGGCAGGCCTCGGAGAAGCAGCGGATCGCGGCGGCCGCCGCCGAGCTCGTACAACCGGGCGCGGTGATCGGCGTCAACGGCGGCACGACCACCACCGAGGTCGCGCGGGCCCTCGCCACCCGCGCCGACCTGCACGCCGAGAACGGCGCCCCCGCCATCACGATCGTCACGAACGCCCTGAACATCGCCAACGAGCTGGTCGTCCGGCCCCACGTGAAGATCGCGCTGACCGGCGGGGTGGCGTTGCCGCAGTCGTACGAGCTGGTCGGGCCCCTCGCGAACGGGGTGTTCGACCAGGTGACACTCGACATGGTGATCCTCGGCGTCAGCGGCCTCGACGTGGAGCGCGGCGCCACCTGCCACAACGAGGACGAGGCGAACATCAACCGGCAGATGGCCGTCCGCGCGGAGCGGGTGGTCGTCGCGGCGGACAGTTCCAAGCTGGGCGAGCGCGCCTTCGCCAAGATCTGCGGGATCGGCGAGATCGACATCCTCGTCACGGACGCGAGCGCCGACACCCGCGCCTTCGAGGAGGCCGGCGTCAAGGTCGTCGGCGCCTGAGGAGTCGCTCCTGGGCGTGGCGGGTCACCTGGAGGAGCGGACGAGCCGACCGGCCCGGCCTGCACGGACCCGAGCACATGAAAAAACCTTCCTATAACTGAGGCGCGAGTCGACGCCCGCTCTCGAGGCCGTCGCCGGACCTCCATCCGCGTGGATCGACGTGACGGCCGGAACCGGCCCTTGGTCTCAGAGCGGCGCGCGAGATACGGTCCTTAGACGCGGGAGGGGAATCCATGACTCAACGACGAGTCGCCACGCCGGTCTCCGATACCGACCTGATCTACAGCGCCGACACGTACGTCCGGGGCGTACCCTACGACGCGCTGGCGCGGCTGCGCGGCTCCACGCCGGTCGCGTGGATCGAGCAGAGACCGGCCTGCCATGAGCCGGCCTCCACCGGGTTCTGGGCGGTGCTCCGGCACGCCGACGCGTGCCACGTCCTGCACAACCCCAAGCTCTTCGCCGCACGCGGGTCCACGGGCGAGGACGCGGGTCACGGCCGGGGCAGCAGGCCCGCCACGGAGCCACCCACGCGCTCCCGGCTCCGCCGGCGACTGCCGAGGGCCTTCGGCGCGCGGACCGTCACGGGCCTGGCCGAGCGGATCGAGCGCCGGGCGTACGCCCTGGTGGACGCGGTGGCCGAGAAGGGCGAGGCGGACTTCACCACCGAGATCGCGGCGGAGCTGCCCCTGCTGAGCCTCGCGGACCTCCTCGGGATCCCCGACTCCGACCGGTGGCTGCTGTCCGACTGGTCCGACCGGGTCACCGGCCGTCCCGTCGCCGGGTACCCGGTCGGATACTCCCCCGAGCCCACGACCGATCCGGCCGCCTGCACCGAGATGGCCCACCACGCGGTCGCCGCGCGGCCGCGCGGCCCGCTCGACCCGGAGACGGCCGTGCGCGACAGGGCCGACGCGGAGCCGGCCGCACCGGACAGGCCCGGCGCGGAGACCGAAGAAGAGCTGCCCGACCTGCGCCTCTACGCCGATGAGCTCGCCGAGTACAAACGGCGGCACCCCGGCGAGGACCTCATGACCGTCCTCGTGCACCAGTCCGGCGGCAAGAACGCCCCGGTCCCGGCGGAGGAGTTCGAGAACCTCTTCCGGATGTTCGCGGCGGCGGCGGACGACACCGTCCGCGGCGGGCTGTCCGGCGGGATGCTCGCCCTGCTGAAGAATCCCGCCGAGGCCGCGCGGCTGCGCGCCGACCCGGACCTCCTCGACACCGCGGTCGAGGAGATGCTGCGCTGGTGGTCCCCGGTCATCCGCGTCGCGCGTACGGCCGCCACCGACACCGTCGTCGGCAACGTGCCGGTCCGCAAGGGTGAGCGGCTCGTCGTCTGGCTCGCCTCCGCCAACCGCGACGAGCCGGTCTTCGAGGAGCCCGCGCGGTTCGACGTCGGACGCGCGCCGAACGACCATGTCGCGCTCGGCCGCGGGCCACGCGCCTGCCTGGGCGCGCACCTGGTCCGGATGCAGATGCGCGCGATGTTCGCGGCCGTCCTCGACCGGTTCGAGGCGATCGAACCGGCCAGCGAGGCCCGGCGGCTGCGGTCGAACGTCCACAACGGCATCACGCACCTGCCGATCCGCTGGCAGCCCCGCGCCCGCCCGGCCGAGGAGTAAGCCAGCACCCGTCCGAGGCGGAGGCCCGCACCCGCCCGGCCGAGGAGTAAGCCAGCACCCGCCCGAGGCGGAGGCCCGCACCCGCCCGGCCGAGGAGTAAGCCCGCACCCGCCCGAGGCGGAGGCCCGCACCCGCCCGAGGCGTGCGCGACGCGCCGCGCAGGACGCCGCGATCAGGGGCCTTCGTGGGCGAGGTGAGCGCTCAACCACTGCAGGGCGCTCGGCGTGACCCGCTTCCAGGTGTGCGGGTTGTGGCCGCCGCCCGGGACGAGGATCTTGTCCGTGGCCATGGGGGCCGCGGCGAGCTGGAGGAACTTCCGCGCCTCGCCGTAGTCCTTCTCGCCGTCCGGGCTGGTCGTGACGAGCACGGAGATCGGGGGCGGCGGCAGATGCTGCAGCCGCCAGATCAGGCTGTTGTCCGTCTTGACCTGCTTGCTGCCGCCGTACAGGTCGCCGGTCTGCCAGTCCTGCCGCGGGTAGAAGTAGCCGGC
The DNA here is from genome assembly GCF_024055725.1 of Actinoallomurus spadix. Taxonomy (GTDB): domain Bacteria; phylum Actinomycetota; class Actinomycetes; order Streptosporangiales; family Streptosporangiaceae; genus Actinoallomurus; species Actinoallomurus spadix. Next base: position 102,133 of record NZ_JAMXMX010000018.1, on the reverse strand, counting down.
CATCGAGACCGCCGCGGTGAACCGGTCGGAGTGCGTCATGGCGAGCTTGACCGCGCAGTATCCGCCGGTCGAGTCGCCCATCACGCCCCAGCTCCGGTAGCCGTTCGCGACGCGATAGGTGGACGCGAGGCGTTCGGGCAGGTCCTGGGAGTAGAAGGTCAGCACCTGCGGGCCGCCCGGAACGTCCGTGCACTCGGTGTCCCTCGGCATGAGCGAGGTGGGCGTCGGGCGCAGCATCACGATGACCATCGGCTGCACCCGGCCGGCGTTCATCTCCTTGGCGGCGGTGGCCGGAACGTTCAGCCGGGTGATGAGCTGCTCGGGGACGCCGGGGAAGCCCGTGAAGTCGAACATCACCGGGAAGTGGCGCTTGTCGAACTTCTTCTGGAAGTACTGCGGAGGCAGGTAGACGTACGCCTGGGTGGTGAGCCCCGTGCGCTCGCCGCGGATCTCGACCTGCTCGATCTGGCCGTCCTTGGCGGGGGCGCCCTTCTTCTTCTGGCCGATGGTCGTCACCTGGCGGGCCAGGGGCCGCCCGGTTCCCTGGGGCTCGCTCGGGCCGCTGCTGTTGTTGTTCAGCTGCACGTTCACGCCCTGGTTGTTGGTGCCGAACAGGTCGGACCAGGAGGCGTAGAACAGGAAGTAGTTGTTCACCCCGGCGAGCAGCACCGCGATCAGCGCGACCTGCGCGGTCAGGAACAGCCCGATCCGGGCGAGGAACGCCCCGATGCCGGATCCGGCGAACTTCGGCCACCACCAGATGATGACGGCCGTCACCGCCACGGCCACCACGATCAGAAAACCGAAGAAGCCCCCGCTCGTCAGTCCCACTGGTGTCCTCTCAGATCCGGCACGCTCGCCGACGGAACGCGCCCGAAACTCATCGAGCTCTCAGCATGGCTCAATGCCGGGCTCAGCCGACTACGGTATCCGGGAACGCGCGCTTCCCTATACAAGATGCCTGCGCCACCGGAAAAGTTGCCCAGAAGCCGCAAATCAGTCAGGCCAGGCCAGTATCCGGACGTGTGGGCTATCGGCCGGTAAACCTCAGGTCAGCGGCACGGATACTCCCCGGGGCGTACGCCCGATGCCGACCGCGACCGGATGCCCGCCGCGCGGTCGCATCCTAGAGTCCAGCTGTGAGTACGCGATGGCGGCCCGGTGCGCTGCCGGTATGGGCCGTTCCGCCGATCATCGGCCTCGTCCAGGTGATGAGCTCGACCGGCGCCGACCTCCACGTGCGCTACCAGGCCCGGCACCTGGACACGCTCGCCTACGCGCTGCTCATCGCCGGGCCGGTCGCCCTGCTCGCGCGGCGGCGTCTCCCGGTCGCCGCGCTCGCGGTCGTGTTCGCCGTGACCGGCTGCTACCTCCTCCGCGGGTACGTCGCCGGGCCGGTCTTCCTGAGCATGGTCGTCGCCGTCGTGGCGGCGGTGGGCGCCGGGCGCCGCATCGCCACCTGGGCCGTCACGGGCACCGGGTTCGCCGTGCTCACCGTGCTGGGCGAACTGACGCCGTTCGGGCCGTTCCGGCCGCGCGTCTGGACGTCCGGGCACGCCCTGATCGGCCTGGCCTGGCTGCTGCTCGTGCTGACCGGCGCCGAACTGGTGCGCATCCGCAGCGAACGCGCGGCCGAGGCGCGCCGTACCCGCGCGGAGGAGGAGCGCCGGCGGGCCAGTGAGGAACGGCTCCGCATCGCGCGCGAACTGCACGACGTCCTGGCGCACAACATCTCGATGATCAACGTGCAGGCGGGGGTGGCCCTGCACCTCATGGACGAACGCCCCGAACAGGCGCGGACGGCCCTGGCCGCCATCAAGGAGGCGAGCAAGGAGGCGCTGGCCGAGGTCCGCTCCGTGCTCGGCGTACTGCGGCAGGTGGACGAGGACGCGCCCCGCGCGCCCACCGCCGGCCTGGGCCGCCTCGACGACCTGGTCTCCCGCGCGCGGGCGGCGGGCATCACCGTCCGGACCAGCGTGACCGGGCGGCCGTACCCACTGCCCGCCGGGATCGACCTGGCGGCGTTCCGCATCCTCCAGGAGGGTCTGACGAACGTGACGCGGCACGCCGGGCCGGGCGTCACCGCCACCGTGCGTGTCGCGTACGGCGCGGGCGAGCTCGCGCTGGAGGTCGAGGACGACGGGCGCGGCGCGCCCGGGGACCTGCCCGGCGGAGGCGACGGCATCCCCGGGATGCGCGAACGCGTCACCGCCCTCGGTGGTGAGATCGTGGCGGGGCCGCGGCCGGGCGCCGGCGGTTTCCGGGTACACGCGACCCTTCCGGTGCCCGTGGACGAGACGAGGGCGGGGATCCCCGCTCAGGACGCGGCGGGGGCACCCGCCGGTGACGAGGAGCACGATTGATCCGCGTACTGCTCGCCGACGACCAGGCACTGGTACGGGCGGGGTTCCGGGCACTGCTCGACGCGCAGCCCGACGTCGAGGTCGTCGCCGAGGCCGGAGACGGCGCCGAGGCCGTGCGCCTGGCCCGGCGGGAACGACCCGACGTCGTGCTGATGGACATCCGGATGCCGGTCCTGGACGGCCTGGCCGCGACCCGCGAGATCGTGGGCGACGACCGGCTGGCGGGTACCCGTGTCGTCATCCTCACGACGTTCGAGCTCGACGAGTACGTCTTCGAGGCGATCCGCGGCGGCGCCAGCGGCTTCCTCGTCAAGGACACCGAGCCGACCGATCTGATCAGGGGCGTACGGGAGGTCGCCTCCGGCGACGCGCTGCTGTCGCCGAGCGTGACCCGCCGCCTCATCGCGGAGTTCGCCGCGAAGGCCAGGAAGCCCCGGTCCGCCGCGGAGCTCCGCGGCCTGACCGACCGGGAGCGCGAGGTCATGGCACTGGTGGCGGAGGGGTTGTCGAACGAGGAGATCGCCCGGCGCCTGGTCGTCAGCCCCGCGACCGCCAAGACCCACGTGAGCCGGACGATGGTGAAGCTGCACGCCCGCGACCGCGCCCAGCTCGTCGTGATGGCGTACGAGACCGGCCTGGTCAAACCCGGATGGCTGCAGTAGGACCGGCGTCGAGGACGGCCGGCGCGAGCCCGGTCACCGCGGCGGCGAGGCGCGCCCGCCGGACGCGCGGTCACCCCACCGGCGTGGCGCACCCGCAGGGCGCCGGCGCCCAGCCCGCCGCCGACCGGGTGGCCAGGCGGAACCAGACGGTCTTTGATCCGGCGGCGTAGGTCACGCCCCAGGCCGCGGCGAGCAGCATGGGCATCAGCAGCCCGCGGCCGCTGACGCTGAGGTCGTCCGCCTCGCGGGGTGCGGGGAGCAGCCGTGCCGGGTCGTGGTCCACCACCTCCACCTGCACGGAGCGGTCGTCCACGCGGCAGACCACCTCGAACGGGGTTCCGGCGTGTGTGACGGCGTTGGTCGCCAGTTCGCTCGTCAGCAGCACCGCGTCGTCGAGCGCGTCCTCGGCTCCCCACGCCGTGAGCGCGTCCCGGACGAACCGGCGCGCCTGCGCCACGGCGGTGCGGTCCGCCGGATAGGCCGCCCGCACAGTCGTATGCACGGGAACTCCCTTCACGAGGTCTCTCGCCTCACCTGCGCCTTACATCGTGACAGAGAGTGGTGATCGATTACTCATTGTGAGAGAAATGGCGGCCGGTCGCCGGGTGCGCGTCACCGGGCTCCCGGCTGGAAGGACCTGAACACCTCGTCGAAGTAGGTGCGGGCCGTCTTCCCGCTGCCGTCGGCGGCCATGATGGAGTACTGCGTCCGACCCACGGTGAAGCCCCGGTCGATGGCGTACAGCGTCCCGTGGCTGCCCGCGGTCCAGCTGTACTCGGCGTCGCCCGCCTCCCAGCCGCGCTCCGTCACGGCATGCGGCCTGGCGACCCACTGGAACCCCGGGAGGTTGTCCGGGGCCTTCCGGCCCCACTGCACCCAGTGCTGCACCGGGTCGGACGTCTTCCAGGGGATCGTGTCCACCTGGACGCGGCTCCCCGTGGCCTGGTCGATCCAGAGCTCGGACTGCGAGGTGTTGATCATGTGCTGCCATTTCCTGGGGACCACGAGCGTCGACCCGTCCTGGGTGGTGACCTTGTGGTACCCCGCCGGCACGGTCGGAGCCGGGGTCTTGCTCACCGAACGGCTCGCCGACGGGGACGGCTGCTTCGTTCCCGCGTCGAACGGCGTCGGCGTCCGTTCGCCGCCGCCGGAGTAATCGATCGGCAGCGCCAGGCCGATCGCGACCGCGACGATGACGGCGGCCAGGGTGATCGCCACCGCCCTCCTCCGCGATACGCGCGTTCGGGTCGCGACGGGCGCCGTGGCCCGGTCGTAGGCCCGCATCCACGCCTCGTCCTGGGGGGCGAAGGCGGGGCCCGAGGGCCCGGCGGGATCCGGGGCCGGCGGGCCGCCCGGATCCGGGCCGCCGACGCCTGTCGGGGCGAAGTCCCGCGCCGTGGCCGGGTCGTAGGTCCGCCCGCCCGCCAGGGGGTCCGCCATGGCGGCGGAGGGATGCCGCGGCGGCGGAGGGGTGTCGGCGGCGAGGCGCCAGGGGACCGGCGGCCCCTCAGGTCCGGTCCCCGCGCCGTTGCCCGCCCCCGGCCCGGTGCCCGCCGCCGGGGCGCCGCCCATCCCCGGCCCGTTGCCCCGCCCCGTGCCCATCGCCGATCCGGGACCCGTCCCCGGCCCCGTGCCCATCACCGGCCCGTTGCCCGCCGCCGGGGAGTCGCCGGGCGCCGGACCGGAGGTGGGCAGCGGGCTGGTGCCGTGGGCGGCACGGGTCAGGCCCTCCGCGGTCTGGTCCGCCGTCAGGCGCCGCGCCGGGTCCTTGTCGAGCAGGCCCATGAGCACCGGCGCGAGCGGCCCGGCGTGGCGGGGCGGCGGCGCCTCCTCCGAGAGCACCGAGGCGAGCGCGGCCATCGCCTCGCTCCGGTGGTGCGGCGACCGTCCCTCCACGGCGGCGTAGAGGGTCGCGCCGAGCGACCACAGGTCGGAGGCGGGTGAGGCCTTGTCACCGCGCGCCCGCTCGGGGGCGATGTAGGCGGGCGACCCCATGATCAGACCGGTCTGGGTCAGCGTCGAGTCGCCCTCCATCGTCGCGATGCCGAAGTCGGTGATGACGACGCGGGTGGAGCGGGAGATCGGTTCGTCCGCCGCCCCGGCGAGCAGCACGTTGGCCGGTTTGACGTCCCGGTGGGTGATGCCCGCGGCGTGCGCCGTGCGCAGGGCGGCGAGCACCTGAGCGCCGATCTCGGCGACCTGGGCCGGCGGGAGCCGGCCCTCCTCGTCGATGACCTCCTGCAGGGACCGTGCCTGGACGAACTCCATGACGATGCAGGGACGGCCGTCCTCCTCGACCACGTCGTGCACCGTGACGATCCCCGGGTGGTTCAGCCGGGCCGCCGAGCGCGCCTCGCGGAGCGTGCGCTCGTACATCACCTTGCGCTCGTCGTCGCTCAGTCCGGGTGGGAAGAGCACCTCCTTGACGGCGACGTCGCGCGCCAGGAGGTCGTCATGGGCCCGCCATACGGTGCCCATGCCTCCTCGCCCGATGTGCGAGAGCAGTCGGTAACGACTGCCCAGTACGGAACCCTCCCCCAGTGGCATAGCTAGGGACGATACCGATCAGGAGCGACGGATCGGCATCGTTTGCGGCGAGTCACCGCACGAGAGTAAGGATGATCAGACCGATCACGATAACGGCGACGACGACCGCGATCGCCAGGTTGCCGTGCCGTCCCGAGAGCCAGACCGGCCGCGCGTCCCCGGCCGCCGCCGCGCCGCGGCCGGCGCCGTCGACCGGGGTGCGCCCGCCCGCCGGGTCGTCGGCCGCCGTCTCACCTGGATCCACCGGAGTCATGACCTGGCCGGTGACCGGCATGCCCGCGGGGTCGCCCGAGTCCGTCAGCGTGGCCGCGGCGGCCTGGGCCCCGGCCGTCTCCAGCACCCGGGTCGAGCCCGAGGTGTCCATGAGGATCCGGTCGAGCATCACCCCGGCCTCCGCCGCGGTCAGCCGCGTCTCCTGGTCCTTGCGGAGCAGGCCGGCGATCACGGGGGCCAGCGGCCCGGCGTGCGGGGCCGGGGGTGGCTCCTCGGTGAGGACGGCCACCAGGCTCGCCATCGCCTCGGTCCGCTCGAAGGGCGACTTGCCCTCCACGGCCGCGAACAGCGTCGCGCCGAGCGACCACAGGTCGGAGGCGGGCACCGCCTGACGGCCCTTGGCTCGCTCGGGGGCGATGTAGGCCGGAGAGCCGATCAGCATGCCGGTCTGGGTGAGCGTCGCGTCGCTCTGCGCCCGGGCGATGCCGAAGTCGGTCAGCACGGCCCGGATCGACCGCCCGTCGATGACCAGGACGTTGCTCGGTTTGACGTCGCGGTGCAGGATGCCCGCCTCGTGCGCGGTCATCAGGGCGCTCAGCATCTGCCGCCCGATCTCGGCGGCGCGCCTGGGCGAGAGCGGGCCGTCCTGTTTGATCATCTGCTCGAGGGAGCGGGCCCGGATCAGCTCCATCACGATCCAGGGCCGGCCGTCCTCTTCGACGACGTCGAAGACGGCGACGACGCCGGGATGACTGAGCCGGGCGGCGGTGCGCGCCTCGCGGAAGGTCCGCTTGTGCTGGATCTCCCGCTCTTCGTCGGAGAACCCGTGCGGGAGGATCACCTCTTTGACGGCGACGTCGCGGCCGAGGGCTTCATCTCGGGCGTGCCAGACCGTCCCCATGCCGCCACGGCCTACTTCGGTGAGCAGGCGGTAACGCTGGGCAAGAAGGGGTTTTTCCGGCATAGTCCATGCACGATACCGACAGGCGGAGCGTTCATTTGGCCTGACGCTCACCTAATCCCCGGTACAAAGAAAGAATGTGCGGCATGACGACGAGGGTGCGATGAAGACCACGGTGGCCCGGACGTGGCAGCGGGTGATCGAGGCCGTACCCACCGCTCTGTTCTGGTATCTCCGGGTTTCTGGCGTTTTGTCCGTTCTGGCGTGGTTGTCGTCCGGGCTCATCCAGTGGCTGTCCGGCATCTGGGTGCTGCGCTCGATCAACTACTTCGGGTGGTACTCCAGCCTCCCGTACGGCCTGCTGCTCATCCTGCTGTCGGTCGGCGTCCGCCGGCGCAAGAAGGCCGCCTGGCGGATCAGCGTGGTCTTCTTCCTGCTGTTCTTCGGCGTCTGGGCACTCGCCAGTACCTCAGGCGGCGGGGGCGAGCTCACCACGGCCGCCGCGTTCGGCGGCATCGTGGTGCTCCTCGTCGCCGCGCGCGGGCAGTTCTCCGCCCTGCCGGACCGCGCCAACCGGCGCCTCGCCCTCCTGGTCTTCACCGGGCTGCTCGTCGTCGGCGGCGTGATCGGCACCAGCCTGGTCTTCCTCACCGACCGCGACCCGCGCGGCGCCGAGTGGACCCACCTGGTGTACGCCGGCCTGCAGACGCTCCTCGGCGCGGGCATCAGCGGCGATGAGCTGTACGTCGACGTCCCCGGCTGGGTCGACGGCATCCTCGGCGTGCTCGGCAGCGGCCTGCTCGTGGTCACCGTGTGGGCGCTGTTCCGGCCCGGCCAGCGCCGCGCCGTCCTCACGCCCGACGAGGAGCTCCCGGCGCGCTCCCTGCTCGCCGAGTGGGGCGACCAGGACTCCCTGGGCTACTTCGCGCTCCGCCGCGACAAGGACATCATCTTCTCCCCCAACGGCCGGGCCGGCATCTCGTACCGCGTCGAAGGCTCGGTCTCCCTCGCCGCCGGCGACCCGCTCGGCGACCCGGAGGCCTGGGACGCCGCGATCAAGGAGTGGCTCGCCGAGTGCCGCGCGCACGCCTGGATCCCCGGCGTGATCGGCGCCAGCGAGCGCGCCGCCGCCGCGTACGGCCGGTGCGGGCTCGACGCCCTCGAACTCGGCGACGAGGCGATCCTGGACCTGCGGGAGTTCAACCTCGAGGGCCGCGACATGCGGCAGGTGCGCCAGGCCGTCCGCCGCGTGGAACGTGCCGGTTACACCGTACGGATCCGCCGGCACGGCGCGATCGGCCCCGAGGAGATGGCCGAGCTGATCGCCGACGCCGACCGGTGGCGCGACGGCCACACCGAGCGCGGGTTCTCCATGGCACTCGGCCGCCTCGGCGACCCGACCGACGAGCGCTGCGTGATGGTCGAGGCGTTCGACGGCGTGGGACGGCGGCGCGGCCTGCTCAGCTTCGTCCCCTGGGGGCGGTCCGGCCTCTCCCTGGACCTGATGCGCCGCGACCGCGACGCCGAGAACGGCCTCAACGAGTTCATGGTCGCCAAGCTCGCCGAGAACGCCGCCGTCATCGGCGTCACCCGCGTCTCGCTGAACTTCGCCATGCTGCGCTCGGTGTTCGAACGCGGCTCGGCGATCGGCGCCGGGCCCGTCAGCCGGCTGGCGTACCGCCTGCTGTCCTTCGCCTCGAAGTTCTGGCAGCTCGAGTCGCTCTTCCTGGCGAACGCCAAGTACAACCCGGTCTGGACGCCGCGGTTCGTGTGCTTCGAGCAGAACCGCGAGCTCATCCGGATCGGCCTGGCCATGGCCCGCGCCGAGGGGTTCCTGCCGACGCCGTTCGGCCCTCGCCTCGACACGCCGACCCCGTTTCTCGCGCTGGTCGAGCGGATCAAGGCGATCGAGGCGTCCGCGGAGGCCGCCCGCATGCCGACGCGGCGCCTGTCCGAGCAGGAACGGGTCCGCCACGCCAAACTCGACCGGCTGCGCGAGGCCGGCATCGAGCCCTACCCGCTCGGCTTCGCGCGCACGGCCACCGCGGCCGAGGTCCGGGAACGGTTCGGCGGCCTGGCCCCCGACGCGCACACGGGCGAGCAGGTCGCGATCGCCGGCCGGGTCATGCTCGCCCGCGAGCACGGCAGGCTGATCTTCGCCCAGCTACGCGACGAGACCGGCGACCTGCAGGTGATGCTCGCCGCGGACGTCCTCGATGCCGAGGCCCTGCGGGCGTGGAAGCAGCTGATCGACCTCGGTGACCAGGTCGGAGTGCGCGGGGAGGTCGTCACCTCCCGCACGGGCGAGCTGTCGGTGCTGGCCTCCGCCTGGACCCTCACCGCCAAGTGCCTGCGCCCCCTCCCCAGCGGCTTCAACGCGCCCGGCAAGACCCTGTCCGACGAGACCCGGGTACGGCAGCGGTACGTCGACCTGATCGTCAACGACGACAGCCGGCGCATGCTCCGCATGCGCGGCGACGTCGTCACGGCCCTGCGCGACCGCCTGCGCCGGGAGGGCTTCCTCGAAGTCGAGACGCCGATGCTGCAGCCGGTGCACGGCGGCGCGGCCGCGAGGCCGTTCACCACCCGGATGAACGCCTACAACATGGACCTCTTCCTGCGGATCGCGCCCGAGCTGTACCTCAAGCGGCTGCTCGTCGGCGGCGCCGGCAAGGTCTTCGAGCTGAACCGCAACTTCCGCAACGAGGGCGTGTCCCCCCGACACAACCCCGAGTTCACGATGCTGGAGGCGTACGAACCGTACGGCGACTACGACACGATGGCGGTGCTGACCCGCGAACTCGTCACCGACGCGGCCCGCGCGGCGACCGGAACGACCGTCGTCGTCCGTGACGGCGTCGAATACGACTTCGGCGAGCCGTGGCGCGAGATCACCGTGTACGGCTCGGTGTCCGAGGCGCTCGGCGAGCAGGTCACACCGGGAACCTCGCTGCGCACGGTGCAGAAGCACGCCGACCGGGTCGGCCTCGCGTACGACCCGTCGTGGGAACAGGGCAAGCTCGTCCAGGAGCTGTTCGAGGCGCTGGTGGAGCACACGCTGCAGGCGCCGACCTTCGTCCGCGACTACCCGGCCGCCACCTCGCCCCTCACCCGCCCGCACCGCGACGACCCGCGGCTCGCCGAGAAGTGGGACCTCATCGTCTTCGGCCTGGAGCTCGGCACGGCGTACTCCGAGCTCATCGACCCGATCGTCCAGCGCCGCAACCTCACCGAGCAGTCGCTGCTGGCCGCCGGCGGCGACCCGGAGGCCATGGACCTGGACGAGGACTTCCTGCGGGCCCTGGAGTACGGCATGCCGCCCTCCGGCGGCCTCGGCATGGGCGTCGACCGGCTGCTCATCACGCTGACCGGCCGCAACATCCGCGAGACCATCCCCTTCCCGCTGCTCCGGCCGGGGTCCTGACGAGGGCGGCGACTTCCGCAACCGGCGATCAGCCCTCGCGAACGCCTATACAGTCGGTGTCGTGAGCGACAAGGACGACAACGTCACACGGCTCCCGACGAGCGAGGTGGAGGGGTACGACGACCTCCTCGAATTCGACGCGGACGAGTTCCTGCGAGAGTGGCAGGAGGCCGACCGTGCGGCGGTGGAGATCCTACGAGAGGCACTGCCCGAGGTCGTGGCCACCGCCGTTCCCGCCGAGCAGCTGCGCCGGGCCGCCGAGGGCATCCGCCGTGGTCTGAAGGACTGGCCCCACCGCCACCTGGCCACGGCCGCCGGCTGGCGCGGGGGGCCGCCCGCGGACGACGAGATCCTGTGGACCCAGGCCGCCGGAGCACTGATCGCCATGAACGGCGAGTCGGGCCTCGGCACCCACGAGGAGAGCGCGCTGATGACCCTCCAGCACGCGGACTGGGCGGGTGCGGTGATCGGCCTGGCCCGGGCCGGCGTCGGCGCACGGGCCCACCCCTCGGACCTGTTCTCGTACGCGGACCGCTGCCCCGAGATCGAAGGCTCCTACGACCCGGACGACCGCGAACCGGTCGAGCAGGGATTCGAGCTGATCGTCCCCGTCTGGGAGGCCGTCGGCGCCCTGGACGAGCACCGGCGCCTCACGCCGCTCGGGCACTGGGGCCTGCCCCGCGCCCTGGCGTGGGCCTGGGACGGCTCCCTCGACGAGGGCTGAGATGTGTGAGAGGGCCGCGCCGCCGGACCGGCGCGGCCCTCTCAGTTCCAGCCGTAGCCGGAGACCCTGTGACAAGAATGTGGATTTCGGGCCGACCGCACTAGATCCTGCGGTCCCCATCCGAACCGGGACTCCGGTCCCAATCCCCCGCGCCGGAGCGGGTCAGGCGGCGCCGGCCGGCAGGTCTTCGAGCAGCACGGGCACGAGACGGTCCTCCCGGACCGCGCACCCCTCCCTGACCATCTCGACCGCGAGGCGCTCGTCCCAGGGCGTGGCGGCGCGCGCGCCACGCAGCGGATCGCGGGCCACCCGCACGGCCTCCAGATAGTCCTCGGCGCCCATGCGCCAGGGCAGCGCGGCATACCGGTGCACGGCCGCGGCCGTCATGCGCAGCGCCGCCCAGTCGAAGTCGCCGTGCCACCGGATCCGGGCCCCGGCGGCCGCCGCCGCGCTGAGAAGCCGGCGACAGGCCACGGACGCCCGGCCCTCCGTGCACACCAGCGCGGCGCATTCCGGACCCAGCCGGGCGGCCGCCGCGCGGACCACCGCCGGACTCTGGCAGACGAAGACCTCCCCCGCCCGCGGCGTCAGCGGACCGCTCATCAGCTGCTGCAGCGTGGCCCGGAACGGCAGCCCCGCGGCCGCCGCCTCCCCCAGCCACCGGGCGACCGCGTGATCCTCGGCCACGCGCAGGTTGAGGACCAGGACCTGGCTCGTCAGGTCGTCGACGAGGACGCCCGCGTCGTTCCAGATCCTGTGCTCGGCCGCCCGGTCGGACGGCTGCGACGCCCCCTGCCAGAGCCGCAGCGCCCGTAGTACCAGGTCGGACAGCGGAGTGGCGTACAGCGCCGTCGCGTCACCCGTCGCCCACTCCGCGAGCACCGGGAGCGGCAGGTCCTCGGCGGGCAGCCGGTCGAGCACGGCGGCGGCCTGCGCGAAGAGCCCGCCCCGCCCCTGCCGTACGAGCCGGGCGGCGGTCCCGTCCCGCGAGAGCCCCCCGAGCCACGCCGAATACCACCCCTCGCCGGCGTGCCGCCCACCCAGCGCGGCCCGCAGCGCCGCGGCCATGCCCTCCGGCGGCCGCGGCGCGTCGATCCACGCGAGCGCGGCCAGCAGACCGGTGCCGTACGTGCGGCGCAGCATGCGGTCGAGGTCGCTCATGGCAACGGTCAGCCGCCGTGCCAGCGGCCCGTTCGGAGGGGAATCGGTGATCCGGGCGACGAGCCGCCGTTCGTCAGCGGAGGGATCGGTGAGCGCGATGACCCCGACCGGTTCCCCGCCGGTCGTCGTCAGCCGGCGGCGGGCCGCGGCCAGCAGCCGCCGCCACTCCGCCTCCCGCAGCTCGTCGAGCGTCCCCACGGAATCAGTCTGCCCCGGACGGGCGCCCGGCGGGCGTCTCCGGCCTCGCCGCCGTCATCGGCGCCGCCGGCCCGGCCCGTGCCGTCGGTGACCCGGCCGCCGGTCTCGCCGAACACGCCGGCGCCGTCGCGAGCCGTCGTGTCGCGTGCCGCCAGTACCGTCAGTACCGTCAGTGCCGTCGTCGGAGATGGCGGGCCGGAGCGCCTCAGCCGCCGGTCGCGGCGCTCGTGGTCGACGCGATCACCGCGGCGGATATCGAGGCCATCACGGCGGCCTGGATCGACGCGATGACCTTCGCGACCGCCCGGCCGGCCCACTGCTCCTCGGTGATCTCCTTGACGCGGGCCCGCAGGACCTTGCCGTCGACGTCCGGGAACGCCTTGCGGTCGAGGCGGCAGGCGTGGACGATCGCGAGCAGGGCGCTGGACCGTACGTCGGCCGGAGCGCCGCCCAGCACCGCCCGGAGCCGGGCGCGCAGCTCCTGCTCGGGCCGCGGATCCCGCTCCGGGTAGTTCGTGCGCTTGACGAAGAGCACCCGGCGCTCGCGCTCCTCCAGGACGCCCATCGCCACGAGCCGGGCCAGGCGCCGCTTCCGTACCTCGTCCCGGCGGCTCTTGTTCACCCAGTGCTCGGCCTTGCGGGGCCTGCCGTCCGCCGCGATCCGCGCCAGGAGCGCATCGAGGTCGGGATCGCCGGTCGGCGACGCGTCGGCCACGGCGATGCGCCCGTCGGCGAGTCGTACGCGTTCGGCCAGGGCGAGCTCCGCCAGCAGCGCACCCGCCACACCGCAGTCCAGCTCGGCGGACCCGATCATCGCGACGCCGTCCTGCTCCCGGAGCGCCAGCAGGAGGAGTTCATCGGCCAGTGTCAGCATTCATCCACCCCTCATGGCTCGATGCCCTCTCCGACGCCGCCGCCCTCCCCGGGGTTCCCGTGCCGGGCCCCGCCCGCCCGGCGAGGCGAGCGGGGAGACGGACCGGTCCGCACCCCGCTCGCCGGTCTCGGGTCAGAACGGCAGGCCGCTCCACGCGACGACGAACCGGCCCGCGTAGGCGATCTTCTGCCACTGGGTCGCCTTCAGCGTGCGCTTGCCGTGCGCGGGGTCCCAGATCAGGTAGGTCGACTGGTTCCAGCTCGTGGTGTCGTCGAAGCCGTAGATCACCACGTAGTGGGCCATGGCCTTCGGCGCCTTCGGGTACCAGCTCTTCCTGGAATAGACGGTGATGACGACCGGTCCCTCACCGTAGGCGTAGGCGCCGCGCACCCCGTCCCAGAGGTTCGGGTTGGTGATGCTGCGGTACGCCTTGTACTTGGTGCCCTTACGCTTCCACGCCTTGTTGATGTAGTTGGTCATCTCCCGGCCCATCGCGATGGGCGAGGTGAAGCCGACCTTGTCGGTGCCCATCTTCTTCGCCAGGTAGCTCTGGGTGCTCGACGTGACCTTGACGCCCGTCTGATACGTCAGCGCCGAGGCGGCGGCGGCCGGGCCGCACCAGTTGCTCTTCTTCTGCTTCTGGCCCTTGATGGACATGGACTTCCAGTAGTGGGCCGCCGCGGTGACGTCCGCCGGCGGCTCCGCGAGCAGCTTGTAGTGATGGCCGTTCTCGACGACCTCCGAAGCGGCGGGCGCCGCCGCCGGCGCCGCCTGCGTGAAGGCAGGGGCCGGAGTTCGCGGAGCGGCGGAGGCGACCGACGGGCCGGCCGCCACGGCACCGGCCGTGACCAGTACGGAGGCGACACGAAGAGGAGTACGCGCCACGTCTTCTCCCGGGGAGAGGGGGGATGGGGCTGAAACTCCGGTGATCGTTTCACCCGGTATTCCGGCCCGATAGGGACTGAAGGTTCAATCGCCGCCATGACCACCGCCCCATCGCCCACCGGACCCCTATCGAGGACGGAGACGAAGGCTGAGCACGGTGATCACGGCCCGCTGCCGCGCCCGCCTCGGCCGCCGGGAAGTGTCGCAGCCGACAATTAGCCTCAGGGCATGTGACCCGGCCTCGCCCGGCCTGGTGGCGCGGGTCCGGACGCGACCACGGCGTCCACACTCGCGGAGTGCCTCGGTACGTCCCTGCCCTGGCTGCTCGGTCTGGTGCCCGCAGCCCGGGAGCGGACACGGTCACGCTCTGCGGCTGAACAGGGCCGGCGGGAGGTGCCGGGGAGGCGGCAGTGCTGATCCCTGGCGTCCGCCCTATCTCTCCGCTCGGCGGGCGCCAGGGATCAGCCGTTCTCGGGGTCTCCGTCAGGAGACCGTGCAGGCGGTTCCGTTCAGGGTGAAGGCCGACGGGGCGGCGGCGTTCCCGGTGTGGTTCGCCTGGAAGCCGAAGCTGGTCGACGCGCCCGGTGCCAGGGAGCCGTTGTAGGAGACGTTGGTCGCCGTCACCTGGCCGCTCGAACCGGTGAAGGCGGCGTTCCAGCCGGAGGTGATCGTCTGGCCGCCGTGGAGGGTGAAGGCGAGGGACCAGCCGTTGATCGCCGCGCTGCCGGTGTTCTTGATGGTGATGCTCTCGGTCAGGCCGGTGTTCCAGGCGCTCACCGTGTCACTGACCGCGCAGGGCCCCGACTCGCCCGGCGGGGTCGGCGTGGGGGTGGGAGTCGGGGTCGGCGTCGAACCGTCAGCGATGAGGCCCATGAACCGCAGGGCGAGCTCGCCCATCCCGGTCTGGTAGACGCCGTGACCGGCGCCCTGGACGCTGATCCCCTCGACCGGCGCGGTGGTTCCCGTCCCTCCGTACCGGGTGCGGGTCCACGAGGACTGCGGGTGGTCGGTGGAGCTCGGCGTCTGGCCGACACCGAGCACGTTGGTCCACTCCTTGATCTCCTCGCCGAAGTTGTTGTAGTTCAGCGTGGAGTCCGCCGTACCGTGCCAGACCTCCATACGCGGGCGGGGGCCGGTGTAGCCGGGGTAGGCGGCGCGAACCAGGTCGCCCCACTGCTGCGGCGTCTTGCTGATCTGGCCGTTCGCGCAGGCGCTGTTCCACATCGAGCCGTCGGTGGTGGCGAAGCAGGCGAACGGAACCCCGGCGAAGGCCGCCCCGGCCTTGAAGACGTCGGGATAGTCGCCGAGCAGCACGTTGGTCATCATCGCGCCGGAGGACTCGCCCGTGGCGTACACCCGGCTCGCGTCGGCGTTCCGGTGCTGCTCCTCCCACTGGACCATCGACATGATGCCGGCCGGGTCGCTGGTGCCGTTGTGCTTGAGCGCGCCGGCCGTCGACACGTCGAAGCAGGAGCCGCTGCGGGTGGCCGAGGGGTAGACGATGATGAAGCCGTACCTGTCCGCGAGCCGGGGGAACTCCGGGCGGCCCGAGTACATCGCCGGGCCAGAGCCGGTGCAGTAGTGCGAGACGACGAGGATCGCCGGGTGCGCCGCCACGGAGTTCGGCACGTACTCGTACATCCGTAGGTTCGTCGGGTTGTTGCCGAAGTTCGTCACCTCGACGAGCGACGCCGCCGACGCCTTGTGCATGGACACCAGCCCACCGGCCGCGGCCAGCAGGGCGGCGAGCAGTGTCGCCAGACCTCTCGTCTTCAGCTTCATGGCCGCCGTGGCTCCTCCTCCCGATGCGTGGGCTGGGTGGGACAGCACCGTGCGGTGTTCAGAAATCCGTTCGGTATGCCGGACGGGTCGAAACGGTAAGAACCGTTCGCCGGATGGGTCAACGTCACGGATGAGGAGGCGGCCCCGACCTGGGGGCCCGCGCGAAAGTTTCACGCCGGGCGGACCGGACCCGGCGCACCGGGGCGGGACCCACCGGTGGCCTCCGGTGCCCGGACCAGGCCGGACTCCCCGCTCCGCGGTGGCATCCGGTCCGATCGTTCTCCGGGTACGGGCGGGCTCCGTTGACAGTCCTGGGGCGCGATCTCAGCATGAGGCGACCTTGATCACCGGTGATTGGACTCCGATGAGGATGCGCCTACGTCCTGCCGTCGCCGCGACGCTGACCGCGTTCGTCGCGGCTCTCTCCCCGGCCGGGCTCGCGTCGGCCGGCCCGAGTGCGGCGGTTACACCGGTGAAGGTCACCGTGAACGCCCGCGCGGGGCTGGCGGCCATGCCCGGCACCGGGCTCGGCGTGAACGACGCGATCTGGGACGCCGAACTCGGCACCACCGCCGTGTCGGACCGGCTCAAGACGGCCGGCGTCCGGATGATCCGGTACCCGGGCGGCTCGTACGGCGACATCTACCACTGGAAGACGCACACCGCGCCCGGCGGATACGTCGCCCCGAACACCGACTTCGACACCTTCATGGCCTCCGTACGGCGGGTCGGCGCGCAGCCGATGATCATCGCGAACTACGGCACCGGGACGCCCGGGGAGGCGGCCGACTGGGTCCGGTACGCCAACGTGACCAAGGGGTACGCCGCGAAGTACTGGACGATCGGCAACGAGAACTACGGCAACGGCCACTACGGCTCCGGCTGGGAGGCCGACGACCACGCCGACAAGAGCCCGGCGGCGTACGCCCAGGGCGTCGTCGCGTACGCCGACGCGATGAAGGCGGCCGACCCCACGATCAAGGTCGGCGCCGTGCTCACCATGCCGGCGAACTGGCCGGACGCGGTGGTCGCCGACGGCGACGCGGCCAACTGGAACCAGACCGTGCTCTCCATCGCCGGACCGAAGATCGACTTCGTGGACGTGCACTGGTACCCGGGCGGCGGTACGGCGGGCGAGGCCCTGGCCAAGCCGGAGCAGATCGACGACGCCGTCTACCTGCTGCGGCGGCAGATCGCCCGGTACGCCGGTGCCGGGTCCGACCGCATCGGCATCAGCCTCACCGAGACGAACGTGGGCGTGGGCGAGGACACCCAGCCGGGCGCGCTGTTCCTCGCCGACGCGTACAGCGGGCTGCTCGCGAACGGCGTCTTCACCGTCGACTGGTGGGACGTCCACAACGGCATCGGCACGATCTCGACGGTGGCCGGCCAGACCGACTACGGCGACTTCGGCATGCTGTCCAGCGGCACCTGCACCTCCGACGGCGCGACCTGTGAACCGCCGCTCAACACGCCCTTCGCCCCCTACCACGGCCTGGCCATGATGAACGACTTCGCCCGCCCCGGCGACCGGTTCGTCCGGGCCGGCACCGACCAGGCCCTGGTCACCGCGCACGCCGCCCGCCGCCCGAACGGCGACCTCGCGGTCCTCCTGGTGAACAAGGACCCCGACAACGCCCACCCGGTGAGCATCGACTACGCCGGCTACACCCCCGCCGCCACGACGCCCACCGTCTTCTCGTTCGGGAACGGCGACACGGCCGTGCACTCGGCCCGGACCGGCAGCGCGACGAGCCAGACCCTGCCGCCGTACTCGCTGACCACGCTCGTCCTGCACCCGGCGGGCGAGCCCGCCGGAGCGCCTGCGGCGCCCGGCCTGCCGACCGCCTCGGCGGTCACCGACCGGACCGCGACGATCTCCTGGCCGGCGGCCGCCGCGGGAACGCACCCGATCGCCAAATACGAGGTGTACCGGCAGAACGGCACCACCAGCGAGGAACTCGGCGAGACCGCCGGCACGTCGATGACGGTTCGCAACCTCGACCCCGGCACCCGGTACACGGTGAACGTGCTGGCCCGCGACACCGCCGGGAAGGTGTCCTGGGCCTCGCCGCCGCTGACGTTCACCACCGGCAGTCCGGCGACCAGTGCGTGCACCGTCCGCTTCACCGACCAGAACGACTGGGCCAGCGGCTACGTCGCCGGGGTCGACGTCACCGACAACGGCCCCGACCCGCTCGACGGCTGGACCCTCACCTTCACCTGGCCGACCGGCCGCCAGCAGGTCGGCAGCGGCTGGAACGCCACCTGGACCCAGGACGGCCGGGACGTCAAGGCCACCAGCCTCGACACGAACGGGCGACTGGCCGCCGGCGCCACCGTGAGCATCGGCTTCGTCGGCGCCTACACCGGCCCGAACATCCCGCCGGGCGTGTTCCGCCTCAACGGCGAGGTCTGCACCACCACCGAGTGATCAAAAGTCACCGAAACCGATTTCGGTGATGATGCCCGTCAGGTTCTCGGGTACAAGGGCTCAAGGCGATCGAGGTGTACGGCGTAGATGAACGGCCCTGCCATTGATGCCGTCCTGAATATCGCTTCTCGGTTCCTGATGAAACGCTCCGCATACTCCGCAGAAGTGAGATCACCGCGGCTGATGACATAGCACCGCGCCTGATGCTCACTGACCGCGTCGATCTCTGCGCGACGGTAACGGATCTTCTTGTCCTTCATCAGGACGGGCCAGCCGAGCTTGGCGGTTTGTTCGATCCACTCAACGTCGGCGACCTGCTCGTCTTGGGGCACGCCATAGTGCTCGGCGAGCGTGATGATGTTCCAACCGGCGACTCGGAGTAACCGGGGCACGGCGACGCGGCCCAGACTCCGGTCGACGAAGAACTTAAGCGGCTGCTCGTGTTGCGACACGCAGGGCGTCCTCGACTTCGACCTGGGTCAGCCCGAATTCTTCGGCGACCGCCTGGATTGGCTCACCTGCCTGGAAGAGATCGAGCACATCTTCCAATTTCGCACCGCCGTGCGCGAATCGCGGCCTGCCAAAGGCGTGTTCCGCATCGATGAGAACATCCGCGACGCGATACTGCGGAAGCCTGATCATCTGGGCATACCCATCGTCGGCGAACTCAACGCGGCGTAGGTACTCTTCGACGACCTCGGCGAAGACTCGCTGGTTGTTGCGGACCACCACGAGCTCTCTGGCCGAGATGCCCCCAGGGGTATCTGCCGCGTGTTCGGCGTAGTCGTAAAGAACCTCGGCTCCGTCGGTGAACAGTTGCCGACTGGCCAAGGCGTGTTCCAAGCCGAGCTCTCGCTTGAGCGCGTCGATGGCCGGCCTGATCCGCTGAAGAGGAACACCGGCGTGCCGGAAGGCCGCCAGCGCGTACGCTTCGGCCAGCCCGACGAACGGGACCGCCGGGTCCTTTCGCCGGGCCGGCCGAACCGCAGTGATCACAGGCCGCACGCTGACAAGAGCCCCACCGGGCCTCCTGCGCTCGTAGCCGAAGGCCCAGGTTGTGAACGTCGACGCAGGAACCGCCAGGTAATCCGCCGCCTCGGCGATCCCGTAAAGCGGAGTGGAGAATCGATCCACCGCCAAGCCTGTCACCTCCGGCCTCGGCTTTCCAGGATGAAGCATCCTGACAGACGGGGGAAGCAACGACGCCACCGTCCCGGCGCGATCCCCACCACGCCGACCGTCTCCGAGAACGCCTGCCATGTCAGCCCCGCGATCGACACCGACAGGCGCGGCATGCCGCGTCATGACTCTGATGCATGGACCGAGCATCCACGACGAACGGTGTCAGCGCAACCACTTTCCGTTGGTACCGGCCGGTGGGACCCGCCGGCTACTCGCTCCGGTTCCCAACAGGGGATCGGCGATCCGTGGATGACCGGGCCCTGAATCCGCGGCCGGCGAGGTTCGAGCATGGACGCACACGCCGACCCGCAGCGGATCTCGCCGCGGGAAGAAGGAGACCGCTCATGCCTCGCACCATCGGCCTCGCCGTCCCCGACCTGTCCGGGAGGCTCGCCGTCATCACCGGCGCGAGCGACGGCATCGGCTTCGTCATCGCCACCCGCCTCGCCGCGGCGGGCGCCGAGGTGATCATGCCGGTCCGCACCCCGGCCAAGGGCGAGAGCGCGGCCGGCCGCATTCGCGGCCTCGTCCCGGGTGCGAAGATCACTACCCGCGCCCTCGATCTGGCCTCGCTCGACTCGGTGGCCGCGCTCACGGACCGGCTCGTGAGTGAAGGCCGCCCGATCGACATCCTCATCAACAACGCCGGTGTGATGACACCGCCCAGCCACCAGGTCACCAAGGACGGATTCGAGCTGCAGTTCGGCACCAACCACCTCGGTCACTTCGCGCTCACCCTAGGCCTGCTGCCGCTGCTCCGTGAGGGCAGGGCCCGGATCACGCACCAGACGAGCATCGCCGCGCACAGCGGCGCGATCAACTGGGACGACCTGAACTGGGAGCGCGGCTACGACGCGCGGAAGGCCTACAGCCAGTCCAAGATCGCGATCGGCCTGTTCGCCCGCGAGCTCGAGGCGCGCAGCAAGGCGAACGGGTGGGGTATCACCAGCAATCTCTGCCACCCCGGCATCTCCCCCACGAACCTGCTGTCCGCGCAGCCCGGCATGGGGCGGCAGAAGGACACCGGCGCGGTCCGCGTGATCCGGGTGCTCTCTCGCCTGGGCATCATCGTCGGCACCGTCGACACCGCCGCCCTGCCCGCGCTGCTGGCCGCGACCGGCCCGGACGCGCGGGGCGGCCGGTTCTACGGCCCCAAGGGACCGGGCGGTCTCGGCGGCGCTCCCGCGCAGCAGGAGCTATGGGCTCCGCTGCGCGACCTGGACGACGCCCGCAGGATCTGGGAGGCCTCCGAGCGGCTGGTCGGCGTGCGCTTCCCCGTGTGAACCCCACCGCACGTCTCACGGGGCAGGGCGGATGAGGACCTCAACTCAGCCCGTACACGCGGCGGGCCGTTCCGCCGAACACCGCGTCCCGGTCCCCGGCCGGCACCGCCTCCCGCGCCAGGTCGAGGACCTGCCCGTACGACGCGGCGAGCGTGCAGACCGGCCAGTCGGAGCCGTACATCACGCGGTCCGCGCCGAAGGAGTCCAGCACATGACGGGCGTACGGCAGGATGTCGGCCGGTTTCCACTCGGGTGCCGCCTCGGTGAGGAGGCCGGACAGTTTGACTGTCACGTTGGGCAGCGCGGCCAGCGAGGTGATCCAGCCCGCCCACGGCTCCCAGGCGCCGCCGGCGATGTCGGGCTTCCCAGCGTGGTCGAGGACGAAGGACACCTCCGGCAGCCGGCGCACGAGCTCCAGGGCGGCCGTGGCCTGCGGCGGCCGGATCAGCACGTCGTACACCAGGCCGGCGGCCCCGACGGCCGCGATGCCGCGCGTGACCTCCGGCCGCAGCAGCCACGCGGGGTCCGGCTCGTCCTGGGCGAGGTGCCGGATACCGACGAGCAGCCCGCCCGCCGGGCTCTCCCGCACCTCGGCGATCCGGTCCGCGACGTCGGGCGCGGTCAGGTCCACCCAGCCGACCACACCCGCGATCGGACCCGGCTCGTCGCCGTGCTCGAGCTCGACCGGGTCGGCCGCGACGGCCAGCAGGTCGTACGTCTCGCCGACGTCCTGCAGCGCCTGCACGGCGATCGAGTCCCGCACGCCGTACGGCCGGGTCAGCTCCGTGTAACGGGCCGCGTCGAACCGGCCCTGGAGGGGATCGGCCCACGGGCCGTCCATCCAGGAGTAGTCGCGGACGCCGGTGTCCCACAGGTGATGGTGGGCGTCGACGAGCGTGCTCACAGCTCCTCCCAGAGCGCCTCGGGGATGTCCAGCTCGAACAGGTCGCAGTTGTCGTCGACCTCCGCCGCGCTGCGGCAGCCGACCAGAACGCTCGCCACCACCGGGTGCCGCAGCGGGAACCGCAGCGCCGCCGCGCGCAGCGGCACGCCGTGCCCGGCGCAGATCCGTTCCAGCCGGGCGACGCGTTCCAGCAGCTCCGGCGGGGCCGGCGCGTAGTCGTACGTGGTGCCGCCGGCCAGCAGCCCGGAGTTGAACACGCCGCCGGCGACGACCGAGGTGCCGCGCCGGACGCACGCGGGGAACAGGTCCTCCTCCGCCGACCGGTCGAGGAGCGTGTACCGGCCGGCGCACAGCACGACGTCCAGGTCGAGGCGTTCGACGAACCGCGTCAGCATGGGGGTCTGGTTCATCCCCGCGCCGATCGCGCCGACCACGCCCTCGTCGCGCAGCGCGGCCAGCGCCGGGTACGCCGTCGCGTACACCTCTTCCTCGTGGCCGTCCGGGTCGTGCAGGTAGACGACGTCCACGTGGTCGGCGCCGAGGCGTTCCAGGGACTCCTCCAGGGACCGGCGGATGCCGTCGGCGCTCCAGTCCCACACCCGCTTGTACGGCGGCGGGTCGGCGAAGCCCTCCTCCTCGGGCGGCTCCCCGGGTCCGAGGGGAACGATGATCCGCCCGACCTTGGTCGACAGCACGTACGCGGCGGCGGGCGCGGCGCCTGCGGACGCGGCGGTCAGGGCGGCGCCCATGCGGCGTTCCCCGCGGCCGGCGCCGTAGTGCGGCGCGGTGTCGAAGTACCCGATGCCCCGCTCCCGGGCGCGGCGTACGGCCGCGGTGGCATCGGCGTCGGAGACCGGGGCGAACAGCCCGCCGATCGCCGCGCCACCGAACGACAGCGTCGTCACCTCGACCGGGGAGGATCCGAGTCTGCGGCGTTCCATCACTACTCCTGTGCCTGCCCCGACGTGATCCGGCTGATGATCAGCGCGATGAGGATGATCGCACCGTTGAGCGCGCCGATCCACTGCGCCGGGACGCCGGCCAGCGTGAGCACATTCTGGATCATGTAGAGCAGCAGGATGCCGGTGAAGGCGCCGAAGATCGTGCCCTTGCCGCCGTTGAGCGAGACGCCGCCGATCACCGCCGCCGCGAACACCGTGAAGATCGCGCCATTGCCCTGGCTGGCCGCGACGGAGGCGAGCCGTCCGGTGAGCAGCAGGCCGCCGAGGGCGGCGAGGAGGCTCGCCAGCACGAGCGTGCCCCACAGCACCCGGTCGACGCGGATGCCGGCGGCGCGGGCCGCGTCGGTGTTGCCGCCGATGGCGTACAGCGCGCGGCCCCAGCGGGTGTAGCCGGTCACGACGATGGCCAGGGCGTACAGGACCAGGCAGATCCAGATCGACGCGGGCAGGCCCAACCAGACCGCGTTGCCCAGGTAGACCATGGAGGACGGCAGGTTGAAGAACGTCTTGCCGCCGCTGATGCCGGTCAGCAGGCCGCGCAGCACGATCAGCATGCCGAGCGTGACGATGAAGCCGTTCAGGCGGAACCGTACGATCAGCAGGCCGTTGATCCAGCCGATGACGGCGCCGATGGCCAGGGTGACCGGGATCGACCAGGCGCCGGACAGCCAGCCGACGCCGTGCGTGACGCCGGGGGCGAGCACGAGCCAGGCGGCGATGCCCGGGGCGAGGCCGAACGTCGACTCCAGCGACAGGTCCATCCGCCCGCAGATGAGGATGAGCGCCTCGGCCAGCACGAGCAGGGAGATCTCCGACTGCTGCTGCAGGACGTTGACCAGGTTGTCCCAGTGCAGGAACACCGGGTTGACGAAGTAGCCGACGATGGCGATCACGATGATCGCCGGTACGAGCGCGAGGTCGCGCAGGCGCGCCAGCCGTGGCGCGGTGATCCGGCCGCGGGCCGGCGCGGCCATGGCCGTCTGTGTCTCAGTCACGGATGCCCTCCATCGCGGCGATCAGTTCGTGGTCGGCCCAGCCGGCCGGCATCTGGGCGACGACGGCGCCCTTGAACAGGACGGTCACCCGGTCGCAGGGGCGCAGGTCGTCGAGGTCGTCGGAGATGATCAGGACGCCCGCCCCGCCGGCGGCCGCCGCGGCGGCCGTGCCGAGGAGCGTCTCCTTGGCCTTGACGTCGACCCCTGCGGTGGGTTGCATGAGCACCAGCACCTTCGGGTCGCCCGCGAGCGCGCGGGCCATGACGACCTTCTGCTGGTTGCCGCCGGACAGCGCGGACACCGGCTGCTCCGGCCCGGCCGCCTTGATGTCCAGGTCGCCGATGGCCTTGGCGCCGAGTTCGTCGCGCCGCCGCGATCCGACGAGCCCGAAGCGGCCCAGCCGTTCGGGGACGGTGAGGGTGGCGTTCTCGGCGATGGACAGGCCGGGCACCAGGCCCTCCTTGTGCCGGTCCTGCGGCACGAAGCCGAGGCCGGCCCGCAGGGCCGCCTGCACGCTGCCCGGCCGTGGCGTCGTCCCGCCGATCTCGACGGTGCCGCGGGCGGCCCGGCGCAGGCCGACGATCGACTCGCCGACGGCCATCTTCCCGGAGCCGCCGGCCCCGGCCAGCCCGACGATCTCGCCGGGCGCGACGGTCAGCGACACGTCCTCGAAGACGCCGGGGATCCCGAGTCCGGTGACGGTCAGCGCGGGCGCGGCGCCGGGCGCCGGCGCGGGCCGGCCGGCGCCGAGGTCGATCAGCCCGGTGGCCTCGCCGGTCATCGCGGTGACCAGCGCCTCCTTGCCCAGCTCCGCGACCGGAGAGGTCACGATGTGCCGGGCGTCGCGCATGACGGTGACGGTGTCGCAGACCTCGTACACCTCGTCGAGGTGGTGGCTGATGAACAGGAACGTCACCCCGGACTCCCGCAGGGAGCGCATGCGGGCGAACAGTCGCTCGATCGCCTGGCCGTCGAGCTGGGCGGTCGGCTCGTCGAGGATGATGAACCGCGAGCCGTGCGACAGCGCCCGCGCGATCTCCACGAGCTGCCGCTGCTCGACGGTGAGGCGCTCGGCGGGCGCCTGCACGTCGACGTCGACCTCCCAGGCGTCCAGGAGCTCGCGGGCGCGGCGGCGCAGCGAGCCCCACGAGATCAGGCCGCGGCCCTGCCTGTTCAAGAACAGGTTCTCGGCGACGGACAGGGACGGGATGACCGTGAGCTTCTGGTACACGCAGGCGACCCGCTGCCGCCACGCCTCGCGGTCCGCGAGCGGCGGGGCGGGCTCGCCGCCGAACTCCACCGTTCCGGAGTCCGGGGGTACGAGGCCGGTGAGGATCGACACGAGCGTCGACTTCCCGGCGCCGTTGCGGCCGACGAGGGCGTGGATGTCGCCGTCATCGACGGTGAGCGACACGTCGTTCAGCGCGACGGTCACGCCGAACCGCTTGGTGATGTGGTGAGCCGCCGCGACCGGCCGTACACCGGCCGCGGCACTGGCGGAATGGCTCATTTGACCTGGTTGCCCCAGAGCTGGGGGTCTGTCGCCTTCAGCGAGCCCGCGTAGGTGCCGTCCTTGGTGACCAGCGGCGCGGGCAGTTGGTCCTCGAGCAGGCCGGGCCGCGGCGCGACGATCGTCGAGTCGTGGTCGGTCTTGCCCGGCGCGAACTTCTTGCCGTCGATGGCGGCCTTTACGTAGTACAGCGCGTATTTGGCGTACAGGTCGGCGGGCTGGGAGACGGTGGCGTCGATCTGCCCGGCCTCGATCGCCTTCAGCTCCTCCGGGATGCCGTCGTTGGAGATGATCGCGATGTGCTTCGGATCGCCCGGCGGGACGAGCAGGCCCTTCTGCTTCAGCACGTTGAGCGTCGGAGCGAGGAACGCCCCGCCCGCCTGCATGTAGATCCCGTTCAGGTCCGGGTTGGCGGCGAGCGTGGTCTGCAGCTTGTTCGCGCCGACGTCGCCCTTCCACTCCGTGGGCAGGCCGATGACCTTGACGCCCGGGTAGTTCTGGGACATGCACTGGTTGAACGCCTCGGTGCGGTCCCGGCCGTTGATGGAGGCCAGGTCGCCCTCCAGCATCGCGACCTTGCCCTTGCCCTTCAGCGTGTCGCCGAGGAACTTGCAGGCCTTCTCGCCGTACGCGCGGTTGTCGGCGCGGACCACCATGTAGACGTCGCCCTTGTCCGGGCGGGTGTCCACGGTGACCACCGGGATCTTCTTCTGCTTCAGCTGGTTCAGCGTGGGCGCCACCGCCGCGGTGTCCTGCGGGGCGAGGACCATGCCCTTCACGCCCTGGCCCATCAGCGACTGGACGTTCGCGGTCAGCTTGGCGATGTCGTTCTCGGAGTTCGTGGTCTTCAGGTCGAGGCCGTCCTGCTTGCCGAACTGCGGGACGTACTTGATGTAGGAGTTCCAGAAGTCGGTGTCGGACCGGGGGTAGTCCACGCCGACGGCGCCGCCGCCGGCCGAGCCGCCACCACCGCTGCCGCTCTTGCACCCGGCCGCCAGGCAGGCGGCCGCCGCGAAGACGGCACCCGCCGCCAGCATTCCTCGCTTCATCGCGTCCTCATTTCTCGTGGCGAAGTCGCAGGCCGGCCATGCCCCCGTCGACCGCCAGCGCCGTTCCTGTCGTCGCCGACGCCAGCGGGCTCGCCAGGTAGGCGATCGCCGCGGCGACCTCCTCCGGGCTGACCAGCCGGCCGCTCGGCTGGCGGGCCGCCAGTGCGGCCCGCTCCGCCTCCGGATCGTCGGTCGCGGCGAGCAGCCGGCCGATCCAGGGAGTGTCGGCGGTTCCCGGGTTGACGCAGGTCACCCGGATGCCGTCGCGCAGGTGATCCGCCGCCATCGCCAGGGTGAGCGACTGCACGGCGCCCTTGGTCGCCGAGTACAGCGCCCGCTGCGGCAGCCCGGCGGTGGCCGCGATCGAGCAGGTGTTGACGATCGCGGCGTGCTCGGATCGGCGCAGGTGCGGCAGCGCGGCGCGGGTGACCCGCACCATGCCGAACACGTTCACGTCGAAGACGTTGCGCCACTCGTCGTCGTCGTTGTCCTCGACCGTGCCCTGCGCGCCGATCCCGGCGTTGTTGACCAGCACGTCCAGGCCGCCGAGGTGGGCGGCCGCCGCCGTGACCGCCGCGCGGACCGACGCGTCGTCCCGTACGTCGGCCCGTACCCCGTGCAGGGCCGCGGGCGGATCGGTGAGGTCGAGGCAGCTCACGGTCGCGCCGCGCTCGGTGAGCAGCCGGGCGGCGGCGAGCCCGATGCCGGAGGCTCCTCCGGTGACGAGCGCCCTGACGCCGTCGAATTCCACGTCACAACCTCCAGGCGGGGCCGTCGGGGAAGGCGTACTCGCGCAGGCTGTCGGGCTTGATCTGCGCCGACATCCCCGGAGCCGACGGCGCGAAGTAGCGGCCGTCCCGGATGCGCACCGGGTCGGTGAAGTGTTCGTGCAGGTGGTCGACGTACTCGATGACGCGGTCCTCGGTGCTGCCGCTGACGGCGAGGTAGTCGAACATCGACAGGTGCTGCACGACCTCACACAGCCCGACCCCGCCGGCGTGCGGGCACACCGGGACGCCGTACTTGGCGGCGAGCAGGAGGATCGCGACGTTCTCCGGCACGCCGGCGACGCGGCAGGCGTCGATCTGCAGCACGTCGATCGCGTCGGCCTGCAGCAGCTGCTTGAAGATGACGCGGTTCGCCACGTGCTCGCCGGTCGCCACCCGTACGGGCCGGACCGCCCGGCGCACGGCCGCGTGGCCCAGGATGTCGTCGGGGCTGGTCGGCTCCTCGATCCACCACGGGTCGTACGGCTTGAGGGCCTCGACCCATTCGATCGCCTGGCCGACGTCCCACCGCTGGTTGGCGTCGATGGCGATGCGGATGCCGGGGCCGACCGTCCGGCGGGCCAGCTCCATGCGGCGCACGTCGTCGGCCAGGTCACCGCCGACCTTCAGCTTGATCTGGGTGAAGCCCTCCGCGACGGCCTCCCGGGCGAGGACCACGAGCTTTTCGTCGGTGTACCCGAGCCAGCCGGGCGTCGTCGTGTACGCGGGGTAGCCGCCGGCCAGCAGGGCGGCCTCCCGTTCCTCACGTCCCGCGCGCGCCGCCCTCAGCAGCTCGACGGCCTCCTCCGGGCGGAGGGCGTCCGTGAGGTACCTCCAGTCGGCCAGGTCGACGATCTGCTCGGGCGGCAGGTCCGCCAGCAGCCGCCAGACCGGCTTGCCGGCGACGCGCCCGGCGAGGTCGAACGCCGCGTTGATGATCGCGGCGGCGGCCATGTGCACGGCGCCCTTCTCCGGGCCGAGCCAGCGCAGCTGGGAGTCGTGGAGCAGCCGCCGCGAGAACTCGCCCAGGTCGGACAGGTCGAGGTCCAGGCCGACGACCAGCGGCGCGTACGCCCGGATCGCGGCGACGCACACCTCCGTGCCACGCCCGATCGTGAAGGTGAACCCGTGTCCCTCGGCGCCGTCGTCCGTGCGCAGGACGGCGTAGGCCGCGGAGTAGTCCGGGTCCGGGTTCATCGCGTCCGAGCCGTCGAGCTGCCGCGAGGTCGGGAACCGGATGTCGTGGGCCTCGAGCGCGACGACCTTCATGCGAGCCTCTGCCGCTGCCGGCCGAGCCCGTCGATCTCGAGCTCCATGACGTCCCCCCGGCGTAGGAAGGGGATGCCGGGGCTGCCCAGCGCGACGCCGGCCGGGGTCCCGGTGTTGATGACGTCCCCGGGGTCCAGGACCATGAACTGGCTGAGGTACCAGATCAGGTGGTCGACCGGGAAGATCATGTTCTCGGAGTCGCCGTCCTGGCGGAGCTCGCCGTTGACCCAGAGCCGCAGCCCGAGGTTCTGGGGCTCGTCGATCTCGTCGGCGGTCACGAGGTACGGCCCCAGGGGGTTGAACGTCTCGCAGGACTTGCCCTTGTCCCACTGGCCGCCGCGTTCGAGCTGGAACTCCCGCTCCGACACGTCGTTGCTGATCGCGTACCCGGCGATGAGCGGGCGGGCGTCCGCCGGCGAGTCCAGGTAACGGGCGCGGCCGCCCATGACGACGGCCAGTTCGACCTCGTAGTCGGTCTTCTCGCTGCCCCGGGGGATGAGCACGTCGTCGTCCGGGCCGACGACCGTGTTCGACGCCTTCATGAAGATGATCGGCTCGGCCGGGGTGTCCGCGCCGGTCTCCTCCGCGTGGTCGCGGTAGTTCAGCCCGATGCACACCACCTTGCCGGGCCGGGCCAGCGGTGCGCCGATCCGCTCGGCGTTCTGGAGGGGCGGCAGTTCGCCTGCCGCGTACGCCGCCCTGGCCCGCTCCAGACCGGCGGCGAGGAAGTCGCCGTCGATGTCGCGGGTCAGGCCGGACAGATCGAGGAGCGAGCCGTCCTCGGCCAGGACCGCGGGGCGTTCGGCGCCTTCCGGTCCGACACGCAGCAGCTTCACGTGGTCGTACTCCCTGCTCGTTCGGTTGGTCCGACCTCTCCTGCACTCATCGGACCTCTTGTGCCGACATAAGACCATTAAGGGGCAACGTGCTGGCAATACCCCGTTACATAGTTGTTACTTTTGACAAATTGGTAAGACCACTTCGCATCAGGCAGGATGTGATCCGCCGTCGGAGGAGGGAGCGCGCGTGACGGAAGACGCCGGGGTGAAGACCACCGTCACCCAGCGGGCGATCGATGAGATCAAGACCCGGATCGCCATGGGTGAGTTCACGCCCGGCCAGCGCCTGCCGACCGAACGCGACCTCGCCGCCGACCTCGGGCTGTCCCGCAGCTCGATGCGCGAGGCCATCCGCGCCCTGACCGTCATGGGGGTCCTGGAGGCCCGCCACGGGGCCGGCATCTACGTCACCCGGCTCGAACCCGGCGACCTGCTGGAGACGTTCGGCGTGGTCGCGGAGATCTCCCGCGGCGACACGCTGCTGCACCTCGTCCAGGTCCGCAAGATCCTCGAGCCGGCGGCCGCGGCCGCCGCGGCGGCCCGGATCGACGACGAGGGACTCGCCCGCCTGCGCGCCGAGATGGCGGCGATGGAGCGGGGCGGGAAGGCCGAGGAGATCGTCGGCCACGACATGGAGTTCCACCGCATCATCACGGAGGCCGCGGGGAACCCGGTGCTCGCCGCGATCCTGGGCGGGCTCAACAGCCGTACGTTCCGGGCCCGCGTCTGGCGCGGCTACCGCGAGGAGGGCGTCTTCGCGCGCACGTACCGCGAACACGACGCGATCTACCGCGCGCTGCTCGATCGCGACCCCGACGGCGCTCGCATCGCCGCCGCGGTCCACATCGGGGCCGTCGAGGACTGGGCCCGCCGCCAGCAGCAGGAAGAGGAGTGACGTTGCGCGTCGCACTGCACACCCGGCTCAAGCCGGGCCGCGAGGAGGAGTACGAGCAGGCGCACCGGGAGGTCCCGCCGGAGCTCGTCCAGGCGATCAAGGACGCCGGCGCGCACGAGTGGACGATCTGGCGCAGCGGCCTCGACCTGTTCCACGTCATCGACTGCGACGACTACGCCGCCCTGCTGGCCGCCCTGGAGGACCTGCCCGTCAACGTCGCCTGGCAGGCGCGCATGGCCGGCTACCTCGACGTCGTGCACGACTACTCCGGCGACGGCGCCGCCAAGGGCCTTCCCGCCGTCTGGCACCTGCGGTAGGGCCCCGCCGGTCCGCCGCCGGGAGCGGATCACTCGCTCGGCATCATGACCCAGAGGATGATGTAGAGCACGAACTGAGGTCCGGGCAGCAGGCAGGACAGGATGGCCAGCAGCCTGACCGTCCAGGCCGACATGCCGTACCGGCGGCCGAGCCCGGCGCAGACACCGGCGATGACACGCCCCTGGCGCGGACGGGACAGACCGTTCATCACGAACACTCCTTCTCGGTTGCCTGTCTCCGACGCTATGGCGCGCGCCCGGCCCGCACATCGCTCCCCGGACCGATCCGGGCTCCTCCCCTGGACCTACGGGGTGACCCCTAGGGGACGTCGACCGACTCGCCCGGGCGGAGCCGGCGGAACTCCGCCTTCTGGCGCTCGCCCTCCCCGGCCAACTGGCCGTCCAGCAGGCCCAGTCCGGCGTCGTTGAGCAGGCCGTCGTGGACGGCGAAGGCGCGGCGGGGCGCCACCGCCCGCAGGTACTCGATCATCTCCGGGGCCTTCATCCACGGCGCCTGGCCCGGCACGAGGAGCGTCGGCGCCTCCAGGACGGTGAAGGCGTCACCCGGGTGGAAGACCTCCCCGTCGATGAGGAACCCGATGTTCTCCACCGGCGGGACGTCGGGATGGACCACCTCGTGCCGCTGCCCGGCCACGGCGACCTCGAACCCGGCGATCGTCAGCGCGTCCCCCTCACCGACCGTACGGACCCGGTCCCCCAGGTCGCTCAGGTCGGCGGCGACGGCGCGGCAGGTGTAGACCGTGAGGCGCGGATCGTCCACCAGGGCCTTGCGCAGGCGTTCCGCGGCGTAGTGATCGAAGTGCTCGTGGGTGATGAGGACGG
This sequence comes from Actinoallomurus spadix, assembly GCF_024055725.1. Lineage (GTDB taxonomy): Bacteria > Actinomycetota > Actinomycetes > Streptosporangiales > Streptosporangiaceae > Actinoallomurus > Actinoallomurus spadix. The sequence continues at coordinate 71,150 of NZ_JAMXMX010000018.1, read as the reverse complement.
CCTCCGCGCCCGCGATCGCGTCGCCCTGCGGCGTCAGGCCGCCCGGGTCGATGACGATGGTCCGGTCGTCCTTCTGGAGGCGGACACAGGAGTGCCCGAGCTTCGTCAACCTCATCCCCCGATCGTGCCACGCGACCGGCGGGCGGTTCCGCGCCCGGCGGGCCATTGACGGACCAAGTGACAGCTTGGTAAGCCTTGATCGACATCGGGGAAACCACGGCGGGGGCGCACTGAGGAGGCCGGACATGCCCGTTCCCGACCAGCGGGATCCCACGGTGACCCGTGCGGTGCTGACCCGATGGCTGGCGGAACGCCTGCCCGGCGGCGATGTGACGCTGTCCGAGCTGGAGATGCCCGCGACGACCGGGTTCTCCGCCGAGACACTCCTGTTCGACACCGCCTGCGGCGGCCGTACCCAGCGGTTAGTCGCCAAGGTGGCGCCGGTCCGCTACCAGGTCTTCCCGGACCCGCTGCCGTACGCCGACCAATACCGGCTGCTGCGCCTCCTCGACGAGCGGACGACGATCCCCGTCCCGCCGATGCGCTGGTACGAGGCCGACCCGGCGCTGCTGGGCGCGCCCTTCTACGTCATCGACCGGGTGGACGGCCGGGCCCCCGGCGACGACCCGCCGTACCACCAGGCGGGATGGGTCGCCGAGACCACGCCCGAGCGGCGGCGCCGCATCTGGACCGCGGGCCTGGAGATCATGGCGGAGGTCCACCGGCTGGACCCGGCGCCGTTCGCCTTCCTCGACCGGCCCAGGTACGGGCGGACGGGCCTGGACCAGCGACTCGGCTACTACACGCACTACATGAGCTGGGCGTACCACCGCCCGCAGCCGACCTGTGCCGAGGCGCTGCGATGGCTGCGCGACCACCGGCCGCCCGAACCCGGCCCGCCGGTCCTGCTGTGGGGCGACTCCCGCATCGGCAACATCCTCTACGGCGACGACGGCGAGCCGCGCGCCGTGCTCGACTGGGAGATCGCCACGCTCGGCGCGCCCGAGGAGGACCTCGCCTGGTTCATGTTCCTGGACCGGCACCACTCGGAGGGCATCGCAGTGCCGCGCCTGCCCGGCTTCCCCTCCTACGCCGACACCGTCGCGTACTACGAGGAGCTGAGCGGCCGGCGAATGCGGCACCTGGCGTACTACGAGGTCCTGTCCGCGTTCAAGTTCGCGGTGATCATGGCGCGGATCGGGCAGGCGTTCATCGACTTCGGCCTGGTGCCGCCCGACAGCGACTTCCCCGTCGACAACACCGCCTCACGGCTCCTGGCCGCGCTCCTCGGCCTCCCCGCGCCCCGGCCCGTGACCGGCCCGCCCTCCGGAGGCCCGCGATGACGCTGTCCCCGCTCGACGACTACCCGGTCCACCAGGTGCCCGACGTCATGCGCCACGTCGGCACGTCGGACCGGAACTTCTATGACCGGTACTACTTCAACTGCCACTCCCGCTCGGACGAGCTGATGCTGATCGCCGGGCTCGGGCAGTACCCCAACCTGGGCGTCACGGACGCCTTCGCCCTGGTCCGGTACGGCCCGCTGCACCGCGTCGTCCGCGCCTCCCGCGAGCTGGGCGCCGACCGGATGGACACGACGGTCGGCCCGTTCCGCGTCGAGGTGCTGGAGGGCCTGAAACGCCTGCGCGTCGTCCTCGGCCCGAACGACCACGGGCTGTCGTTCGACCTGACCTGGGAGGGGGCGATCCCGGCGCAGCTGGAGCCCCCGCACTTCGTCCGCGCCCGGGAACGGGTGGTGTTCGACTCGCGGCGGCTCGCGCAGACCGGCCGGTGGACCGGCTCGATCACCGTGGACGGCACGACGCTGCCGGTCACCCCGGACCGCTGGTGGGGCAGCCGCGACCGGTCCTGGGGCATCCGCCCGGTCGGGGAGGCGGAACCACCGGGCATCCAGGCGAAGAACCCGGCGAGCTTCTACTGGGTGTACGCCCCGATGCAGTTCGAGGACCACGCGATCCTGTGCATCCTCCAGGAGGACGCGCAGGGCCGGCGGATCCTGGAGGAGGCCGTGCGCGTGTGGCCGGACGACCGCGAGCCGGAGTACCTCGGCCGTCCCGGCTACCGGCCGGCGTACGCCCCGGGGACCCGCGACGTCACGGAGGCGGTGCTCTCCTTCGCGCCGCCGGCGGGCGAGCCCTTCGAGGTGCGCGTCACCCCGCTGCTGCCCGTCCACCTGATGGTCGGCAGCGGCTACGGCCTCGAACCCGACTGGCGGCACGGGATGTACCAGGGACCCGAGCTGAAGGTCCAGGGCGTGACCTACGACCTGCGGCGCCCGGAGGACGCCGCCCGGATGTGGGGCATGGTCGACTCCGTCGCCCGCTTCGACTACGAGGGCGGCGTCGGCCACGGCCTCTTCGAGTACTGGGCCCTCGGCCCCCACCCGACCTTCCCGGCCGACCTCACCGAGTCCTGACCCGGATTTTGTCGGCATCACATGCTGTAGTCACCCCGTCGCCCATCGTCAGGACGGGCCGGGAGGAAGGTGCTACGGTCATGCTCGTGTCGAGCCTCGAAGAGCGGGTCAGCGCACTGGAGAAGGACGTACAGATCCTGCGCATGGCGACCCATGGGTGGGCGGAGGTGGCGGTCGCCGCCGACCGTAAGGTCGGTGGCGTGCCCGAGCTGCTCAACCTCATCTACGGCGAGATCGCGTTGATCAAGGAGACGCTCGCCCGCCACGATGAACACTTCACCGCCATCGAGACCCGGCTCGGCGGGGTCGAGGACCGGATCGACCGGGTCGAAACCCGGCTCGACGGGATCGAAACCCACCTCGGCGGGGTCGAAAGCCGCCTCGACGGGATGGATCCCAAGCTGGATCTGATCCTGGACCGCCTGGCGGCCTGAGGACGACAAAGGCCCCGGGCTCGCGGACGCGGGCCCGGGGCCGGTCGGTTCCAGGTGGTCAGGTCTGTTCCGCGAGGCGGAAGGTGACGTCCCCGTTCTCGTCGACGCTCGCGTCCAGCGTCATCTCGTCCAGGATCGTCGCCGCGTCCGGTTCCAGGTAGACGCGCGCGCCCTGATCCTCGACGATCTCATCGCCGGCCTGCGGCCCTTCGGCCACCGCGAGGGAGAGCGTGCCCGTCTCCTCCGTCTGGCCCTGGGTCGCGATCCGCAGGCCGGTCTGTGGTGAGAGCTCGGGCTGGCTGGTGACGGTACGGATCACCTGGACCGCCGAATCGGTCAGCGTCAGCACGGTCGACAGCTCCTTCGGTTCGATTGCAGGTCAGCACGGCGCACGCACGGCCCGTGCATGCGCCCTGCCATGCCCGACGCTCCTTGTCGGCAAACATCCGGGATTCGGCGATTCTCCGGTTATCGGGGAGCGAGAGCGGAAACGGCGTCCGGAATCGACAGCTCGCCGTTCGGCAGGACGGCGAGGATCGGGGTGTCCAGACCGGCCTCGACGTACGCGCGGACGCGTTCCCGGCAGGCGTCCGGCGGACCGTGCACGACGAGGTCGTCGACGACGTCGTCCGGGATGGCGTCCAGGGCGGCCCGGCGGTCCCCGGCGGCCCACGCCTCGTTCATCGCGGCGAGCCGCTCGCCGCGGCCGAGCCACTCGTGGAAGGCCGCGTAGACGGGCACGGTCAGGTACGCCGCGATCAGCCGGCGGCCGAGCGTCCGCGCCTCCTCGGCGTTCGACGTCGGGCAGACGAAGATCCGCGCGATCAGCTCCTTCTCCGTGCCGAACGCGCTCCGCACCGTACCGACGTCCTGCGGCGCCAGCCAGTTGGTGATCGCCCCGTCGGCCTCGCGGGCGGCGAGCCGGAGCATGCCGGGCCGCAACGCGGCGAGCACGATCGGCGGGGGCGTCTTCGGCGGGTTGTCGAGCCGGAAGCCGGACACGCCGAGCGCCTCGTCGGTGACCTTCTCCCCCGCCAGCGCCCGGCGCAGGAACCGCAGCGTGTCCCGGACCCGCTGGTACGGCTCGGTGAAGGGGATGGCGTTCCACCGCTCGACGATGACCTGGGAGGACGTCCCGAGGCCGAGCACGAACCGGCCGGGGGCCAGGTCGGCGAGGGTGGCGGCCTGCTGGGCGAGCAGGGCCGGGCCACGCGTGTAGACCGGCACGATCGCGGGGCCGAGCCGCAGGTCCGGGGCCCACTGCGAGGCGAGCGCCAGCGGGGTGAAGGCGTCCGTCCCGTTGCTCTCCGCCGACCACGCGTCGGTGTAGCCGAGGCCGGCCAGGCCCTCGACGATGTCGCGGTGGGCGGCCAGGGGCACGCCCATGAGCGGGATCGTCAGTCCCCATCGAGACATGCGGAGCCTCCTCAGGCGATGGACGGACGGACGGTCGAGCCGCCGTCGACGACGAGGGTCTGCCCGGTCAGCCAGCTCGCGGTGTCCCCGGCGAGGAAGACGACCGCCTTGGCGATGTCCTCGGGTTCGCCGAGGCGGCCGAGCGGCATGTACTTGGCGATCTGCTCCTCGTTGTTCTCCCACAGCGCCCGGGCGAGCTGGGTCTTGACCAGGCCGGGGGCGACGGCGTTGACGCGCACCGAGGGCGCCAGCTCGATGGCGAACTGCCGGGTGAGGTGGATGACGGCGGCCTTCGTGGCGTTGTAGTAGCCGATGCCGTGCTCGGTCACCATGCCGCCGACGGAGGAGATGTTGACGATCGCCCCGCCGCGCGCCCGCATGGACAGCTTCCAGGCGAGCTGCGTCCACAGGACGACGGCGAACTGGTTGACCTGTACGGTCTTGTCGGCTCGCGCGGCGTCGATGTCGACCATCGGGCCGAAGTACGGGCTGGTGCCCGCGTTGTTCACCAGGACGTCCACGCCGCCGAACTCGGCGACGGCGGCCTCGACGCAGGCGCGGGCGGCGTCCTCGTCGCCGACGTGGGCGGCCTTCGGCAGCACGCCGACCCCGGGGCAGGCGGCCCGGATGTCCTCGGCGACCTCGTCGAGGGCGTCCTGTTTTCGCGAGGACAGGACGACGTTGCAGCCCTCCGCGGCCAGCAGCTCGGCGGTGGCGCGTCCGATGCCGCGCGACGCGCCGGTGATGAGGGCGGTCTTGCCCGCCAGCCCGGTCTCGAGTCCCATGGTGCCGCCTTCCCGGATCTTTCTGACAACCGAATCGGGTTCAGCCTAGTCTCGGATGTTACGTTCCTGCCATGCAGATCGCCGGGAAGAACATCGTGATCACCGGAGCCGGCAGCGGGATCGGCGCCGCGATGGCCCGCCGGTTCGCGGCCGAGGGCGCGGCCTCCCTCACCCTCGCCGACCTGGACGGGGACGCCGTGGAGCGGGTCGCCGCCGGGCTGGAGTGCCGCACGCTCGCGCTCCGCGTCGACGTCGGCGACGAGGAGCAGGTCCGGGCGATGATCGGCAGGGCCGGCGAGTACGGCCCGGTGGACCTGGTGTGCTCGAACGCCGGCATCGGCACCGGCGCCGGGCTGGAGGCCACGCCGGAGCAGTGGGCGTCCGCCTGGGCGGTCAACGTCCAGGCCCACGTGTACGCGGCGCGGGCCGCGCTGCCCGGCATGGTGGAACGCGGCGGAGGCTACCTGCTGAACACGTGCTCGGCCGCCGGCCTGCTCACCCAGCCCGGCGACGCTCCGTACGCGGTGACGAAGCACGCGGCGGTGGCCTTCGCCGAGTGGCTCGCGCTGACGTACGGCGAGCAGGGCGTCGGGGTGAGCGCGCTGTGTCCCCAGGGGGTGCGCACCCCGCTGCTCGCCGAGGCCCTGGAGGGTGTGGCGGGCCGGGTCGTGGCCGCGGCGGGCAGCGTCCTCGAACCCGACGACGTCGCCGAGGTGGTCGTCGAGGGGCTCGCGGCCGAGAGGTTCCTCATCCTTCCCCACCCCGAGGTGGCCGAGTTCGAGCGCCGCAAGGCCACCGACCGCGACCGCTGGCTCGCCGGCCTGCGCCGGATGGTCTCCGCCGTCCGCGGCTGAGCGGACAGGCGCCCCCGCGGGAGCGGATCAGGCGGTCGTACCGGAGCGGGTCAGACGGTCGCGCGGGAGATGACGAAGCGGCGGAAGCCCTCGACGGCGGGCGGGCGGGTCCGGCCCTCCACCCACACGAGGCCGATCGTGCGCCGCGCCCCCGCGAGGACGACCTCCGTCACGCCGGGAACCGGCTCGCCCGGCGGCACGATCGCGACACCGAGCCCGGCGGCGACCAGCCCGCGGAGGGTGGCGGCCTCCTCGCCCTCGAACGCGATGTCGGGCCGGACGCCCTCCTCGCGGAAGAGCTCGTCGGTGATGGAGCGCAGCCCGTAGCCCGGCCGCATCAGGATGAACGGCTCACAGGCGGCGTCGGACGGGCGTACCCGGTGGCGCCCGGCGAGCCGGTGCCCGGTGGGGACGGCGAGACGGAGGCGTTCGGTCGTGAGCGGATGCCAGGCCAGGCTCTCCGGGCGCGGGCTGGTGATCGCCAGGTCCGCGCGGCCCTCGGTGACGGCCGTCTCGATGTGCTCCCTGCTGCCCTGGCTCAGCCGGAACGTCACCCGCGGGTGCTCGCGCCGGTGGTCGCGGAGCAGTTCCGGTACGAGCGCGGTGCCCTGGGTGTGCAAGAACGCCAGGCCGACCTCGCCGCTCTCGGGGTCGGCGGCCTGGGCGAGGGCGTGGCGGGCCGCCCGTTCCTCGGCGACGAGGCGCTCCGCGTGCCGGCGGAAGATCGCGCCGTACGCGCTGAGCCGGAGCGTCCGGCCTTCGCGGTCGAACAGCCGCACGCCGAGCTCGCGTTCGAGACGGGCGATCGCGCGGGACAGGCCCGGCTGGGAGATGCGCAGCTCGGCCGCGGTCTGGGTCACGTGCCCGTCCTCGGCGAGCGCGAGGAACCAGCGCACCGTCTGCAGGTCCATGACCGTCCAGCATAGGTTCCCGCCACATCGTTCATTGGACGCATCGGTGCGGTGGCACGCAGCCTGGAACGGTGCTCATCACCGCTCCCCCTGACCTGGACCTGCGCCATCGGCGCGGCTCGCGCGGGCTGCGCCGCGTGAACCTCGCGCTGTTCGCGGCGGGCCTGACGACCTTCATGTCGCTGTACTCGACCCAGGCGCTGCTGCCGGCGCTCTCCCGCGTCTTCGGCGTCTCCCCGACCGCCTCCAGTCTGCTGGTCTCGCTGTCGACCGGGGCGCTGGCGCTCGCGGTGATCCCGGTAAGCTCGCTGTCGGAGCACCTCGGCCGGACCCGGGTCATGCTGGTGTCGTCCGTCGCGGCGGCGGTCCTCGGCCTGCTGCTGCCGCTCAGCCCGTCGTTCCCCGTGCTCGGACTGATCCGCGCCGCACAGGGGGTGGCGCTCGCCGGGGTGCCGGCCGTGGCGATGGCCTACCTCGCCGATGAGGTGCATCCCGAGGCGCTGGGCGGGGCGATGGGCCGGTACATCGCCGGCAACACGATCGGCGGCCTGCTCGGGCGGCTCATCCCCGGCTTCGTCACCGACCTGGCGGGCTGGCGGTGGGCGCTCGGCGTCACCGCGGCCGGGGCGCTGCTGCTCACGCTCGCCTTCTGGGCACTGCTCCCCGCCTCCCGCTGCTTCCGCCCGGCCCGGGCCGGGCAGGGGGCGCTCCTGCGCCACCTCCGGGACCCCGGCCTGCGGCGGCTGTACCTGATGGGGCTGGTGCTGATGGCGGGGTTCGTCACCGTCTACAACTACCTGGGCTACCGCCTGCTGGCCGCCCCGTTCGGGCTGCCGCAGTGGCTGACCGGCCTGGTCTTCCTGATGTACCTGGCGGGCACGTTCAGCTCCCCGGCGGCGGGGTCGCTGGCCGACCGGGTCGGGCGCCGCCCGGTCATGTACGGTTCGTTCGCCCTGGCCGCGGCAGGGCTGCTGGCGACGATGCCGGACACGCTGCCGGTCCTGGGGCTCGGGCTGCTGCTCTTCACGGCGGGTTTCTTCGCCGCGCACTCGGTCGCCAGCGGCTGGGTCGGGCGGCGCGCGGTCGGCGGGAAGGCGCAGGCGTCGGCGTTGTACCTCTTCGCGTACTACGCGGGGAGCAGCCTCGGCGGATCGGCGGGCGGCCTGGCGTACGAGCACGGCCGCTGGCCGGCCACGGTCGGCTACGGCCTGGTCCTCCTGGCCGTCGCCGCGGTCGCCGCCCTCCGCCTGGCCGAGCCCGGTGCGCGCGGACCCCGCCCCCGCCGATCTCCGGACCTTCCACTCGACTAGAACGCGTTATAGATTTGAGCGGTCGCTTGGTCAACAAGGAGGTCACCGGTGGCGCAGCCCGCACCCGAGCCCGAACTCGCGGCCGAGCCTGGAGCCGAACGCATGGCCGAGCCGGGAGCCGAGCCCGCGGCCGAACGCGTCGCCGAACGGGTGGCCGAGTCCGCGGCCGCCGGCGCGCCGGTGAGCGTGGTCGACGGCTGGTTCACCGTCGACCCTCCCCGCCTGACCGGCACCCGCTGCACCGCCTGTGGCACCGTCTACTTCCCGCCGCAGACCCTGACCTGCCGCAATCCCGCCTGCGACGGCGAGGACCTGGTTCCCACGCCGCTGTCGCGCCGGGGCCGGATCTGGTCGTACGCCGACGCGCGCTACCGCCCGCCGCCGCCGTACGTCTCGGGCGAGGACTTCGAGCCGTACGCCATTGCCGCCGTCGAACTGGCGGCCGAACGGATCATCGTCCTCGGCCAGGTCGTGAGGGGCGTCGGCGTCGGGGACCTGGCCGTCGGGATGACGGCCGAGCTCGTCGTCGAGGAGCTCGACCCGGGCCACCTCGTCTGGAAGTGGCGCCCGGTCGCCGGGGAGGGCGCGTGAGCGATCGCGACGTCGCCGTCCTCGGTGTCGGAATGCACCCGTGGGGCAAGTGGGGGCGGAACTTCGTCGAGTACGGCCTGGCGGCGGCGCGTGACGCGTTGAAGGACGCCGGGCTCGCCTGGGCCGACGTGCAGTACGTCGCGGGCGCCGACACGATACGGAACGGTTATCCCGGCTTCGTCGCGGGCGCGACGTTCGCCCGGGCACTGGGCTGGTCGGGGGCGCGCGTCTCGAGCTGCTACGCCGCGTGTGCGTCGGGCGCGCAGGCGATGAGCGTGGCCCGGGCGCAGATCCTGGCGGGCCTGGTCGACGTCGCCCTCGTCGTCGGCGCGGACGCGGCACCGAAGGGCTTCTTCGCGCCCGTCGGCGGGGACCGGCCCGACGATCCGGACTGGCTGCGGTTCCGGCTGCTCGGCGCGACGAACCCGGTCTACTTCGCGCTGTACGCGCGGCGCCGCATGGTGCGGTACGGCGCGACGCGGGAGGACTTCGCCGCCGTCAAGGTGAAGAACGCCCGGCACGGGCGGCACAACCCGTACGCGCGGTACCGCGCGGAGGTCACCGCGGCGGACGTGGCCGCGTCGCCGGTGGTCGCCGACCCGCTGCGGCTGCTGGACGTCTGCGCGACCAGCGATGGCGGCGCGGCCGTCGTGCTGTCCAGCCTGGCGTACGCGCGCCGGCGCGGGCACGGCGCCCCCGTGCGCGTCGGCGCGATCGCGACCGTCACCCCGGCCTTCCCGAACACCGCCCTCGACCTGCCGGACTTCGCGACCGATTCGAGTGTCGCGGTCGATCCGCCCGAGCGGCCCTTCCGGTCGGCGAACGCGGCGGCGGCGTACGAGGAGGCGGGGCTGGGCCCGGAGGACCTGTCGTTCGCCGAGGTCTACGACCTGTCCACGGCGCTGGAGCTGGACTGGTACGAGGACATCGGCCTGTGCGCGCCGGGCGAGGCGGAGGGACTGCTGCGCGATGGGGCGACCGCGCTCGGTGGCCGGATCCCGGTGAATCCGAGCGGCGGGCTGGCCTGCTTCGGTGAGGCGATTCCCGCGCAGGCGATCGCCCAGGTCTGCGAGCTGACCTGGCAGCTGCGAGGCAGGGCGGGAAAACGGCAGGTGGAGGGGGCGCGCGCCGGGATCGCGGTCAACCAGGGGCTGTTCGGCCACGGATCGGCGATCATCGCCCGAACGTGAGTTACATCACTCGATGCCGCCAGTAAGGCATTGCTGACCTGCGTGGATGCTCCTTCGTGCGCAGGTGGCGGGCCGGGCCGGGCACGGTGGGTTCTTGTCGGCCACGCTACGCGTCAGTACCTTTCACTGACGCGCAGGTTTCAGCCGTGTCGCACGCGCACCGTGCGGGCGCCGGCGTCCCTCCTGACCGCGCGCCCAGTCCGCCGACATTCGACGCGAGGTGCCGCGCTGATGCGTCCATTCCGGGAGCGCAATCCGCTGCCGATCGGCATCGCCGGCCTGGCGACCGCCGGCCTGGCGACACTGCTCGCGTTCAACCTGCAGCACTTCGCCGGCGGCACGACGTACTCCGCGGCGTTCAGTGAGGCGGCCGGCCTGAAGGCCGGCGAAGAGGTGCGGATCGCGGGCGTGAAGGTCGGCAAGGTCTCGAGCGTCGACCTCGACGGCGACCACGTGAAGGTGAAGTTCACCAGCAGCGCGCGCTTCGGAACGCAGACCCGCGCCCAAATCAAGATCAAGACGCTGCTCGGCTCGCACTTCCTCTCCCTCGACCCCAAGGGACCCGGACAGCAGCCCGCGGGCCGGGAGATCCCGCTCTCACGCACCACGGCGCCGTACGAGGTGGTGCCCGCCCTCCAGGACGCCAGCGCCCAGCTCGGCAAGATCGACACGAAACAGCTGGCCAAGGCGATGGACACCCTGACCCAGACGATGGAGGGCACTCCGGAGAACGTCCGGCGCACCCTGGCGGGCCTGCAGAAGGTCTCCCGGGCGGTGTCCTCCCGCGACGACGAGCTGAACGAGCTGCTGAAGCACTCCGGCAACGTCACCTCACTGCTGGCCGCCCGCAGTGGCGACCTCGCCGTCCTCGTCCAGAACGGCGGCCTGCTGCTACAGGAGATCAACGACCGGCGCGCGGTGATCGACCAGCTGCTGACCGGCACCGTCTCCCTCTCCCAGCAGATCACCGCGACGATCCACGAGAACCAGGCGACGCTCAACCCCGCCCTGCGGAACCTGCAGAAGGTCGTGCAGATCCTGCAGCGCAACCAGGCCAACCTGGAAAAGTCCTTCGCGCTGATGGGCCCCTTCGGGAACGAGCTGACCGACCTCACCGGCAACGGCCGGTGGTTCGACGTCTACATCCAGAACCTCATCCCGCTGCCGGTCTCGATCGCCCCGCCCAGCACCCGCGGCGACACCACGCAGCCGACCCCGGCGCCGAAGACGGGCAAGAAGTCCTCCGGGAAGACGAACACGGCCGGCCGCCCGTCGAAGAGCCCGAAGACCGGCGGCCCGTCCCCGTCGAAGACCGGCACGCCGTCCAGGAGCGGCAGCCCCTCCCCGTCCAAGAGCGCGAACCCGTTCCCATACCTGCCCTGACCCTGGTGCGCGCGGACGGCCGGTCCGGGGCCACCATCGGACTATGGACGTACGCGAGCTGACGACCCGGAACGAACTCTTCGCCGCGTCCGCGCTGCTCGCCGAGGTCTGGCGGCCGACCGATCCGATGCCGTACGAGATGCTCCAGGTGACGCGGCACATCGGCGGGTACGTCGCCGGGGCGTTCGACGGGGACACGATGATCGGGGCCTGCGCGGCCTTCCCGACCGCGGACGGCGGCCTGCACTCCCACATCACCGGCGTCACCGTGCCGGGCCGGGGCGTCGGGTACGCGATCAAAGCGCACCAGCGCGCGTGGGCGCTGGCGCGCGGCATCCCGACCATCGGCTGGACGTTCGACCCGCTGACCCGGCGCAACGCGTACTTCAACCTGGTGAAGCTGGCGGCGCGGGCGACCGGGTACGCCGAGGACTTCTACGGCGACATGCCCGACGAGCTGAACATGGGCGACCCCAGCGACCGTCTCCTCCTCACCTGGCCGCTCGAGGACCCGAAGGTGGTGGCGGCCCTCGCCGGCCGGCCCGCGACGTGGCCGGAGCCCGGGCCGGACACGCCGGCCGTGCTCCGCGCGGACGCGGCGGACCGTCCTGAGACGCGGGACGCGGCGGGCGCCGCGACCCTGGCGGTCGGCACGCCGGCCGACATCACCGCCCTGCGGGCGGGCGACCCGGACGCGGCCCGGGAGTGGCGCCGGGCGCAGCGCGCGGCGCTCGGCGGCTCCCTCACCGGGGGATACCGTGTGACCGGTTTCACCCGTGCCGGCTACTACCTCCTGGAGCGCCCGAGATGAAGCTCGCCGGAGTGGAGCTGCGGCGGATCCGCGTGCCCCTCGTGTCGCCGTTCCGCACGTCCTTCGGTACGGAGATCGACCGGGAGGTGCTGCTCGTCCGGGTCTTCGGTGACGACGCCGAGGGCTGGGGCGAGTGCGTCGCCGCCGCGGACCCCCTCTACTCCGCCGAGTACGTCAACGGCGCCGAGCAGGTCATCCGCGACTTCCTGCTCCCCCGGCTGCCCGCGGAGGTCACCGCCCGCGGGCTCGGCGCGGCGTTCGAACCGGTCCGGGGCCACCCGATGGCGAAGGCCGCCGTCGAGATGGCGGTGCTGGACGCCGAGCTGCGCCTGGCGGGGATGTCGTACGCGGCGTACCTGGGCGCGACGCGGACGCGGGTGCCCGCCGGGGTGTCCGTCGGGATCATGGACTCGATCCCCGAACTGCTGGACGCCGTGGGCGCCTACCTGGAGCAGGGGTACGCGCGGATCAAGCTGAAGATCGAGCCGGGCTGGGACCTCGAGCCGGTGCGCGCGGTACGGGAGCGGTTCGGCGACATCCTCCTGCAGGTGGACGCCAACGCGGCGTACCGCCGGGCGGACCTGCGGCACCTCGCGGAGCTGGACCCCTTCGGCCTGCTGCTGATCGAGCAGCCGCTGCCCGAGGACGACCTGCTCGGCCACGCCCGGCTCGCCCGGTCGCTGACCACCCCGGTCTGCCTCGACGAGTCGATCACCTCGGCGCGGGCCGCCGCCGACGCCGTCACCCTGGGCGCCTGCTCGATCGTCAACCTCAAGGCCGGCCGCGTCGGCGGGTACCTGGAGGCCCGGCGGATCCACGACCTGTGCGCGGCGCACGGCGTTCCGGTGTGGTGCGGCGGAATGCTGGAGACCGGGCTGGGCCGGGCCGCCAACCTCGCGCTCGCGGCCCTGCCCGGCTGCACGCTGCCGGGGGACGTCTCGGCGTCCGACCGGTACTACACGCGCGACATCACCGAGCCGTTCCGGCTGGAGGACGGGCTGATGACCGTGCCGTCCGGTCCGGGGCTCGGCGTGGCCCCGGTCCCGGACGTCCTGCGCGCGTTCACCGAGCGGGCCGACGTCGTGCGGCTCCCCTAACCCAGGACGGGCAGGTCGTAGACGCGCCGCACGCTCGACTCGACCCGGGAGATGTCCGTGCCGTAGATGTGCAGGGAGATCGCGACACCGTCACCGGAGTTCCGCACGCGGTGGATGTCGCCGGGCGGCGCGAAGCCGCTGACCTCGCCGACGTGGTTGTCGTTCGTCCCCACCCGGACCAGGTGGTCGTCCCGCTCCACGTAGAGCTCCTCGTGCTCCACACCCTGCAGGACACCGAAGACGCACCACGTGACGTGGTCGTGGATCGGCGTCACCTGCCCGGGCCGCCAGACGAGCCCTACCAGGGAGAAGGTGCCGCCGGGCTCGACGTACAGGGTGTGGCTGACGTACCGGTCGGGGTCGCCGAGCCGTTCCTCCGCGGTCAGCACGTCCGGCGTGGGCAGGTGGCGCCGCAACTCGGCCGCGACGAGTCGTGCGGTCTCGCGCCAGTCGGCGTGACGGTTCACGGCGGCGCGTACCCCCGTCACCAGATCTTCCAGGCCAGGGCGCACGGTCTCGAGAACGGCCGTCATCTCGGCTACCTCCTTCGTCTCCCCCAGGCTGCCGGAGGACGCACTCATCGGTCCAATGCCAATCCGCTGCCGCTCTCATAGACCGAATCGATATATTGACCGCATGCTGGACGTTTCCCGGCTCCGGGTGCTCGTCGCCGTCGCCCGTACGGGCTCGGTGACGGCCGCGGCCAAGGAGCTGCACTACTCCCAGCCGTCCGTCAGCCACCACCTCGCGCGGCTGGAGGCCGAGACCGGCGCCAAGCTCGTGCAGCGCGCCGGCCGGGGCATCCGCCTCACCGAGGCGGGCCGGACGCTCGCCGAGCGCGGCGCGGAGATCCTCGGCCGGCTCGACGCGGCCGAGGCCGAACTGTCCGCCCACGTGGGGCTCGACCAGGGCCGGGTACGCCTGGCCGCGTTCCCGTCGGCGCTCGGCACATTCGTGCCCCGCGCCGCGTCACTGCTGGCCGAACGCCATCCCGGCCTCCGCGTCAGCCTCACCGAGGCGGAGCCGCCCGAGGCCGTCCGCATGCTCCGCGCCGGCTACGTCGACGTGGCGGTGATCTTCCGGTACGACCCCGGCACCGAGGAGGACGACATCCGCACGCGGCGGCTGCTGGACGAGCCGAGCCACCTCGTGACGGCCGAAGCGGCCGAGCCGGACCTGGCGGCGTACGCCGACGCCGAGTGGATCGCCGGCTGCGACCGCTGCCGCCTGCACCTACTCGAGATGTGTGAACGCGCGGGGTTCAGCCCGCGCGTGTCCTTCACCACGGACGACTTCGTCGCCGTCCAGGCGCTCGTCGCGGCCGGTCTCGGCGTGACGGCGCTGCCCGCCCTGACCCTGCGGGCGGCCCGCAACCCGGACGTGCACACCGTCGCGCTCCCCGGCTCGACGCGGTACGTCCTCGCCGCGACCTACGGCGAGCCGCCCGAGCCCCCGGCCACCGCCGCGCTCATCGACGCTCTCATCGAGAGCACCGGGACGGAGCCCTCACCCCTGGTCGGCGGCTGACCGGACCTCGCGTCCGGCCCCTGCCGCGGATTCGCCCTGACCACGGCCGGTCAGTCCGGCCGCGGTCAGGGTGAGGTGCCGGGCCAGAACCTCGGCCGCGGTGTCGGCGTCGCGGGCCAGCGCCGCCTCCTCCAGCCGGCGGTGCTCGCCGATCGCGTCCCGGCCGGGGGTGCGGTGCGCCGAGAGGCGGCGGGCCAGTTCGCTGGCGGTCCACATCCGGTCGAAGGTCTCCAGCAGGACGGGGTTGCCGCACCCCTCCAGCAGGGTGCGGTGGAAGACCCGGTGCGCCTCGGCCCACGCATCGCTGTAGTACTCCCCCTCCCCCGGCGCGTACGGCGGGGTGCGGGCCAGACGGTGGTGGGCGGCTCGTACGCGGGCCTCCCAGTCGACGTCGCCGCGCTCGATGGACATGCGCAGCACGATCGGTTCGATGGTCCGGCGGGCCTCCGCGATCTCTTGCCAGCGGCGGTCGGAGAAGGCGGGGACGGCGAAGCCGCGGTTGGGCAGCCGGTCGGCGAGGCCCTCGCCGACCAGCCGCACGAGCGCCTCGCGCACGACGGCCAGGCTCACGCCCTGCTCCTTGGCGAGGTCCTGCGGTTTGAGGGCGTCGCCGGGGGCGTGGGCCCCACGCATGATCGCATCTCGCAAGTGTGCGTGGACCTGGTCGGAGAGCATCCGTTTCCCCGACGAAACCGGGGTTCGGGTCGTCTGACTCATGACCTCAGGATAGACGATTCGACAAATAATCGATTATCTGTGTTATGGTCGATTCCGTTCGGGATGCTCGGCGCGACGCCCGCGGGCCGCTTCGGCGGCCGCATTCCCGTCACCCGAGAGCACGACCTGGAAGGAACGACCGATGAGCTTCAACGACCCCTTCGCCCGCCTCCCCGAGACGGCCTCCTTCACCGTGACGAGCACCACGATCACCGACGGCGCCGCCTGGCCGCCCGAGCAGTGGTCCTCCGGCGTCCCCGGAGGGAAGGACCTCTCCCCGCATCTGGCCTGGCACGGCGCGCCGGCGGGCACCAAGAGCTACGCCGTCACCGTCTACGACCCCGACGCCCCCACCGGGTCCGGGTTCTGGCACTGGGCGGTCGCCGACATCCCCGCCACCGTCACCGAACTGCCCGAGGGCGCCGGCGACGACACCGGGTCGGGCCTGCCCGAGGGCGCCTTCCAGCTGCCCAACGACGCCCGGCTGCCCCGCTACATCGGCGCCGCCCCACCGGCGGGGCACGGCCCGCACCGCTACTTCGTGGTGGTGCACGCCCTCGACGTCGAGTCCATCGGCGTCCCTGCCGACGCCACCCCGGCCCTCCTCGGCTTCACCATGGCCGGCCACATCCTCGGCCGCGCGGTCCTGACCGCCATCGCCGAGACCCCCGCCTGACGGGCAGGGCCCCCGGACGGCCGCCGGCCACGATCGTGGCCGGCGGCCGCGAGCCCTCTCGGCCGCCCCCTGCCACGGGCGCTCCGCGCCGAGGATTCGTTCGTTATAGTGAACGAATGGTTCATCGAATTGCGGTATGTCGTCCTCAGTCGGCCGTCTACCTGGAGGACTGCTACCTCACGACGATCAGCACGAGCGTCGCGGTGACGGGCCGGGAGGCCGACGGCGGGGCATGGGTCGCACTGCGGGAGAACATCTTCCATCCGCAAGGGGGCGGGCAGCCCGCCGACCGGGGGCGGCTGGGCGAGTGCGCGGTGGTCCCGGTTCGCCACCCTGATACGGGCCTGGTCGTCCTGCGCGCGCGGGACGAGGAGGGCGGCGCGCTTGACGCGCTGGCCGAAGGCGACCCCGTGGAGGCCCACGTCGACAGGGACGCGCGCCTGCTGCACGCGGCCCTGCACACGGCGGGTCACCTCATCGACGCGGCCGGGCGGAGCCAGGGCTGGTATCTCGCCGGCAACATGCACTTCCCCGGTCAGGCCCGCATCGAGTTCACCCCGCCGGAGACGGCCACGTCTCTCGCCGCACCAGAGGCCCGGGAGGAGGCAGCCGACCGCCTGCGGGCCGAGATCGCGGCGGCGATCGCCGCCGACCTCCCGGTGAGCAGTGAGTACGACATCGATGGGCGACGCGTCGTCCGGCTGGGCGATCTGCATGCCCAGCACTGCGGCGGGACGCACGTACGGAGCCTCGCCGACCTCGCGGACGTTACGATCACGGCCGTGAAGCTGAAGAAGAGCCGGATCCGGGTCTCCTACACCGCGTTCCACGGGCCGCGACGGTGACGGCTCCGGACCGGGAACGCCGGGCGGCCAGCAGCGCGGCGGCCGCGGCCGGGGCCCAGATCCAGCGCCGCCGCCGGCAGCGCGGAATGAGCCAGGCGGAACTGGCGCGGCGCACCGGCCTGAGCAAGGCGACACTGTCGCAACTGGAGGCCGGCGCCGGCAACCCGACGATCGACACGCTCGACGCCATCGCCGTCGCGCTGAGCATCCCGCTCACCGACCTGCTGACCCGCGACGCGTCACCGGGCACCGTGCATCTCCCCGCGACCGCCGCGAGCGACGAGGGCCCGACCCGCGAATTGCTACGGCGGATCAGCGGCGGTCACAGTCTCGAGCTCTGGCGGCTCCGCCTCCCGGCGCACACCTCGGTCGACGGTGTGCCGCACGCGCCGGGCACCGTCGAGCACCTCCTCGTCGCCTCCGGGCGGCTCGTCGCCGGCCCGGCCGACGACTCCCGGCCGCTCAAGACGGGAGATCTGCTGGCCTTCGCCGGAGACGCCCCCCATGCCTACCGCACCGAGGACGTCCCCGCGGACGTCACCGTCGTCATCGCCTCGCCGGCCGTCGGCTGAGGGCGCGGGCAGGAGGCCGTGGACGGTCAGCCGAGCTGTTTCACCCGCTCGATGACCTCCGGCGAGACCTCGTTGTTCCGGGCGAGGTAGCGGAGCACGGTCCGGAGGTCCTCGTCGCTGTAGCCGGCCAGCACCTTCTCGTACATCTCGGCCACCGGCATGAAGCGCCTGCCGAGCTCCGCGATCGGGCCCTCTTCCAGGGCCTCGACGATGACGCGGCGCCGGTCCTTTTCGTCTCGCCGGCGCCGCACCATCCCGGCCCGCTCCAGCCGGTCGATGACGGCCGTGATGGCCCCTCCGGTGGTGAGGAACATGGCGTCCGCGAGCTGGCCCGGCGTCATCGGACCGCGGAGCTGCAGGAGGTTGATGCACTGCATGTCGGTGACGTTGATGCCCGACCGGCTGGCGATGGCGTTGTGCAGGAGCACCGTCCACATCGTGCTCACCCGCGCCTGGTGGCTCAGCTCCGCGATGAGCTCCGCACGCTCGGACGCCGCCATCGAACCTCACATCCGGTCGACTCAAGACGCTCTCATTTAGAGCTATCACTCTCAGTCTATCCGTGGCCGACGAGGATCCGACTCGCAACACGGCCGATTTCGGGGGAACCGAAATGCGCACCACCGGGCCGGGGCCGGCGCGACGCTCGCCGGTGACACGATCTCGCCGACCATGACGAGCCCATCGGTGAAGACCTCCCGCTCGCCCCAGCGTGGTGCGTCCTTGGACGCCATCGCGAAATCCGGCTCGAACGGCTCCCTCGCGCCGGGCAGGCACACGTCGAGCCCCGGATGCACCCGCCACCCCCGCTCTCGCGCCAGCGGAGCCAGCGCCTCACTCAGCACGGCGGTCATCCAGCGCTCACCGGGAGTACCGCGTGGCCCGATGATCAGCCTCCTGTCGATGATCTCCGCACGCCACCGGCCAAGGCCCGGTACCAGGCTGTCGTACAGCTCACGAAGCCGCACATCACCCGACGGCGTTCCGTCACCCCCATGCGCAGTCATGCACCTTATGTAGCATGTTGGTGACTCTGCGCGATCAATGTTCTCCTAAACAGGCGGCCTGCTGGGCGACCTGTTTCGCCCAGCGGTAGTCGGCCTTGCCGGCCGGGGAGCGTCGCATCTCCGGGACGAAGGCGTACGCCCGGGGGACCTTATAACCGGACAGGACGCCGCGGCAGTGGGCGTCGAGGTCGGCGGCGGCGGGCGGCTCGCCGTACGGCTGGACGACGGCGGCGACGCGGCTGCCGAAGCGCTCGTCGGGGATGCCCGTGACCAGCGCGTCGAAGACGGCGGGGTGGCGTTTCAGAACCGCCTCGACCTCCTCGGGGAAGACCTTCTCCCCGCCGGTGTTGATGCACTGCGAGCCCCGGCCGAAGATCATGATGGTGCCGTCCGCCTCAACGGTCGCGATGTCGCCGGTGAGCAGCCAGCGGACGCCCTCGACCTCGACGAACGTCTTCGCCGTCTTCGCCGGGTCGCCCCAGTAGCCGAAGGCGATGGGGCCGCTCTTGGCGACCTGTCCGATCACGCCGGAGCCCGGCTCGACCTCCTTCAGCGTGTCGTCGAGCACCCGCAGGCGCGTGGTGTTCGGCCGGTAGCGCATGCCCGATTCCGGTGAGGAGCCCTCGACGCCCGACGCGGTGAAGCCGGACTCCGAGGAGCCGAAGTTGTCGAGGATCATCACGTTCGGCAGCAGTTCCCGCAGCCGCTCCCGTACGGCACCGGACAGGATCGCGCCCGTGGAGCTGAGCACGCCGAGAGAGCTCAGGTCGTAGGAGCCGGCGGCGATGGCGTCGGTGAGGGGCCGGGCCATCGCGTCGCCGGTGACGTTCACGGTGAAGACCTTCTCGGCCTCGATGGCGCGCAGCACCTCGGCGGCGTCGAAGCGGCGGGTGTAGACGATGGTCGCGCCCATCCACCAGCCGATGAACGTGGCCATCTGCGCGGCGCCGTGCATGAGCGGCGCGGCGGCCATCATCACGAGCGGCCCGGAGCCCTTGGCGGCCTCGATGACCTCACCGGGGGTCCGGCGCGGTTCGCCGAACGGGTTGCCGCCGCCGAACGCCATGAAGAGGTCCTCGCACCGCCACATGACGCCCTTGGGCATGCCGGTCGTGCCGCCCGTGTAGATGATGTAGACGTCCTGGCCGGACCGCTCCGGGAAGTCTCCGGCGGCGGGCCGCTCCGCGAGGGCGCCGGCGTAGGGAACGGCGCGGGTGGACTCCCCGCCGACGACGATCCGGTGCCGCAGTAAGGGGGCGCCGGCGGCCGCGGCCTCGACGCGGTCCTCGAACTCCGCGTCGTACACCAGCGCCACCAGGTCGGCGTCGGCGTAGAGGTAGGCCAGCTCCGCCTCGACGTACCGGTAGTTGACGTTGACCGGCACGGCGCGGATCTTCAGCGCGGCGAGCAGCGCCGTCACGTACTCGACGCCGTTGTACAGCTGGATCCCGACGTGGCCGCCGGGCTCGACGCCCGCCTCCCGAAGGTGGTGCGCGAGCCGGTCCGCCTCGTCGTTCAGCTCGGCGTACGTCCGGCGTTCGGTGCCACCGGCCGAGTCGAAGACGACCACGGCGGTGCGCTCACCGATCGCGTCCGCGAGTCCTTCGAACAGGTCGGCGTGGTTGAACTCCATCACGGGCCTCCCTGGGGGCCGGTCCGGGTGTCAGGGCCGGTCGGAGCCGACGACCCACATCGCGTAGAACTGCGCGCCGCCGCCGTACGCGTGGCCGAGGGCCCGGCGCGCGCCCTCGACCTGGTGCTCGCCGGCCAGCCCGCGGACCTGCAGGGCCGCCTCGGCGAAGCGGATGAGCCCGGACGCGCCGATCGGGTTGGACGACAGGACACCGCCCGAGGCGTTCCAGGGGATGTCGCCGTCGAGGCCGGTCGCGCCGCTCTCGGTGAGCTTCCACCCCTCGCCCTCACCGCAGAACCCGAGGTTCTCCAGCCACATCGGCTCGTACCAGGAGAACGGGACGTACACCTCGGCGCAGTCGAGTTCGCGGCGCGGGTCGGTGATGCCCGCCTGCCGGTACACGTCGGCGGCGCAGTCCTTGCCGGCCTGCGGGCTCACGGTGTCGCGGCCCGCGAAGAAGATCGGCTCGGAGCGCATGGCGGTGCCGTGCACCCAGGCGGGCGGGTTCGGGGCCCGCCGGGCGGCGCTCTCGGAGGCGAGCACCATGGCGGCCGCTCCGTCGCTGGACGGGCAGGTCTCCAGGTAGCGGATCGGCTCCCACAGCATCGGCGTCGACTCGACCATCTCGCGGGAGATGCCGGGGATGCGCAGGTGGGCGTAGGGGTTCTTCAGGGCGTTCTGCCGGTCCTTGACCGCGACGAGGGTGCCGATGTGGTCGGGCGCGCCGGTCCGCCGCATGTACGCGCGGATGTGCGGGGCGAAGTAGCCCCCCGCGCCGACGACGATGGTCGGGGACAGCGGCGGGTGCGTGGACAGCGCCCAGGTGGCGTTCGACTCGGACTGTTTCTCCCAGGCGACGACGAGGACGCGATCGTGCACGCCGGCCTGTACGAGGCTCGCCGCGACGAGGGCGGTGGACCCGCCGACCGACCCGGCGGTGTGCACGCGGATCATCGGCTTGCCGCGCGCGCCGAGCGCGTCCGCGAGATACGCCTCGGGCATCATGACGCCCTCGAACAGGTCGGGCGCCTTGCCGATGACGACCGCGTCGATGTCCTTGAACGTCAGCCCGGCGTCCTCGAGGGCGCGCAGCGCCGCCTCGCGTACGAGACCGGCGATGGACACGTCGGTGCGTTTGGTGCGGTACTCGGTCTGGCCGACCCCGATGACCGCGCAGGGCTCTCCCATGACTCAGGCCTCCAGGACGCAGACGAGGTTGTGCTGCAGGCACGGCCCGGACGCCGCGTGCCCGAGCGTGCGGCGGGCCTCGCCGCGGTGGATCCACGACGCGGCCTCGCCGATGCGGATCAGGCCGGTGGCCATGACCGGGTTGGCGGCCAGCGGCCCGCCGGAGGGGTTGACGCGGACGCCGTCGGCCAACCCGATCGCCTCCCGCAACATGAGCTCCTCGTGGCTGAACTGCGCGTGCAGCTCGGCCACCTCGACGTCCCGCGCGCCCGCCCGCTCGGCCGCCAGCGCCGCCGACTCCGACCGGCTCAGGTCGCGGGCGCCGAGGGAGTGCGCCTCGATGCGGTGGTCGATGCCGCGGATCCAGGCCGGGCGCTCGCTCAGCTCCCGGGCGCGGTCGCCGGCGGCCAGCACGACCGCCGCCGCGCCGTCGGTGATCGGCGCGCAGTCATGCGGGCGGAGCGGCGCGACCTCGTAGCCCTCATCCGCAGGGTCGGGCAGATCGAGGGCGTACGGGTTGGCGCGCCCGGCCGCGCGGGACCGGGCGGCCACGGCGCGCAGGTCGTCCTCCTTGTGCCCGGCGTCGAGGAACGCGCGGGCCTGCAGGGCGGCGAGCGACACCTGGTCGGGGCCGAGCGGCGCGAGGTAGTACGGGTCGAGCTGCAGCGTCATGAGCTCCCGCAGCGACCCCTGGGTGGACTTGCCGAAGCCGTACACCAGCGCGGTGTCGACGTCGCCGTGCCGCAGCCGGGCCCACGCCTCGTACAGCGCCCACGCGCCGTCCATCTCGACGTGGCTCTCGGAGATCGGCGGCCAGGCCCCGACCGTGTCCAGCGCGGACACGAACGAGAACGGCGCCCCGGCGAGGTAGTCCAGCGACCCGGAGCAGGTGAACCCGAAGCGGTTCAGCCCGGTCGCCTGCTTGATCTCGGTGATGACCGGGGCGAGCAGCTCGACCTCGGTCAGCCCGGCGTCCTCGCCGGTGTGCTTCGTCTGCGCGAACGCGACGACCGCGACGTCCCTGCTCACAGATACTCCTTGATGGCGTCGAAGGGGACGTCGGGCTCGCCGGTGGGTTCGAACCACCGGATGTTCTCCATGGTCCGGCCCCACTCCTCGCGCGGCTTCCAGGCGGCCTTCACGCGCATGCCCATCCGCACCCGGTCGGCGTCGATGCCGGCGACGAGCGCGAGCAGGGAGATGTCGGAGCCGTCGAGCAGGATGTACGCCGAGACGAACGGCACCTGCGGGGCGCGCGGGTCCGGGATGTTGTTCACCGCGAACGTCGTGACCGTGCCGGTGTCGGCGACCTCCACCTCTTCGGTCGTGGGCACGCCGTCGACCGGGCACAGCCCCCGCATCGGCACGTACACCTTGCCGCAGACGTCGCAGCGGTGGCCGAGGAGGCGGCCCTCCGACACTCCGTCGAGGAACCTGGTCAGCGCCCGGCCCGCGTTCAGGCGGTACTCCGCCCGGCTCGGCGCGGTGATCATCGTGACGTCGGGCCGGAAGCACGCGATGTCCCGGATCGAGCCGGTCCGCTCCGCCCGGAAGCTCGGCCGTACGCGCATGCCGGTGCGCAGGGACCTCGGCGGGTCGGCGCCCGGTTCGAACGTCCCCACGTCGAGGGCGTGCAGGAGGGCCGTGTCGGCACCGTCGGGCCGGATCAGTGCCCAGGCGAACGGCCGGTCGAGGGGATGGGTCGCGCGCGGCCGGGACACCCACGACCAGGACGTGACCGTGCCACCGGGCCCGACCTCGACGTACTCGTCCGTGACCGCCTCGCCGTCGGCGTCGTACTCGGCCGGTGGGAACAGCACCCCGCCGGAGGCCGTACGGACCCCGACGAGGCGGCCGTCGCGCAACTCGGTCAGGAACCGCCCGATCACCGGCCCGACCGACCGCGTGTACCCGCCGGGAAACTCCAGGACGTGCTCGGCGACGAGCGGTTCCGAGCGGTCGGATGGCTCAGATGGCATTCTGGCGGTCCTTCCAATATGGGTCCCGCAGTTTGCGTTTGAGGAGCTTGCCGTTGGGTTCGCGGGGCATTCGCTCGATGAAGTCGAACGAGCGCGGCCACTTCATCCGGGCGAGCCGCCCGTCCAGGGAGGCGAGGATCTCCTCGGCCAGCTCCGGCCCCGGCGGCACGCCCTCCGCGGGCTCGACGACGGCCTTGATCTGCTCGCCCCACTCATCGTCCGGGACACCGAAGACGGCGACGTCGGCGACCTTGGGATGGACGATGATCTCGTTCTCGATCTCGGCGGGGTAGATGTTCGCCCCACCCGAGATGATCAGGTCGGCCTTGCGGTCGGACAGGAACAGGAACCCGTCCTCGGTGAGATGACCGACGTCGCCGACGGTGAAGTAGTCGTCGAGCCGGTTCGCCCGCGTCTTCGCCGGATCGCCCTTGTACTCGAACGAGGTGCTCGCCATCTTCATGTAGATGGTGCCGGGGGTGCCCGGGGGGACCTCGTTGCCGTCGTCGTCGACGATCAGCAGCTCACTGATCGGCCAGGCCCGGCCGACGGTGCCGGGGTGCTCGCGCCACTCCTGGGGGCTCGCGATCGTGCCGCCGCCCTCGGTGGCCGCGTAGTACTCCCAGACGCAGTCGCCCCACCAGTCGAGCATCGCCCGTTTGAGCGGCACCGGGCAGGGCGCCGCGGCGTGGATCGCCCACCGCATCGACGAGACGTCGTACCGCTTGCGCACCTCCTCGGGCAGCGACAGCAGGCGCTTGAAGTGGGTCGGCACCATGTGCGTGTTCGTGATCCGGTACCGCTCGATGAGGCGCAGCGCCTCCTCTGCGTCCCACTTGTCCATGTAGACGAGCGTGTGCCCCATGTGCAGCGCCGACCCGCCGAACTGCGTGACCGCCGTGTGGTAGTTCGGCGAGGTGACGAGGTGCGCGTTCGGCGGGCCCGGCGTGAAGCCGAAGAACGTCAGCAGGAACGTCATCAGCTCCGCGCTGTCGTCCGGGTCGATCCCGGCCAGCGGACGGCGGACCCCCTTGGGCCGGCCCGTGGTCCCCGACGTGTAGTGCATGGTCGCGCCGTTCGTACGGTCCGGCGGGAGCGTGTCCGGCCGCCCGGCGACCAGCTCGCCGAAGTCCCGGAATCCCGGCACCTCGCCACGGCGCCCATTCCGCGTCTCCGGCACGAGCGAAAACCGCCGCCGCGGATCGAGCCCCGCCTCCTCCGCGCCCCGGGCGCCCTCCGCGGCGTACCGCTCGTGCACGAAGAACGCCTTGGCCTCGCTGTCCGCGACGATGTAACCGATCTCCGGGCCGGTCAGGTGCCAGTTGATCGGCGTGTAGTACCAGCCCGCCTGCAACGCTGCGAGGTAGAGGACGAGGCCGTCGACGCCGTTGGGCACGAGCCCGCAGATGCCGTCGCCCGGCTCGAGCCCGAGGTCGCGCAGCCCGTGGACGACCCGGTTGCAGCGGACGAGCAGGTCCGCCGCGCGGTACTCCGTCCCGTCCGGGTCCACGGCCGCGACCCAGTCGGGGTTCTGCTCCGCCAGCCGCCAAAAGCCCAACGAGCCCATGGACTACTCCCTGTACGTCTCGGCATCGGTCGTACGGAGGTTCCGCTCGCAGTAGATCACGTTCTCGTTTTGGTCGACAACCCCTGTTCGGATGCGATGAACATTACTAGAATCCGTTCTTGTTTCGGCGTCGCGTGACAGCGTGCGCGGCCGCGAGCAGGGAGGACGGCCATGGCGGAACGCCTGCCCATCAGCACCCCGCACTGCACGGTCGAGCGGGACGGCCACGTCGTCATCGTCACCATGAACCGGCCCGAGGCCCGCAACGCCCTCAGCACCGACATGCTCGTCGGCATGGCCGACGCGTGGGCCTACGTCTCCGATACCCCGGAGGTGCGGGTCGCCATCCTCACGGGGGCCGACGGGCAGTTCTGCGCGGGCGCCGACCTGAAGGCCATGGGCCGGCCGTCGGATAACGAGCGGGTACGGCGGCGGGCGGCCGAGATCCAGGACTTCCACTGGAAGGGCCTCCTGCGCGCCTGCCGGCCGAAGAAACCGCTGATCAGCGCGATCGAGGGGTACGCGGTGGCCGGCGGGACCGAGCTGCTGGTCGGCACCGACCTCCGCGTCGTCGCGGAGGGCGCGACCCTCGGGCTGTACGAGGCGAGACGCGGCCTGTTCCCCATGGGCGGCAGCGCGATCCGGCTCCCCCGCCAGATTCCGTACGCCTTCGCGATGGACATCCTGCTCACCGGCCGGTCCGTCACTCCGGAGGAGGCGCTGCGGATGGGCCTGATCAACCGGATCGTCCCGGACGGCCGGGCGCTCGCGACCGCCCGCGAGATCGCCGACCAGATCGCCGCCTGCGGCCCCCTCGCCGTCCAGGCGATCCTGGAGACCTGCCGCAGGACCGAGGGCCTGCCCGAGGCCGACGCACTGAAGATCTCCGACGAGCTCGGCTGGCCGGTCATCGGCTCCGCCGACGCCAAGGAGGGCGCCCGCGCCTTCAAGGAGAAGCGCCCCGCCGTCTTCACCGGCGAATGAGAGCCTCGACCGCCACGGCCAGGTTGCCGCCACCGTCGTCTCGTTGCCGTCGATGTCGACGAACGGCGACCGGTTCGCCGGATCTGTGACGTCGTCACCGGCGTCACAGTGATCCCGATCCGCCCGGCGGGAGGTGTGAGTTCTCCCATCTGGTTGACGCTTCGCAGTGAGCGAGGCACACTAAGCGACAAGGCCGCCGCTTTGCGAAGCGGTAGGAAGTGGGCCCGGGAAGTTCCCGCCGGACGACGGGGTCCCGGGCTTGCGTCTTTCTAAGCTTCGATCATGCAGATGGTCACGAGCGGCATGAGTGAGGCAAGGTGGCACGGATCGCCGCATCGCGCAGCCACTACCGAGCCGGCGACGACATCCGGTAGCCAGAGAAGAGGCTCTTCCGAGCCGAAGGCGTGGTCGACCCGAAAGCCCGAGGGTACTTCCTTGCGCGCGCGCAGCGCTCTGACAAGCGACAGATCATGGCGGTTCTGCTTAGCCTCCCTGCCTTCCATCAACATTCCGTGCACGCCCATTGCGGACAACTCGAACAGCAGCCGCTCCCTGGTCTTACGCCTGCGGCGTTCCGAGGGCTCGCCGACGTAGCCCCGCCTCACTACGACGAGGTGCAACGCATCGAGAGAGGCGACCGCCTCAGCCAGCCATCGTCGCCGCTTTTCCGACTCGTCACGCCAGTGCACCTTTCGCTGGCCAGGTAGCCTAAATCGGCGGACGGCGTCTCGCACCGCCTCGCACGAGTCGGCGGAAATGATCGACGCGGCGAGGATGTAGACGTCGGGGTCGAGTTTGCGGTTGGACTCGGACTCGTCGACGAAAGCGGACCAGGACAACGCGCCCTCCTCCGCGCGAAGCGCCTCTCTCCTTCCGCAGGTCGAGGGCGAACTGACCTTCGATTTCGGCTGCTCACCATGCCAGGTGGCGCTGAGCGCCGCAGGCGATTACGGGAAGTGACCGTTTAGTGGCTTTTCTCTGAGGGACAACTCCGTCAAAAGACGGGCCTCTGAGGAGGAACAGATGGCCACGCAGATATGGCGGCGCCGGCGTGAATCGGCGGCGGAGACGACGGCCCCGGCCGGGGCGGTGAGCGGCGCCCGGACCCGGCGATGGGACACCACGCGTGTCCGGCGGTTCCAGCGGCACGACGGGCTCAGCGCGTTCGTGTGGCTGGCCGCCTGGACCATCACACTCGTCCTGCTGTTCGGCATCGCGCTCACCTGGGGCGGCGCCAACCAGGCCAACAACGTGGTGCACGGCGTGATGCGGGCCGGCACCTGGCTGGCGTCCCCGTTCGACGACGTGTTCCGCAACGACGACGCGCGCAAGCAGTTGACGGAGAACTGGCTGTTCGCCGCCGGTGTCTACCTCGTCGCGGGCCGCGTCCTCGCCTGGCTGCTGCGCTGGTGACGCGCGAAACTTGACCAATCCGCGTCAGGTTCGGCGGATTTCTCTGGCTCGGGGCGATCCGGCGCTGTTAGCTTCGCCGCCATGACCGTTACCGACGACTTCATCGACGCGCTGCCCAAGGCCGAACTTCACGTTCATCTGGTCGGTTCGGCCTCCGTACCCACCGTGCTGGAGCTGGCCCGCCGGCACTCCGGCCACAACGTGCCGACGAGCGAGGCGGCGCTGCGGGAGTTCTTCGAGTTCCGCGACTTCCCACACTTCGCCGAGGTCTACTTCGCGGTCAACGGCCTCGTCCGGGAGCCGGAGGACGTCGCGACGCTGGTCACCGGGGTGGCCCGGGACCTGGCCGCGCAGAACGTCCGGTACGTCGAGCTGACCGTCACGCCGTACTCCCACGTGTCGGTGGGGATGACGATGCCGGCCGTGACCGAGGCGCTGGACCTCGCGGCCCGGGAGGTGGCGGACCGGATCGAGGTGGCCTACGTCTTCGACATCCCCGGCGAATTCGGGGAGGACGCGGACCGCGGGACCCTCGACCACGCGCTGAACCACCCGCCGGAGAGGCTCGTCGGCTTCGGCATCGGCGGGGTCGAGCAGGATCGGCTCTCGCACCAGCAGTCGATCCGGGACGCGTTCCGAACGGCGGTCGCGGCCGGGCTGCACAGCGTGCCGCATGCCGGGGAGATGACCGGTCCGGAGACGATCTGGGAGGCGATCCGGGAGCTGAAGGCCGAGCGGATCGGGCACGGGATCAGCTGCCTCGACGACCCGGAGCTGGTGGCGTACCTGCGGGAGACGCGGCTGCCGCTGGAGGTGTGCCCGACCTCGAACGTCTGCACCAAGCAGGTGCCGGACATCGCCGCGCATCCGCTCCCCCGCATGCTGGCCGAGGGCCTGTACGTGACGCTGAACAGCGACGACCCGCCGATGTTCGGCACGACGCTGACCAATGAGTACCGCGTCGCGGCGCGGGACCTGGGGCTCGGCCGCAAGGAGCTCGCGGACCTGGCCCGTAACGGCGTCCGCGCGTCCTTCCTGAGCGAGGGGCGCAAGCGGGCGATCCTCGCCGAGATCGACGCCGTCGAGCCCGCCTGAGCCGGGATCAGGGGTCGGTGAGGGTGTTCAGGCGTTCCATCGTCTCGACGTACTCCTCGATGAGGTCGTAGATGACCTGGGCGGCGGGCCTGACCTGGTTCATCGAGCCGACGATCTGGCCGACCGGGAAGGTGGTCAGCTCGCCCGCGCCGGCGCGGTTGATCCGGCGGAGGGCGTCGGAGATGAGCATGAACTGCATCGGCATCGGGAGTGTGCCGGGCGACTCCGGGGACTCCCAGGCGTCGGTCCAGGCGGTCTTGAGCATCCGCGCGGGCTTGCCGGTCCAGGAGCGGGACCGCACGGTGTCGCGGGACGTCGCGGCGAGGAGCCGGTCGCGGGACGCCTCGGGGGTGTCGGCCTCCTCGACGGTGAGCCAGATCGAGCCGGTCCAGACGCCCTCGGCGCCGAGCGCGAGGCCGGCGGCGATCTGACGGCCGCGGCCGATGCCGCCGGCGGCGAGCACGATGGTGCCGGGGCCGACGGCGTCGACGACCTCGGGGATGAGGACCATCGTCGCGACGTCGCCGGTGTGGCCGCCGGCCTCGGTGCCCTGCGCGACGATGATGTCGACGCCGACCTCGACCTGCTTGCGGGCGTGGCGGGCGTTGCTGGCCAGGCCGGCGACCTTCACGCCGTGGCGGTGGGCCTGCTCGACGACGTCCGCGGGGGGCGGCCCGAGCGCGTTGGCCAGGAGGGCGATCGGGTGCTTGAGCGCCACCTCGACCTGGGGGCGGGCGGTGGCGTCGGTCCAGCCGAGGAGGTAGTGACCGGCGCCCTCCTCGGTGAGCGGGTCGATGCCGTGGCGTTCGAGCAGGTCGTTGACGAATCGCCGGTGGCCTTCGGGGATCATGCCCTGGAGCCTGGTGAGCAGTTCGCCGGCGTCGCCGAGGTCCGCGCCCTCGTACTTGGCGGGCATGACGACGTCGACGCCGTACGGCCTGCCGCCGACGTGGTCGTCGATCCACGCCAGCTCGGTCTCCAGCTGCTCGGGGGTGAAGTAGAGGGCGCCGAGGACGCCCATGCCTCCCGCGCGGCTGACCGCGGCGACGACGTCACGGCAGTGGCTGAAGGCGAAGATCGGATATTCGATGCCGAAGAGTTCCGTTACCCGTGTCCGCACAGTCCCGACCATAGGTGCCAGGACCGCCAACTGCAACAGGTTCTAGTTCTATTCCATTGGAAGCCCGGGCCGGTGTGCCGCTCCGCACACTGAAACATGTAACAGACGAATGCGGAGAACATCCCGACCAGAGGTGTTGACGGCCGTATGACCGATTGTTAGCTTGCCCGCTCGGGGCTCCTGCACCAGGAGCGCACCCCGGAGGGCCAGCGCGGATGACCGATCCGTTCGGATCAGCCAATGGAACGGCCGCCCGGCCGGCGGCAACGCGGCCGCGGGTCAGGGGACCGTCGTCGCCTGCCCTGGGGCAGGCGCGGATCGAGAGACCGCCGCCGCCCGCGCCGGTGGACCGCGCGCCCCTTCTCGCCCGTGCCCGCGACCATCTCGCCGTGGGCGGCAGCGTCGTACTGACCGGGCCCGCCGGCATCGGCAAGTCCACACTGCTGGCGACCCTGGCGGAGGAGTTCACCGGGCACCAGGTGCTGCGCTGCTCCCTGTCGGCGACCGAACGGCACCTGCCGTTCCTCGGTCTCATCGACCTGCTGGCCGAGACCGGCGACGAGCTGCTGGAGACCCTCCCGAAGCACCAGCGGGCCGTCCTGGAGGCGGCGCTGCTGCGCCGCGACGACCCGGTCGGCGAGCGCGACGTCCTCGGCCTGCGCGTCGCCGTGCTGGCGGCCTTCCGTACGCTCTGCGCCGCCGGGCCGGTGCTGCTCGTCGTCGACGACGCGCAGTGGCTGGACGCGCCGAGCGCGGAGTTGCTGGCGTTCATCGCCCGGCGCGCCGACGGACTCCCCCTGCGCGCCCTGGTCGGCCTGCGCGCCGGTCCGGGCGACCCGCAGGATCCGCCGGGGCTCTGCCCGCCGCCCGTGCTGACGCTGCCCGTGCCCGCGATGACGACCGCGGAGATCGGCGGGCTGCTCGCCGACCTGCGGCTGCCGCGTCCGGTCCTGGCCAAGGTGCACCGGGCCAGCGACGGCAACCCGTTCTTCGCCCTCGAACTGGGCCGGGCGCTCGCCGACCACCGCGAGCCGCTCGATCCGGCGGCGCCGCTGCCGGTGCCCGACGGGCTGCGCACGCTGATGATGGGCCGCCTGCTCGCGCTGTCCTCCGGCGCGCGGCGGACGCTGCTGGTCGCCTGCGCGGCGGCGCGGCCGACGCTGGCCCTGTTGCGCGCCGCGGGCCGGCCGGAGGCCGCCGCGGACATCGCCGAGGCGCGGCACGCCGGGATCGTCGCGCCAGGGGACGTCATCCGCTTCACACATCCGTTGCTGTCCGCGGTGCTGTACGCCGAGTCGGCCGAGCGGGACCGGCTCGCCGCCCACAGGGCCCTCGCCGACGCGGTCACCGACCCGGTCGAACGCGCGCACCATCTCGCGGTGGTCGCGCCGGGCCGTGACGCCCAGGTCGCCGAGACCCTCGCCGAGGCCGCCACCGCCGCCCGCCGGCGCGGGGCCCGCGCCGCCGCCGCGCGGCTGGGCGTCCTGGCCGCCGAGCGCACCACCAAGCCGGAGGCGGAGCCGGGGTTGCGGCTCACCGCCGCCGAGGACGCGCTGGCCGCGGGTGAGTTCGCCATGGCGCGCGGCATCGCCGAGAACGTCCTGGCGTCGGCCGTACTGCCCGCCGAGCGGGTACGGGCATGGATCGTGCTGCTGGACTCGTGCGGGCAGGCCCTCGCCGAACTCGACGAGGTGTTCCCGCGCGCGCTGGCCGACGCGCGGGACGACCCGGCGCTGCTCGCCCCGCTGCACTACCGCCTGGCCTGGCGGGCCTGGCTGGTCAAGGGCTCCGCGTCGCAGGCCCGCGCGGAGGCGGCGACGGCGGCACGGCTCGCGGCGGAGGCGGGCGACCGTAGCACGGAGCTGCTGGCCCTGACCAAGCAGGCGCTCGCGGAGTTCCACATCGGGTCGCCGGAGGCGGAGCGGACCATGGCGCGGGCGCTGGCCGGGCCGCAGGATCCGGCGATCCGGCTCGGCCACAACGGCCCGGTGTACCTGCGCCACAAGCACCACCTGCTGCACGACCGGCTGGAGGAGGCGCGCGCGGAGCTGCGCGCGCTGACCTACGCGGTGCGCCAGCGCGGCGCCGTGGAGAGCCTGTTCATGTGCCTGTACGGGTCCGCGCAGGTGGAGACCGCGCGCGGCCGCTGTGACCGGGCCCTCGACCTGGCCTACCAGTGCCTGCGGCTGGCCCAGGACAGCGAGCTGAGCCAGGGGCCCGCCTGGTGCGTGGTCGCGTCCGCCGAGGCCGCGGGCGGTTCGCTCGACCGCGGGCTGGCCGCCGCCGAACGCGGCGTCGGGCACAGCGAGGACGACGGGGACCTGCTGTTCCTGCCGACGACGCTGCACGCGCTGGGACACATCCGGCTGGTGCGCGGCGATCCGGCCGGGGCGGTCGAGGCCCTTCGCCGGGTCCGCGCCATGGAGGCGGCGCAGGGTCTGGCCGAACCCGGCCTGCGGCGCTGGCACGCCGACCTCGCCGAGGCGCTCGCGGCGGTCGGGGAGGTCGCGGAGGCGGACGCGCTGATCGAGGAGACGCGGCGGCAGGCCGTCCGGCTGGGCCGGCCGAGCGTGCTGGCCGCCCTGGACCGGGCCGCCGCCCTGGTCCTCGCCGCGCGCGGTGACCTGGAGGAGGCCGTACCCGCGATGGAGCGCGCCGTACGGGCCCAGGCGGCCCTCCCCTACCCGGTCGACGAGGGGCGGGCCCGGCTCGAACTCGGCCGCCTGCACCTGCGGGCGGGAGACGTTCCGGCGGCGCGGGAGGCGCTGCACGGGGCCCGCCGGGTGCTGCTGCGCGCCAAGGCCGCGCCGTGGATCGCGGCGGTGACCGCCGAGCTGGACCGGCTCGACCTGGGCGTTCCGGCGGCGGCCGGGGACGACGACCCGCTGCGCGCGCTGTCCGGCATGGAACGCCGGGTGGCCGCGCTGGTCGCCGAGGGCGCCACGAACCGGGAGATCGCCGCCCGGCTGTTCGTGAGCATCAAGACGGTCGAGGCGGCTCTGACCAGGTCGTACCGCAAGCTCGGGGTGCGGTCCCGCGTCGGCCTCACCCGGGCGGTCACGAGCCCGCGCGCGGCGGACCGGCCGGCGTAGGGATTTCCCTACGGCTGCGTGAAGAGTCTTCTCACCTTCTTCTCGGAATCGGACACTCTGCCACAAGGTCCTCCGCACCCCGGTGGGCCGAGACCCTGCACCTTCCGCCTGCCCGCGATGACGCGGGCCCACCCCCTTGGCGAAAGGATTTCTCCGCTCATGTCCAAACGACGCATCGCGACGGTGTCGGCCACGGCCGTCATCGCCGTCGCAGGCGGACTGCTGACGGCTCCGGCCGTCACCGCCGCCCCGTCCCAGGTTCCCGCGAAGGCCCCCGCCCAACCGCAGCCGGCGGGGCGTTCGGGGTTCACGCCGAACGACTTCACGGTCGACCCGTCCCCCTCCACCCGCGACAAGGTCGTCGCCGACGCCCGCAAGGCCCTCGCGGCGCACAAGAGCGCCGGGCACGTGAAGTCGGGTGACGCCTTCACGCCGCGTACGGTCGTGGTCGCCGAGAACGGCGCGGCCGACGTGCGGTTCGACCGGACGTTCCACGGCCTGCCGGTCTACGGCGGCGACCTCATCGTCCACCTCAAGCCCGGTGGCGCGTACCGCGCGCTGAACACGGCCACCCCCGCCGCGGCCGTGTCCACGACGCCGCACGTCGCCGCCGCCGACGCGGCCCGCACCTCGCGCGCGCAGCTGGCCGGCACGGTGTCCTCGGTCGGCACGCCGCACCTGGCCGTGTGGGCCACCGGCCGGTCCTCCCAGCTGGTGTGGGAGACCGTCGTACGCGGCGTGCGCGCCGACCGTACGCCGAGCGTCCTGCACGTCCTGGTCGACACGACCAAGGGCAAGGTCGTGACCACGCGGGACGAGATCGACACGTTCCTGTCGCCGGCGCAGCAGCGCGCCGCCGAAGCCCGCGCCAAGGCCGCGCCGGGCGGGGGTGTCAGTGCCCTCACCGCGGGCACCGGCAACTCGATCTACAGCGGCACGGTGTCGATCGACCTGACGCAGTCCGGCAGCACCTGGTCGATGAAGGACCCGTCGCACGGCAACGGGTACACCACCAACCTGAACCACGCGACGAGCGGCACCGGGACGACGTTCAGCAACTCGACCGGGACGTTCGGCAACGGGACGAACAGCGACGCGGCGTCGGCCGGCGTCGACGCGCACTACGGCGCGGCGAAGACGTTCGACTACTTCAAGAACGTCCAGGGCCGCAACGGCATCTTCGGCGACGGCCGCGGCGTGCCGTCCCGTACGCACTACGGCAACGCCTACGTCAACGCGTTCTGGGACGGCTCCCAGATGACGTACGGCGACGGGTCCGGGAACTCCCGACCCCTCGTCGAGATCGACGTCGCCGGCCACGAGATGAGCCACGGCGTCAGCGGCGCGCTCACCGGCTGGGGTGAGAACGGCGAGACCGGCGGCATGAACGAGGGCACCAGCGACATCTTCGGCACCATGGTGGAGTTCTACGCGAACAACGCCAAGGACACGCCCGACTACACGATGGGCGAGCTGATCAACATCGACGGCACCAACAAGCCGTTGCGGTACATGTACCAGCCCTCGCTCG
Organism: Actinoallomurus spadix; assembly: GCF_024055725.1. Classification (GTDB taxonomy): domain Bacteria; phylum Actinomycetota; class Actinomycetes; order Streptosporangiales; family Streptosporangiaceae; genus Actinoallomurus; species Actinoallomurus spadix. Next base: position 36,985 of record NZ_JAMXMX010000018.1, on the reverse strand, counting down.
ACGGCACCTCGCCGAACTGCTACACGAGCGGCAACGGCTCGCTGGACCCGCACTACTCGCTCGGCCCACTGGCCCACTGGTTCTTCCTGCTGGCCGTCGGCAGCGGCAACCACGGGTACGGCAACAGCCCGACGTGCAACAACTCCACGGTCACCGGCATCGGCAACGACAAGGCCGGCAAGATCTGGTACAAGGCGCTCGCGTCGTACGCCAGCAGCAGTGAGAACTACTCACGGGCGCGGACCGACTCGCTGAAGGCCGCCGCCGACCTGTACGGCGCGCACTGCACCGAGTACAACACCGTGGACGCCGCCTGGGCGGCGGTCAGCGTCACCGGCTCCGACCCGGTCCCCGGCACCTGCTCCGGCCAGCCCGGCGGCCCGTCGGTGACCAACCCCGGCAACCAGACGAGCACGGTCGGCACGGCGGCGAGCCTGCAGATCAAGGCCACCGACCCGGCCGGGCAGACGCTGACCTACAGCGCGACGGGCCTGCCCGCCGGGCTGTCGATCAACTCCTCCTCCGGCCTGATCTCCGGGACGCCCACGACGGCCGGGACCTCCTCGGTCACCGTGACGGCGAAGAACACCTCCGGGGCGACCGGCACCACGACGTTCACGTGGACGGTGAACCCGGTCGGCGGCGGGTGCTCCTCGTCCGGCAACAAGGTGAGCAACGGCGGGTTCGAGAGCGGCACCTCACCGTGGACGACCACCTCCGGCGTCGTGTCCACCAGCGGCAGCGGTGAGAGCCCGCACTCGGGCAGCTACTTCGCCTACCTCGACGGGTACGGCACCACCCACACCGACAGCGCCACCCAGTCGGTGACGATCCCGTCCGGCTGCACGGCCTCGCTCAGCTTCTGGCTGCACATCGACACGAGCGAGACCGGCAGCACCGTCTACGACAAGCTGACGGTCAAGGTCGGCAGCACGACGCTGGCCACCTACAGCAACGTCGACGCCGCGTCCGGATACACGCAGAAGACCTTCGACGTGTCGTCCTACGCGGGCCAGACCGTGACGCTATCGTTCAGCGGCACCGAGGACTCGGGCCTGCAGACGAGCTTCACGATCGACGACGTCGCCATCAACGCATCCTGACCGTGATCCATCGGGGCCCCGCGCGTACGGCGCGCGGGGCCCTCTCCATCACCAGGAGTTCTCCTTGAAGAAGGCCTTGCTCGCGCTGGTCGCCTCGGCGGCGACCGCGCTGACCCCGCTCGGCGCGGCCCACGCCGCGTCCCCGACCGCCCCGTCCGCCCCGTCCGCCGCCCTCGCGGACTCCGTACGGACGCCGGCGACGCCGTCGTACACGGTCAGCCTGACCAGCAACTCCAGCGGCTCCACCTGGACCGGGCACGAGAGCGTGAGCTTCACGAACGCCTCGGCCACCCCGCTCACCGAGGTGTACCTGCGGCTGTGGGACAACTACCACGGCAGCTGCCCGTCGACGCCCATCACGGTCTCGAACGTGACCGGCGGCACCGCCGGCTCCCTCGAGGTCGGCTGCACGGCGCTGAAGGTGACCCTCCCGAGCGCGCTGAACCAGGGGCAGAGCGGCTCGATCGGGTTCGACCTGAGCATCGTCGTCCCGAGCGGCATCGACCGGTTCGGCCGCGACGGGTCGTACAACTTCCTCGGCAACGCCCTGCCGGTCCTGGCCGTACGCGACGGGTCGGGCTGGCACCTGGACCCGTACACGAACAACGGCGAGTCGTTCTACACCCTCGCCGGTGATTTCAAGGTCACACTGGATCACCCGAGTTCGATCAGTGTCCCGGCGACCGGCACGTCGGTGGACACGCCCGGCTCCTCCGGCCGTACCGTCACGACGGCGACCGCGGCGAAGGTCCGCGACTTCGCCTGGGCGGCCGGGCCGTTCAGCCTCGTGTCCGGCACCTCGCCGAACGGCGTGAAGATCAACGTCTACCGGGTGAGCTCGATCGGCTCGAGCTCGGCGAACTCGATGCTGAGCACGGCGAAGTCGGCGGTCGACGCGCACAGCGGGCGGTTCGGCGCCTTCCCGTACGGCGAGGTCGACGTCGTCCTGGACAACGGGTACTGGTTCGGCGGCATGGAGTACCCCGGCTTCGTCCTGGACCTGGTCAGCTCCACGGCGCTCGCGCACGAGCTGGCGCACCAGTGGTGGTACGGCATCGTCGGCGACGACGAGTACACCAGCCCGTGGCTGGACGAGGCGTTCGCCGACTACTCCACGGACCTGTACCAGGGCCTGAGCGGCTCGGGCTGCTGGAGCAACGTCTCCTGGGCGTCGTCCGCCGAGAAGATCACCAACTCGATGGCGTACTGGGACGCGCACTCCAGCCGGTACAGCACGGTCGTGTACGGCTACGGCAAGTGCGCGCTCCACGACCTGCGCCGGCTGATCGGAACGACGGCGATGACGAACCTGCTGCGCACCTACGCGCAGTCGCACTGGTACGGCGTGTCGACGACGGCGGAGTTCAAGGCGGCGGCCCAGGCCGCGACCTCGACCGACCTGACGTCCTTCTGGACGCAGCACCGCATCGACGGCTGAGTTCAGTTCCCGGATCGGGGGCGGACGGCCCGGCTCGGGCCGTCCGCCTTCGTCGTGCCCGCGGCGCCCTCGGCGGACTCCGGCAGCGGAATGATGGTCTGGCGGCCGGGGATCGCCAGCACGAGCCCGACGACGAGCAGGACGAGGCCGAGGACGGCGCCGCCGATCGGCACGACCGTCCGGAACGCCGCGATCTTCAGCGCCTGATCCTTGTTCACCTCGGCGAGGGCCTTCTGGCTCGCATCGGTCATCTTCAGGTCCAGGTCGGCGGCGACGAGCCGGTCTACGCCGTCTCTAGTGCGCAGCGTGGTCCGTACCCGCTGCTCCTGGCTCACCTGGCCGCCTGTGCGCGGGTCCACCCACAGCGTCACGGTCGCGTCGTAGACACGGTCGACGGCGACGTTCCCGGTCTTCTTGTCATAGCCGGAGAGCTTCTCGGGGTTCTTCACCTTCAGCAGCGCGGCGGGCAGCCCGCCCTTGACGGACTCGGTGACGGTCGGCGGGATCCGCTGGACGAAGCGGTAGGTCTTGATCTTCTGGACGCGCTCCTCCCCCGCGAAGACCGCGGGCCAGGTCCGCTTCGTCGAGAGGTCGAAGTACGGGTAGGAGTGCTTCTTCACGCCGATCGGCCAGAACGTCCCGATCCCGGACTGCCGGACGCCGGTGTCGCCGCCCACCGAGGCGCCCTTGGTGTTGTGGAGCGTCCCGGTCCGGCGGTCGAAGGCGGCGCGCTGCTGCTGGATCTCGATGCTCTTCCTCGTCGCCGGGTCCTCGATGGAGGTGAAGGAGTCCCACACGGCGATCTTGTGGGTGGCGGCGCGCGCGTCGCCGCGGACGGTGTTCACCGCCCGCAGGTGCGCGCCCGTGCGCATCTTGAGGGTGGCGGTGTCGAGGTACGAGGCGCCGGTCGCCTCCAGCGTCGACTGCTGGAAGAAGTTCGCCGGGGCGGCGATCACCTGATCCGCGACGTAGAACCGCACGAGCGCGCCGAGGGCGAGGAAGAACGCCGCGACTCCGACCAGGACCAATCCGACATTGCGCCGCACAATTGACCTCCCGCTCGACGTGCACCGCATCGTAGAGGACAAAAGGGGCAATGCACCCTTGGGCTGAGCTGCTGTGATGAGTACGTTACCGAGGCGTAGGATTACCGCCTCGCCGTCCCGGAGGTCCCCCGTGCCGCCCGTCCCCCACCGCGCGACGCTCGCCCGCTCGGTGCGCCTGCTACGCGCCTTCCGCGACGAGCAGTCCGACCCGGAGGGCTTCTACCGCCTGCTGGCCGCCGACACCGTCGCCCAGCTCGGCCGGTACGCCGCCCTGGACGGCGCGACGGTCGCGGACGTCGGCAGCGGCCCCGGGTTCTTCACCACCGCGCTGCGGGACGCGGGCGCCCGCTGCGTCGGCGTCGAGTGCGACGCCGGAGAGCTCACCCTCCACGGCCCGCCCCCGCCCGGCACCGTCCTCGGCACGGCGCTGAGCCTGCCGCTCGCCACCGGCTCGGTCGACGTGTGCTTCTCCTCGAACGTCCTGGAGCACGTGCCCGACCCCTGGCGGATGGGCGCCGAGATGATCCGGGTCGTCCGCCCCGGCGGGGTCGTGTTCCTCGCCTTCACCAACTGGCTGTCGCCCTGGGGCGGCCACGAGACCTCGCCCTGGCACTACCTCGGCGGGCACCGGGCCGCCCGGCGGTACGAACGGTCGTACGGCCGGCCGCCCAAGAACCGGTACGGCCACAGCCTCCACCCCGTCTCCGTCGGCGCCGCCCTCGCCTGGGCCCGCCGCCGCGCGGACGTCACGGTCGAGGCGGCGGCGCCGCGCTACCTCCCCGGCTGGGCCGCCCCCGTCATCCGCGTCCCCGGCGTCCGGGAGTTCCTCACCTGGAACCTCCTCCTGGTGCTGCGCAAGATGCCATGACCGCGACGCGCGCCGAGGAGCGGACGCCGGACCCGCCCACCGGCCTGCCCAGGATCTCCGGCCACCAGGACGCCCTGGACGGCGTCCGGGCCGTCGCCGCGCTCGCGGTCCTCGTCTTCCACGTCGCCGCCGACACGGGCCACACCTTCCGGAACGACCCGACGGCCTGGCTCCTGTCCGGGGCCGGAATCGGGGTCCCGGTGTTCTTCACCCTGTCCGGCCTGTTCCTCTACCGCCCGTGGGCCGCCGCCCTGCTGCTCGACGGCCACCGCAGGCCCCGTACGGGCCGGTTCCTGTGGCGGCGCGCCGTCCGCATCCTGCCCGCGTACTGGCTCGTCGTCGTCTTCGTGATGGCCACGATCCTCACCGGTCACACCGGCGACCCGTGGACCTGGCTGAAGCTGGCGACCCTCACCTACACGTACGACCCGCACCCGTGGTGGCACACGTACCTCGGCCCGTCCGGGCTCGGCCAGATGTGGAGCCTCACCGTCGAGGCCGCCTGGTACGCGCTGCTGCCCGTCACCGCCACCGTCCTCGGCCGGTACGCCCGCCGCGGCGGCGAGGACCCCGGCGTACGGGCCCGGCGGCTGCTCCGGGCCATCGCGGTCTACGCGGCGATCTCGTTCGTCTTCACGATCTTCATGTTCACGCCGCACCTGTCCGTCCAGCTCGGCGTGTTCGTGCCGCGCTACTTCGCCTGGTTCGCGATCGGCATGGCGCTGTCCGTCGTGACCGTCTGGGCCCGTACGGGCGCCGCCGCGCCGGTCCGTTTCTGCCGCACGATCGCGCAGTCCTGGGGCACCTGCTGGGCGATCGCCGGCGTGCTCTACTGCGTCGCGGCGTCCCCGCTCACCGGCCCCACCGACATGGTCACCCTCGACTCGACCTGGACGTCGGAGCTGCGCGTCCTGCTGTACGGCCTGGTCGCGGCCTTCTTCGCCGCCCCGGTCGCCCTCGCCGGACCGGACGACGACGGCGTGCGCCGGATCCTCGGCAACCGCGTCATGCGCTTCCTCGGCCGCGTCTCCTACGGCGTCTTCCTCTGGCAGCTCGCCGTGTCCGTCACCTGGTACCGCGCCACCGGCCACGCCGCCTTCACCGGCGGCTTCCTCACCGCCTTCCCCGTCATCACCGCCCTGACCCTGGCGGCGGCGACGCTCAGCTTCTACGCCGTCGAGAAACCCGCACTCCGCCTCACCCGCCGGAGGCGTTAGCGAGAAAGGCGGTGCGGAGGTCCGCGATGCTCCGGCGCTCGCGTACGGGGGGTGTCGTGCCGTCCGGAAGCGGAACCCCGATGGCCGTCATCGTGAGGATGTGCCACCCGGGCGTGACACCGAGTCGGCCGGTCAGGCCTTCGAGGTCGAAGGCGCGGAACTGCCTGCACGCCAGGCCCATCGCGTGGGCCTGCACGGTCATGTGGGCCACGGCCTGGCCGAGGTCGTAGTCGGCGAACTCCGAGTAGAGAAAACCGCTGTCGTCGACCTCCCGACGAGCCAGGTTGACGACGAGCGCGCTCGCGGCGGGCGCCCATCGGCGCGAGCTCGGCGCGAGGTGTTCGACGAGCTGCTCGTGCCCGTCCTCGCCCCGGCGGCGCAGGTGGAACGCCCAGGGCTGGGAGTTACCGGCGGACGGCGCCCACCGGGCCGCCTCCAGCAGGGTCTCGATGTCCGAGCCGGACAGCCGATGGTCCGGGTCGAAGCGCAGCGGGCTGGACCGCCCCTGGAGCGCCGCCGTGAGCCGCGGCGCGTTCACGCCTGCCGCCAGTGGGCGGGGTCGTGTGCGCCGAGCAGCCGCGTCAGGATCGTCATCAACTGGGTGGCCTCCGCAGGGCCGAGCGGCTCCAGGAGACGCGCAGTGGCGGCGGCGAGAGCGTCGTCGGCGCGGGCGAGCAACTCGCGGCCGAGCGCCGTCGCCTCGATGACGCGGCGTCTCCTGTCCTTCGCGTCGTGCCTGCGGCTTATCGCCGCCCGCGCCTCCAGCCTGTCCAGGTACGCGACCAGGTCGGCGGGGTCCAGCGCGAGGCGTGCCGCGACATCGCGCTGCATCAGCGGACCGCATTCGTGGAGGCAGGCGAGGATCCCATGCTCGGCCTGCGTCAGGCCGACCTCCGCCAATGCCTCGCCGCAGGCCCGGCGCGCCGTCGTGGCCGCCCGGGACAGGACGAACGTCGGCTGCCGGCGAAGGGACTCAGGATGTCGCGACACGACGCCAGACTAACCCAACCTTTGGACTTGCCAATGGTTGGGTGCCCCTACTAATTTCGCGGTTCTTCGACCAAGGGGGACACGATGACGTCGGGACTGGAGATCACCGTGCCGGCCGGGACATTGACGTACACCGAGGAAGGAGACCCGGGCGCACCGGCGCTCGTTCTGCTGCACGGCTGGCCGCAGAGCCGGCGGTGCTGGGACCTGCTCATTCCTATCGCCGCGGACACGCACCGGGTACTCGCCTTCGACCTGCCGGGCGTCGGCGACTCCGCCGGCGTTCGCACCGACGGCACCAAGCACCAGATCGCCGCCATCCTCCACGAGGCGCTCACCGGCCTCGGCGTGACGGACACGGTGCTGATCGGACACGACATCGGCGGCATGGTCGCCTACGACTACGTCCACCACCACGACGACGTCTCCCGCGCCGTCATCCTGGACACGGTCGTCCCCGGCGTCGACCCGTGGGACCGGGTCCTGGCCAACCCACGGCTGTGGCACTTCGCGTTCCACGCCACGCCCGACCTTCCGGAGACCCTCGTCACCGGCCGGGAAGCCGCGTACTTCGGGCACTTCTTCGATCCGCTCACCCGCCCCGACCGCCCCATCCCCGCAGAACGGCAACGCGTCTACGCCGACGCGTACGCCGCCCCGGCCGCCCTCACGGCGGGTTTCGACATGTACCGCGCCTTCGCCGCGGACAGCGACCACAACCGTTCACTCGGCGCCTGCGCGACGCCGTTGCTCTACCTGCGCGGCGAGCACGGCATGCGCATGACCACGACCTCTCTCGGCGTCTACCGAGACGGACTCACCGCCGCCGGGAACCAGAACCTCGCCGTCGGACTCGTCCCCGACGCCGTTCACTACCTCGCGGAAGAGAACCCGCACGGCACCTGGCAGGCGATCGCCCACTTCCTCGACGTCTGAACGAGTCAACCGGACCACACCCATGAAACGGCGGCGGGTGACCGGCACGGGACGGCCACCATTTGAATCGGCGCGCTCGACCGCGTGGCGGTCTAAGAGTCCTCGCTCGCGGCGAAGATGTCCTCCAGTACCAATCGCGCCCGGTCAGACACGGCTTCGTCGGGGAACACCTCGGCACAAACGGCAAGGGCTTCCGCAGCAGACTGCAGCTTGAGCTGCTCGGCCAGGAACCGGATGTCGTCGGCATCACGACGACGGGCCGCCATGATCTTCATCGCGAGCAGGTGCTCAGGAGATGCAGCGGACACTCGGAGTCCCGGATGGTCGAAAACGCGTCGCGCTGAAGGGTCACCGCCAGGCGCGACGTAGACGCTGGCTTGTTCATTGAGCCACCAAGGAGGCAGGCCGAGCTCCTTAGCCGTGTTCTGCGCCTCGTCGAGGACGATGCCGTGGGGCTCAAAGACGGCATCGATATCGCGTGTGGAGCGGCGAGCGTCGTAAGCGAGGGCCATCGCCGCTCCTCCGTCCGCGACGACTCCACGACGGACAAGGCGATCGCCGAGCCTGCTGAAAGCCTCCTCGATGCCCTTCCGATCGAGTAGCGGCGCTGCGTCACTCACGCGACTTCGAGTTCCTGCGGAGCGATGAACACTCCGCGACGGCGGAAGGCCGCCGGCGCGTGAACCACCGCGTCCACACGCGCGGCCGGCGTGTTGAAGGGGAACCAGAAGCGCCGGAGACAGCGTCCTTCGGCCCAGCTTGGGGCACCCCGGCCATCACGTGCAGCCAGATGCTCGGCAAGAGCCGCCAAAAGGACATCCCACCGTTGATCGCCGCTGCTTAGCGGCTCTCGCAACAGCAGACGTCCACGTCCTTCGACGCCTTCCTGGCGATACTCTTCCAGGAATTCAGCGATCAGACGCCACCGGGTCGCATCATCTGTCGCATTCTTCAGGTACAGGGCGAGATCGGCCACCGTCATCGGTCGATATGCCTGGTCAGACACTGCTCGCCACCTCCACTTCGGAGTTTAGGGCGTCGCCTCACGAGTCGCCCACCTCTTCTGATGACCGGGCGAGGGAACCTCACCGTTCACCCGGGCCGGCCTGATCGGTGGCGAGCTGTTGGATGATTTTGAGCAGGGCCGTCCTGAGGTGGGCGCGCTCTTCGTCGGTGAGGGTGGCGGTGGCGTGCTCCGCCAGCTGGCGGCGGCTCTCCCTGATGGGCTGCTGTGCGGCGCGGGCGCGGTCGGTCAGGTAGAGGCGGACGAGCCGGCCGTCCTTCGGGTCGCGGCGGCGGGTGAGCAGCCCCGCCGCCTCCATGCGCGTGGCGGTGTTCACGATCGTCGGGGTGGTGATGGGCAGGCGGGCCCGTGACGCCACCTCACCCGGAGTGAGGCCGTCCGTCTCCCAGAGCGCCTCCAGGATGAGGTTCTGGCCGATCCGGACGCCGTGCCGGCTCATCGCCTCGTCGGAGGCCGCCTGCAGGAGTTTGTGCGCCCGGACCAGCAGCGTCAGGAAGTCGTCCACCTCTCGATCCTAAAGGTCGATTGCATGCTAATGACTTGAGCGCTACCGTCTCATTAGCAAGCTAATGATACTCCTGGAGGCTCTGCATGATCCTGATCACCGGCGGGCTCGGCTTCATCGGCTCGCACACCGCGCGTGCCCTGCTCGACCTCGGCGAGTCCTGCGTGCTCACCCGGCGCCGTACGGCCCGGATCCCCGCCTTCCTCGAAGAGGAGGTCGGCCGGCGGGTCTTCGTCGAACCGCTCGACGTCACCGATCTAGACGCGCTGCTCGAACTGGGCAAGCGTCACCCCATCACCGGCATCGTGCATCTGGCCGCGGTGTTCTTCCGCGACCACTCCCCCGTCGATGAGGTGCAGGCCAACACGCTGGGGCTGCTGAACGTCCTGCGGGCGGCCACCGAGTGGGGCGTGCCGCGGGTGAGCCTCGCGAGCACGATCGGCGTCTACCTCGGAGTGGACGACACCGTGCTCCGCGAGGACGCGCCGCTGTCGATGGCCCCCTCACACCCGATCCCCGCAGGTAAGAAGAGCGCCGAGCTGCTGGCGGGCACGATCGCCGAGCGGTCGGACTTCGAGGCGGTCAACCTGCGCATCGGGGCGATCTGGGGTCCGCTCGGCCGCTCCGAGTCGCCGTTCTTCCCGGTGCCCCGCCTCGTGCACGCGGCGGTGAAGGGCGAGCCGGCCGACTTCTCCCCACCGCGCCGGCCCGCGTACGCCGACGACGGCGGCGACTACTGCTACGTCAAGGACTGCGGCCGCGCCATCGCCCTGCTGCAGACCGCGCCGACGCTGCACCACCGCACGTACAACATCGGGTCCGGCCAAGTGACGAGGAACGCCGACGTCGTCGACGCGATCCGTACGGTCATCCCCGACGCGGCGATCGACCTGCCCGCAGGTCGCGGTCCCGATGCTCCCGGCGAGGACCCGTACCTCGACATCACCCGGCTCCACCAGGACACCGGCTTCACTTCCGCGTACGACACCGAGCGTGCGGTCCGCGACTACGTCGGCTGGCTACGTGCGGGGAGCGAGCGGTAGACGACCGGCGAAGCAGCCGTCACCGCACTCAGTCGCCGCGCCCCTCGCGCTCATCGAGCACCGTGACCTCGACGCACTGGCCGCCTTCTTGACCACTCCGACTGCTCTTCCGCCACATGAGGGCTGCTTCGACACACTCTCCACCCTCTTGACCACTGTGGGTGCTTTTACGCCATTCCGGGGAGGAGCTGTCCATAGGGCTCACGTGCCTTCCATCAGGGCTCGGATCAGATCTGCCGACGCCGCCGTCGGGAGGGCGGTGGACCTGATGAGGTCGAACATCACCCTAAGTCCCTCGATCGGTTTGCGCTGCTCGATCAGTGGACCATGGCCGTTAACGGCCTCCGCATATCCGAGGTCTGGCGCTTCATCGAAGCTGAAGATCGTGAAGCCTCCCGATGGGTAGACGGGTGCGTCATCTGGGAGGACGTGGATCGTGATGTTCGGCCGCTCTGCCAATTCGAGCAGCCGCGCATACTGCTCACGCATGACTTCGGGACCGCCCACGACCCGCCGCAGCGCCGACTCGGAGATGACGAAGACCAGCCATGGCGGGTCTTCTCGATTCAGGATCTCCTGCCGCGCCAGCCGTGCGGCGACAAGTTGCTCCAGCTTGCCGTCCTGCTGTCCTGCTCGCAGTACCTCGCGTGTGTACGCCTCGGTCTGGAGAAGCCCGGGGATCAACAATGGGTTGAAGAGGCGGAGGGAGGCGGCGCGGGCTTCGGCGGCGACGTAGTCGCGGAACCAGCTGGGGGTCTGTTCGCGGCGGACGTGCCACCAGAGCTCTTCGAAGTAGGCGTCGAGGCCGAAGAGCTCGTCGAAGCCCTTGGACATCTCCGGGGTGGTCGGCCGTTTGGCGGTCTCGATATGACCGATCATCTGGCCGGTCACCCCGACTCGCGCTCCTAATGCGTCTTGGGAGAGATTGGCCTTTTTCCGGTAATAGCGGAGGCGATAGCCGTACTGCGCGATCGCCGAGACGCGCGGATCGAGTTCCCGTTCTCGCCCCATCGTTTCGATCTCCCTTGTCTGCTGTTGTGATGTGTAGCGATGAAACCGTATCGACGGTAAAGCCTGCGCGACACGCTGAGGAGGCGATCCCTTCAGCGACCTGCGAGGGGTAGGAGAAATCGTCGACCGCGGAGGAAGTCTCGTGATCGAATCGCGTCTTCCGTATGAAATATCTCTTAGCCCGAACACGGCGGCGGCACCGTGCGCCCGCCTCGTACTCGAAGATCGGTTGCGGGAATGGGGCCTGACGGAACTGCTGGAGGACGCGGGCACCGTCACGGGCGAGCTCGTCGCCAACGCGGCCAGGCTCGGCGAGATCTTCGAGGCCCGGTTCATGCCCGAGGACGGGGCTCTGCTCATCGAGGTGGTGGACTCATCCCCGGACGAGCCTCGGGTCAGGGACGCGTTCGGGGACTCCGACGCGGAGGGCGGACGGGGTCTGCTCATCGTCGAGGCGCTCGCCGCCCACTGGGGAGTCCGCCGGGAGGGCTCACGGAAGACCGTGTGGGCCCGGGTGACCCGATGACGGTCGGCGACGTCGAGACGGAACTGTACGGCCTCCGGCGCGCCCATCCGGGGTGGCTCATCCTTTTCGGCGCATATACCCACCGCTATGTCGCGCACGGCTACATGCTGGGCAGACCAGGCATCTGGCTGACCGCCGAGTCCTCTGCGGAACTCCACCACAGAATGGCGCTAATGGAGAACACCTACCCGGCGATCCAGCGTCGAGATCAGCTTCCAGGCCGCCACGAATAGGGTCAATGTCGGACGACGCCCCCTCACCCCCGACGCCCTTCGTTCCCGAGGGTGTTTCCTGAGGCGGAAATTTTCCCGCCTCAGGAAACACCCCAGAAAAAGATGCCCCCAGCCGGCGGCCTCGGCCGCAGCCCCATCAACCCTCATGACGCACATATCGCATACCTCCTCGAAGCCCCCCTGCGCCGGCGGGGCCCGCGCCCCCTCCCCAGGCCGCCGTACGACGTCGGGGTCCGGCGATCCAACGCTCGAGATCGCGGCAGGCGCCCTTGCGGGCGCATACTCGTACACGTATATTCGTAGACGAGTAATCGACTGAGGGGAGGCACCGTGGTCAAGAAGCGGAAGGTCGGCAATCTGTTGGCCCTCGCCGTGCTGGCCACGGTGTACACCCGGCCGATGCACCGGTACGAGATGGCCTCCGTGATGCGTGCCCGCGGCAAGGACCAGGACATGGACATCAAGTGGGGGTCGCTCTACACCGTCGTGCAGAACATGGAGAGGCACGGCCTCCTCGAGGCCATCGGGACGAACCGCGAGGGTGCTCGCCCCGAGCGCACGATCTACGCGATCACCGAGGCGGGCAAGCGTGAGCTGGTCGACTGGACGCGGGAACTGATCTCGGCCCCTCGGCGCGAGCACCCGAGTTTCGCGGCGGGACTCTCGGTGCTCGCCACGCTGTCCCCGCAGGAGGCGATCGCCCTGTTCCAGGAGCGACTCGGGCACCTCGATGAGTCGATCAGGGCGCAGCGGGCGGCACTCGCGGAGGTCGCCGACGACGGGGTTCCCCGGCTGTTCCTCGTGGAGAACGAGTACGGCGTGGCGATGCTCGAGGCGGAGGCCGCCTGGGTTCGCTCGCTGCTCGACGAGCTGACGTCCGGGACGTTCCCGGGCCTCGCCGGATGGCAGGCCTGGCATGAGACCGGCGCCATGCCGGAGGAGATGGCGGAGATCGCCGAGAGGGGGACGACACCGGACTGAAGCCGGCTCCCAAGAACGGTCCCGGCGGCGGTGCGCCAACACCGCCACCGGGACCTACCTCGAACCGATGCCCGCGCACGCGAACCCGGCCACAAGGCGGCAACCGAAGGATATCCGGGTTCTCTACGCGGGGGACGGTTCGCACCCACGCGCGAATCAGCACGTCGGCGGGCTGCGCCGACGCATCCTCACAGGAGAGAACCATGTCCAAGGTACGTACCGCGCTGGTCATCGGCGGCGGAATCGCCGGTCCCGTCGTGGCCGCCGCGCTGCTCAAGGCGGGCATCGAGGCGACCGTTCACGAGGCGTACCCGGCCGGGTCGGACGGCATCGGCGGCGCCCTCGGCCTGGCGCCCAACGGCCTCGCGGCGCTCGGCGTCATCGGGGCCGACGAGGCCGTCCGCGCCATCGCCATCCCGATGCGGCGGATGGTCATGTCGTTCGGCGGAAGGCCCCAGGTGCTGCCCACCCTGCCGGACGTGACGCCGCTGCACATGGTCGAGCGCGGCGACCTGCACCGGGTCCTGCGGGAACGGGCGGTCGCCGCCGGCGTGCGGTTCGCGTACGGCAAGCGCCTGGTGGCCGCGGACGACGGCCCGGACGGCGTCACCGCGCGGTTCGCCGACGGCTCCAGCGCCCACGCCGACGTGCTGATCGGGGCCGACGGGATCCGCTCCACCGTCCGTGCCCTGATCGATCCGGACGCGCCCGGCCCTGACTACACCGGCCTGCTCGGCCTGGGCGGCCTCGCCGACGTGGACCTCGGCGTCGAGCCCGGCACGACGACGTTCGCCTACGGTAAGCGCGCCTACTACCTGTACTGGCCGCAGCCCGGGGGCGGGACCGCGTGGGGCGCCAACCTGCCCTCGCGCACGTACCTGACGCTCACCCAGGCACGGGAGATCCCCGCCGAGGAGTGGCTGCGCACGCTACGAGAGACGTACGCGGACGACGTCCCCGGCGGTGCGCTGGCCGAGCGCACGACTCCGGAGAACCTGCACGTCGTCGGAGGTCTTCACATCATGCCGCCGGTGCCGCACTGGTATCGCGGCCGCATGGTGCTGGTCGGCGACGCCGTGCACGCACCGTCCAACAGCACCGGGCAGGGCGCCTCGCTGGCCATCGAGAGCGCGATCGAGCTGGCGCGCTGCCTGCGCGATCTGCCCGACCCGTCATCGGCGTTCGCCGCGTACGAGCGCCTGCGCCGGGCCCGGGTGGAGAAGATCGCGGCGCGCGGCGCCAAGGTCAACCATACGAAGGCTCCCGGCCCGGTGGCGCGCAGGATCGTTCCGGTGCTGATGCCGCTCGCATTCAAGGTCATGAACATCGAGAAGTCCCTCACCTGGGAACAGCGCCACAGGATCGACTGGGATACGCCGGCCACGATGGTCGAGCACCGCTCTACGGCTCGCGCCGAGACGGCAGGACCCTGAGGTTCAGCGGCCGGAGGCGCTGCCGGTTCCGCCGGGAGGGAACCGGAGTCTGGAAGAATCACGTCCGAGCTGACAGACATCGATGTTCTTTTCAGGTGAGGCGCTTACGCATGGACCTCCTGCAGCCCGGCGATCCGCACCAGGTCGGGCCGTATCGCCTGCTCGGACGGCTCGGCGGGGGTGGGATGGGGCAGGTCTACCTCGGCCGTTCTCGCGGAGGCCGGCTGGTCGCGGTGAAACTCGTGCGCCCCGAGCTGGCGAGCGACGCGGGGTTCCGGCGCAGGTTCGCCCAGGAGGTCGCCGCGGCCCGCAGGGTCGGTGGCTTCTACACCGCACCGGTCGTCGACGCCGCTCCCGGCGCCGATCCGCCGTGGCTGGTCACCGCCTTCATCTCCGGACCGTCCTTGCGACAGGCCGTCGACGCCCATGGACCACTGCCGGCCCAGGCCGTCGGTGTCCTGGGAGCGGGGCTGGCGGAGGGGCTGGCCGCGATCCACGCCGCGGGTCTGGTCCATCGGGACCTCAAGCCCGGGAACATCATCCTCGCCGCCGACGGTCCCCGTGTCATCGACTTCGGCATCGCCCGCGCGCTGGACGCCGCCCAGGTCTCGGCCACCGTTCTCGGGACCCCTGGGTACATGTCTCCCGAACAGGCGCGTGGACGTCCGGTCGGGCCGCCCAGTGACGTGTTCGCGCTGGGATCGGTACTCACGTACGCCGCGACCGGGCACAACCCGTTCGGCACGGGTTCGGCCGAGGCGATGATGTACCGCGTCGTCCACGACGATCCCGACCTGACCCGGCTCCCCGCCCACCTCTCCGGGTTGGTCGGCGCCTGCCTGGCCAAGAAGCCGGAGGACCGGCCGGGCCTCGCCGAGATCCTGAACCGGCTCACGGCGCCCTCGGGGACGGACGGCGCGTGGCTCCCGCCCGCCGTGACCACGATGATCAGCGACCGCGACCGTGAACTCCGGCACCGAGGTCGTGGACCGGCGCTCGACACCGGGGCACCGACCTCGAGGACGCGCGTCCGCCAGTGGCGTCCGAGCCGCCGCGACTTCATGGTGGCCGGATTAAGCGTCGCCGCCGTCGCGGCGATCCCGACGGCCGCCATGATGCGCTCGGGGAAATCGGGCCGGCACCCGGCTCCACGGCCGGATGCCACGCGAAGTCCCCTCCACATCGGAGCGCCGGTGACGCTCCTCGACGGCGGCGTCGTACGGTCGGTGACCTTCAGCCCCGACGGCGGAACGCTGGCCGGTGTCGGCGACGACGGTAAGGCCAGGTTGTGGGACACCCGCACCACGAGGCCGGTCAGGACCTTCACCCACAGGGTCAGCAACCCGTGGCCCAGGCCGCTCGCGCAGGTCACCGCCTTCAACCACCGGTTCACGGCCGCCATGTCGGCCGCGTACAGCCCGGACGGGACCCGCCTGGCGGTCGGCAACGGTGACGGGACGGTCAGCCTGTGGAACGTCGCCACGGGTGCCGTCACCACCCTTCCCTACCTCGACCCCGTCGAGTGGAACGGCTCCCTGAGCTCCGTGGCGTTCGACCCGTCCGGCAGGGCGCTGGCGACCACCTACGACGCCCCGGCCGTCCGGCTGTGGGATCCGGCCACCCGAGCGAACAGCGCGACCCTGCACACCGGCGATGGCCACTGGGTCGCGGCCCTGGCGTTCAGCCCCTCCGGCGGGATCCTCGCCACGGCCAGCGGCAACGGCAACCCCGGGAACAGCAGCAGTGACGGGCTGCTTCAGCTGTGGGACACCTCGACCCGCGCGAACATCGCCACCCTCGCCAAGGTCAATTCCGACGTGCATTCCCTGGCGTTCAGCTCCGACGGGAAGACGCTGGCGAACCTCTGCAACGACGGGACGATCACCCTGTGGGACGTCGGCACCCGTACGAGGACCACCACCCTCACCGGGCCCGGTTCCGGCGTCACCTGTATAGCGTTCGGTCCGAAGGCCGTCTTGGCGAGCGGCTTCAAGGACGGCTCCGTCGCGCTGTGGGACATCACCCGCCGCACGTCCATCGCGACCGTCAACAGCCGGACCGGGATCGGCTGCGTCGCCTTCAGCCCGGACGGCAGGACCTTCGCCGCCGGCGGAGGGAACCTCACGCTGTGGACGATCGGCTGACGGCCGCCGGGGAGTCCCCCGGCTCGCTCAGGATGGGCCCGGCCGGTCCGCCACCGATCCGAAGGCGCCCGCCTGCCAGAGGGTACGGACATGGTCGATCACCCGCGGTCCGATGGCGCGCAGGCCCTCGATGTCGTTGTCGGCGACCGCCCTGGTCACCAGGGTGCTGGTCGCCGCGACGATCATCTGGCACGTGAACCGGCCCGCGTCGCCGGTGACGCCCATCAGGTCGGCGAACCCGTCGGTGATGGCGGCCTGCAGCTCGCTCCGCCGCCGGATCGCCGCGGGCCCGGCCGCGTACACCTCGATCAGGAACAGCCGGGTGTAGGGCAACTCGATGGCGAGCGCCTCGAGGTAGGCGGTGAACGCCCGCTCGAACCGGTCCAGCGGGTCCCCCGTCGCCTCCGGGCCGGGTACCCCGTGTTCGTCGGCGCCGACCATCTCCAGCAGCCGCCGCATCAGCAGGTCACCCGCCGTGTCGAAGGCGGCCATGAAGCAGTCGATCTTCGAATCGAAGACCTGGTAGAAGCTCTGCCGCGACACACCCGACCGCCGCAGCACGTCGGCGACCGAGGTGGCCACGTACCCCTTCTCGGCCATCACCTCCGCCATCGCCGCGCACAACCGCGAGCGCTGGATGCGTTCCACTTCCTCCCGCGCGAGCGCGTAACGCCCGCGGGGCAGCCGACGCGGCGATGAATCCGGCACGCGATCACCCTAGATGGTCATCGCGCTGGGACGGTAGGAGGGCGAGGCCGAGCCGCCGGAGGCACTCGGGATCGGCGGCGATGTCGTACTCGGCGACCCGGTCGTCCTCCACCGTGCTCACGACCGCGAGCAACGGCCGGATCGTCGCCGGATGGGCGGCGGCTCAGCGGCGTGGGTCGACGGCCCGCTCGGTGTAAGCGGAGCGGGGGGTGGGCCAGCCCTGCGGAGGGGGCGCCTGCCGGGACAGGCCGATCAGCGTGGCGCGGACGACGCGTTCCGCCTGCGCGTACACGGCCTCGGGGGTGTCGAGGTGCACCAGGCCGTCGACGAGCAGGGCGGCGAGGCCGTGCACGGCCGCCCAGACGACGAAGTCGGCTCCGGGCCTGGCCTCCGCCGGCAGCCCACCGGTCTCGACCAGCCGGTCGAGCGCGGCGGCGAGGACACGGTGGGGATGGGGGGCCGTCCGATCACCGCCCCCCGCGTTGTACGCCAGCCAGTGCCGGGCCACGGCGGGGTCCTCCAGCGCCCACCGCACGTAGCCGCGCCCGAACGCGACCACGCCCTCCACGCCGTCGCCGCCCGCACGCTCGACCTCGTCTCCCAGACGTTCGCCGAGCCGGGCGAGGACGCGCCGTGACAGGGCCTGCACGAGCGCGTCGCGGGAGGCGAAGTGGTGGTACGCGGCGCTCGGGCTGACGCCGACGCGGACGCTCACCTCCCGCAGCGACCAGCCGTCGACGCCTCGCTCCCGGATCAGGGCCTCGGCCGTGTCGAGGAGGGCGGTGCGGAGCTCACCGTGGTGATAGGGGCGGTCGGCCATGCCTCGATCTTAACGGCGTTCAGATTGATGTGCTACGTTCGGGGCGCGAACTGAACACTGCTCAGATTGGAGTCCTCAGATGAGCGTTCCCGATTCCGCCGGACCGGTCTCGGCCGCAGGCCAGGCTCCTCCCGACCTCAGCTCCGCGCCGGCACCGATCGTGCAGGGCGAGCCCGTCCAGGTCACCGACGGGATCTTCGTGATCCCGGACCGGCGAATCCCGATCGTCCCGAACGTGGGCATCGTCGTCGGCGAGCGCGCCGCCCTCGTGATCGACACCGGCGTCGGCCCGCGCAACGGCGCGTACGTGCTCGATCAGGCCAGGCGCCTGGCGGGCGACCGGCGGCTGTATCTGACCATCACGCACTTCCACCCCGAGCACGGGTTCGGCGCGCAGGCGTTCCAGGGAGCGGCCACGATCATCTACAACCGGGCGCAGCACGAGGAGCTCCGCCGCAAGGGCGCCGCCTACCTGGACATGTTCAAGAGGATGAGCGAGCACATCGCCGCCGAACTCGCGGACGTCGAGTTCGTGGATCCCGACGTCACCTACGAGGGCGAGACGCGGCTCGACCTCGGCGGGCACACGGCGGTGCTGCGCGAGTGGGGCCCGGCGCACACGGTGGGCGATCAGACGGTGCTCGTCGACGACGCGGTGCTCTTCGGCGGGGATCTGATCGAGACGCGGATGTTCCCCATCGCGCCCTACATGCCGCCGTACGACGTCGACGTGGACTGCGGCCGCTGGATCGAGGTCCTCGGCGCGTCGGCGGCCATGGGCCCGCGGACGGTCGTGCCCGGACACGGCGAGGTCACCGACCTCGGGCTCATCCGCGACGTGCGCGACTACCTCGCCCACGTCCGCGAGCGCGTCGCCGAGCTCAGGAGCGTCGGCGTGCCCGTCGAGGAGGCCGTGGCCCGGCTCGACCAGGAGGCCCGCGCCCGCTGGAACACCTGGGCCAACCCCGAGTGGATCGGCTTCACCGTCCGCGCGTTCTTCGCGGCCACCTGACGAGAGACCGCCATCGGCCGCCTCCCGGCGGCCCGGCGAAAGTGACGATCAGACGGGCCACGATGAGGAGGCAGAGGAGCTGCGGAACGGTCTCGGCGAACAGATGCGCCCGCGTATTCTGCGCCGCCTCCAGGCGCAGGCCGGCGATGAGGGAGATCGTCGCGGCGAGCATCGCCGCTGCGGGGAGCCACGCCGCGCCCAGCCGGGTACGCGCGGGGACGACGGCGAAGGCCACCGCCGCGACCGCCGTCACGTCCATCGCGACGAGGCCGCCGGTCCAGTAGCCGATGCCCGCCGCCGCTACGGCCGTGAGGACCAGCGTGGGCACCGTGGCGGCGCGGGACCTCGCCCGCTCGGCCTCCGGTCGCGGCTCCGGGCCGGCGGGGTGGTGGCGGGACGGCCAGAGGGCGGCGATCACCAGGATGACCAGGAAGTTCAGGCCGATGAGGACGGCGGCCTGGTACGTGCGGTCGGGGGTGTACGACAGGCGAACGGTGCCGGTGGTGCCCGCCGGGAGGGCCCACGCCTGACGCCAGCCGTCGATGCGCACGGGCCGCAGGGTCCGGCCATTGATCTTCGCCTGCCAGCCGGCGTTGTGGTTCTCGTCGACCACCAGGTACGAGGCGCGCTGCGCCGAGACCTCGACCTGCCGGTGCTCGGAGGTCCAGCGCGTCACGGTCACCGGGGCGGGTTCCCGGTCGGTCGTGGCCGTGGCGCTCGAAGGGACCAGCGCGGCGGAGTCGACGCGGAAGGCGTCGGAGGGTGCCGAGGCGAGCCGGTCCTCGCCCGCCTTCACCGTGACCGCGCGGCAGGCCTGGAATCGGACCGCCCGCCCCTGGAGGAGGTCCGCGTACGTGCCGGTGGCCTTGGTCGGCACGTCGGCGCCGTTCAGCCGGAGGTGCGGACCGAAGCCGCACGGCAGCGGGACGCGGGCGCCGGGGAGCGTACGGAACGGCGTGACGCCCGGCACGGTGACGTCGGTGATCTGCGGCAGGCCGGAGAACCGCAGGGTCAGCCGGCTCGTGCGCATCGGCTTGAACGCCACGCGGCCCTTGTCGTCGAGGGGTGCCTCGCGCCACTGGCCGTCGTCGCCCTCCACGCGGACCCGGGTGAGGAACGCCGCGCCGGCCGGGCGCCGCACGGTGATCTGCCCGACGCGGACCTCGCGCCCCCAGGACAGCGACAGCCACGGCGCGCGGTCCCCCGTCGCGGGCACCCAGGTCGTCGCGGGGTCGGCGTCGAACGCCGAGCGGGGCAGCGTCGCGGGTTCCCCGGTCAGGGTCGAGCTCGCGGTGACCTTCAGGCGGGGGTCGGTGCTCGTGTAGCGCTGGATCAGGTCCGGGTCGGTGAGGACGGCCGTCCCGGTCGGCTTCGCGGTGGTCGTACGGGCGGCGGTGAAGACGCGGTCGAAGGCGTACGGTTCCTCCGCCCGGCGTTCGAAGTACGGCGAGCAGACCCAGCGGATGGAACCCCGCATGCAGGCCGGCATCGCGTCCGGGGTCCGGGACATGACCACCGTGGCGCCGGCCGGGACGTCCGGGAGGCGGTACTCGCGGCCCGCGCGCACTCCGTCGACATGCAGTTCGGAGACGGCGACGCGGGCGGCGGCGGGGACGGCGGGCCGGCCGGTGAGCGACCGGATCCGGACGCGGAGCCAGCGGGTCCGCCCGGCGGGGACGCGCAGGGGCTGGGCGGCGGAGGTGCGGGCGAGGTGCTGGACGACCCGGCCGGTCTCCGTCTCGACGGCGATCTCGTCGGGCGGCGGGCCGAGGGCGTCGTCCCGGGCGAACGCGGCCGTGACGTTCCCGGGCGTCAGCGGGTGGTCGAAGTCGACGCGCAGCCACTGGCTGGCCGGGCCGGTCCAGCCGCCGCTCTCCCACCGCGTGCGCGGGTCACCGTCCACGGCGGCGTACGGGAGGGCGCCAGGCCGGCCGAGTTCGGCGGGCGAGGTGATGTCGGACGCGGACGAGGAGGCCGTGACGTCCTTGACGCCCGTGTAGGCGGCGACGGTGGCGAAGCGGTCCCAGCCGGGTTCGAGGATGTCCCGGCGGGTGGCGGGCACGCCTCGCCTCTCCCCCGCGGTGAGGGTCGGCGAGGTGTGGCCCCGTAGTTCGCCGAAGTCGCGTTCGACCTTGCGCGGGGTGTCGGCGACGACGGGCCGGCCGGCCGCCGCGGGGTCGTCGCCGGCGAGCAGGACGGGCCGGTCGTCCAGCAGCCCGGCGTCGGCCATCGTGAGCAGGGCCTCCGGCGAGCCGGACAGCCGCAGGGCCCGGTCGGCGTCGAGCAGGCCGACGGCGGCGTCCGCGCCCGCGACCTCGTAGATCTCGACGGGCGCGTACGGCTGGTCCGGGGAGTTCACGGCGTCGTCGGGCAGGGTCGAGCCGGCCGGTACGCCGCCGAACCAGGCGACCCGCCGGATCCCGGGCGAGGAGTCCAGGGCCTGGTGCACCCGGGCGGGCCACGCGCCGCGCAGGTCGTCGCGGCGCAGGTCGTTGCGGACGAGGAGGTACCGGATGCCCATCCGGGCCAGGATCTCGGTGAGCCCGGCGGAGCCCCGGCCGGTGGTGATCCGCTGGTCGACGGCGTCGAGCAGCCGGGTGAGGCCGGCCGAGCCGGCGGGGACGAGCTGCCGTTCGCCCCAGCGGACGTTCAGCAGCGGCTGGGCGATGTCGTCCATCGGCCGGCCCCACAGGTACTCGCCGAAGCGCGCGCCGGGGACGGCCAGGACGCCCTGGTCCCCGGCGCGCCCGTTGAGCCAGGCGGCGGCCTCGCGCCAGTACTGCGGGACCTTCGCGAAGTCGCCGTCGGCGGACAGGCCGGTGCCGAGCGCGGACAGCATGACGCCGGCCAGCGCGGCGGCCGCTCCGGCGGCGGTCCACCGCCGCCTCGGGAACGGCGACGCGAGCAGGTGTGCCAGGCCGAGGGCCAGTGGCAGCCGGACCAGGCCGTCGAACTTGTAGAGGTTGCGCAGCGGGGCGAGCGGCCCGTCGATCAGGTTCCGTACGGCGGGCGCGAGCGGGCCCGCGTGCCCGGCAACCACGACCATGAGGCCGGTCAGCAGGGTGAGGACGAGGAAGGTCCGCTCCGGGAGCCGGGCCCGTACGAGACCGGCGAGGCCGAGCGCGGCGACGACGCCGGTGCACAGGACGGGGACCGTCGCGGTGGCGAGGAGGTGGCCGAGGGGCCACCAGGGCCGGCCGTCCACGACGAGGAGGTCGTGCCAGCGCTCCGTCCCCCGCAGGACGTCGGCCGGGCCGGTCGTCGCGGTGGTGGTGACGGCCTTCTCGGTGTAGAGCAGCCAGGAGTAGGCGTACCGGCCGAGCAGGAGCAGTGGCACGGACCACCAGGCGGTGGCGCAGCCGACCGCGACCGTCCACCACGCGAGCAGGCGCGTACGGAACAGGCGGGGGCGTCCCCGGGGGCTCCGGGTCAGCACGTACAGGACCGGGACGACGAGGACGGCGAGGACGGCCGTGGCGTTGATGCCGCCGCAGCAGGCGACGGCGAGGCCCGACCGGGCCGCCGCGCGGACCCGGCCGCCGCCGCGGGCGGCGGTGACCAGGGGCAGCACCATCCACGGCAGCATCGCCAGGGGCAGGTACTCGGAGGAGTTCGTGCCGAGGGACGCCAGGCCGTGCGGGCCCAGCGCGAACGCGAGGGCGCCGATCAGCCGCGTGGCCGGCGTGCCGATCCCGAGGCGGCCGGCGAGGCGGCGGGCGCCGAGGAACGCCGTGCACAGCAGCGTCGCCAGCCACAGCCGCTGGACGATCCACGGCGGCAGGCCGGCCAGGTGCCCGAGCGCGTAGAACGGGCCCATCGGGAACAGGTAGCCCGACACCTGGTTCTGCAACTGGCCGAACTGTTCGATGTCCCACAGGTGCAGCGCCCGGCCGAGGAAGCCGAGCGGGTTCACCGCCATGTCGATCTTGGTGTCGGCGACGATCCGGCCGGGCCGGGTCGCCGTCGCGAGCAGCGTCAGGAGCGCGCAGCACAGGAGGGCCCGCAGGCGGTCCCGCAGCCGTTCGTCGAGGGGGTACGGCTCGGTGCCGGGGGACGGTTCGACGCGGGTCAGCGCGGCCATGGGAACGACTGATCCCCCAGACCGCGGGCGGTCCCGCGCCGGACTGCGGCGTCGAGCAGCGCCGCCATGCGCGCGGCGCTGCGCGCCCACGTGAACTCGGCCGCCCGGGCCCGGCAGGCGGCGGCCGTCGCGCGGCGCCGCTCCGGGGCGGTCAGCTCCTTCAGCTCCCGCTCGACCACGTCGGCGAGGTCCTCGCCGCCGCGTACGAGCCGGCCGGTCACGCCGTCGACGACGGCGTCGCGCAGCCCGTCGACGTCGTAGGCGACGGTCGGCACGCCGAGCGCCGCCGCCTCCATCACGCTGAGGCCCCAGCCCTCGCCGCGGGAGGCGCTGAGGTGCAGCCGGGCGCGGCCGAGGAGCGCGCTCTTTTCCCGCTCCGGCAGGTAGCCGTGCAGGACGACGAGATCGGACAGGCCGCGCGCGGCGATCCGGGCCCGCAGCCGGGCCTCCTCGGGCCCCCGCCCGATGACGTGGGTGCGGACGCGGAGGCGTTCGGCGACGTCGAGGATCCGGTCGACGCGCTTGTGCGGGACGAGCCTGCTCACGCACACCAGCTCCGGCTCACCGCCCCCCGGTTCTGGGGCGGCGTCCGGCAGGGCGACGCCGTTCGGGACGATGTGGATGGGGCCGGTCCAGGCGAGGCGTTCGCGCATGGCGGTCACCGTGGACGGGGACACCGCGACGCAGGCGTGCCGCCGGTACGTCCACCGGGCCACCGGCCCTTCGAGGAACCGGCCGATCCGCGCCAGCCACCCCGGGAAGTAGACGCCGAACTGCGCGTCGTGCACGTGGTGGACGACGCACAGCACCGGCACGCGGCGCGGCAGCACCCACGGGGTGAAGAAGGGGATGCCGTTCTGGCAGTCGAGCACGGCGTCGAACCCGCGCCGGTGCGCGAGCATCCACGCCAGGACCAGCGGGTAGACGCCGAACCGGCCGCCCCGGCGCACGATCTCGACGCCCTCGATCCGCTCCCGGCGGGCCTGGCCGGGCGCGCGTCCGGTGACGAAGCACACCCGCGTCCCCCGCGCCGTGAACCATCGCGCCATCTCCCACGCGTAGCGCTCCGCCCCGCCGGCCTCCGGATGCCAGGGGTCGCGCCAGTTCACGATCGCGAGCGTACGCAGGTCCCGCCCGGCGGTCATCCGCGCCCCCGCTCAGGAACGCTCATCCCGCTCCGAGCTCGTCGGCGACGGCGTGGGGCCGCCGCGCCGCCGGGGCGCGCCGGGCGTCCGCGTGGATACGGGCCAGGTCGCGCAGGCAGCCGGCCGCGTGCCGCCGCACGGAGAACGTCGAACCCGGGACGTCGTGCCACACCACGGGGATCTCCACCGGTTCGGCGCCCCGGCGACGGCAGTGCAGCAGCAGTTCAACGTCGAAGGCGAAGCCGGGCGTGCGGAGGTCCGCGGCGGCGGCCCGGGCCAGCGGGCCGGTGAAGAACTTGAATCCGCACTGCGTGTCGGCGACGCCTCCGGTGAGGTCGCGGACGAGACGGTTGAAGGCGAGCGCGCCGACGCGCCGCAGCGGATGCCCGTACACCTCGACGGTCGAGCCGGGGTGCCGCCGCGAGCCGATGACGACCTGGTGCCCGGCCCGGAGAAGGGTGAGGACCTGGTCGAGGGCGGCCGGGTCGGTGGCCATGTCCGCGTCGCAGAACCCGGCGTACGGGGCGGTGGTGGCCAGGAGCCCGGCGCGCACCGCCGCGCCCTTGCCGGGAACCGGGCAGTGGAGGAGGCGCACCGGAACGGGCCCGGACCAGGTCGCGGCGATCCGGGCGGTGGCGTCAGTGCTGGCGTTGTCCACCACGAGGATCGACGCGCTCAGCGGCAGCGCGGCCAGCGTGGCGGACAGCCGTTCCAGGCCGTGCGGAAGCCGCCCGGCCTCGTTGCGCGCGGGGATGACGACGTCCAGCGCCGGGGCGGGCGGGCACTCCGGACGCACGGCTCACCGGGTGCCGTAGTTGTACAGCGGCTTGACCACCGGGTCCTGCTGGGAGGTCGTGATGACCCGCACGACGCCGAACGAGGCGAGGAGGGCCAGCACCACTCCGGCCAGCATGGCGACGGCGATCCGCATCATGGCTCCTTCGGCGACGATTGTGCGAGAAGGCTACCGACCAGTAGCCGGATTGACCAGACAAGTGCCGCAAAAGTAGTGAACGATGCTATTGCAGTAGGCCATTGCGCAGCCGGTGCGGCCCTGCTCCGGGCGGCACCGGGGATGCGATAGAGGAGCAGGTCCGGTCCGGTGACGACGCGCTCCGCCCCGGGCAGCCGGCCCGCCCAGGTCGCGAACTCCTCCGGCGCGTCCACGGCGACGTACCGGACGCCCCGGGCGCGCAACGCGCCGGTGAGCGGCGCGCCGGAGCGGATGAGGGGGTCCAGCGCGCGGGCCCTCGGGTCCTCCACCGCCATCCGCAGGTCCCGCCGCCCGCCCGTCCCGACCCGTACGGCGTCGTTCAGGATCACCCGGCCGGGCAGGAAACGGGGCAGCGGATCGAGCACCCGGCGCCCGCCGTTCCAGGCGTAGCCCCGGTACGCCTCCCACGGCAGGACGAGCACGTCACCGGGGGCGGCCCGTACGACGGCGCGCGCCCGTGACCAGTCGGCCGGGTAGCGCACCGCCGCGAGCCGGCCGCCCGCGCCCCAGGCCAGGCCGGGCAGCAGCGCCACCGGGACCAGGAGCGCCAGGGCCGCGAGCTCCGGGCGCCGCCCCGCGACGCGGTCGACGGCCACGCCGATCCCGACCGCGACGACGACGGCGAGCGGCGCGACGTACTGCTGGCCGTCCCGCAGCACCGCGAACCCGGGCCACAGCCCGATCGCCCACCGCAGCAGGCCCGGGACGACCGCGCCGAGGGAGGCGAGGACCAGACCGGCGAGCGCGGCGGCGCCCAGGCCACGAAGGCCGGCCGCCCGGCCGCCGCGGGCGTACGCGGCCAGGGCGAACAGGACGACGCACAGCCAGGGCACCGCGGTGACGGCGGCGCCGTATCCAGGCGGCACGGTCTCGGCGTTCCAGCCGCCGCCGAGCAGCAGCAGACTGCCGAGCGTGCCGAACGGCGTGTCCGCGCGGGCCGCGAACGCCGCCACCCCCGCCGGATCCGCCGGCACCCCTGAGAACCGCGCGAGGGACGGCACGAGCCACGGCAGGCTCATCACGAGCAGCCCCGCGAGCAGCCACGGCAGTCGTCTTTCCCCCGACCGACCGACCCCGACCGACCTCCCGGGGCGCGGGCGGTGCAGGCCGACGACGAGGACGACCAGGCCGGACACGGCCATCGCGGCGAACCCGCCGACCGCCGCCGGCACCAGCGCGAGGACCAGCCGCCGGGGCTCACCGCGCGCGGCGGCCCGCGCCACCCAGGGCAGCGCGGCGTACCCGAGGAGCAGCGCCCACTGGCCGAGCAGCAGCCGCTCGGCGACGAAGGGGTTCCAGGCGTAGACGACGCCGCCCGCCAGCCGGGCCGTGCGCCGCTCGGAGGGGACCAGCGCGGACGCGGACACGCAGGCGATCACGAAGACGGCCAGCAGGATCGCCTTCTGCACGAGGTCGGCGGGCGCGACCTGGGCCAGCGCCGTCACGACCGCGTCACTCGGCACGTGCCGGGGCAGCATCCCGGCCAGCCCGAACGTCTCCCGGTCGAACACCGGGTGCGGCACGAACACCATGTCGTACGCGAGCGTGAACCCCGGCGCCAGCGCGGGCCCGAGCGCCAGCAGCCCCAGGACCAGCCCCGTTCCGGCGGCGACGGCGGCGGAGCCGCGGGACACGCGTTACCTCCCCGGTTCGGGGTCCCGGGGCAGCCCGAGGAGGCGTTCGGCGATCACGTTGAGGTTGACCTCGGTGGTGCCCCCGCCGATGGTCATCGCCCGGGAGGCGAGCAGCAGCCTGGTCCACTCCGCGCGCGGGCCCGCGCCGGGCGGGCCGGTCAGCGCGCCCTCCGCGCCCAGCAGCCCGAAGCCGTACTCGGTGACACGCTGGCCGTGCTCCATGCCGACGAGTTTGCCGACGTTCGCGGTGGCGGCGGCGTCCACTCCGGACAGCCGCTTGAGCGTGGCGCGCAGGCCGAGCAGCGCGAACACGTGCGCGTCGGCGACCAGCCCGCCCAGGCCGTCGCGGACGACCGGGTCACCGGCGAGGCCGAGGTCGCGGACCAGGTCGAGCAGCCGGGGCACGTCCGCGCCGAGCTGCCAGCCGGTCGACAGGTTGACGCGCTCGGCGGTGAGCGTGACCCGCGCGACCCGCCAGCCCGCGTTCACGGGGCCGACCACAAGCGCGTCGGGCACGAAGACCTCGTCGAGGAACACCTCGTTGAAGACCTCCGCGCCGGTGAGGTCCGTCAGCGGCCGCACCTCGACCCCGGGCGTGGCCATGTCCACCAGGAAGTACGTGATGCCCTCGCGTCTGGGCGCGTCCGGGTCGGTGCGGGCCAGGCAGATCCCCCACTGGGCGTGCTGGGCGAGCGAGGTCCAGATCTTCTGCCCGGAGATCCGCCATCCGCCGTCGACTCTCTCGGCGCGGGTGCGCAGGCCGGCCAGGTCCGAGCCGGCGCCCGGCTCGCTGAACAGCTGGCACCACACGAGCTCGCCGCGCAGCGTGGCGGGCAGGAAGCGTTCCCGTTGCTCCGGCGTGCCGTACGCGGCCAGCGACGGCGCGACCCACGCGCCGATGCCGAGGTACGGCCCCGTGATCGCGGCGGCGCGCAGCTCCCGGTGGATGATGACCTGTTCGAGGGGCGAGGCGTCCCGGCCCCACGGCCGGGGCAGGTGCGGCTGCACCCAGCCGCCGGCGGCCAGCTCCCGGATCCGCTCCCGCTCGCCGAGCGCGGCCAGCCCGGCGATCCGCTCCCGGATCTCCCGGCGCAGCGGCTCGGCCTCGGGCGGCAGGTCCAGGTCGCGCTCCCGCGTCTCCCCGGCGAGGGCGAGCCCGGCGATCGACGCCCGCTCGTCCGCCGCGCGGCCCAGCACCGCGCGGATGGTCAGCGCGCGCCGGTAGTACAGGTGGGCGTCGTGCTCGTAGGTGTACCCGATGCCGCCGTGCACCTGGATACAGTCCTGCGCGCAGGTCACCGCCGCGTCGGGGGCGACGACGGCCGCCACGCCGGTGGCGTACGGCACCTGGTCTCCGGCCACGACGGCCTGGGCGGCGTCCCAGACGGCGGCCCGGGCCCGCTCCAGCTCGATCAGCATCCGGGCGCACTTGTGCTTGACGCCCTGGAACCGCCCGATCGGCCCGCCGAACTGCTCACGGGTCCGGGCGTACGACGCGGCCGTCTCGACCGCCCACGCGGCCACCCCGCACGCTTCCGCCCCGAGGATCACCGCGGTGAGGGCCCGCGCGTCCCGGGCGGTGAGCCCGGTCAGCACACGGCCGGCGGGCACGACCGCGTCCCGTGCCCGCACGCGCGCCGCACCGCGTACGGCGTCGACGGCGTTCAGGGGCTCCGCGTCGAACTCCCCGCGGCGCAGCACGATCCAGGTCTCGCCGCCGTCGTCGACGGTCACCGGGGCCACGACGACGTCCGCCGTCAGGCCGCCGGGGACGGGACCGGCGGCACCGTCCACGACCAGGCCGTCGTCGCCCCGCCGCCCGGTGAGCCCGGCGGCCGGGCACACCGCGCCGGTCAGCGTCCCCCCGGCGAGGCCGGGGAGCAGCTCCCGCTCCGCGCCGGGCGCGCCGGCGGCCGCGATGACCGCGCTCGCCAGCACGGTCGGGACGTACGGCCCCGGGACCAGCGCCCGGCCCATCTCCTCGACGGCGACCGCGAGCTCCAGGACCGTGAAGCCCTGCCCGCCGTGCTCCTCCGGGAGGTGCAGCCCGAGCAGCCCCTGCCCGGCGAGCTCCGGCCAGTAGGCGGGCGTCGCGGCGCGTACGGCCTGCTCGAGGTCTCGCCCCACGGCCCGCTCGTCCGCGACGGCCGCCCGTACGACCGGCCGGGGCGCGTGCCGCTCGGCGAGGCGGCGCACGCTCGCGGCCAGTTCCTCGTGCTCCTCGGTCAGCCCGATGCCCACCGGACGCTCTCCCGCACCGCCGCTACCTGCCCGGCTCCGGGTCGCGCGGCAGGCCGAGCATGCGTTCGGCGATGACGTTCAGCTGCACCTCGGTCGTCCCGCCGTAGATGGTCATCGAGCGGCTGAACAGCATGTACCGCGCCCAGAGGCCGGTGGCCTGCCCGGGCTCCTCCTCGGCGGCCACCGCGCCCTGTGACTCCCAGATGAAGTCGGCGACCTCCTGGTTGAACTGCACGCCGAGCAGCTTGCGGACGCTCGCCTCGGCGCCCGGCTCGTGCCCGGAGATCTGCTTGAGGGTGAGGCGCAGGCCGAGCAGGTCGATGGCCTGGCCCTCGCAGAGCAGCCGGCCGAGCTCGATCAGGGTGGGCGG
This sequence comes from Actinoallomurus spadix, assembly GCF_024055725.1. Taxonomy (GTDB): domain Bacteria; phylum Actinomycetota; class Actinomycetes; order Streptosporangiales; family Streptosporangiaceae; genus Actinoallomurus; species Actinoallomurus spadix. The sequence continues at coordinate 7,482 of NZ_JAMXMX010000018.1, read as the reverse complement.
GGTGATGAGCTCCTTGCCGTCGAAGGAGTTGAGCAGCTCGCGCGTGCCGGCGCCGAGGCCCTGCCCGCTGGACAGCTGCACCCGCTCGTTGCTGAGGGTGTTGCGGGCGACCTTCCAGCCATTGCCGACCTCGCCGACGACCTGGTCGTCCGGCACGAACACCCCGTCGAGGAAGACCTCGTTGAACATCGCGTCGCCGGTCAGCTCGCGCAGCGGCCGCACGTCGACGCCCTCGGCCTTCATGTCCACGATGAAGTACGTGATGCCGTCGTGCTTGCGCGGCTCGACCGAGGTACGGGCGACGCAGATCGCCCACTGGGCGTGCTGGGCCAGGGACGTCCAGATCTTCTGCCCGGTGAGCCGCCAGCCGCCCTCGACCCGCTCGGCCCGCATCTGCAGCGAGGCCAGGTCGGAGCCCGCGCCGGGCTCGCTGAACAGCTGGCACCACACCAGCTCGCCGCGCAGCGTCGGCGCCACCCACCGCTCCTGCTGCTCCGGCGTGCCGTACGTGACGAGCGACGGCACGACCCACGCGCCGATGCCGAGCTGCGGCCCCTTCACCTTCGCGGCCCGCAGCTCCTGGAGGATGAGCACCTGCTCCACCGGCGAGGCGGCCTTGCCCCAGGGCTTCGGCAGGTGCGGGAACACCCAGCCCTCGTCGCCCATCCTCGCGTGCCGTTCCCGGTCCTCGGAGATCGCGGCGAGCTCTTCGACCTCCGCGCGGACGCGGTCGCGCAGCGGCTCGGTGTCCTCGTCCAGTTCGACCTCGACCGCGCGGCGTACACCGTCGAGCGCCAGCCGCGCCACCTGACCGGCCCACTCCTTGCCGGGGCCGAGCAGGACCCGCAGCGTCGAGGCACGGCGCAGGTAGAGGTGGGCCTCGTGCTCCCACGTGAAGCCGATGCCGCCGAGCACCTGGATGCAGTCGCGGGCGCAGCGCAGCGCGGCGTCCGGCGCGATGACGGCGGCGACGCCGGCCGCGAAGCGGGACTCGTCGGCGGGGTCGTCGCAGGCGCGGGCGGCGTCCCAGACGGCGGCGCGGGCCTTCTCCAGGTCGATCAGCATCCGGGCGCACTTGTGCTTGACGCCCTGGAACTGCCCGATCGGGCGGCCGAACTGCTCGCGGACCTTGGCGTACTCGGCGGCGGTGGTCACGCACCAGTCGGCGAGGCCGACGGCCTCGGCGCCGATCAGCAGCGCGGCCAGGTCGCGGACCTCCGCGCCCGTGAGGCCGGTCAGGATCCGGTCGGCCGGGACGGCGACGTCCTCGGCGGACAGCCGTGCGACGCGGCGGGTCCGGTCCAGGCTCTTGACCGGCGTGACGGTGAGGCCGGCGGCGTCGACGGCCACCCACTCCTCGCCGTCGCCGACCGCGACCGGCAGCACGATCACGTCGGCGAGCGCCGCGCCCAGGACCGGCTCGACCGTGCCGCTGATCGTCAGGCCGTCGCCGGTACGGCGGCCGGTGAGGCCGGTCGTGAGGGTCAGGGCGCCGATCAGAGAGCCGCCGGCGAGACCCGGCAGCAGTTCGGACTGTGCCTTGCCGGCCTGCCCGGCGCGCACCAGCGCGGCACTGGCCAGCACGGTCGGCAGGAACGGGCCGGGGACGACGGCGCGGCCGAGGGCCTCCAGGGCGACCGCGAGCTCCAGCAGCCCGGCGCCCTGCCCGCCGTGTTCCTCCGGCACGTGCAGCCCGAGGAGACCCTGCTCGGCGAGGCCGGCCCAGAAGGCCGGGCGGGTCTCGTCCTCGGCGTCGAGCGTCGCGCGTACGACGTCGACGGATGAGTACCGCTCAGCCCAGCCGCGCGCCGCATCGGCGAGCGCCTCCTGCTCCTCGGTCAGACCGATCGCCATGTCCCCACCTCATCCCGCGATGTCCCGTTGCGGCCTACCTTAGATGGCCACGGACACCGATTGGAATGGCATTCGGTATGTGACACGACTCTCGGGGACCGAGGCCGGATCAGGACACCTTGATCGAGCGCATGACGTAATTGACGTCGGGCCAGAGCTTCTTGGCGGTGTTCGGCACCGACATCAGCAGCACTCCGGGCTCCTTCCTGCCCGTGTCGACCACCGCGACCGTGAAGAGCTCCCCGGTGGTCTTCACGCCCCGCTGACGGTAGGTCAGGTAGTAACCGACCAGCCATCCCTTGTGGCCGTCGACGGTCAGCGACTGCGAGGCCAGCACCCTCTTCTTGTGCTTGTAGCCGTACATCCGCTTCTCGTAGGAGTCGGCGACCTGGGTCGCGGCGGCACGCTCACTTCCCGGCCCGGTGTAGGCGTCCTTGTTCGCGCCGCCCAGCTGCGCGCTCAGCAGCCGGCCCCAGCGCTTGGGCTCGCTCACGGCGTACTGGCCCGCGCTGAACCCGAGCTCGGCCATGGCGCCCTTCTGGGTCTGCATCTGCCACGGCTTGCCGAGCTTGGGGTAGGACAGGCCGGCGTGCGCGTCGGCGATGTGCCCCACCGGCTTGGTGTGGTCGCCCTTGAACTGCGCGAGGGGCTTCTCCGGCTGCGCGTCCGCCGGCTGACCCGCCTTCGACTTGGACTTCGACTTCGCCGGGGCGGTCTTGTGGTGGCCGGTGCCGGCGTCGGCGGACTTGTCCGAACCGCCGCCCGAGCTCAGGAAGTAGGCGCCGCCCGCCGCGATCAGGCCGACGAGGAGCACCCCCAGCCCGGCCAGCAGCGGCCGCTTCGACCGGCCCTCCTCGAAGTCGTCGCTCGGCGGGGCGGTCAGCCCCCCGGGCGCTCCGCCGTCGCCGTCCTGCTCCCGCATCCATTCCGGCAGCCGCAGGTTGCCGCTGCTCGGCTTGCCGGGCTGAACCGGGCCGGTCGGGCCGAGCGGTTTGTTCCACAGCGCCGGGTCGTCGTTGTGGGAGAAGAAGTCGTTCTCGGCGGCCTGGTCCTCGGCCGACACCGGCCCGCCCGCCGGAGGCATGCCCGCGCCGGGAACCGCCCCCGCGCCGGGGAACGGCCGGGGCGGGACCCCGTCACCGTAGGGCTGCGGACCGCCCGGCTGCACACCGCCCATCTGCGGGCCACCCGGTTCCGCACCGCCCGGCAGTGAACCGCCCGGCTGGGCACCGCCCGGCGCCGCCGGGCCGGCCGCGCCGTCCTCGGGACCGAGCAGGGACTCGAAGGAGTAGGGCTCGGACGCCGGGCCCGGGCTCACGGACGGGGCGGCGGGTCCGGGGTCGGCCTCCCGGCCCGGATGCGAGGTCGCGAAGCCGAACGACGGATCCGCCACCTCGTACCCGTACGTCGCGTCCCGCGCGTCGTACGGGGCGACGTCGGGGGTCTCGGAATCGAAGGGCGACGGCGTCGAACCGGTGGACCCGGCGGTCTGCGACCAGGCGGCCTCGGACGCGCCGGAAAAGGTCTCCGGCGTCCTACGGCCGTGCGACGGCGTCTCCTCCTCCGGGACCGGCACGGACGGGAACGCCGTGGTCGGCTCGAACGAGATCTGGGGTTCGGCCGATGCCTCGGAGCCGTAAGGATCACGCTGCTCGCCCGGCTGCTCGGCGCCGTACGACCCCCCGGCGGGGAACGAGCCGGTCGGCTCGGACGGGCCGAAGCCGCCGTAACCGGCGGGCGCGCCGGATCCGGCGGGCTTCGCGGGAGCCTCGGCCGGGCCGGGGAACGGATCGGCGGGCTCGAACGGGGCGCGCTCCCGGCGCGGGGCGCTCGGGGCCTGATCCTGCTCGGGTACGGCGGGGAACCCGCCCGTCGGCGCATCGTCGTCGCTGGACCAGGAGCCGGGCCCGCCGTTCGGGGACGAGACGCCCGATGCCGCGGAGTCCTGTCCGCTGACCTCGGGAAGCGGGCCCGTCGGCTCGTCCGGTTCGGAGTACGGGCCGCTGTGGCTGTTCGCCGGACGCCACTGCCCGGCGCTCCCCTGATCAGACATGCCGCACAGGTTACGTGAAGATCAACATTTCTCGCTTCGGACACCAATTACGCTCAGGCCACAGATTGTTGGCCACGACATGGACGCGATGTGACGTCCGTCTCACGCCGGAGTGTCGGCGAACGCACCGTGATCTGGCGGAACTCCCGGCCCGGCAAGCCTTTCCCGCGCCAGCAGCGTACCGCCGGCCACCGCACCGGGCATCGCCAACACGGAACCGAGCGGAATGATGAAGGTCACGAACACCGACACGCCGAATCCCAGGGACAGCCCCCGGTGGCGGCGCAGGAGGGCGAAACGCTCACGCCGCCGCACGCCGCGCCGCTCCAGCGCGATCGACGTCAGCTCGAACGTCAGGAAGTAGCCCGACACGAATGCCGCGATGACCGGGACGACCGTCTGGCCGACGGCCGGAAGAAAGCCCAGGGCGAAGAACAGCACGGCGAGCAGCGTGGTCACCGCCCCGACGACGATACCGTCGGCGATCGCCCGCGTGAGTTGCCGCAGGAGCGGGACCTGGACCTCCGGCGGCAGCCCGCCCTCGCTCTCCTCCACCCTCCCGGACAGGCTCTCGTAGAAGGGATCGCCGACGATCAGGGTCACCGCGGTGAACGTGACGATCGCGATCATGACCGCGGTCCCGAACAGGAGGACGGCGATCAGCCCGCGCGCTGCGTCCCGGGCGCCCTTCGACCAGTGATCGGCGAACGGGCTCATCGCCTTCGCCAGGTCCCAGTCGTAATTGGCCAGGAACACAAGGGCGACGACGTAGATCGCGAGGACGATCAAAGCCGGAATCAGGCCGAACAACCACTGCCGCGGCCGCCGCGCGACCCATGCCATGCCCCGCAGGAAATACCGGACGCCCATCGCCAAATCTCGCACGCGCCCACATTAGAGCTCGAACAGCGTGTGAGGCTCCGTTCTCCCGGCCCGGGCCCGGTGGAACCGCTCCCGGCCCTCGGCGAGACCGATCACGGGATCCGGGTAGTCCAGGCGCCGGCGGACCTCGGGCGGCAGGAGCCACGGGCGGTGCACGGCGCCGCCCTCGATCCCGGCGAGTTCCGGCACCCAGCGGCGCACGTAGTCCCCGCGCCCGTCGAACCGCCGGGCCTGCACGAGCGGGTCCATCACCTGGTCCGGCCGGGTGCTGGCGCCCGTCCCGGCCACCCACTGCCAGTTGAGCTGGTTGTTCGCCACGTCCCCGTCGACCAGGAGGTCGAGGAAGTGCCGCGCCCCCACCCGCCAGTCGACATAAAGAGTCTTGGTGAGGAAGCTCGCGGTGATCAGCCGCCCGCGGTTGTGCATCCAGCCCTGCTCCGCCATCTGCCGCATCGCCGCGTCGACCAGGGGATATCCCGTACGCCCCCGCCGCCAGGCCGCGACGAGCGCCTCGTCGGTCCGCCAGCGGTCGTTCCGCGGCCGGTAGTCCTCGTGCGCCGTCTCCGGCCGGTCCGCGAGCAGCTGCCGGTTGAAATCCCGCCAGGCCAGCTGGCGTACGAACGCCTCGGCGCCGGGACCGCCCACCGCCGTGGCCCGGCGCACCAGCTCCACCGCGGACAGGCACCCGAAGTGAAGGTACGGCGACAGCCGGGACGTGGCGTCCCCGGCGAGGTCGTCGTGACGGTCGGCGTACCGCGTGACCGGCCCGTCCAGCCAGGCGGCCGCGCGCCGCCGCCCCTCCTCCTCGCCGCCTCGCGGCAGGGCGGGCGACGGGTCGCCGTCGGCCAGGTCCGCGCCCGACGGCAGGCGCTCGGACCGTACGGCCGGGACCGGCACCGTGTCCGGAGCGCCCAGCGGCTCCCGTACCGGGACCTCGCTCCACTTCCGGTAGTAGGGCGTGAAGACCCCGAAGTGTCCCCGGGACGCCGGAGTGAGCGCACCCGGCGGAACGACGAAGGTCACGGAGTCATGGACGCACAGCCGGCGGCGGGAGCGGTCCAGCATGTGGCCCAGCCTCGCCTCGCGGCGCTGCGCGAACGCGCTGACGTCCCGTGCCAGATGCACCTCACCGGCCCCGGTCTCCTCGGCGACCCGGGCGACCTCCTCGACGACGTCCCCGCGCCGGACGACGAGACGACCGCCCCGGCCGCGCAGCGCGCCGTCCAGATCCGCGAGACAGTCGGCGAGGAACGCCGCCCGGTTGGGAACGACGAAGCCGGCGTCCCGCACCCCGTCGTCGATCACGAACAGCGGCACCACCTGATCCGCCGCGCCCACCGCCGCACGGACCACCGGATTGTCGTGAACCCGCAGGTCGGCCGTGAAGAGACAGATCGCGACGGACATCACCTGTGGCCATGCCCGCCGCCGCCGAACGGGACACCGCCCATCCCGGACTGTCCGGGACACCGAACGAGCTTCCGGCCCATGGGTCACATCCGTACCTTCGGGCGGCAACAGACCTCGAACCCAGGAAGGTGCCCCGGTATGAGAACGAGGATCATCCCCCTGCTCGCCTCCGCGGGTGTGACCGCCACCCTGTTCGCCGCGTCGGCCGGAACGGCGCACGCGAGCACCACGGCACTGGTCGGATGCGGGTCCGCCGGCAAGGTCACCGCCAAGATGTGCCGCCTGTACAAGGCGGCGAGCAGCGCTTCCAGTAAGGGCAAGTACCACTGGGACTCGGTCGGGTGCAAGCATTCGGACCCGCTGCCCTACCACCCGCAGGGCCGCGCCTGCGATCTCGTCTACGGCAAGATCGGCAAGTCGGCCACCGGCGACAACAGGGCCGACGGCGCGAAGATGGTCAAGTGGCTGGTGAAGTACCACGGCAAGTACTCCATCGACCACGTCATCTGGCAGGGGATCATCTACTCGCCCAACGGCAACTGGCACGGCCACGCGGACAAGAACTGCAAGAAGGGCTCCGGCGTCACCGTCTGCCATCGGGATCACGTGCACGTCGCGGTAAAGCCCTGACCATCACCGGTCTCGTCCGGCCCGCCACGCGGGCCGGACGCCGGCCGATGGCCGTCACCAGCGCCGCCCCGACGGCCACGGCCGCCAGGACACCACCGGCCGCCGCCAGATGCCGCCTGGTGATCCGCGCCGCCCGCGGCTCGGGGGCGTGGGCGCGGAGCAGCAGGTGCCGGCGCCGCTCGAGCCACGCCTCGACGACGGGCGGCGGGCAGCCGCAGGCCCGGGTGAACGCTTCGACGATCTCCTCGCGCGGCAGCCGGTCCCGGTTCAGCGAGGAGGCGACCGTGCTGTGCGGAAGAGCGTCTCCCACCAGCGCCGCCCGTTTCTCCAGCTCGCGATAGGAGCAGCCGGACCAGGCCTTCAGGCTTCGGAGCCCGGCGACGAACTCGCCCACGCTACCCGCCGCATCGGGCACCGGCGCAGAGGTAAGCACTCGTACGAACCTCACTTCGAGCCCTCGAAGATGATCCCCGAGTCTCGCCCATCCCTCCGGCGACTTCAAAGGGCCCCCAGTCCCATCCCAAAGTCCCGGAACGCAAAAAAGCCGCCGGCCCGAAGACCAGCGGCACCCCCACCACAAGAGGGACAGCAACCCCCACCCGCCGCGAGCACCCACCCCCGCCACAGGGGGGGGCACGGGGGCGAAGCCCCCA
>NZ_JAMXMX010000017.1 GCF_024055725.1 Actinoallomurus spadix | reverse complement strand
CTCCTCGGCGAGCAGGTCACCGCCGAGGCGCTGTTCGCCCGCCGCGAGGAACCGGCCGTGGCGGCCCTGCTCGACGACGCCGCCGCCACGGTCGGAATGGCGGTCGCCAACCTGACGACCTTCCTCGATCCCGAACGCGTCGTCGTGGGCGGCGGGATGACCGAGGCGTTCCTGCCCGCCGTCCGCGCGGTGGTCGACCGGGCCGTGCCCTTCCCACCGCCGGTCGAGGCGGCGCGGTTCGTCGACGACGCCGCCCTGATCGGCGCGGTCGCGCTCGGCGTCGACGCGCGCCTGACGGGTGGCGCCGAGGCCACCTGACGGCCCGCGGCGCCGAGACCCGTCCGGCCGCCGGCGGCGTCGGGGTCGTTCTAACGGCCGGCGGCGCCGCCGTTGTCGCGGCGGTCCAGCGCGGTCTGCACGGCCCTGACCGCCTCTTCGGCGGCGTCGTCGGCGGGGGCCCAGGCGAAGTCAGCATCCATGGGATTCGTCTCCGTGAAGATCGTCATCAGGCGAGCGGATCAAGCGGGACTCACGGCCAGCGGCGAACTCCGCGGCGGGTCGCCGGCCTGCCCTAGATCAGGCCCCGCCGCGGCAGCGAAGAATGAGTACGAAGCGCCGCATGACCTTCTCGACGCTACCCGCTGCCTCCCGGCCTGTCTCGCGTCCCGGCCGGGAATCTCACATCGCAAGACACGTTCCCGGGCGATCCCCGGCCATCGGCAGACTCTTCGCCCCCTCCCCTGACGGTGGATCTCCGTTCACAGGTCGACGCGACGGCCCTGCTCGGCGCCGATCTCCTCCGCGATCGCATCGACGAGCTCCGGCGCCAGCGCGGAGTCGACGGTCAGCGCGATCAGCGCCCGGCCGCCCTTCTCATGCCGGCCCACCTGCATGCCGGCGATGTTGACGCCCGCCTCGCCGAGCAGGCGGCCCACCACGCCGACCATCCCGGGCCGGTCGGTGTAGGTGAAGAAGCCCATGTGCGCCGCCGGCGCGATCTCCATGGCGTAACCGTTCACCTCGACGATCCGCTCGATGTGACGCGGCCCGGTCAGCGTGCCGGACACCGAGACGACCGCGCCGTCGGGCATCGTGCCGCGGACCGTCAGGAGGTTGCGCCAGTCCGGGCTGTCCTCGCTGGTGGTCAACGTCACCTCGACGCCGCGGGCGCGCGACAGCAGAGGCGCGTTGACGTACGTCACCGCCTCCTCGACGACGTCGGTGAACGCGCCCTTCAACGCGGCCAGCTCCAGCACCTTCACGTCGTGGGCGGTGATCTCCCCGCGGGCCTCGACCTCGATGCGCACGGGCAGGCCACCGGCGAGCGCGGTGAAGATCCGCCCGAGCTTCTCCGCCAGCGGCAGGGCCGGCTTGACCTCTTCGGCGACGACGCCGCCGCGGACGTTGACCGCGTCCGGCACGAACTCGCCGGCGAGCGCCAGCCGCACCGACCGCGCCACCTGGGTGCCGGCCTTCTCCTGCGCCTCGTGGGTGCTCGCCCCGAGGTGCGGCGTGACCGCCACGCTGTCGTGCTGGAAGAGGGGGCTGTCCGTGCACGGTTCGCTGCGGAACACGTCGATGCCCGCCCCCGCGACCCGCCCCTCCTTCAGCGCGAGGTCGAGGGCGTCCTCGTCGATGATGCCGCCGCGCGCGGCGTTGACGATCCGTACGGACGGCTTGACGAGCCGAAGCTCCCGGTCGCCGATCAGGCCGAGCGTCTCGGGGGTCTTCGGCAGGTGGACGGTGATGAAGTCGCTGTCGCGCAGCAGCTCGTCGAGCGGGACGAGCCGCGCGCCGAGCTGCGCGGCCCGGGCCGCCTGGACGTACGGGTCGTAGGCGATCACGCGCATGCCGAACGCGGCGAGCCGCTGCGCGACCAGCACGCCGATGCGGCCGAGCCCGAGCACGCCGAGCGTCTTGTCCTGCAGCTCGACGCCGGTGTACGCCGCGCGCCGCCACTCGCCCCGCTTCAGCGCGGAGTGGGCCTGCGGGATGTTGCGCGCGGTGGCCAGCAGCAGCGCGATCGCGTGCTCGGCGGCGGTCACGATGTTGGAGGTCGGCGCGTTCACGACCATGACGCCGGCCCTGGTCGCCGCCTCGACGTCGACGTTGTCGAGGCCGACTCCGGCGCGGGCGACGACGCGCAGCCGGGGCGCGGCGGCGAGCACCGCCGCGTCGACCGTGGTGGCGCTGCGAACGATCAGGGCATCGGCGCCGGCGACCGCGGCGGCCAGCGCCTCGCGGTCGGCGCCGTCGACGCGGCGGATCTCGAAGTCCGGTTCCAGGAGTGCCAGACCGGCGGGTGAGAGCTCTTCGGCGATGAGGACCACAGGCCTGCTCACGAGGACCCCCTACGTGTGGCTGCACGGCGTGGGGGCGTGCGTCCGTCCCGAGCGCCCTCGGCGTGACCTCGCCCTACACGATGGTAGTAACAGCGGGTGAACGCGCCAGTGAGATGAGGCGAATACCCGGTCCGGTGGCCAGGATCGGCCCATGGGGCATCGCCCACGCACTAGTGTCGGGCGTATGGCTAATGGAAACCCGAAGCTGGCCGACGTGCTCGCTCAGCGCGGTGAACCCGAGGAGATCCTGCGCGCGCTCGTCGACGGCGGGGTCCTCATCGTGACGAACCCCGACGGCTCGGTTCTGGTGGGGCAGCTCGAGGACGAGTCCGTCGCGCTGGCCGCCTTCACGCGCCCGGAGGCGTACAGCGAGAAGTCCGCGAGCGAGGAGTTCCAGCACGCCGACGCGGCTCTGCTGCTGGAGATCGCCCGCAGCGGCGAGGTCCAGGCGATGGTGATCGACCCGGAGAGCGACGACGCCGCTCTCATCCCGTTCAGCGACATCCAGGGCTTCCTCGTCACCCAGGGCATGGGCGTCGACGAGGACGTCGAGGTCGCGTTCCGCGCCAGCGAGCACGAGCTGGTCGGGCCGCTGAAGGAGGGCGTCGCCGAGCGGCTGCCGGAGTACCCCGCGGTCGAGCGGGTCTGGATCTCCGACGTCCGGATGCCGAGCGGCGTCGAGGGCATCATGCTGCACGTCGTGCTCGCCGAGGACGCCGACCCGCAGCTGGCCAACGACCTGCTGCAGGCGACGATGGAGAAGCTCCCGGCCAGCGACGTCCCGGTGTTCGCCCACGTGGCCGACGCCGAGAGCGAGGAGTTCCTCGCCGACATGAACGCCGACGTCGTCCGGCGCTGACCGCCCGCCCGCTCACCGCCGGGTGCCGGGGAGGACGAGCGCGTTCTCATACGCGTACATCACGGCGTGCACGCGGTCGCGCAGGCCGAGCTTGTCCAGGACGCGGCCGAGGTGCGTCTTGACGGTCGTCTCGGCGATGGACAGCGTCCGGGCGATCTCCGTGTTGGTCCTCCCCTCCGCCACCAGGTCGAAGACCTCCCGTTCGCGGGCGGTGAGCCGGGCCACGGCCGCCGGCGGCCGGGCCCGGGCGCGTCGCCGGCCGGTGAACGCCTCGATCAGCGGGCCGGTCACCGCCGGCGAGATCAGCGCGTCACCGCCGGCGGCGGCGCGGACGCCTAGGAGCAGTTCCTCCGGCGGCGCGTGCTTCAGGAGGAACCCGCAGGCCCCCGCGCACAGCGCGTCGTAGACGTACTCGTCCAGGTCGTAGGTGGTCAGGACGACGACGCGCGACGCGGGGCCGGCCGATCCGGTGAGGATCCGGCGGGTCGCCGCCAGGCCGTCGAGCACGGGCATCCTGATGTCCATCAGGATGACGTCCGGACGGACCTCGCGGGCGCGCGCCACCGCCTCCGCGCCGTCGGCCGCCTCGGCGACCACGGTGAGGTCCGGCTGCCCGCCCACCAGCGCGACGAGGCCCGCGCGCACGAGGGCCTGGTCATCGGCGATCAGCACACCGATCGGAGGGCTCGTGGTCATGACCCGCCGTTCCACGCGTCGTACGGAAACGCGGCGGTCACCCGGAATCCCCCGTCCGCGGCCGAGGCCCGCAACTCCCCGCCCAGCGACTCGGCGCGCTCGCGCATGCCCGGCAGCCCCCGTCCGCCGGTCGCCGACCGGCCACCGCGGCGTCCGCGGCCCGGCGGTCCGTTGACGATCTCGACCGCGAGGCGGTCGTCGAGGTAGCGCAGTGTCACCCGGGTCGCCGCTCCCGGCGCGTGCCGGGCGACGTTCGTAAGGGACTCCTGGACGATGCGGTACGCCGACAGCTGCAGGCCGGGACTGAGCTCCCGCGCCCTGCCGGTCACCTCCAGGTCCGCCGGGACACCCGCGTCGTGTGCCGCCCCGATCAGCGCGTCGATCTCGGCCAGGGATGGGACCGGGCGCCGGGGCGTGCCCGCCTCGTCGTCCCGCCGCAGCGCGCCGAGCAGGTGGTTCAGCTCGTTCAGCGCCTCACGGGCGAGCCGCTCGACCGTGCCGAGCACCTCGGCCGGGGCGGAGCCGGTCAGACGGGCGGCCCCGGCCTGGACGGTGATCGCCGAAAGCTGGTGCACGAGGACGTCGTGCAGCTCACGGGCGATCCGGGTGCGCTCGGTCAGGTGCGCGGCCGCCACGGCGAGGGCGGCCTCGGCTCGCCGCGCGGTCGCCGCGTCCCCGACGAGGAAGGCCGCGCCGAGCAGCGCGAACGGCACCCCGGCGACGCGGTGCAGGTTGATCGTCACGCCGATGACCGCTGCGACGATCAGGCCGATCCACCCGAGCCACCGCGCGTACCTCCGCGTCTGCGCGCCGTACGCGCCCAGCCCGTACGCGGCGACCAGCACCGCGGCGAAGGCCGCGATCGCGTGCTGGTGCAGGGCCACGCGGACCGCGAGCCCACCGCTCGCGATCAGCAGGACGGGCACCGGGACGCGCCGCCGCCAGAGGAACGGGACGGAGATCGCCAGCTCCAGGCCCAGGTAGCCGAGCACCACGGGCGTCGCCGGAACGTGCGAGGCCGGTTTCCACCACCACGGGACGTCCGGCGCGCCCCAGGCGAACAGCCCCGCCGCGACGGCGACGTCGACCTGGCTGGACGTCACGACCCCACCCGGCAGCCCGTCCCTCTCCCCCCGGGAGGACGTCACGACCCCACCCGGCGACCCGTCCCCCTCCCCCCGGCGTGACGTGACGTCCCCAGCCGACATTTCCGATTCCTCCTACTCGCGCATGGCTCTACGATCTCACTGGCTCACGTCGGACCGGCGGAACAGCGCGACGGCCAGGAGCGCACCGGCGACGAAGGTCGCCGCGAGGCCGATCAGGCCGGCCGACGGCCCCGGCGGGGAGCCGGTCGCGGGGATGAACCGCGACCAGAAGTTGTCCGGCAGCCTGGTGATCGACCCGAGCCCGGCCGCGAAGCCCATCCATTCCTGAACCCAGGTCGCGGGCGTCCAGCGCCCGGTACCGGGCAGCCCGGCCAGTGCCAGCACCGTGATGAAGATCCCGGCCGTGGCCGCCATCGTGCCGATGGATCCGCGCGTGACGACGGCGGCGAGCAGCCCGATCACGGCGAACACGGCGATGACCGCCAGCGCCCGCCCGAACTGCCCGGCCGAGTGCCGAAGCTCGCCGGCCACGGAGACGTGCGGGGACGGCAGGTCGTACGCCCGCACGAGGATCGGGCCAGCGACGGCGAGCGCCGCCCAGCACGCCGCGATGAGGCCCGCCCCGGCCAGCCACAGGCTCACCAGCTTTGCCGCGAGCACCCGCTCACGGCGGCCGCAGTGGGTGAGCACGGTCTTCAGGGTCCGCCCGGACCATTCCCCGCCGACGTGGCCGCCGGCGAGGAGGGCGATGGCCAGCACCCCGGGCAGCGAGGCCATGAGCCCGGCCGCCTCCGCGCCCCCGGCGGCCGGGCCGAGGTGCGCCGCGGTCCGCTTCGCGGTCCGCAGCTCCCGCTCCCGGTCGAGCGCCGCCCGCGCCCGGCCGCTCACCTTGGTGGCCTCGCACGCCGATCCCTCCGGCATCCTCAGCTCGGCGCACGACGAGGGCACGCGGCCGGCGCCGGCGACGTCGCTCGCGGTATTGGACGCGGCGCCCACCGCCAGCAGGACGCAGAACAGCGTCGCCGCGAACGCCACGCCGTACAGCAGTGGCCGGTTCAGTTTGCGGAGCTCAGCGCGCAGCAGGCGCATGGCCGTCCTCCTCGGTGAGGGTGAGGGTCAGGAACGCCTCTTCCAGGCCGGGACGCTCGACGAGGATCTCCCGGGCCCACAGGCCGGCGCGGCCGAGCGCCTCGTTGACCTGACGGCCGTCGGCCTCCTCGACGAGCAGCGTCCCCGGGCCGTCGGTACGGGTCCGCCGCCCTGCCAGGACCTCCCGGGCACGATCCCGATCGGCCTCGTCGAGAATGACGCGTACCCGCCGTCGTACGGTGGACAGTCCGGCGACCGGCCCCTCCTCGATCAGGCGCCCCCGGTTCATCACCGCGACCCGATCGCAGACCTGCTCGACCTCGGCGAGCAGGTGACTGGACAGGAACACGGTCATGCCGTCGTCGGCGAGAGCGCGCAGCAGCGCCCGGAACTCCCGGATGCCCGCCGGGTCCATGCCGTTCGTCGGTTCGTCCAGCACGAGCAGCGCCGGGTCGCGCAGCAGCGCGGCCGCCAGCCCCAGCCGCTGCCGCATCCCCTGCGAGTACGCCTTCACCCTCCGGTCCGCCACGGCGGACAGGCCGACCCGGTCCAGGGCCGCCGCCACCGCGTCGCGGCGCCGCGGCGGCGGACCGTGCAGGGCGAGCACCTCGAGGGCGCGCCGTCCGGTCAGCCACGGGTAGAACGCCGGCTCCTCGAGCATCGCGCCGACCCGGGCCAGGCCGTCCGGATCCGGGAGCGGCCGCTCGTTCACCCAGGCCCGCCCGGCCGTCGGCGTGATGAGGCCGAGGAGCATGCGCATGGTCGTGGTCTTGCCCGAGCCGTTCGGCCCCAGGAAACCGAAGACCTGACCGCCCCCGACCGTCAGGTCCAGTCGGTCGACCGCCAGGGTGGCGCCGTACCGCTTGGTCAGTCCCTCACATCGGATCACCCGCATGACACCGACCGTAGGGAGTCCTGGCCGCGCCGTCCTCCTTCCACGGGCCGAACCGGGCATCGTCCATTCGACGACGGGACGGCCGGGCCGCGCGGGTCGCGCCACCGCGTGCGGTCCGCCGCGTCGTGCGGGTTCGGCGTGACCGGGGTCCGCCCGCCGGTCGGCCGGGTCGTCGAACGGGTGAGGCACTGATCGGCCACCGGCACGAGGGCCGGCGTCCGCGCCGCTCCTAGCGTCGTGACACATGAAACGGTTGATCTCCGTCGCGGCCGCCGGAACGATCCTGCTCACCGGATGCTCCGGTTCCGACACGGATCCCGACGTGGGCGAGGCGAGCCCGCACCCCGCCCGGCCTGGGCGTTCCACCGGCCGCCGGCTCTCCTGCCGCGGCGAACGCCCGGCACGCTCATCCGCAGCGAACCGGTCGCCGCCCCGGCGGCGGCGTCATCGCCTCCCGGGTCTGCCCGCACGCGTACGACAACGTCGTACCCTCGGCGGCGCCGGACCTGAACGCCTGGATCAGGGCGCGCTTCCACGGCGACCCCGCGCCGGACGACTGCCGCTGACCGCGTCGCTCAGGCGGCCCCGCGCATGGCGGCGCGGGCCAGGACGGCGGTGACGGCGCCCGTGTCGGCGATGTAGACGTGCGGCACGTCGACGAAGACCCGCATCGTCCCCGCCGGGAGGCCGACCGCCCCGGCGACCTCCAGCTGCACCGAGCGCAGCGGAAGATAGTTCAGATAGCTCGTGAAGGCGTTCTGCGAACGGAACGTCGCGGTCATCGACAGGCGCGAGGACCGTACGCGGAACGCCAGGGCGGCCAGGCACGGCACGGCGTCCTGCCGCTCACCGGGGACCGTCAGGGAGATCCATCCGCTCTTCGTCCACGGACGGGCCCGCAGCAGTTCGATCACCCACGCGAGCTGGTCGACGCC
This sequence comes from Actinoallomurus spadix, assembly GCF_024055725.1. Taxonomy (GTDB): domain Bacteria; phylum Actinomycetota; class Actinomycetes; order Streptosporangiales; family Streptosporangiaceae; genus Actinoallomurus; species Actinoallomurus spadix. The sequence continues at coordinate 157,565 of NZ_JAMXMX010000017.1, read as the reverse complement.
GGACAGGTCACGGAGCCGCGCCCCGTAGCTGTACTTGAACGGCGGCACGACGTCCGTCCGGGTGAACTTGGCGGTGTACCGCGCGACGGCCTCGGTGTCGCCGTACGCGCGGACGATCGGGTCGTCCCAGCCGAGCGTCGTCATCTCGAACAGCCGCGGCGGGGCCTCGATGACCGGACCCCGGTCGTCCAGGCCCGCCACGCCCGTCGTCCAGACGTGCCGCATCAGGCCGATCCACGCCTCCCCGCAGGTGCTCCAGCGTTCCACCTCAGGACTCCACGGACGGGAAGCCGTACGGGTTGGCCGGGCCCTGCCGCCGGCGGGCCGCGCCGAGACGGGCGTGGTAGATCAGGAAGAGGAGCGTGGCCGTGAGGGCGGTCCAGACGGTCACGATGATCGGGGTCGGCCGCGCGCCCGACAGCCCGAGCAGGCCGATCGAGATGTACGCCGCCTCGACGACCGCGAGCCCGATGGCGGTGAGGCCGGAGCTGGAGGTCGGCGCGAACGCCTCGGGGTAGGCGGGGTCGACCGGCAGGTTCGGGGCCCAGCCGACCTGGCTGAAGTGGTCGCGGAGCTCCTCGACGTACAGCAGCCGGAAGTTGTTGACCGCCCGCGCGGTGCGCAGGTGCCGGGACGCATTTACCGCCGTAAGTATCCTCCTTCCCGCCGCCGGTCCGCGCCGAAATCAAGTTGAGGCGCGTCCCGAACCGGCATTCGCCGCACTGACTTACAAAGTGCTATCAACCAGACTCGCGGTCCCGGCGGTTGCCGACTTTCGGGCCCCCGGACGACGTCGCCCCGGCGGTGCGGTCGCACACGCCGGGGCGAGGTTCACTCGGTCCCGCAGGTCGGTCCCGCAGGTCAGTCCCGCAGGGTCAGTCCTGCAGGGTCAGTCCTGCAGCCAGGACATCATCGGGCGGAGCTTGGCGCCGGTCTGCTCGATCGGGGAGTTCTGCTCCTCCTCGCGGCGCTTGAGGAAGTTCGGCCGGCCGGCGTCGAACTCCTCGACGAGCTCCTTGGTGAAGGTGCCGTCCTGGATCTCCTTGAGGATCTTGCGCATCTCCTCGCGGGTCTCGTCGGTGATGATGCGCGGGCCGCGGGTGTAGTCGCCGAACTCCGCGGTGTCAGAGATCGACCAGCGCATCTTCGACAGGCCGCCCTCGTACATGAGGTCGACGATGAGCTTCATCTCGTGCAAGCACTCGAAGTAGGCGGCCTCGGGCTGGTAGCCGGCGTCGACGAGGGTCTGGAAGCCCGCCTTGATGAGCTCGGACACGCCGCCGCACAGCACGGCCTGCTCGCCGAACAGGTCGGTCTCGGTCTCCTCCTTGAAGGTCGTCTTCAGGGCGCCCGGCCGGGTGCCGCCGATGGCCTTCGCGTACGAGAGGGTGAGCGGCCAGGCGTTGCCGCTGGCGTCGCGCTCGACGGCGACGAGCACCGGCACGCCGCGGCCCTCGGTGTACTGGCGGCGCACGAGGTGGCCCGGGCCCTTCGGCGCGACCATGGCCACGTCGACGCCCTCCGGCGGCTCGATGAGGCCGTAGCGGATGTTGAGGCCGTGCCCGAAGAACAGGGCGTCGCCCTCGACGAGCGACGGCGCGATCGCGTCGGCGTACACCTGCCGCTGCAGGTGGTCCGGGATCAGCACCATCGTGAGGTCGGCCTCCTCACAGGCCTCCTCCGGCGTGACGACGCGCAGGCCGTCGTTCTCGGCCTTCTCCCGGCTCTTGGAGTCCTTCGGCAGGCCGACGCGGACGTCGACCCCGGAGTCACGGAGCGAGAGCGCGTGCGCGTGCCCCTGGCTGCCGTATCCGAGCACCGCGACGTGGCGGCCCTGGATGACGCTCAGGTCGGCGTCGTTGTCGTAGAAGATCTCAGCCACTTGATCTTGCCTCTCTAGATCTCACGCGCTGCGCTCGATGGCGCGCAACGAGCGGTCGGTGATGGAGCGGGCGCCACGGCCGATGGCCACCATGCCCGACTGCACCAGTTCCTTGATACCGAACGGCTCCAGGACCCGTATCAGGGCCTCCAGTTTGTCCCGGCTGCCGGTGGCCTCGACCGTGACCGCGTCCGTGGCCACGTCGACGACCTTGGCGCGGAAGAGCTGGACGGTCTCCAGGACCTGCGACCGGGTCTCGGCGTCGGCCCGGACTTTGATCAGCACCAGCTCGCGCTGCACTGACGCCGAGGGGTCCAGCTCCACGATCTTGATGACGTTGACCAGCTTGTTCAGCTGCTTGGTCACCTGCTCCAGCGGGAGCTCCTCAACGTTGACGACGATCGTCATCCGGGAGATGTCCGGATGCTCGGTCGTGCCGACGGCGAGGGAGTCGATGTTGAATCCGCGCCGGGAGAACAGCGAGGCGACCCGGGCGAGGATGCCGGGCTTGTTCTCGACCAGCACTGACAGCGTGTGCCTGCTCATGTCAGTCAGTCACCGTTCTCCCAGTCGGGCGCCATGTCCCTGGCGATCTTGATCTCGTCGTTGCCGGTGCCGGCCGCCACCATCGGCCAGACCATCGCGTCCTGGTGGACCACGAAGTCGATCACGACCGGGACGTCGTTGATCTCCATGGCCTTGGCGATCGTGGCGTCCACGTCGTCGGCGTTGTCGCAGCGCAGCCCGACGCAGCCGTACGCCTCCGCGAGCTTGACGAAGTCGGGGATCCGGCGGGACTGCAGGTCGGTGTTGGAGTAGCGCCCGTCGTAGAACAGGGTCTGCCACTGGCGGACCATGCCGAGGTTGCCGTTGTTGATGACGGCGACCTTGATCGGGATGCCCTCGATGGCGCAGGTGGCCAGCTCCTGGTTGGTCATCTGGAAGCAGCCGTCGCCGTCGATCGCCCAGACCGGGGTGTCGGGACGGCCCCGCTTGGCGCCCATCGCGGCCGGCACGGCGAAGCCCATCGTGCCGAGCCCGCCGGAGTTGATGAACGACCCGGGGTTCTCGTAGCCGATGAACTGCGCGGTCCACATCTGGTGCTGGCCGACCCCGGCGACGTACAGCGCGTCCGGGCCGACGACCTTGCCGATGCGCTCGATGGCGTACTGCGGGGCCAGGCTGCCGTCCTCCGGCTGGTCATAGCCCAGCGGGTACGTCTCGCGCCAGGCGTTCAGCTGGCGCCACCAGTCCTCGTAGTCGCCCTTGCGGCCCGCCGCGTGCTCGGCGCGCACGGCGTTGACCAGGTCGGTGAGGACGTCGCGGGCGTCACCGACGATCGGCACGTCGGCGTGGCGATTCTTGGAGATCTCGGCCGGGTCGATGTCGGCGTGCACGATCTTCGCGCCGGTGGCGAAGCTGTCCAGGCGGCCGGTGACCCGGTCGTCGAACCGCGCGCCCAGCGCGATCAGCAGGTCGGCGCGCTGCAGCGCGCCGACCGCGCCGACGCTGCCGTGCATGCCGGGCATACCCATGTGCAGCGGGTGGCTGTCGGGCAGCGCGCCCTTGGCCATCAGCGTGGTCACGACCGGGGCGCCGGTCAGCTCGGCGAGGGCGCGCAGCTCGCCGGCGGCGTGGGCCTTGAGCACTCCCCCGCCGACGTACAGGACCGGCCGCTTGGCCTCGACGAGCAGGCGGGCGGCCTCGCGCACCTGCTTGGCGTGCGGCCGCGTCACCGGCCGGTAGCCGGGCAGCTGCATCGGCTGCGGCCAGATGAAGTCGGTCTCGTTCTGCAGCGCGTCTTTGGAGATGTCGACGAGGACGGGGCCCGGGCGGCCGGTCGAGGCGATGTGGAACGCCTCGGCGATCGTCCGGCCGATCTCGGACGGGTCGGTGACCAGGAAGTTGTGCTTGGTGATCGGCATCGTGATGCCGGAGATGTCCGCCTCCTGGAAGGCGTCCGTGCCGATCGCGCCACTCGCGACCTGGCCGGTGATCGCGACGATCGGCACCGAGTCCATGTACGCGTCGGCGATCGGCGTCACGAGGTTCGTCGCCCCGGGACCGCTGGTCGCCATGCACACGCCCACCCTGCCGGTCGCCTGGGCGTACCCCTGAGCCGCGTGGCCGGCGCCCTGCTCGTGCCGTACAAGGATGTGGCGGATCTTCTGCGAGTCGAAGAGGGGGTCGTACGCGGGGAGAATGGCCCCGCCGGGGATCCCGAAGACGGTGTCGACGCCGACCTCCTCCAGGGCTCTGATGAGCGCCTGGGATCCGGTCATCCGTTCGGTCATCTGCTTCATCCTTGTGGTCTTGAGCGCTGGGCTCTGCCCCTGAGCGTGCCGGGCGGGCGGTGCCGTCCGGGACACGGTGCGCGGGGCCGGGGTTATGGCCAACAAAAAACCCCTCGCGCCGGACGGCGGTCGAGGGGAGCGCGCAAGCGATCTACTCGGTCAGCTTGCGCGCCGACCAAGTACGAGAATCAGGTTGCGGTTCATGGTGTCAACCATGGTGGGTTTCCCGGCTGGCGTCAAATCCCTGGACGGTATGTCTCAGTATACGAGATCAACGCGGCGCCGAGGTCACGCCGCGTCTGACCACGCGGGACTCGACCGGTTCCACCTGGCGGGCCACTCGCTCGGCGCGGTCGTCGCGGCCGCCGTCGCCGGTACCCGGCCGGACCGGGTGCTGTCACTCGCCGCGCACGCCGGCTGGGCGAAGACCGATCCGTGGATGGCGTTCCAGATGGACCTGTGGATCCGGCTCGCCCGGATCGACGGCGAACTGCTCGCCCGGTTGCTCCAGGTGACCGCCATGAGCGGCGCCACCCTCCGCGGCCGGAGCGAAGAGGACTTCCGTGCCGCGGCCGCCGGGTTCACCGCCGCTCTCGCCGGGATGGAGGAAGGGTTCATCCGGCAGAGCGAGTGCAACATCTCCGTGGACATCACCGCGCTGCTGCCCCGGATCACGGCGCCGGCGCTCATCGTCTCCAGCACCGAGGATCGCATCGTGCCTCCGCACCACCAGCGGGAGCTGGCCCGGCTGATCCCCGGCGCGCGGCTGACCGAGGTGCCCGGCGGGCACGGCCTGCCGTTCGAGGACCCCGCCCTGTTCACCGGTGTCCTCTCGGAGTTCCTCGACGCGCAGCGGGAGGCGGCCGCCGGTCGCGTCCCGCATACGGCCGGCGGTCTCGGCGGCGTCATGCCGGGGCCGACGCCCACTTCTCGACGGTGACCACGTCCGCCTGCCGGGGGAACACCTTCTCGGTGAGGACCCGGTGGACCTCAGGGTCGGGGTCGTAGCAGCCGTCCGTGAGGACGGTGAGGCGGTAGTCGAGGTCGGCGGCCTGGCGCAGGGTGGACAGGACGACGCCGCTGGTGGCGACACCGGCCAGGACGAGGTGGTCGATCCCCCGCGCCCGCAGGACCAGTTCAAGGTCGCTGCCCGCGAAGGCGCTGATCCGCCTCTTGGTGATCAAGATGTCCCCCGGCCGCGGCTCGACGTCCGGGTGGACGGCCGCGCCGGGGTCCTCGGGCGTGAAGACGCCCGCGGGCAGGGCCCCGAACGTCCTGTTCCGCCTGGTCGTCTCCGGGTGGCCGGGCCGGAAGCCCACCACGACGTACAGCACGGGGATGCCGGCCCTACGGGCCGCGTCGATCGCGCGGACCACGCGCGGCAGGTAGCCGGGGTCCGTGACGCGGTTCATGATCCCCTGCTGGACGTCCATGACGAGCAGGGCGGTGTTCTCCGTCATTCGTTCCGTTCCTCAGGTGGTCGGGCCCGGGTCGTTCCGGGCCGTGGGGAGGTTCCGCCGGTGTCCCCGCCGATCCGGCGCAGTGAGCGGTCGGTCACGGTCACCGCCAGGAACACCGCCCCGGCGGCGAGCATGAACCAGGCCAGGTGGTGCAGGCCGCCCGTGTCGGCGCGGCGGGAGAAGAAGACGCCGGAGGCCGCGGAGGAGACCATCGCGCCGAGGTAGGTGAAGGTCCGCAGCAGACCGGCGGACGAGCCGATCCGCGCCGGGTCGGCCTGGTGGTACACCGAGTTCTGCAGGGCGAGACTGTTCAGCCCCTGGGGGACGCCGCAGACGATCGCGACGGCGACGAGCAGCCGCACGGCGCTGCCCCGGTGCAGCAGCAGGAGCATGGCACAGGCCATGATCTGCCCGATCGATCCGACGAGGAGCTTGCCGCGGATGTCCTTGTGCCGCCCGGTCAGGGAGGAGACCAGGATTCCGGTCAGGAACAGCGGCAACTGCGCGAGCCCGGTCTGCGAGGCGGAAAGCCCGCGTCCCTCCTCCAGCCACTGCGTGTAGCCGTACAGGAAGGAGTACGACACGACGTAGGCGAGGAGCGTACGGGCGTAGGTCAGCAGGAGGGGCACGTTGCCCGCGAGGACGCCCAGGTCGATGAACGGCTCGGCCGCGCGGGACTCGCGCAGCGCGAAACCGGCCGCCGCCATGGCGGCGAGCGCCGGGAGGTACCAGTGGCCGGCTCCGGGTCTCATCAGGAACAGCAGCAGTGCGACCAGCGTCACGGCGAACAGGGCCATGCCCGGCAGGTCCAGCCGCGTCGCCGGCCGTTCCCGCGCGGCCCGCTCGGGCAGGGGCGTCCCGGGCACACGCAGGAAGCCGATGATCAGGCCGGCCGCGGCGAGCGGGATGTTGACGGCGAAGGTCGTCCGCCACCCCCCGGCCGCGATCAGCAGTCCGCCGAGGGTGGGGCCGACGACGGCGACGGTCTGGGTGCTGACCGCGATCACCGTCAGCACGCCGGCGGGGCTGCCCCTCCCGGTACGGGCGGCCTCGCTGCGGATGAGGTACATCGCCGCCGGGTAACCCGCACAGGTCCCGAAGCCCAGCAGCACCCGCGCGACGACGAGCACGGCCAGGTCCGGGGCGAGAAGACCGACCAGCCCCGCGATCCCCACCAGGGCCGTGCCGGCGAGGAACAGCCGCCGCGGCCCGTACAGGTCGATCAGCCGTCCGACCACCGGCTGCCCGATCGAGGTCGCGAGGTACAGCGCGGAGACCAGCCAGGCCGTCTGGGACGGCGGCGCCCCGAACGCGGCGCCGATCGGCACCAGCGCGACCGAGACGATCGACGAGTTGATCGGATTGAGCACCGCCCCGAGGATCATCGGGGCGAGCAGCCTCCGGTCGAAGGCCTCCCCCGCCTCGCTCCCGGCGCCGGCGCGCCCGGTGCGTTCCGCCCCCGCCGTCACGGGTGCGCGAGCCGGTCGAGCAGGGCCAGCGCCTCGATGACGGTCTGTCGCTCGTCCTCGGTGTAGCGGTCCTCCAGGGCCCGGGCCAGCCACTCCTCGCCCGCGCGCCGCTTGTCCTCCAGATACGCCTGCCCGGTCTCGCTCACCGACAGCAGTTGCCGGCGGCCGTCGCCGGGGTCGCGCCTGCGCTGGATCAGACCGCGCTCCTCAAGGACCGCCAGCGTGGCGGCCATCGACTGCGGCCGGACGCGCTCGGCCGCGGCGAGGTCGCTCGCCGACGCCGGCCCGCCCTTGCTCAGCCTGCTCAGGGCGGACGTCTGCGACGGGGTCAGCCCCTCCGTGTCGTAGGTCTCCCGGAACCGCCGGCGCAGACGGCCGACCACCACGCGCACCTCACGCGCCGCGCGCAGGGCCGATTCGGAGACCGCCGGATCGATCTCTGCCATATCGGCCACCATAGAACCTTCAGTCTGAACTGTCCAGTTCAGACTGATCAGCCCAGACTGCCATAAGCATTTAGTTGACACATCACCTACCTAGACGTACCTTTAGTTGAGCATTCAACAACCCACTCGGGTTGGCATCACGGCAGGAGAGAGTCATGGGACAGCTTGACGGAAAGACCGCGGTCGTCACGGGCGGCACCAGCGGCATCGGCCTGGCCACGGCCCGGCGGTTCGCGAAGGAGGGCGCCCACGTCGTCATCACCGGGCGCCGCAAGGAGGCCCTCGACGAGGCCGCCGCGGCCATCGGCGAATCGGTGACCGCGGTCCAGGCCGACAGCGCCGACCTGGCGGACCTCGACCGCCTCTACGCGACCGTCGCCGACCAGGGGCGGCGCATCGACGTCCTGTTCGCCAACGCCGGCGGCGGTGAGTTCGCGACGCTCGAACAGGTCACCGAGGAGCACTTCGACGCGACGTTCGGCACGAACGTCAGGGGAACGCTGTTCACCGTCCAGAAGGCGCTCCCGCTGCTGAACGACGGCGCGTCGGTCATCCTGACCGGCTCCACCGCGGCGACGGAGGGCAACGAGGCGTTCGGCGTCTACGGCGCCTCCAAGGCGGCGATCCGGTCCTTCGCCCGCACCTGGGCCAACGAGCTCAAGGGCCGCGGCATCCGCGTCAACACGATCGTGCCCGGCCCGATCGCGACCCCCGGCATCGACGGGCTCGCCCCCGACGACGAGCAGGCCGCGCAGCTCCGGGACCAGCTGGCGAGCACCGTGCCCCTGGGCCGCATGGGCCGGCCGGACGAGGTCGCCTCCGCCGCCGTCTTCCTCGCCTCGTCCGAGAGCAGCTTCGTCACCGGCACCGAGCTCTTCGTCGACGGCGGCGCCGCCCAGGTCTGACCGGTGACGGCCGGGCCGCGCCGGCGTCCGGCCCTCCCGGCCCCGCTCGCGCGGCCGGGAGGGTCGCGTCGAAAGTAGAGCGTGACACGTCAACTTCCCCGTACGGTGGTCTCATGAGTGCGGAGAACCGCTGGCTGACGACGACCGAGGAACGGGCATGGCGCGGCCTGCTGAGGATGACCGACCTCCTGGTCAACCGGGCCGGCCGGTCGATGCAGGAGGGCTTCGGCCTGTCCGCCACCGACTACACGGTCCTGGCCGAGCTGACCCGGGCGCCCGGCGGCCGGCTGCGCATCCAGGAGCTCTCCCGCGTCCTGGGCTGGGAGAAGAGCCGGGTGTCCCACCACCTCGCCCGCATGGTGAAACGCGGCCTGGTCACGCGCGAGGAATGCGCGGACGACAGGCGCGGCGCGTTCGTGGTCGTCACGCCCGAGGGCCGCGAGGCGATCACGGCCGCCGCGCCACGTCACGTGGATGACGTCCGGCACTACTTCCTCGACCACCTCACCCCCGGCCAGGTCACCCTGCTGGCGGAGATCGCCGACCTGATCATCGAGAAGAACACCCAGGACCGCTGACGCCCCGCCGGCCCGGTCACACCGTTCCGATGTCGAGGACGGCCTTGCCGCGGACACGGCGGGCGAAGAGCGCCTCGGCCGCCTCCGGAGCGCGATCCAGCGGGCCGCACCAGCCGACCTGCGGGTCGAGCATCCCCTGGGCGAGGAGACCGACCAGGTAGGCGAGGTCGGGCCCGAACGCCTCCCGGCCGACCGCAAAGGGCTCCAGCCGCTTCCGCCCGCCGGCCAGGCGCTCCCGTTCGAGATCGAGGGTCGTCGGCTCGCGTGACGCCATGCCGATGCTCTGCGCGCACCCGCCGGGCTCCAGCAGCCGGAACGCCTCGGCGAGCAGTGCGCCGCCCACGTTCTCCAGCACCCCGAAGACCGGTGCGGTGACGTCGCGCAGGTCGGTCACGACCTCATCGGCGCCGAGGTCGCGCAGGCCCTGGGCCCGGTCCGGTCCGCCCGCGGCCGCGATGACGTACGCGCCGGCGCGGGCCGCGAGCTGGACGGCGAACCGGCCGACGCCTCCCGAGGCCCCGGTGACGAGCACCCGGCGGCCGATCACCGCACCGAGCCCGCGCAGCGCGCGCAGCGCGGTGACGCCCGCGGCCGGGAGCGCGCTCGCGGCCCCCAGGTCGACGGAGTCGGGAACGACGGCGAGCTCCGCGGTGTCGGCGGCACGGCGTTCGGCCCAGGCGCCCGCCTCCCAGCCGAAGGTCACGACCCGGGTCCCGGGCGGCGGACCGGAGCCGTCGGCCGCCGCCTCGATCACCACTCCGGCGGCGTCCATCCCCGGAACGGCCCCGGGCCGGGACCGGTCGGCCAGGAAGCCGACGTCCACGAAGTTCAGCGAGGCGGCGTGGACCTCGATCAGCGCCTGGTCCGGGCGTGGTACCGGGTCCGGAACGGTGCTCAGCCGGAGACCGGACGACGCCTCAGGATCATGAACAACGGCTCGCATGTCACTCCTGCTCGAACAGGGGACGACGCCCCCGATGTCGCGACGCGGCCGGCCGGCCGCGCCTTCGTCCCACAGGGTTCCGGAGGACGCCTCCAGGCGTCCAAGACCTGCTGTCATAACCTCTGGCTATGGACGTCCACCTACGGGATCTGCGGTACTTCGTCGCCGTCGCGGAGGAGCTCAGCTTCACCCGGGCCGCGGCCGAGCGGCTCTTCATCTCCCAACCGGCGCTGAGTAAGCAGATCCACCGGCTCGAACTCGAGCTGAGGACTCCGCTGTTCGTACGGGACCGGCGCTCGGTGACGCTGACCCCGGCGGGCAGTGCCCTGCTGCCCCACGCCCGGCGGCTCATCGAGGAGTGGGAGCGGGCGCGGGGCGCGGTGGCCGAGGCGGCGTCCGCGCAGGAGGCGGTCCTGACCGTGGGCTTCCAGACGAGCATCGGCCGCGGGCTGATCCCCGCCGTACGGACGACGATGGCCCGGCTCCTGCCCGGATGGCGTCTCCGGTTCCGCCAGGTCTCCTGGGCCGATCCCACCGCCGGGCTGGCGGACGGCGGCGTCGACGTGGCCGTCGCCTGGCTGCCGGTGCCCGAGGACGCCTTCGCCTGGAAGGTGATCACCCGGGAGGACCGGTGGGTCGCCCTGCCACCAGGTCACCGTCTGGCCGCGTCCGCGGTCGTGGCGTTCGCCGACCTCGTGGACGAGCCGTTCATCGCGCTGCCGCCCGAGGCCGGGGCGCTGCGCCGATTCTGGCTCGCCGAGGATCATCGCGCGACGCCGGCCCGGGTCGCCGCGGTGGTGGAGACCACCGACGAGACGTTCGAGGCGGTCGCGTCCGGCCTCGGCGTCGTGCTGCTCGCCGCCGGCAATGCCGAGATCCACCGCCGGGACGACATCGTCTACCGCCCGGTCAGCGGCCTGTCCCCCGGCGAGCTCGCGGTCGTCTGGCGGGCCGGCGACGGCCGGGAGGCCGTACGGGTGTTCACCGAGGCCTGCTGTCTCTGCGCCGCGCCCGCGGCCTCCGCCACATCGGCCGGGCCGTGATCCTCACCGCCCCGGACGGGGAGCTCCTCGCCCGTGCGCCACGGCAGGAACAGCGAGGTCGCGATCAGGAGGACGCCCGCCGTGGCGATGGCGGCGCGGGCGCTCGTGAGGCCGGCCAGGGCGCCCCACAGCGCGGTCGCCCCGGCGACGGCCGTGCGCGAGCCGGCCCGCCAGGTGGTGAGGACGCGGGCCAGTCTGTCGTCGGCGGTCCGTACGAGGCGGCGGGTGGCCATGACGGGGTTGTACACCCCCATGCACGTGATGATCCCCAGCTCCGTCGTCATCACGACGAGGAGACCGGCCAGGCCCGGCCCCGTGAAGGCGAGCCCGACGAGCCAGACGGCCCGCGCGACGCCGAAGCCGAGCAGGATCCTCCGCTGCCCGTACCGGCGGGTCAGGGGACCGGACAGCCGGGCGCCCAGGATGCCGCCCAGGCAGGGCACTCCGAACGCGAGCCCGTACTCCAGGGTGCTGAACCTCAGGTCATGCAGCATGAGGTACGTCAGCAGCGGGGCCGTCGCCATGATCAGTGCTCCGACGAGCGCGTTGTTGACGAACAACAGGCGCAGCTCCCGGTCGGCGACGATCGTCCGCCAGCCCTCCCCGATCTCGGCCAGGCGCGACCCGCCCTCCGTCCGGACGGGAGGCGCGGGCTCGGACCGGGAGATGGCCCGGATCCCCAGCGCGGACAGCAGGTAGCTGACCGCGTCGAGGACGACCGTCACGACGGGCCCGACCGCTCCGATGAGCGCCCCGCCCGCCGGCGGCCCGACGGCCGTCGAGACCCACGAGACCGTCTCGAAGCTGCGGTTGGCCTCCAGCAGGTCCGGTCCGGGCACCAGCGCCTTGAGGTTCGCGCCCGCGGCCGAGGTGAAGACGATGTCGGCCACGGCGACGACCACGGCCACGCAGACCAGCTGGAGATAGGACAGCGCGCCCGTCCAGTACGCGATCGGCACGGTGAGGAGCGCGAGGAAGCGGACCAGGTCGGCCCGGATCATCAGCCGCCGTTTCCGCCGGTACTCCACCCAGGGGCCCAGCGGGATCGCCAGCACCGCCGCGGCCGCGCCGCCGGCCGCGGCGAGAAGGGACACCTGCGCGGCGCTCGCGTGGACGACCCGGACGGCGAGGATGGGGAAGGCGTCGAACGCGAGCCACGTGCCCAGCGCGCTGACCGCGAACGCGCGCCACAGCCACGCGAAGTCCCGTCCCAGCCCCTTGCCCCGTGCCATCCGCGCTCCCCTCGCCGAACAACCCCACGTCGACCGCCAGCGATCCAACACCCGTGGACCGCCGGGCCACAAACAACCGTGCGGGCCCGCCCACAACCATCGGTTGTAGGCTCTGTTCGGTGAACGTGGAGGCGGTCCGGGCGTTCGTCCTCATCGCCGAGCACGGCCGGTTCCAGGACGCGGCCGCCGAGCTTCGCATCACCCAGCAGGCCGTGTCGAAGCGGATCGCCGCGCTGGAGCGGTTCCTCGGCGTGCCCCTGTTCATCCGGGACGCGCACGGCGCGCGGCTCACCGTGGACGGCCGGGCCTTCCTCCCGCACGCCAAGGCGGTGCTCCTGGCGGTGCGCGGCGCCGTGGAGTCCGTCCGGCCGGGCCGCCGCGCGCTCCGCGTCGACGTTCTCGAGCGGCGCCTGGCCTCGGCCGACATCGTGCTGGACTTCCACCGGCAGCACCCGGAGGTGGAGATCGACCTGGTCGGTCTCGGCGGTGCGCGGGCCGCCTTCGAGGCACTCCTCGACGGCACGATCGACGCGGCGTTCTGCTGTGTCCGCGACCCTGGCTCCCTGCCGGCCACGATCTCCCACCGGCGCGTGTACGACGAACCGCTGGAGCTTCTGGTCGGGCACCGGCACCCGCTCGCCGCCGCCGACGAGATCCGCCTGGTCGATCTCGCGGCGCACCGGGTGTGGGTGCCCGGCATCGTCGCCGGCACCGAATGGGGCGACTACTACGAGGCGATGGCGGAGGACTTCCGGATCGGCATCGACGCGAGCGGGCCCGACTTTGGGATGGAGCACCTGCTCGACACGATCAGCGACTCGGCGGCCCTGACGACCCTCATCGGCCCGCGGATGCGCATCGACTGGCCCAGGCGGCACGAGCTGCGGCGGATCCCGATCCGCCGCCCGACGCCCATCTACCCGTGGTCGTTCGCGTGGCACGCGGTCAACCGCCATCCCGCGCTGGGGACGCTGCGCGACCACCTGTGGGACGGGGCCGCGCCCACCCCCGGGCCCGATGAGGCCTGGACCCCGGAGTGGGCGCGGATCTGAGACCCGTTACCGGACCGGCCTCAGGTCCACGTCGTCGGCCTTGACGAAGTACACCCGGTGCCCGAACTGGATCTCGTAGTACCTCAGCCTGCCCCTGACGACCGCCGAGCCCGACCGGTCGAAGTTCTTGGCGTAGTAGTACTCCCCGCGCTCGGAACCGACGACGGCGTACGCCTGGCCCGCCGCGAAGGTGTACTGCATGGGCGTGAGGCTCTGGACGGGCATGCCCGCCGGGTACGCCTCCGGTTCCGGGTAGGCGCGGCCGTACACCGGGACCGACGCCGCGCCCGGTCTGGCCACCGCGACCAGGCCGCGGACACCGACGGCCGTGCGCTGCCTCGCCGGGTCGTGGAACCACGCCTTCTGGCCGAGGTACCAGATCGCCGTCCAGTCGCCCTGCCGGTCCGCCACGGCGAACTTCTGGCCGGTGGCCGCGCGGGCGCTGTGGTCGTACACGCTCATCGTCGCGGTCCCGCCGGTCGACGGGTGCTTGCCGATGTCCTTGACCAGCGGCGCGTCGTCACGGGGCTCGGTGTGCAGCATGATCGAGCCGCCACCGTGCGGCGGGCAGACCGCCGACGGGTTCTTACCGTCGCAGCCGGTGTACGGGACGACGTTCGCGTCGTAGTCGGGAAGGATCATCACCTCGCCCGAGTTCCGCCCGGCGGTGGCGTGCAGCGGCCGGTGCAGCAGGTCGAAGTAATGCGCCCAGTCCCAGTACGGGCCGGGGTCCTCGTGCATGGCCGGCACGCCGCTCGGCGTGGTCCCCGGCACGTTGTCGTGGCCGATGACGTGCGCCCGGTCCAGCGGAATCTGGAACCTCCGGGCGAGGTAGCGCACCAGCTCCGACGAGCTGCGGTACATCGCCTCGGTGAACCAGGTGCCGCCCTGGGCCAGGAACCCCTCGTGCTCGATGCCGATGGACTTGGAGTTGATGTACCAGTTGCCGGCCTGCCAGCCGACGTCCTTGGCCTTGAGGTGCTGGGCGACGTGCCCGTCGGCGGACCGGACGGTGTAGTTCCAGCCCAGGTACGTCGGGTCCTGGACCATCCGGACGTCGTTGGGGTAGTAGCCCTCGGTGTCGTGGATGACGATGTAGTCGATCTTCTGGCTCTTCGGCCGGTCACCGAGGTCGTGGTTGCCGTAGTTCGTCTGGTCGTTCGGGTCCAGGAGCTGGTACGGCGCCGGGATCCACTCGCAGCCGAGGCCCCTCGGGCACTCGGTCTCCGGGTCGTTGGCGGCCTTCGCCGGGTTCCGTACGGCCGGGTCGGCGGCCAGGGCGACCCGCTGGCCGTCGTCGGTGGTACGGGACGCGCCCGTCCGGATCAGGTCGTAGACCTGGCCGGCGAACCAGTCGCCGCCGCCGTAGCGGACCGTGGCGGCGTACCAGGCGGCCGGGTCGGCGCTGAGCGACCCGCCCAGGTCCTGCTGGTAGCGCGCGAGCAGCGCGGCGCCGCCACGGATGTTGGCGGCGGGGTCGGTGCGCAGTTCGACCGGCGCGTCACCGGTGATCCGGGCCGCCTCCTGCAGCGTCTGCGCGGTGTGCGGTGCGGTGGCCGCCGGGGCCGTGGGGTGCAGGGCGGGGCGGGCGGTGTCGCCGCGAGGGTCCTCCCCGCCGCCGGAGAGGTGCTCACCGGCCGGGGCGAGCGTGCCGTCGACGAGGTGCATCGGCCCGAAGCCGCCGCTCGTACTCGGCCGCCCCTGGTTGGCGTCCCAGCGGGACTCCAGGTACGAGACGGCGAGCAGCAGGTTCTCGGGGACGTGGTAGGTCCGCGCCGCCTGGGCGTAGACCTGCTGGCGGATGGTGGGAGAGGGACTCGCGTGTTGCTGGGCGTGGGCCTGTCCGGTGCCAAGACCGGCCAGGACCACGGTCGCCGCGACGAGGGTACGACCTCGCAGGCTCATCGGCAGCCTCCGCGCTACGGGGTGAAGTCGCGGTAACGATCTCAAAGGACCCGAGCGGAGACAAGAACTTTCTGCGACCGTGATAGAAAGGAAGGATTTCTACCAACGGGCGCGCAACACGGTGACCAACGTGATCGGCGCCGCGAGCAGGCCGGAGCCGTGCAGGTGAACGCCTCGCCGCGCAGGGCGGTCAGCCCGCGGGACTCGCCGAGCCGTGCGAGGAGGAACAACGCCTCGCCGCGCGGGGTGGTCAGCCCGCGGAGAGCGCCGAGCCGTGCAGGGGGATGGACGCCTCGCCGCGCGGGTTGGTCCGCACGAGCGCCTCGACCCCCTGGGCCGCCATCGGGCGGGCGACCAGGAAGCCCTGGCCGCGCGGGCAGCCCATCTCCTTGAGGAGCACGAGCTGCTCGGGCCGCTCGATGCCTTCGGCGACGACGCTCAGCCCGAGGTCGCGGCCGACGCGCACGATCGTGCGGGTCAGCAGCGTCAGGGTCTCGTCCCGGCCGAGACCGGCGACGAACGACGGGTCGATCTTGATGACGTCGACCGGCAGCTGCCGGAGGAAGGCCAGTGAGGCGTAACCGGTGCCGAAGTCGTCGATGGCCAGCCGCACCCCGAGGTCGCGCAGCGCGGACAGCCGGGCGATCAGCTCGTCGCCGCCGTCCACGAGGACCTCCTCCTCGACCTCGAGGGTGAGCATCCCGGGGGACAGGCCGCTGTCATCGAGCGCGGTCGCCACGGACTCGACGAACCGCGGCGCGGCGATCTCCCGTGGCCGGAGGTTGATCGACAGCCCGATGTCCCAGCCGGACGCGCGCCAGCGGGCCACCTGACAGCACGCCTCGCGCAGCACCCAGTTGCCGAGCGGGATCATCAGGCCCGACTCCTCGGCGGTGCCGATGAACTCCTCGGGCGGTACGAACTCCCCGTCGCGCCACCACCGCACCAGCGCCTCGACACCCGTGACCCGCGACGTGGCGAGCTCGACGACCGGCTGGAACTCCACCGTGAACCGCTGCTCGGTGAGGGCGCGCTGCAGCTCGCCGCCGAGCTCGAGCCGGCGTACGACGTCGGCGTGCATCTTGGCGGCGAACACCTCGACCCGTCCCCCGCCGAGGTCCTTCGCCCGGGACAGCGCGACGTCGGCGTTGCGGATCAGCTCCAGCCCGCCGATGCCGTCCTCGGTGAAGGCGACGCCGACGCTCGCGGTCAGCACGATGCTGCGGTCGCCGACGCGGTACGGCTCGCTCGCGAGCGTCCGTACGAGGCGCTCGCCGAGGTCGACGACGGCCTGCACCTCGGTGGCGTTCTCCACGAGCACGGCGAACTCGTCGCTCCCCCAGCGGGCGACCGTGTCGTCGGCCGGGACTCCGGCGCGCAGGCGGCGGGCGGCCTGCGCCAGCACCTGATCGCCGCCGGCGTGGCCGATCGAGTCGTTCACGGCGGTGAAGCCGTCGAGGTCGACGAAGATCACCGAGACCGTCCCCTGGGACCGCTCCACGACCTCGCGGGCGCGCTCTTCGAAGTAGGCGCGGTTCGGCAGGCCGGTGAGCCCGTCGTGGAACGTCAGGTGGGTGACCTGCCGCTGCAACGCGGCCTGCTCGCTGAAGTCCCGTACGGTGACCAGGAGCCGGTCCGCCGCATTGCCGCCGGAGGAGCCGTACCGGCAGATCGTGCTCTCGGTGGGCAGCCAGGTCCCGTCGGGGGCGCGGACGCGGCAGGCGATCCGGGCGACGTCGTCTCCCCTGTCGCGCAGCAGCCGGCGCACCGCCGCGACGACCTTCGGCAGGTCCTCGGGGTGGATGAGCTCGGTCACCGAGCGGCCGAGCAGGTCCTCGGCGGCGTAGTGGTAGGAGGGCTGGGCGCCGGCGCTGACGTACTCGATGACGCCGTCGAGGCCGCAGATGACCACGACGTCGTTGATGCTCTCGGTGAGCGCCCGGAAGTGCTTCTCGCTGGTCCGCGCGGCGTGCCGGAGCCGGTCGTTGTCGTGGACGAGCTCGCCGAGGCGGGCCAGGACGACGAGGACCGCGGATCCGGCGATGATCGGGACGACCGGCCGCAGGCCCTGCGCGCCGGTCAGCGTGTGCCCCGCCACGAAGATCGCCGCCGCGGCGGCCGTGGCGGTCGGCGCGATGCCGGGCCCGACGAGCCGCCGCCGGGTCGCGTCGCCGTGGCCCCGGCGCCGCACCCACGGGGCCGCGCCGAGGAGGAGCAGGCCGGCCAGGTGCGCCAGGTCGGCGGCGGTGCCGTACGGCCCGCGGCCGTTGAGCCGGCCCACGACGTACAGAACGTCGGCGGTGGTGAGGACGGCCAGCGCGCAGTACGCGACGATGGTGGAGCGGCGGTACCCCCGTACCGCGCCGACCGCCATCGGCAGCAGGCCGCAGACCAGGACCGCGTCGAGCAGGGGATAGCGCAGCTCGATGAGGAACTCCGCCCAGCCCTCCCCGGACAGCCGGTAGAGGTGGTCGAACACCGCCACCCAGGCGACGACGAACAGGGCGCAGGCGCAGACGTAGGTGTCGGCGAGGTAGCGCAGCCACGGGCGGGCGCTGCGCGGCAGGCCGATGGGCATGACGAAGCCTGCCGTCATCGCACCCAGGGCGATCAGGAAGAACAGATCGGCCGGGGAGACCGCCACCGCGGACCGGCTGAAGACGATCCGGGAGATCGCCTGGACCGCCGCGCCGGCGGACCAGGCCATTCCGGCGAGGCCGAACCAGCGCCAGGTGTCCCGGCCGACCTTGCCGGCGGGGGTCTGCGGCGTCCGCCCCATGGCGAACAGCAGGGAGGCCGACGCGGTCACCGCCGCCCAGGCGGTGAGCCAGGCCCGGTCGATCCCCCGGCCGGCCAGGAACGCGATCGCGTGGATGACGGCGAGCGCGAGCATGGGGTAGAACGGCCGCGCGGCCGCCGGTATCCCCCAGCGCCGCCGCTCGGTCCGCTCGCCGGTCATCACTTACTCGCTCTCTGAATTCTGATCGGATTCTTCCGGAGCACGGGGTGCACCGGGTGCCGAACGCATGACTTTTCGGGCGACGGCTCATGGCCGTCACAGGTTGTCCGTGTACCTGCCTGTCGAATGCCGTGTCATCGGTACGAGTGACGGCCCGCGAACGGGACGTCACCGGTGTCGATCGCACCGAACGCGGACGTGCCGGGATCTCCGGTCAGCGCCCGCGCGGCGGTCACTCTCGTCAGCCTCGATGCTCAATGTACGGTCCGTAGGTCACGGAGCGATTGAGGCTGGGCGTCCACCCGGCGACAACTCGCGACGTTGAGTAATCGGACACTGAGCGCATCTGGCCGCTTCGGCGGTGCGATCGCCCAAATCGGCAAAGGGCCGGTTCGCGTCGGCTTCGCCCCGGCAAAAGGCCCTTACGGCAGCCTTTACCAGATCAGTAGGCGCCGGTGATGACGTTCTGCAGGGTCTCGCCTCGTACGTAGCGTTCGAGCTGCCGGCGGACGAGGGCGACGGCGCGCCGCCGCGAGGCCGGCGTCGATCCTCCGACGTGAGGCGTGATGAAGACCCCCGGGGCGGACCAGAGGGGATGACCGGCGGGCAGCGGCTCCGGGTCGGTGACGTCCAGCACCGCGCGCAACCGCCCCTGGGACAGCTCCGCGACCAGCGCGCCGGTGTCCACCACCGCGCCACGGGCGGCGTTGACGAGGAGGGCACCGTCCTTCATCCGCGCGAGGAAGCCGGCGTCGACCAGACCGGTCGTCTCCTCGGTGAACGGCACGATCAGCACCACCACATCGGCCTCGGGAAGCAGCTCCGGCAGCGCGCCGACCGGATGGACCCCGTCCCGCGCGGTCCGCGCCACCCTGACGACCTCGGTCTCGAACGGGAGCAGGCGCCGCTCGATCGCCGCGCCCACCGAGCCGTATCCGACGATCAGCACGGTGCGGTCGGCGAGCGCGTCGGTCATGTGCCAGTCCCAGCGCCCCTCCCGCTGGGCGTCGGCGAAGCGCGGGAAGTCGTGCTGCGCGGCGAGGATCGCCCCGACCGTCCACTCGGCGGTGCTCGCGTCGTGCACGCCCCGGCCGTTGCACAGCACGGCGCCCGGCGGCACGTGCGGCAGGAAGGCGTCCACGCCCGCCACCTGGAGCTGGAGGACCTTCAGCCCGCTCATCCGGGCCAGGATCGCGCGGCTCTGCGGCGTCGGGACGAACGGCGGGACGTAGAACTCCACCTCCGCCGGATCACCGGGGAGGGCGTCCGCACCCGGGTAGACGTCGACCTCCGCCGCGGCGAGGTCCGCCAGCGCCTCCGCCATCTCCTTGTCCGGGACCCAGACCTTCATCCTGCCGCCTTCCTGACCGCTCAGACCGATCGTAGAGGCCGCTGCCGCGCGGCCGGACCGGGATCCCACCCGGAACGCAGTGGTCAGCGGGTCAGCAGGTGCGCCGACGTGCTCTGGGTGGCGAGCGCGATCGCGCCCAGCGCCTCGGCGCGATCGCCGAGACGGCCGGCGATGACGGTGACCTCCTGGCCGATCGGCGGCGGCAACTGCCGGGCGAGCACCTCGCGCATGCCCTCCATCAGCGGCCGGCCGACCGCCGCGACCTCGCCGCCGATGACCACCCGCCGGGGTTCGAGCATCGCGCAGATGCCGACCAGGGCACGGCCGATCATCCGCCCGGCGTCGGCGGTGACCCGCCGCGCGCCGGGATCGTCGGCGGCGAGAAGCGCGACGACGTCGGCGATGGTGGTGCCCGGCCCGCGCGTGTGGGCGAAGGCGGAGGTGAGCGCGCGCAGTCCGACCACCGTCTCGAGGCAGCCCCGGTTGCCGCACCGGCAGACGTACCCGCCGTCGACGACGGGGATGTGCCCGAGCTCGCCGGCGGATCCGGTGGCCCCCTCGTACAGCTCGCCGCCCAGGATGAGGCCCGCGCCGACGCCGTCGGACAGCATCACGTAGATCAGGTCGTCGGCGCCCTGGCCCGCGCCGAAGGTCCATTCGGCGAGCGCGCCGAGGTTCGCGTCGTTGCCCACGTGGACGGGCAGCCCGACCCGCTCCCCCAGGCGTGCGGCGATGTCGACGCCGGTCCAGTCGGCCAGCACCGAGGAGGTCCGCAGCGTGTGCGAGCGCGACCGGATGGGGGCGGAGACCGCGACCCCCATGCCGAAGACGCGGCCGGCGTCATGGCCGACGGCCGCCACCAGGTCGAGTGCGGTGTCGGCGACATAGGCGAGCGCGTCGTCCGGGCGGTGGTCGACGTCGATCTCGCTGTACCGCTCGCCGAGCACGCCCCCCGACAGGTCGGTGAACAGCACCCGGATCCCGGCGTGGCGCAGGTGGACGCCGAGGACGCCACCGCCCTCCGGATTGAGGGTGAGCGGGGTCGCGGGGCGGCCGCCTCCGGGCGAGGCGCGACGTCCGGCGCCGTCCGCCTCGGTGAGGACACCTTCGGCGAGCAGGTCCGCGACGAGACTCGAGACCGTCGTACGCGACAGGCCCGTGGCCCGGGCGATCCCGACCCTGCTGATCCGGCCGCGCCGCTGCACGGTCTCCACGACCAGCAGGCGGTTCCTCGACCGGAGGGAGGTGAGTGACCCTGGAGCTTCCGACATGAGGGGCAGAGTACATGTTCGTCCGAGATTCGGATTAATGATGGCCGTTTGCGGCCGTTTTTATTCCTTGACGCTGATTAACCGGCGTTTCTACAGTCCCGCCACAAGTGTCAGTGACCAGAGCGTGAACGGTCGTGACACACCACGTGCGTCCTGGGAGTATCTGTGAGAAGACGATCCATCGCGCTGCTCGCGACGGGGGCGGCTCTGTTCGCCGCCGTCGCGACCGGCACGCCGGCCGCGTCGGCGGACGACGGCACACCGACGCCGATCTACCTGAATCCCCACTACACGCCCGCCGAGCGGGCCGCCGACCTCGTCGGCCGGATGACGCTGGCCGAGAAGGCCCAGCAGATGAACAGCAACATCGCGCCGGCGATCCCCCGGCTCGGTGTCGCGCAGTGGGGCTGGTGGAACGAGGCCTCGCACGGCGTCGCCGCGATCACCGGCAGCACCTCGAACCCGCCGCCCGCCACGAACACGACCTCCTACCCGGTCGACCTGGCGATGGGCAGCACCTGGAACCCCGACCTGGTCCACAAGGTCGCGAGCGCCATCGGTGACGAGGCCCGCGAGGTGATGCCGAACAACAGGCAGAACCTCGACTTCTACTCGCCCACCGTGAACCTCGGCCGTGACCCCCGCTGGGGCCGCAACGACGAGACGTGGAGCGAGGACCCGACCCTCACCGCCGCCCTCGCCGGCCAGTTCGTCAACGGCCTGCAGGGTCAGGACGAGAACGGCAGGCTGCCGGAGTCGGCGAACGGCTACAGCAAGGCGCTGGCCACGCTGAAGCACTTCGCCGCCAACGACAGTGAGTACAACCGCCGCACCGGTACGTCCGACATGGACCAGCGGACGCTGCGGGAGTACTACACCGCGCAGTTCCGCGACATCATCCAGAGCTCCAACCCCGGCTCGATCATGAGCTCCTACAACCGGGTCAACGGCGTCCCCGCCGCCGCGAGCGTCCAGCTGATGGACACGCTGGCCCGGCAGACGTGGGGCTTCGGCGGATACTTCACCTCCGACTGCGACGCGGTGTTCGAGATCCAGGGCGGTCACCACTGGCAGCCGCCGGGCGCGTCCGCCCCGCTCGACCAGTACGGCCGGATGGCCTACGCCATCACCGCCGGTGAGGACCTGGACTGCAACGGCGGCTACCGCGACCAGTACAACTACGCGAACACCGTCCCCGACGCGGTCGCCAAGCACATCACCACCCAGACCGGCGTCTTCAACGAGAACGACGTCGACGTCTCCGTCACCCGGCTGTTCGCCGCGCGGATCCAGACCGGTGAGTTCGACCAGGAGGACCAGGTGTCGTGGGTCCGCGACGCCCGCGCCCGCCTGGGCGGGATCACCTGGGTCAACTCCGACGCCAACAAGGCCGTCACCCAGACCCCGGAGCGGATCGCGCTCGCGCAGCAGGCCGCCCAGCAGAGCCTCGTGCTGCTGAAGAACGACCCGGCCACCGGCGCCAAGGACGGCCTGCTGCCGCTGAAGGTGCCCGCCAAGGGCTCCTACAAGGTCGCGGTCATGGGCGCCTACGCCAACCCGGCCTCGCTCTTCCTCGGCGGCTACGCCACCTACGAAGGCCCCTCCGGGGTCGCCAAGCAGGTGAACCCCTACCAGGGCATCAAGGCCGCGGTCCAGAAGCTCAACCCGGACGCCACGGTCGACTACTACCCCGGCGTCACCGGCAACGGCCAGAGCACCGTCGACGCGGCGTCCGTCGCGGCGGCCGACCAGTACGACGTGGTCATCGTCATCGCGGGCACGAACTCCAGCAACTCCCGTGAGGACGTCGACCGCACCAGCCTGGCGCTGCCCGGCGCGCAGGCGTCGCTGATCAGCCAGGTCGCGGCGCGCAACCCGCACACCGTCGCGTACCTGGAGACCGTCGGCCAGGTCGACACGAACAGCTTCCAGTCGCAGGTGCCGGCGATGGTCTGGAGCTCCTACAACGGCCAGGAGCAGGGCGCCGCGCTCGCCGACGTGCTGCTCGGCAAGATCGACCCGAGCGGGCGGCTGCCGTTCACCTGGTACAAGGACCAGAGCCAGCTCCCGGCGATCGGTGACTACGCCATCCGTCCCACCTCCACCAGCCACGGCCGCACCTACATGTACTTCAACGGGGACGTCACGTACCCGTTCGGGTACGGCCTGAGCTACACGCAGTTCACCTACTCGGACCTGAACGTCGAGAAGAAGGTGGACGCGAACGGCACGGTCCACGCGACCGTGAAGGTCACCAACAACGGTGACACGCGGGGCACCACGGTGCCGCAGCTGTACGCGAGCACCCCGTTCGAGCCGGCGAGCAAGGAGCGCCCGGCCCAGCGGCTCGAGGCGTTCGACAAGGTCAACGTGGACCCGCACCGGAGCAAGACGGTCCGCCTGACCTTCCCGGCGTCCAAGCTCGCGTTCTTCGACGAGTCCGCGAACCGCTACGTCGTCGACCCGGGCACGTACGAACTGCGGGTCGGCAGCTCCAGCGGGGACGTCGCGGCGAAGGCCGACCTCAAGGTCGACGGCACGCTGAAGCCGTCGCCCGCGGTCGTCACCGCCAAGCCGGCCCAGGCCGGGGACGCCGCCCAGGGCATCGTCCAGCGGGTGACCTTCGACAAGGGCACCACGATCGACCCGCAGCTCACGGTGTCGATGAAGGACGAGAGCATCTACGGATACATCACCAAGGGCCAGAGCACGCCGCTGCCCGCGGGGATGCGCGTCACCTACCGCAGTGACAACCCCGAGGTGGTCAAGGTCGAGGCCGACCGCGTCATCCGCACCGTCGGATCCGGCGTGGCGACCGTGACCGCGACCGTCCACTCCAACGAGGGAGTCGCCTCGACGACCTTCGTCGTCCGGGTTCCCTGACAGTAGAGATCGCCGATAGATGAGCGGCGGCCCCGGACCCGTACGGGTCCGGGGCCGCCGTCGTTTCTCGTCCTGCCCGGTTCGGCGTGGCCGCGTGATCGCGGCCGCCGGCTCACGGGCCTCCGGGCGATCGGCTCACGCGTTGGCCGGCCCGGCGGCCGGCTCCTCGACGATCAGCTCACGGGCCGGCCGGTCCGGCCGTCAGCTCGTGAGCTTCTCGATGATCAGCTCGCGGGCCCGGCCGGCGTCGGCCTGGCCGCGGGTGGCCTTCATGACCGCGCCGACCAGCGCGCCGGCCGCCGCGACCTTGCCGCCACGAACCTTGTCCGCGATGTCAGGGTTGGCGGCGATGACCTCGTCGATGACCGAGCCGAGCTGGCCCTCGTCGCTGACGACCTTCAGACCGCGCTTCTCGACGACCTCGTCCGGCGTTCCCTCACCGGCGAGCACGCCGTCGAAGACCTGCCGGGCCAGCTTGTCGTTGATGCTGCCCTCGGCGACCAGCGCGCTGACCCGCGCCACGTCGGCCGGGGTCACCGGCAGCGAGGCCAGCTCGGCGCCCTGCTCGGTGGCCCGCCGGGACAGTTCGTTCATCCACCACTTGCGGGCCGCGGCCGGCTCGGCGCCCGCGCGCACCGTCTCCTCGATCAGGTCGAGCGCGCCGGCGTTGACGATGTCCTGCAGCTCCTTGTCGGCGACGCCCCACTCGCCCTGCACCCGGCGGCGGCGGGCGGCCGGCAGCTCCGGCAGCGAGGCGCGCAGCTGCTCGACCCACTCGCGCGACGGCGCCATCGGCACCAGGTCGGGCTCGGGGAAGTAGCGATAGTCCTGCGCCTCCTCCTTGCTGCGCCCGCTCGTGGTCGTGCCGGTGCCCTCCTGGAAGTGCCGGGTCTCCTGGATCACCTTGCCGCCCGCGTCCAGGACGCCGGCCTGCCGCTCGATCTCGAACCGGACGGCACGCTCGACGGACCGCAGCGAGTTGACGTTCTTGGTCTCCGTGCGGGTGCCCCACTCCGACGCGCCCTTGGGCATCAGCGAGACGTTGACGTCACAGCGCATCGAGCCCTGCTCCATGCGCACGTCCGAGACGCCGACCGCGCGCACGAGCTCGCGCAGCTCGGTGGCGTACGCCCGCGCGACCAGCGGCGCCTTGTCACCGGTCGCGACGATCGGCTTGGTCACGATCTCCACGAGCGGGATGCCGGCCCGGTTGTAGTCGACGAGGGAGAAGTCGGCTCCGTGAATGCGGCCGGTGGCGCCGCCGACGTGCAGCGACTTGCCGGTGTCCTCCTCCATGTGGACCCGCTCGATCTCGACGCGGTACGTCTCCCCATCGACCTCGACGTCGAGGTATCCGTCGACGCAGAGCGGCTCGTCGTACTGCGAGATCTGGAAGTTCTTCGGCATGTCCGGATAGAAGTAGTTCTTCCGGGCGAAGCGGCACCACTCGACGATCGAGCAGTTCAACGCCAGGCCGATCTTGATGATGCCCTCGATCGCCGAGCGGTTCGTCACCGGCAGCGCCCCGGGCATCCCCAGGCAGACGGGGCAGACCTGGGTGTTCGGCTCCGCGCCGAACTCGGTCGCGCACCCGCAGAACATCTTCGTCTTCGTGCCCAGCTCGATGTGGGTCTCGATGCCCAGCACCGGCTCGTATCTCGCCAGCGCCTCGTCGTACGGCACGAGCGTTTCCGTGCTCATCGGTAGTTCAGTCCCTTCGGGCCCGATCAGAGTTCGGGGGCCTTGGCCAGGAGCGGGCCGCCCCAGCGGTCCTGTAGGGCCCGCTCGACGGCGGCACCGACGCGGTAGACGCGGTCGTCGGCGAGGACCGGTGCCATGATCTGCAGGCCGACCGGCAGGGAGTCCTCGTCCGCCAGGCCGCACGGCACCGAGATCGCGGCGTTGCCGGCCAGGTTGGACGGGATCGTGCACAGGTCGGCGAGGTACATCGCCATCGGGTCGTCGGCGCGCTCGCCGATCGCGAACGCGGTCGTCGGCGTCGTCGGCGAGATCAGCACGTCCACCTGCTCGAACGCCGCGTCGAAATCACGGGCGATCAGCGTGCGGACCTGCTGGGCCTTGCCGTAGTAGGCGTCGTAGTAGCCGCTCGACAGGGCGTAGGTGCCGAGCATGATCCGGCGCTTGACCTCCGGCCCGAAGCCCTCGGCGCGGGTGAGCGCCATGACCTCCTCGGCGGAGCGGGTCTCGTCGTCGCCGACGCGCAGGCCGTAGCGCATGCCGTCGAACCGGGCCAGGTTGGACGAGCACTCCGACGGCGCGATCAGGTAGTACGCCGGTAGCGCGTACGTGAAGTGCGGGCAGGACACCTCGACGACCTTGGCGCCGAGCGACTCCAGCACCTCGACGGCCTCGTGGAACCGCGCCAGCACGCCCGGCTGGTACCCCTCGCCGCCGAACTCCTTGACGACGCCGACCCGCAGGCCGCCGACCTCGGCGCGGCGCGCCGCCTCGACGACGGGCGGCACCGGCTGGTCGATCGACGTGGAGTCCATCGGGTCGTGCCCGGAGAACGCCTCGTGCAGGAGCGCGGCGTCCAGGACCGTACGGGCCAGCGGGCCCGGCGTGTCGAGCGAGGACGCGAACGCGATCAGGCCGTAGCGCGAGGACCCGCCATAGGTCGGCTTCATGCCGACGAGGCCGGTCACCGCGGCGGGCTGGCGGATCGAGCCGCCGGTGTCGGTGCCGGTCGCCAGGGGCGCCTCGTACGCCGCGACGGCCGCCGAGGACCCGCCGGACGACCCACCGGGGATCTTGTTCAGGTCCCACGGGTTGTGGGTGGGGCCGAACGCGCTGTTCTCCGTCGAGGAGCCCATCGCGAACTCGTCCATGTTGGTCTTGCCGAGGATGACCAGCCCCGCCTCGCGCAGCCGCCGCGTGACGGTCGCGTCGTACGGCGGGCGCCAGCCCTCCAGGATCTTGGAGGAGGCGGTCGTCGGCATGTCGATCGTCGTGAAGACGTCCTTGTGCGCGATCGGCACCCCGGCCAGCGGGCCGAGCGCCTCCCCCGCCGCGCGGCGCTCGTCGACCGTGCGGGCCTGCGCGAGCGCGGTCTCCGGGTCGACGTGCGTGAACGCCTTGACCGAGTCCTCGACGGCGGCGATCCGGTCCAGGTGCGCCTGGGTCACCTCGACCGCCGACGCCTCGCCGGAGGAGATCAGCCCGGCCAGCTCGGCCGCGCTCTTCTTGATGATGTCAGCGCTCATTGGTCGCTCGCGCTCCTCACTCGCTCCGCGGACGGCCTCGTGCCTCGGCCGGCCACTCCGCTCGCTGCGTCGCGTTCGCTCCGCATGTTCACGCCTCCTCGTCGAGAATCCGCGGGACCTTGAAACGCTGCTCGTCGGCGGCGGGCGCGCCGGACAGCGCCTGGTCGGGCGTGAGCGAGGGCCGCACCTCGTCGGCGCGGAAGACGTTGGTCAGCGGCAGCGCGTGCGAGGTCGGCGGAATGTCCTCGGCGGCGACCTCCTGGACGCGCGCGACCGCGGAGATGATGTCATCGAGCTGGGTGGCGAGGTGATCGAGCTCGTCCTCGCGCAGCGCCAGCCGGGACAGCCGGGCGAGGTGCGCGACCTCATCGCGGGTGATGGCTCCGCCGCCGCGGGCCTGGCCCGCGGCGGCGGAGCCATGGGCGGCGTGCTCGTTAAGCATGTCGAAACCGTTTCTGCGATCGATGGGTTCCCAGCCATCCTAGAGGGCGGTCCGAACCGGCCACGACCGGTTAACACGCGGTTTACGCAGGGCTGGCGAGGAGGCCGCGATCCGGGCCGGAACGAGGACCCGGCCGGGCGGTTCGGCGGAGGGCGGCTTCGTCGGCACCCTCGGTCGTGCGAGTCGGAGGTCGCGAGCGCGGGCGCCGCGGGGCGGCGCGGCGGCGCCGAGTGCGGGCGCCGCG
Organism: Actinoallomurus spadix; assembly: GCF_024055725.1. Lineage (GTDB taxonomy): Bacteria > Actinomycetota > Actinomycetes > Streptosporangiales > Streptosporangiaceae > Actinoallomurus > Actinoallomurus spadix. The sequence goes on along the minus strand of NZ_JAMXMX010000017.1, from coordinate 129,982 downwards.
GCGGTCTCAGGCAGTGGGCGCCCCACCGGCGGGCCCTCGTCCGGGCCCGGCGACCGCAGGCACGGTGGTCCTCCGCGTGCCCGGCGGGAGGCGCGTCAGAGCGCCGCGCCCTCGGGGGCCTCGAGTTTCGCGACGTGCTCGCGCAGCCAGTCGGTCGCCTCCGCGGCGCACATCGGCGCCTGGAAGTGGTAGCCCTGGCCGGCGTCGCAGCCGAGGTTGCGCAGGAGGTGCTCGGTCTCGGCGTTCTCGACGCCCTCGGCGACCGAACGCAGGCCGAGGGTGCGGGCCAGATCGATGATCGACCGGACGATGACCGCGTCGTCACCCGCCTCGTTCAGGCGGCTGACGAAGGAGGCATCGATCTTGATCTCCTCGACCGGCAGGCTCTTCAGCCGGACGAGCGAGGAGTAGCCGGTGCCGAAGTCGTCGAGGCTGAGCGGGATGCCCAGCTCGGCCAGGGCCCCGACCGTGTCGGCGGCGTAGGCGGGTTCGGTCATCAGGATCCGCTCGGTGATCTCCAGCTGCAGGGCCCGCGGCGGCACCTCGTGCCGGAGCAGGCCCGCCGCGATCATCTCGGTGAGCGCCGAGTCGAGCAGGTCACGGCCGGAGGCGTTGATGGCGACCTGGACGCGGAGCCCGGCCTTCCACCATCGGGCGACCTGGGTGAGCGCGGCGTCGACCACGAAGTCGGTGATGCCGCGCATCAGGTAGGTCTGCTCGGCGATCGGCAGGAACTGGTCGGGGGTGAGCAGCCCCTTCTGCGGGTGCCGCCAGCGCAGCAGCGCCTCCATGCCGACCGGGCGGCCGTTGCCGAGGTAGAGCTTGGGCTGGAAGAACAGCTCGAGTTCGCGGCGGTCGATCGCGCGGCGCAACTGCCCCTGCCGGCCGAGGCGTTCGGGCGAGTTGCGGTCCCGATCCGGTGAATAGATCTCTACCCCGGTGCGATTTTCCTTCGCCACGTACATCGCGACGTCGGCGCGCTGCATCAGCAGCTCGAAGTCGGGCGCGTGGTCGGGGTGCAGGGCGATGCCGACGCTGGCCTCCAGGTCGAATGACATGCCGTCGAGACGCACGGGCTCGTTCAGCGCCGCCCGGAGCCGCGCCGCGACCTCGCGGGCACCCCGCGCGTCACGCACGGTGGGCAGGAGCACCGCGAACTCGTCGCCGCCGAGCCGCGCGACCAGGTCGCCTGGCCGCACGCTGTGGGTGAGGCGGTGCGCGACCAGTTGCAGGAGCCGGTCGCCGGTCGGGTGGCCGAGCGTGTCGTTGACCTCCTTGAACCGGTCGAGGTCGAGGAGGAACAGACCGACCCGCCGGGGCGGCTCGTGGTCCCGGCCCCGGGCGGTCAGGGCCCGCTCGGCCTGGTGACGCGCCTGCGCGAGCGCCTCCTCCGTGCGCATGATGAGGAGTTTGCGGTTGGGCAGGCCGGTGAGGCCGTCGTGCAGGGCCTGGTACTCGCGGCTGACCGACACCGAGGCGTTGATGTAGACCGCGATGAACGGCAGGACGAACAGTGGGACGAAAGCCGCCGACCAGCTCATCGCCACGACCACCAGCGGCGCCAGCCCCAGCAGCGCGCTGTGCACGAGGAGCTGGAGGCCGAGGTTCCAGCGCATGGTCTTGAACACGGAGGTGCGCTCGTGCAGCGCGATCGCGGTGTTGACCAGCACGAGGTTGACGACGAAGTATGAGACCCCGGCCAGCAGCATCGTCGGCAGGTCGAGGGCGTGCGGGGTCCAGGGGTGCGTCGGCGACGCCGTGATGCCGGCCGCGAGCAGCACCAGTCCCGCCGCGGCGAAGCTGAGGGTGTACTGCCCGACGTTGAAGGCCGTGCGGTGCAGGGCGCGCCGGCGCAGCATGCCGGTGGCCACGGTCGCGACGGCGTGCAGGAGCAGCGCCGTCGGCAGGCCGGCGTAGATCAGTGTGGCGAAGGTGAAGGTGGTCGAGACCGTCGCGCCGGTGGTCTCGGTGGAGCCCGGCGTGATGATCGGCTTGAGCTCGCCGCACACGATCAGGAACGCCAGGATCCAGAAGAGCGGGTCGCCGACCAGCGTCCGGAGGTCGGCGACGCCCAGACCGGCGAACGAAGTGGCAAGGGCCGCGACGCCGACCACCGTGACACAGACGACGTAGCTCCACAACGGAGAGCCACGCCGGGGGACGGTGTCCCGCGTGTTGTTCGGGTCCTTCATCACGTCCTCGGGGGGTTACACCCAAATCTTGCGCTTTGGGGGGAGGCGATGGTGTTTGGACGGACACAAGTAGTGCTGAGGGGAGACTACGACGTCCGAGCAACTTCGCGGAACCGATTGCGCACGTTGCGTTACGCCTGTGCTCGACCGCTGGGCAACCCCTCGGTAATCGATCGATACCGTACAGTATCGCCCCGCAGGTCAGCCTGACCAGATTCTGGAGGAATCACTCCTCTCCGACGGTCGCGATTTCCTTGGCCGCATCCGGCCCCTTGTCGAGCAGCACCTGGAAGCCCGCCTCGTCCAGCAGGGACACCCCCAGCTTGACCGCCTTGTCGTACTTCGACCCGGGGCTCTCGCCGTAAACGACGAACCCGGTCTTCTTCGACACCGAACCGGACACCTTGCCGCCGAGGTTCTGCACGGCCTCGGTCGCGGAGTCACGGCTGAAGCCCTCCAGCGACCCGGTGATGACGACGGTGACGCCCTCCAGCGGCCGCGGGCCCTCCTCCGCGCCCTCGTCCTCCATCCGCACGCCCGCCGCTCGCCACTTCTCGACGATCTCGCGGTGCCAGTCGACGCCGAACCACTCCTTGACCGACGCGGCGATGGTCGGCCCGACGTCCTCGACCGCCGTCAGCTCCTCCTCCGACGCGGCGGCGATGCGGTCGAGCGAGCGGAACTCCCGCGCGAGCGCCTGGGCCGCCGTCGGCCCGACGTGACGGATCGACAGCGCCACCAGGACCCGCCACAGCGGCTGCTTCTTGGCCTTCTCCAGCTCCTCGAAGAGCTTCTCCACCGTCTTCTTCGGCTCACCGGACTTGTTGGCGAAGAAGGTGACGACCTTCTCCTCGCCCGTCTTCTCGTCGATCTTGGGCAGGCCGGTGCGCTGCTCGCGGACCACCGACTTGATCGGCAGCAACTGCTCGACGGTGAGGTGGAAGAGGTCGCCCTCGTTCTTGACCGGCGGGTCCGCCGGCTCCAGCGGCTGGGTCAGCGCGGTCGCCGCGACGTAACCGAGCGCCTCGATGTCGAAGGCGTTGCGACTGGCGACGAAGTAGACCCGCTCCCGCAGCTGCGCCGGGCACTCCTTGGCGTTCGGGCAGCGGATGTCGACGTCGCCCTCCTTCTGCGCGCGCAGTTCGGTGCCGCACTCGGGGCACCGGCTCGGCATGACGAAGTCCCGCTCCGTGCCATCGCGCAGGCCGGTGACGGGCCCCACGATCTCGGGGATGACGTCGCCCGCCTTCCGCAGGACGACCATGTCGCCGATCTTCACGCCCTTGCGCTTGACCTCGTCGGCGTTGTGCAGCGTGGCGTACGCGACCGTGGAGCCCGCCACCTTGATCGGCTCCATCACGCCGTACGGCGTCACCCGGCCGGTGCGCCCCACCCCGACCTTGATGTCGAGGAGCCTGGTGTTGACCTCCTCCGGGGCGTACTTGAACGCGATCGCCCAGCGCGGCCACCGGCTCGTCGACCCGAGCCGCCGCTGCAGCGCGAGCTGGTCGACCTTGACCACCACGCCGTCGATCTCGTACGCGGGCTCGTGCCGGTGCTCGCCGTAGTACTCGATGAACTCCCGGACGTCGTCGAGGCCGTCGACGACCCTGACCCGGTCGCTGACCGGCAGGCCGAACGATCGCATGATCGCGTAGGAGTCCGACTGGCTGTCCGGCTGCTTCCCGCCGCGCCACGCGCCGAACCCGTGCACGATCATGCTCAGCGGGCGCCGCGCCGTGACCCGCGGGTCCTTCTGGCGCAGCGACCCGGCGGCGGCGTTGCGCGGGTTGGCGAACGGCGCCCGGCCCGCCTCGACCAGCCCCTCGTTGAGCTTCTCGAACGCCTCGACCGGGAGGTAGACCTCGCCGCGCACCTCGAGCAGCTCCGGCACGTCGTCACCCTCCAGCTGGAGCGGCACGGCCTCGATCGTCCGGATGTTGTTGGTGACGTCCTCGCCCGTACGCCCGTCGCCGCGCGTCGCGCCACGGACGAGCCGGCCGTTCTCGTACGTCAGGTTCACCGCCAGCCCGTCGATCTTCAGCTCGCACAGGAAGTCGGCGACGGAGCCGACCTCCTTCTCCGCGCGGGTCAGCCACGCCGACAGGTCATCGGTGCTGAACGCGTTGTCGAGGCTCTGCATCCGCTCGATGTGCTCGACCGTCGCGAAGTCGGTCGTGATCGGCGCGCCGACCCGCTGCGTCGGTGAGTCCGGCGTGACGAGCTCGGGATGAGCCTTCTCCAGCGCCTGGATCTCGCGCATCAGCCGGTCGTAATCCGCGTCGCTGATCGTCGGGGAGTCGAGGACGTAGTAGCGGTAGTTGGCCTCGTCGAGCTCTGAGGCCAGCTCCGCGTGCCGCTGCCGAACCGCGTCGGGTACGCCTGTCGCCACGTGTCTCTCCCTGCCTAGCGACTGCCACTGCTCATAGTGTCTCGCGTGCCAGTGACACTTCTGACCTGCGGCTCGCTGATCCGGAGGGAGTCGGTACGCCGCCTCGGACACGGCCGGCGCATGCGGACCGCCGGGCCTGCGCGCCGCGCTACCGGCCGGTCACCACGGGGCGGTCCGAGGGCAGTCCCCACTCGCTCCAGGACCCGTCGTACACGGCCAGATCGCGGTACCCGGCGAGCCTGGCCGCCAGTGCCAGGACGCAGGCGGTGACACCTGACCCGCAGCTGAAGATCAGCTTCTCGCGGTCCGCCACGAGGCCCGCGAACATCCCCGTCAGCTCGGCGGCGCGGCGCATCAGGCCCTCCCGCTGGACCTCGCCGAACGGCAGGTTGACCGCCCCGGGCATATGACCTCCGCGCAGTCCCGGGCGTGGCTCGGGGGCCGTACCGGAGAACCGGTCACGGGAACGGGCGTCGAGGACCGCCGAAGCCGGGTCCACCAGGGCGGCCGCCACCGCGTCGCCGCCGACGATCCACCCCGGCCGGGGGCGGGCGGTGAAGGTCCCCGGCCGCGGCGCGGGCGCGGGCCGGCCGCTCTCCACGGGGAGCCCGGCCGCCTCCCAGGCGGGCAGGCCGCCGTCGAGTACGGCGACCCGGTCGAAGCCCATCGACTGCAGCATCCACCAGGCCCGGGCGCTGGAGTAGATTCCCGCCGCGTCGTAGACGACCACCGTGCCGTCGTCGTCCAGTCCGAGGGAGCGCATCTCGTCGGTGAACCGGTCCGCCGCGGGCATCGTGTGGGGCAGCGGATCGGAGTGGTCGGACAGTGCCCCGTCGATGTCGAAGATCCGTGCGCCCGGGATGCGCCGGGAGGCCCCGCGGTGCGCTCCCACGGACGCGTCGAGCACGACCAGGCCGGGCGCGCCCGACCGGTGGGCGAGCCACTCCACGGTGACGAGCGGGCCGAACGGCCCACGGTCACCTCCTGTCAGCGCCTCGCCGGCTCGTTCCACGCGCTGCCCCCCTCTTCCGCCCCGCCGATGGGCGAGCATCCTAACCGTCGGCAGAGGCGGGCCGTGCCCTGCCGGTGAGCTCCGCGGTGGCCTCCAGGTAGGCGTCGGCGGCGCGCGCGAAGTAGTCGAAGAGGACGGCCTGCTGTTCGGGCGAGTAGCCCTGGATGATGGCGCCGATCCTCTGACGGGCCGGGGCCAGGGCCGCGTCGAGACCGCCGGGACCGGCGACAGGTTCGACGATGACCTTACGGCGGTCGTCAGGGGCGGGAACGCGGCGGACGTATCCGGCCTGTTCGAGACGGTCGATCAGCCGAGTGGTGGGTCCGGTGGTCAGGCCGGTACGGCGGCCGAGTTCACCTGGGGTCATGGGGCCGCCCAGCCCCAGGATGTTCAGCGCGTACAGGTCGGTCGCGCCCAGGTCGACGGCCTTCGCACTGGCGTGACCGTGCAGCAGCACGGCGCTGAGGTAGCGCCGGTACACCGCTCCCGCGTCCTCCGGTGTTGACACGCCCGATCCCCTTCCATAATCTCTTCTTCAGAGAAGAGAAATCTTCTGAGCACTAAATGCCTGAAGGAAGCTACCACGAAGGGGCCATGTCGTGAACACCTCAACCGCCGCCGTCACCGCCGTTCTGGACCGCCTCACCGCCGCCTGGAACGCCGGCGACGGAGCCGCCTACGGCGCCGAGTTCACCGCCGACGCCACCTACATCACCTACGTCGGCACCCTGTACGTCGGCGGCGCGGAGATCGGCGCCGCCCACCAGGCGCTGTTCGAGAGCTTCCTCAAGGGCACGCGGCTCACCAGCGAGATCGTCGACGTCCGCTTCACCGGTCCCGACACCGCCGTGGTCATCACCCGCGGCGACGTCCACAAGGGGCGCCCCGGCCGACTCCACAAGATCCAGACCTACACCCTGGTCCGCCAGGAGAGCGGCGACTGGAAGGTCGCCGCCTTCCAGAACACCAAGCACAAGGCCCTCATGGAGGCCATCTCCTTCAAGGTCCAGCCCGCCACCAGGCCTGCCGCCTGACCACCTCGGGAGAAGGAGACCAGGAAGCGCCGGGCGCCGCAAGGAGGCCGACCTGCGCCGCGATCCCCGGGCCGGCCTCACCGTCTTCGACCGGAACGACCCGCTGCGGTACGTCGAGGTGCGCGGCACGGCCACGATCACCGAGGACACCGGCAGGCGGTTCGCCGTCGAGCTCGCCGGGCAGTACGAGGGACCCGGCGCCGGTCAGGAGTACCTGGAACTCCCGCCAGAGATCGTCCGCGTCGTCATCCGCATCAGCCCGCGCCGGGTCGTCGGGACCGCGGCCGGCTGACCCGGCTCTTCCCGGTATCAGAAGATCAGCGAGAGCAGGAAGCCGACCACGGCGCACAGGGCGGCCAGGGCCAGGGAGACCCCGAACACCGGGACGAGGACGGTCAGCAGCGTCCCCCAGGGAGGGGGGTTCTTCCGCAGCCGCTTGTAGCTGCCGGCCGAGACCCGTCCCGGTGACACGCAGAGCACCACCAGCAGGAACGCGGCCAGGCTCACGATCCCGAACGCGGTCGCCAGGTTCATCCCGGCGTTCATCGCACCGGGGTGGACGTACCCGCCGTCGGGCCTGCGGCGCAGCTTCACGGGCTTGCCGACGTCGACCCGAGCGTCGCTGATCCGCGCGGATCCGTCGACGATCCCCCCCTTCGCCGCCACGAACGTCCCGGTGCAGACGCGCTTCTCGTTCTTGCCGGCCCCGGTGGTGTGGCACTGTGCCGCCGTGAACGTCCCCGGGGTCCCGGACATCCCGGACGAGTAGCGGAAATCGCCGAGCGGGAAGGTCAGCAGCCAGCCCGCCAGAGCCAGAACGCCGATCGCGGCGAGCACGCCGCCCGCGCCGAACGCCAGGCCCCGCAGGGACGCCAGCAGGCCGCGCCCGCTCCTGTTCCTCCTGGTCGTCGGCCTGCTCTTTCTCCGCCCCTCCGCGGTCTCGGTCTTCTTCCGCTCCGCCGAAGCGGTCCTCCTCCGGCCTGCCGCAGAACCGGCCTTCTCCCGCGCCGCCCCCGCGCCGGTCTTCTTCCGCTCCGCCGCCGCACCGGTCTTCCCCCGGCCTGCCGCCGAAGCGGTCTTCTTCCGCTCCGCCGCCGCCCCGGTCTCCTTCGGCTCTGCCGCCGGGACGGTCTTCCTCCGGCTGGCGGTGGGCCTGCGTTTCGCTCTTCCGGCGGCGGAACCGCTCGTACTCCGTCTGGCGGCAGAGCCGTCCTCGCCCTGCTCCGCCTCTCGCAACCGCGCCATGGCAGCTGCTCCTCCCTGCTGTGCTGTGACCCCGCCGGGCCCTCGTTGCCGAAGACGATCAGACGATATTGATCATTCGCGGTCCATGGGGGCCTATCGGGTGAGCAACCCCGCCGAAACAGGAGCAAGGCTGCGATCACGGACACAGCACTCCCGGCGAGCGTCCGGTGGAGGAGCGGTCAGCAGCATGATCCGGCGGCACAAGGCCGTGCCCGACGGACACTCCCGCCGACGTGGCGCGGAGCGTCAGCGGCAGAAGGACGGCGAAGTAGCGGCCGCGTGGCCGGCGGATGGCCCCGCTCTTCGGCGCTCCCCCGAAGCTCTGACCGCGATCAGTCTTCGGCGGTCTCCCGCAGTACGCGAGCCGCCTCACGGCAGTGCTTCAACGCGGCGCGTACGTAGCCGGGGCTCGCCCCGGCGAGGCCGCAGGCGGGGGTGACGGCGACGCCCTCGGCGAGGACGCGCGGCGAGAAGCCGAGCCGCCGCCACAGCTCCTGGACGCGGGAGAGCGACGCCTTCGGCGCGGGCAGCGGCGCGTCCGTGCCGGGGACGATGCCCAGCAGGAAGCCGGTGCCCGCCTCGACGGCCTCACCGATCGTGTCCTCGTCCTCCCGGCGCAGCAAGGCGGCGTCGACCGAGACCGCCTTCGCTCCGGCGGCGCGCAGCAGGCCGTACGGGGCGCGCGGAGCGCAGCAGTGCACGAGTGGGAAGGCGTCCGTCGCCTCGATCATCCTGCGCAGGCCGTCCTCGACCAGCGGGGCCTCGACGGCGGGAAGCCGGGAGAAGCCGCTCGCGGTGGGCACGGTTCCGGCCAGCACACCGGGCAGGCCGGGTTCGTCGAGTTGCAGCAGGATCGTCGCGCGCGGGAGCCGGCGGCGCACCTCCGCGACGTGCGCGGCGACACCCTCGGCGAGCGAGGCGATCAGGTCGCGTACGGCGCCGGGGTCGCGGAGCGCCCGGTCGCCGTGCCTCAGCTCGATCGAGGCGGCGAGGGTCCACGGCCCGGCCACTTGGATCTTGAACGGCCCTTCGTACTCCCTCGCCTGCTCTTCCAGCGTGTCGAGGTCCTGGGCGAGCATGCTCCGAGCCCGGGTGGTGTCGCGGCCCGGCCGGTCGGCGAACCTCCACCCGGACGGTTGCAGCGCGACGGCCAGTTCGACGAGCAGTCCGGCGGCGCGCCCGATCATGTCCGCGCCGGGGCCGCGTCCGGGCAGCTCCGGGAGGTACGGCAGGCCGGGGAGCTCACCGAGGACGATCCGCAACGCCTCGGCTGGATCATCTCCGGGATGCGATCCGACACCGGTCGCGGTTTCGATGGTCCACGGAAGATCAGGCACAGCAGAAGCCTAAAGGCTGGCGATGGATCTCCGGCCACCACCGGCCGCGCTCCCACGGCGGGGCGGCGCCCGACCCGCCCTCGTCGCCGTTCTGTCGCGTTGCCACCGCGAGGGAGCTCGAAGAACGCATACGCCCGCGATACGCCCTCCCGTCTTCAATACGGGCCTGGAGCGCCGCGCATCATCGGCCCCGGACGCTGCGGCATGACCGGCTCGGGCTTCTATACCCGGCCGCAGTGGCTCACCGACGAGCACATCGCGCACCCGTACATGACGCTGGCCGACGGCAGCGTCGTGGACGCGGTCCGCAATCTCGACAAGGGCAGTCCGCGCCCGTACGAACCAGGCAAGAACCCAGGCCGCAGCTTCATCGATGCCCCCGGCGACGGCGGCTTCGCCACCGCGCCGGACCTGGTCCGGTTCGCGCACGCGCTGCGTGACGGCACGGTGCTGGACCGGCACTATGCCGACTTGTTCACCGGGGCGAAGATCCCCCATACGCCTCAGACCGAGGGCTTCCGGGCAGCCCCCGCCAACATGTCGTTCGAGGCCTACGGGCTGCCGGTCGCCATCGTCAACGGCCAGTGGACATGGACCCGCGGCGGTGGTGCCCCCGGTATCGGCGCCAACTGGACCATTTACCCGGACACCGACTGGGTCGGCGTCATCCTCGGCAACATCGACGAGGTGCCGCTGCAGGAGATGGCCGAGCAGGAGACGCAGGCCGTCACCGGCCAGGACTGACGCGCGCCCGCTGACAGTGACTTCACCGGGCGATCCGCAAGCGTCCGGAAGGGCACCGGCGTCCGCTCTGCGCGCCGCCCTGGTCAGCACGGTCCTCATCGGCGTCGCCCTCGGCCGGCATCTGATCAAGCTGGATCACCTGGCCGACGGCGACCCGGATCATATCGTCGAGCTCCTGCGCCCTTCGATCCGCTCCCTCACCAGGGCCTACGGCTGACCCTCTTTCCCGCGATTCGCGCGACTTCGACGCGGTCAGTGGCGCCACCCGCGCCGGCGCCGCAGCAGGGTCCGGCCGGGTCAGGGTTCGGGGTGCAGCATCAGGAGGACGGCACGGTTGCGCGGCCCGCGTCCCTGGTACACGTGCGGCCGGGTGGCGTCGAAGCGGATGGAATCGCCCGTCTCCAGCTCCTCGGCGGCGTCGGCGGGGCCGGTCGTGACGCGGCCCTCCGTCACGACGAGGCACTCCTCCACGCCGGGGAGGTGGGCGGCCGAGTGCCGGTCGGCCTGGGCGACCTCGATGTCGTACACCTCGACGGTGCCGCGGATCCGGATGCGGTGCAGCAGGCGGGCGCTGACGGCGTCGCCTTCGGCGCGGGGGCGGTCGTCCGCCGCCCGTACGACCTCGACGGCCGAGGCGGGCGCTTCGAGCAGCTCACCGAGCGGCACTTTCAGCGCCGTGGCGAGCGCCCACAGTGTGCTCAGCGTCGGGTTGGCCTGGCCCAGCTCGATGCCGTGCAGCGTCGTCTTGCCGATCCCGCCGGCCGCGGCGAGGTCCGCCAGGGAGATGCCCGCCGCCGTACGCAGCCTCCGCAGGTTGCCGCCGACCACTTGCCCTACGTCCATGCGTATCAGCATAGTGGTACACACGTAGCGACATAGTGAACGGAGCCCGCGCATGACCGTCACCCGGCTTCGCGGTATTCCGGGAATCGGCGTGGACGTCGTCGGAGACGCCGCCGACGCCCTCGCCGACCCGGACTTCCTGCGGCTGGAGAACCTCGACACCGACCTCAGGCCGCCCGCCGTCGCGCTCGCCGCGACCCGTGCGGCCATCGACGACGATGCCGCCAACAGCTACCTCCCGTTCCAGGGCCACCGGTCGCTCCGGGCCGCGGCGGCCGCGCACGTGGGCCGGATCGCGGGGCGCTCGTACGACCCCGCCACCGAGTGCGTCAGTGTGGCGGGCGGGCTGAACGGCATCCTCAACACGCTGCTGGCGACGGTCGAGCCGGGCCAGGAGGTCGTACTGTGCGACCCCGTCTACGCCGGTCTGGTGAACCGGGTACGCCTCGCGGGCGGGGTGCCGCGCTTCGTCCCGGCCGAGGCCACGGCGGAGGGCTGGTCCGTGGATCCCGCGCGGCTCGCGGCCGCCGTCGGCCCGCGGACGGCGGCGGTCCTGATGATGGGCCCGGCCATGCCCACCGGCCTCGTGCTCGACGACCGGCACTGGACGGCGCTCGCGGACGCCTGCGAGCGCCATGACGCCTGGCTGATCTATGACGCGGCGATGGAACGCCTCCGGTTCGACGGCCTGCCGCCGAGCCACCCGGCGTCCCACGAGGGGCTGGCGGGGCGGACCGTCACCGTCGGGTCGGCCTCCAAGGAGCTGCGGATGATCGGCTGGCGGGTCGGCTGGGTGGTCGGCCCGGCCGGCCTTCTCGCCGACGTCCGGCTGGTCGGGCTGACGAACGTCGTGTGCCAGGTCGGATTGGCACAGGGCGCCGTCGCCGCCGCGCTGGACGCGCCGGACGCCGACGCCGACGTGGCCGCCGCCACGACCGAGTGGCGGCGGCGCTGCGACACGGTACTGCGCGAACTCGCCGCGTACCCGGTCGTCCGGCCGCACGGCGGGTGGTCGCTGCTCATCGACGCCGAGCCGCTGGGGCTGAGCCCGGCCGGCCTGTCCCGGCGCCTGTTCGACCGGGCGAAGGTGGCGGCCACGCCGATGGACGGCTGGGGTCCCGGCGGGAGCCGGTACCTGCGGCTCGTGTTCGCCAACGAGCCGGTCGACCGCCTGACGGGCCTCGGCGACCGATTCCGCCGGGCGCTCGGATGAGGTCAGGCGATGATCTGGCCGGTCAGCTCAGTCCCCACAGTTGTACCTTGCCGTCCCTACCCCCGGAGGCCAGGGTCCGGCCGTCCGGGCTGAAGGCGATCGCCATGATGTCGTCCGAGTAGCCGAGGGGCTGGCCGATCGGCGCGCCGTCGGCGGTATTCCACAGGCGCACCTCCTGGTCGTCGCCGCCGGCCGCGAGGGTCCTGCCGTCCGGGCTGAACGCCACCGAGAACACGGTGTCGGTATGACCGGTGAAGGGATGGCCGACGGGATTGCCGGTGGCCGCGTCCCACAGCCGCACGTCATCGGCATCGCCGTCCGAGGCGATGGTCTTCCCGTCCGGGCTGAACGCCACCGAATAGGTGCCACCGGTGATGGCCTGGCCGATCGGAGCCTGAGTGGCCGTGTTCCACAGCCGCAGTGTGTCGCGGCCGCCGGAGGCGAGGGTCCGGCCGTCCGGGCTGAACGCCACCGAGTAGACGCTGTCGGTGTGACCGGTGAGGGGATGGCCGAGGGGAGCCCCGGGGGCGGTGTTCCACAGTCGTATCGTCTTGTCGGCGCTGCCGGAGGCGAGGGTCCTGCCGTCCGGTCTGAACGCCACCGAGTACACGGTGTCGGTGTGACCGGTCAGGGCATGGCCGGTGGGAGCGCCGCTGGTCACGTCCCACAACCACACCTTGTCGTCGTGGCCGCCGGCGGCGAGGGTCCGGCCATCCGGACTGAACGCCACCGAGCTCACTCCGCTGGGACCGGAGAGTGTCCGGGCCGCGATGGTGTCGCCGAACAGCCATATCTTGTCGTCGTCAGGAGCGCCCGCGGCGATGGTCTTGCCGTCCGGGCTGAAGGCGACCGTCCCGAGCGCGTTCGTAGTGTTCAGATCGACCACTTTCAGCAGGTGCCAGGTGGGAGTACTGCCACCTCCACTCACCGGGGCCGGGGCGTGACCACCACTGCCACCACGCCTCTGGGCCGGAGTCGGTGCGGGGCCGGGCGTCGTGCCGCCGTGCCTCTGGGTGAGCACGAACGCCGTCGTCGCCGCGACCACCACCGCGGCCAGGAGGACAGACGCCGGCAGCACCGACGCCCGGAGGCGTGACCGGCGGACCGGGGCGCCCGGCCCGGCAGGGCCGGCAGGGCCGGCCCGGCCGGGGTCCTGCGGGGTCGCGGGCCCTGGGGCGGCCCGTGACGCCTCGCGGCCGTCGAACGCGCTCGGGCCTATGGTCTCGGCATGGCCCAGGTCGGTACCCGGGTTCCCGGCGCCGCTCGCCGCGCCGCGTTGCCCCCGGTCGTGGGCTCCCCAGCGGCCGGTCTCGTCGGTGGATCCTCGGGAGGGGTGGAGAAGCGCGTCGGCCTCGGCCCTGCGTTCGGCGACGGCGGTGGTGACGGCCGGAGGCAGCCATCGGCTGGAGATGTGCGGACCGGCGAGATGGTCGATGACGTCGTCGACGCTCGGCCGGCTCTCGGGATCCTTGGCCAGGCAGTCGGTGACCAGACCGGTGAGGTGCGGGGGCAGGCCGGACAGGTCCGGCGGGTCATGCCGGATCCGGTAGATGATCGCGTCGGTGGGGCCCTCGCCGAAGGGTGTGCGGCCGGTGGCCGCGTACACCAGCACCGACGCGAAGGAGAACACGTCGCTGGCCGGCCCGATCTCCTGGCCCCGTGTCTGCTCGGGGGACATGAACGGCGGGGTGCCGGTGATCGAGGCGGTGTGGTGGGTGGCGTCGAGGGCGCGGGCGATGCCGAAGTCGATGACCCGTGGTCCGTCCTCGGCCAGGATCACGTTGCCGGGTTTGAGGTCCCGGTGCACCAGGCCGCACCGGTGGATGGCGGCCAGCCCTTCGGCCAGTCCCGCGCCCAGCACGCTGACCGTCTCGCCGGGCAGCGGACCGTGCTCGTGGACCGCCTGCTCCAGCGACGGGCCCGGGACGTAGGCGGTCACCAGCCACGGCGGGTCCGCGTCGGGGTCCGCGTCCACGACCTGCGCGGTGAAGAAACCGCCGACCTTGCGGGCCGCGGCGATCTCGGCGGCGAACCGCTCACGGAACCGCGCGTCGTCGGCCAGTTCGGGGCGGACCACCTTCACCGCGACCTGCCGGCCGCCCCGGGACAGGCCGAGGAACACCTGCCCCATTCCCCCGCCGCCCAGCCTGCCGAGCAGGCGGTACGGTCCGACCCACTCCGGATCGCCCGCCCGCAACCGATCCATCAGCGCACAACCCCTTCACCCGAGGACGCCGGTGCCTGCTCCTGCAGATCATTTCAGCCGGTCCTGCCACAGTGCGGGTGTTTCGCGGCGATCGCCGGCGAGCGGGTCTGTGCGGGAGGGCCGGGCGCCGCCGCGAGACCGCTCCGTCCGCGGCGGCTCGGCACCTAACCCGTGATCAGGCCGACCATCGTGTCGAGGCGGCGCAGCGTCTCATCGGCGGGCTTGGTCGGCAGGAACAGCAGAATCTCGTCGACCTCGGCGGCGGCCAGCGCGTCGACGGCCTCTTTCCTCGCGGGCGTGGCGTACACGGTGACCGGGACGTGCCGACCGGCGCGCTCGCGCAGTTCCCGGACGCCTTCGGCGATACGGGCAGGGTCCTCGGCGATCGGCATCCACCCGTCGCCGTACTCCAGGACCCGGTCGAACGTCTTCGGCCCCCAGCCGCCGACCAGGACCGGCGGCGTCCGTACCGGCTTGGGCCAGGAGAACATCGGGTCGAAGTCGACGTACTCGCCGTGGAACTCGGCCTCGTCGTTCGCCCAGATCTCCCGCATGGCGAGGACCCGCTCGCGCATCAGCGCCATCCGGGTCTTGGGGTCGGTGCCGTGGTCGCGCATCTCCTCGCGGTTCCAGCCGCCGCCGATACCGAGCACGGCCCGGCCGCCGGAGACGAGGTCGAGCGAGGCGATCTCCTTGGCGAACACGATCGGGTCGCGCTGCGGGACCAGCGCGATCCCGGTGCCCAGCGTGAGCCGCTCGGTCACGACGGCCGCCGCCGTCAGGGAGACGATCGGGTCGAGGGTGCGGTAGTAGACGCGCGGCAGGTCCCCGCCGCCCGGGTACGGCGTCTCGCGGCTCACCGGGATGTGGGTGTGCTCGGCTACGAACAGCGACGCGAACCCGCGTTCCTCCAGCGCCCGGCCGAGGGCGGCCGGCGCGATGCCCTCATCGGTCACGAAGGTCGAAACACCGAATCTCATTCTGCCGACCCTAACGCGGCCGGCCCGGCGGACGCCGGTCGCCACACCTACTTTCCTCAGAGGAAAGCAGGTGCTACTTTCCTGAGAGGAAAGTTGGCCGTACGGGAGGAATCATGACCCCAGAAGACGCCCTGCGCGAGATCCGGGCCCGCGAGGACCAGACGACCGACGCCGCCCTCGGGCCCGTACCACGGTGGTACCTCGTCAGCGTCGCCGTCCTGCTGTGCGCCGTCGGCGCCGTCCCCGACTACGTCTCCGGATGCCTGCCCTACCAGGCCGCCGGTATCGCGCTGCTCCTCGTCCTGAGCGTGATCTCGAACCGGTCGCGCACGGCGCGGCTGCGCCGCTCCCGCTACACGAACAGGTCGGCGCTGCTCGTGCTGTCGATGATGGCAGCCATGATCACCGCTTTCATCGGGCTGTACGTCGTCGCCTCGCTGGCGGACTGGTCGCACCCCTCGACCATCGGCGCGGCCGCCATGGCGCTGGCGTGGGTCCTGATGACGCCGTGGTTGAATCGGGCGATGAAGGCCACGCTCCGCCGGGAGCCGTGATGGAGGAAGGCTTCGACGAGTTCATCCACGTGCCGGCGCGGCTGTCGATCGTGGCCCTCCTCGCCCCGGCCGAGTGGGTGGAGTTCCGGTTCCTCCGCGAGACGATCGGCACGAGCGACTCGGCCCTCTCCAAGCAGATCACGGCCCTGGAGAACGCCGGTTACGTGGCCGTCCGCAAGGAGCGCTCCGGCACCGCGCGCCGGACCCTCGTCCGGCTCACCGACCACGGCCACGCGGCCTTCGCGGCGCACGCCGCCGCGCTCGAGCGCATCGTGGGCACGGCCCGGCAGCGCCCCTGAAAGATGGGTCTCAGGCGCCGGCCCGCACCGCGCTCGCCGCGGAGAACGTCGCCGCGATCGTCGCGGAGCCCAGCACCCGGTCGCCGTCGTACAGCACCGCCGCCTGGCCCTTGGCCACCCCGCGCGCCGGCGTGCGCAGCGAGATCCGCAGCACGTCCCCGTCCGGCGTCGCCGTGCAGTCGTACACCTCGCCGTGCGCCCGCAGCTGCACCTGGCAGTCCCGCGGCGCGGCGGGCGGCTCGGCCAGCCAGACCGGGCGCTCACCGTGGATCTCCTGGACGTCGAGCGCCTCGCGCGGTCCGACCGTCACCGTGTTGGTCACGGGCGAGATGTCGAGGACGTAGCGCGGCCGGCCGTCGGACGCCGGGCGGCCGAGCCGGAGGCCCTTGCGCTGGCCGATCGTGTAGGCGTACGCCCCGTCGTGCTCGCCGAGGACCTCCCCGGACGTGTCGACGATCGGCCCCTTCTCCGCGCCGATCCGGTCGGCCAGGAAGCGCTGGGTGTCACCGTCGGCGATGAAGCAGATGTCGTGACTGTCCGGCTTGTCGGCGACCGCGAGTCCGCGCCGCTCGGCCTCCCGCCGAACGTCCGCCTTGGTCGTGTCGCCGAGCGGGAACATCGCGTGCGCCAGCTGCTCGCGCGTGCAGACGGCCAGGACGTATGACTGGTCCTTGCCGAGATCCACGCTGCGGCGCAGGACCCCGTCGGCCAGCCGGGCGTGGTGGCCGGTGCAGACCGCGTCGAACCCGAGCGCCAGCGCCTTGTCCAGCAACGCCTGGAACTTGATCTTTTCGTTGCAGCGCAGGCACGGATTGGGCGTACGGCCCGCGGCGTACTCGGCGACGAAGTCCTGGACGACGTCACGATCGAACCGCTCGGCCATGTCCCACACGTAGAAGGGGATGCCGATCACGTCGGCCGCCCGGCGGGCGTCCCGGGCGTCCTCGAGCGTGCAGCACCCCCGCGCGCCGGTGCGGTACGACTGCGGGTTGGACGAGAGCGCGAGGTGCACGCCGGTCACCTCGTGGCCGGCCTCGGCGGCACGGGCGGCGGCAACGGCGGAGTCGACACCGCCCGACATGGCGGCGAGTACGCGAAGAGTCATGACCTACACGAGGGTACGCGCTCGGCCTCCCCTTCCGCGCGGCACCGCCGACGCGGCCGCGGCGGCCTGGCGGCGCGATCTCGTGGGGGGCAAGGACAACTGGTCGAGGTGGTACGCGCCTCACACGACTCTGATCGAGGTGGCGTGACCACCGGAGGAACGCGCGAAGCCGGGCTCCCGGCTGTGCGGGGGTTCCCGGCTTCACTTCCAGACCCCGATGAGGTCGGCTGCTCCTATTCTCCTACAGCGGCACCCCTGTCAAGCCGTTCCGCACACGGCCGGTCACTGTGCGCGATGCGCCGTCGGGCCCGACGGCGCAAGATCGAGGTGGGAAATCGGGCGTGATTAGGCTGGAGAGGTCACTGTCGGCCGTACGATTGGCCGCACCATGGGAATCTTCCGACGCTCTCCAGGGACGCCTTCGCCCGACCCCGCCATCGCCCGGTTCTGGGAATGGTGGCCGGAGGCCCGGGAACGGCTGAACGACGGCGTTCCCGACGACCTCGCCGAACAGCTCGCCGCGTACATCGAGGCGATGCACCCCGACCTGGAGTGGGAGATCGGGCCGGGGCCGAGTCTGACGGTGAGCGGCGGCGGAGTGGGCGAGCTGCGCGGGATCGCCGAGCGCTGGTTCCAGGCGGCGCCCGACGACGGCTGGGAGTACCGCCCGGCGCGGGCCGCCGACCCGGCGATGCTGGAGGGCAAGCTCCAGCTCGACGACCATGAGTTCGATCTGAGCTACGTACGGACGGGCCTGCGCGCGGACGCCCGGCGGGCCCGCGTCGACGTCACCGCCTACCACCCGGACTTCCTGTTCGTTCCGGAGGAGACGCAGCTCACCCTCACGTACCGCGTGCTGGACTGGGCGCTGGGCGAGGACGACGTCGCGCGGTGGATCGGCGAC
Source organism: Actinoallomurus spadix (assembly GCF_024055725.1). Taxonomy (GTDB): domain Bacteria; phylum Actinomycetota; class Actinomycetes; order Streptosporangiales; family Streptosporangiaceae; genus Actinoallomurus; species Actinoallomurus spadix. The sequence goes on along the minus strand of NZ_JAMXMX010000017.1, from coordinate 111,922 downwards.
GTCGCGACCGTCACGGGCGAGCCGATGGACGCGCTACCGCCGTCGATGCTGTCCGCGGTGGTGGAGCAGGTCGCGGCGCCCTTCCGGGAGCCGGCGTGGCTGACCGGTGAGGGCCGCACCCCGCTGGGTCACGCGGCGCGAGTGGCCGTGCGCTTCCCGCTGCACCGGCAGGACCACCCGCTGTGCGACCTGTACGTCGCGGTGACGCTGCCGTACGCCCACGCCAACCCGGACCGGCTCCCGGTCGAGCCGTCGGCGTCGGCGCTCCGGGACTTCGAGAAGTCGATCGAGGCGATGGGCGGGCGGGTCGTGCTGGCCGCGCACGAGAGCGGCGACGGGCGGCGGGTGTTCCACGTGTACGCCGACCCGGACTCCGGCGCGGTCGCCGAGCTGGACCAGCTGGCGGCGGGCTGGTCGGAGGGGCGGGCCAAGGTCTCGTCCCAGCCCGACCCGGCATGGGAGATCCTGGAGCCGTATCAGCCGTAGGGTTCTGGCCGAATCCGGCCAGACGCGGCCATCTCCGGGAGCGTGGCCCGGTGCGGCGCGGTCAGGCGGCGCCGGCGCGGCGGGCGCGCTCGACGACGGGGGCGATGGCCTCGACGACGGCGTCGACGTCGGCCTGCGTGCTCGTGTGGCCGAGGGAGAACCGCAGTGAGCCGCGCGCCCGCGGCAGGTCCGCGCCCATCGCGAGGAGCACGTGGCTGGGTTCGGCGACGCCGGCCGAGCACGCCGACCCGGTCGAGCACTCGACCTCCCGGGCGTCGAGCAGCATCAGCAGCGCGTCGCCCTCGCAGCCGGGGAAGGACAGGTGGGCGTTGCCGGGGAGCCGGTCGTCGGGGTCGCCGTTGAGCACGACGTCGGGTACGGCCTGGCGGACCCGGGCGATGAGGTCGTCGCGGAGCCTCGCCAGGCGTTCCGCTTCGGCGGCCCGCCGGGAGACGGCGAGGCGCATCGCGGCGGCGAGCCCGGCGATCGCGGCGGCGTCCAGGGTGCCGGACCGCACGTCGCGCTCCTGGCCGCCGCCGTGCAGGACGGGAACGGGGTCGAGCCCTTTGGCGAGCAGCAGGGCACCGGCCCCGACCGGCCCGCCGATCTTGTGCCCGGTGACGGTCATCGCGTCCGTGGCGAAGGTGACGGGAAGCTGTGCGACGGCCTGAACGGCGTCGGTGTGGAACGGGATGCCGTGCTCGCGGGCGATCGCGGCCAGCTCGGCGATCGGCTGGACCGTGCCGATCTCGTTGTTGGCCCACATGACGCTGACGACCGCGACGGTGCCGGGGTCGCGGTCGATGGCGGCGCGCAGGGTGTCGGGCCGGACCCGGCCGTCGGCGTCGACGGGCAGGTGCTCGACCGTCGCGCCCTCGTGGCCGGCGAGCCACTGTGCCGAGTCGAGGACGGCGTGGTGCTCGATGGCGCTGACCAGCACGCGGGTCCGGGCGGGGGCGGCGCTCCGGCGGGTCCAGAAGATGCCCTTGAGCGCGAGGTTGTCGGCCTCCGTGCCACCGCTGGTGAAGACGACCTCGCTCGGCCGGGCGCCGAGCGACTCCGCGATGACCTCGCGGGACTCCTCGACGACGCGCCGCGCCCGGCGACCGGAGGCGTGCAGCGAGGAGGGGTTGCCGATGCGCGCGAGCTCGGCGGTCATCGCCTCGACCGCCTCGGGCAGCATCGGCGTGGTCGCCGCGTGATCCAGGTACACCATGGCGGCCCCAGCCTATCCGCGCCGCCGCCGGCGGGCCACGGCGGCGGGGCGGAGGCCGGCCCGTACGGTCGCGGGCCGCCGGGGTCAGAGGGTCAGGCCGCCGTCGCAGGTGATCACTCGTCCGGTGACGAAGCCGGCGCTCATGAGGAAGCGGACCGTGCCGGCGACGTCCTCGGGACGGCCGACGCGGCGGACGGGCGTCTGCTCGGCGAACGCGGCGAACTGCTCGCGCCGCTGCGCCTCGGGGATCGCGGACCACCAGGGGGTGTCGATCACGCCGGGCGAGACCGCGTTGACGCGGATCGGCGCGAGTTCGGCGGCCAGCGGCGGCACGGCCCGCTCCAGCGCACCGTTGATCGCCGCCAGGCCCGCGGTGCCGGGTATGGAGCCCTGGGCGCTGGCGGCGGTGATGAACGTGATCGAGCCGTCCCCGGCGATCGTGTCGAGGGCCGCCTGCGCGGCGGTGAGGTGCGGGAACAGCTTGCCCTCGAAGCCCGCCCGCAGGTCGTCCATCTTCAGGTCCCGCAGGGTGCCCGCGCCACTCGCGCTGCTCAGCGCGAGGACCAGGTGGTCGAACCGGCCGTGGCGTGCGAAGAACGCCCGGACGTCCTCCGCCGAACGTCCGTCCACGGCCTCGGCCACGGCCACCTTCTCCGCGACGGTCCTCAGCTTCTCCGGGTCACGCCCGGTCACGAGGACCTCGTCACCGTCCGCGGCACAACTCTCGGCGATCGCCCGGCCGATTCCCGACGTACCGCCCAGCACGACAACGCGCATCATGGCTCCAATTTCTAGACGCTTCGTCTCGAAATCTATTCCGAGACTGACCGTCTTGTAAAGTTGGGGCATGGCCGACGGCACCCGGCGCCCCGGCCGCCCGCGCAGCGAGGCGGCCCGGCTGGCGATCCTCGAGGCGACGCATGACGAACTCGTCGAACACGGTTACGGCGGGCTGACGATGGAGCGCATCGCGGCACGCGCCGGGGTCGGCAAGCAGACGATCTACCGATGGTGGCGGTCCAAGGCGGAAGTCGCGCTGGACTCGCTGCTCAATGTGGCGGCGGAGGGGATCCCGATCCCCGACGAGGGCGACCTCGGAGCCGACCTGGACGTCTTCCTCCGTCACACGTTCGGGATGCAGGGGTCGGAGGGACCCGTGCTGATGGGCCTGCTGGCCCAGTCGCTGCTCGACCGGGAGTTCGCCGACGTCTTCCGTGACCGGTTCCTGGCCGGCCGGCGGGCGGCGCTGAGCGAGGTGCTGGACCACGCCGTCGCGCGTGGGGAGATCCCCGCCGGCACGGATCTCGTCCTGCTGCAGGACATGGTGTACGGCGTGCTCTGGTACCGCCTGCTGTTCCGGCACGCCCCGCTGAACGACGACACGGCACGCGACCTCGCGTCCCTGATCGCCCGGTCTGTCCGGAACGGGAATAACTGTACCGTCCGGACGGTATAGTACGAGTGTCATGAAACGCGATGCCCTCCTCGATGCCGCCGAGGCCCTGCTGTGCGAGCAGGGGACCCAGGCGCTCACGCTGTCCGCGGTCGCCGAGCGCGCCCAGGTCAGCAAGGGCGGGCTGCTCTACCACTTCCCGAACAAGGAGGCCCTGATCAGAGGGCTGGTGGAGCGGCTGATCGAGGAGTTCGACGCGCTGATCGCCTCGTACGAGACCGGCGGCCCCGGGTCGTACACCCGGGCGTTCGTCGAGGCCAACTTCGCCGTCGTCATGGACCGCGACCAGTCGCGGCTGCTGCGACGGTGGGCGACGGTCAGCGCGGCGGCGGCCGACCCGGCCCTGCTCGCCCAGATCCGCGAGGCGATGCACCGCTGGCACGACCGGGACCCTGCCGACGATCCGGATCCGGTCGCCGCGCGGATCGCGCGGCTGGCCGCCGAGGGGCTGTGGGAGGTCGCGATGCACGACCCCGGCCTCTACGACGAGGCGCAGCTCGAGACGCTGCGCGAACGGCTGCTCGGCTCGCTCTAGCGGCCGACCACCACGACCGACCACACCGGCGCCCATCACGGGCGCCGGTCCTTCCGTGCGCACCACGGCAAAAAAGAAAGAGGTGAAATCATGACGTCTCGCGTCCTCGTCCGGGCCCGCCTGGGCACCGTGCTGACGTTCGCCCTGGCCGGCATGCTCTGCGGAGTCTGGGTGTCACGGACGCCGGCCCTCGCGGACAAGTTCGGGATGAGGGAGGGCGACGTCGGGATGGCCATCCTCGTCTGGGGGATCGGCGCGATCATCGCGATGCAGGGGCTGCGGGGCGTCATGGCGCGGCTCGGCGGCACGGCCGTCCTGCGGGTCGCGGCGCCGCTGACGGCGGTCAGCGTGGCGCTGGTCGGGCTTGCCCCCACCCGGCCGCTGCTGTTCGTCGCGGTCGCTTTGTTCGGCATGACGTTCGGCCTGACCGACATCGGGATGAACGCCCAGGGCAGCGCCGTGGAACGTTCCTACCAGCGGCCGGTGATGAACGGCATGCACGCCGGATGGTGCGCCGGCGGCATCTCCGGGGGCCTGCTCGGCTCCTTCAGCGCCTCCGCCGGGCTGTCCTTCGGCGAGACACTCGTCGGCGGGGCGATCATCGCCCTTCCCCTGACCCTCGTCCTGGGCCGCACGTACATCGACGACCGGGCGCCCGCCGCCACCGGCCGGGGCCGCGCGCGGCTGCCGCTCGTCGTCTACCTCATCGGCACGCTGGCGTTCGTCGCCTTCATGATGGAGGGCACGATCGCGGACTGGAGCGGGCTGTTCCTCAACCATGAACTCGGCGCCACCCAGTCGGTCGCCGCCCTGGCGTACCCGCTCTTCGAGGCCGCCATGCTCGGCGGGCGGCTCGTCGGCGACCGCGTCCGCTCCCGGCTGGGCACCCGCCGGATGCTGACGTACGCGGGGCTGGGCACGGCGGTCGCCGTCTCGATCGTGGTCCTCGCTCCGGCGACGCCGTTCGCGCTGGCCGGATTCGGGCTGGCCGGGCTGATGGTCTGCACCGTGGTGCCGACGACCATCTCGGTGGCGGGCTCGGTCGTGCCCGGCCGGTCCGCCGCGGCGGTGGGCCAGGTCGGCGCGATGGGGTACGGCGGTCTCGTCCTGGGTCCCGTGGTGATCGGCTTCCTGGCCGACGCCGCCTCGCTGCGGGTCGGGCTCGGCCTCGCGGTCGTCCTCGCGCTGCTGATCGCGGCCAGTGCCCGGTTCGTCCCGGCGCGCCGTCTCCTGGTGGTGGCGAGTGAGCCCGAGGTGGAGCCCGAGGCCGTACGGCTCGCGGCCTGAACGGACCGGCGGCCCGGCAGCCCGGCGGCCCGGCGCGGCAGGGGCGCCCGCCGATGAGGAACGGCGGGCCGCCACGACGGAGCGGTGAATGATTTACATCATCTAGGCGATGATCGTAAGTTCTCTTCAAGACCCTGAGGAGAGCCTCGTGATCGTTCGCCGCGTCCTGTCTCTCGCCACCGCCGCCCTGCTCGGCGCCGCCCTCGCCGCCGGGCCGCTCACCACCCCCGCCGGCGCCCGTACCACGCCCTGCGCCGCCCCGGCCACCGCCGGCCGGCAGCTGCGGGGCGTGTGGATCGCCTCCGTCACCAACCTCGACTGGCCGTCCGCCCCCGGACTGCCCGCCGCCCGGCAGCAGGCGGAGTACGTCCGCCTGCTGGACAACGCGGTGGCCCGCCATCTGAACGCGGTGTTCGTGCAGGTGCGGCCGACCGCCGACGCGTTCTGGCCCTCGCCGTACGAACCGTGGTCGCAGTACCTCACCGGTACCCAGGGCAGGGACCCGGGGTACGACCCGCTCGCCTTCCTCGTACGGGAGGCGCACGCGCGCGGCCTGGAGTTCCACGCGTGGATGAACCCCTACCGGGTGGCGATGAAGGCCGATCCGGGCCTGCTCTCCCCCGGCCACCCCGCCCGGCGCCACCCGGACTGGGTCCACCCGTACGCGGGCAAGCTCTACTACGACCCCGGCATCCCCGACGTCCGCCACTTCGCCGAACGGGCGATGCTCGACGCCGTGCGCCGCTACGACATCGACGGCGTCCACTTCGACGACTACTTCTATCCCTACCCCAGCGGCACCGCGGACTTCCCCGACGACGCCACGTACGCCAGGTACGGCTCCGGGTTCGCGGACAAGGCGTCCTGGCGGCGCCACAACATCGACCTGCTCGTACGGGAGATGGACCGCCGGATCCACGCGCTGAAGCCGTGGGTGAAGTTCGGGATCAGCCCGTTCGGCATCTGGCGCAACAAGAGCTCCGACCCCCGGGGCTCGGACACGAACGGCCTGGAGTCCTACACCGCGATCTCGGCCGACACCCGCGGCTGGGTGAGGAAGCGGTGGATCGACTACCTCGCGCCGCAGATCTACTGGTACATCGGCTTCACGGTGGCCGACTACGCGAAACTCGTCCCCTGGTGGGCCCGCCAGGTCGACGGCACCGGCGTGCAGCTCTACATCGGCCAGGCCGACTACCGGGAGGGCGCCGCCGGGCAGGCCGCGCCCTGGCAGGACCCGGCCGAGCTGTCCCGGCACCTCACGTTCGACCGGGCGTACCCCCAGGTCGCCGGGGACATCCACTTCAGCGCCAAGGACATGAACGCCGACCGGCTCGGCGCGGTGAGCCGGATGGTCGCCGACCACTACGCCCGCCCGGCGCTGGGGCCGCTCATGCCACGGCTCGGCGGCCACGCTCCGCACCGGCCGCGGCCAGCGATCGAGGGCTCCGCGATCACCTGGCGCCCGGCCCGCGGGGCCGCGCGATACGCCGTCTACCGGTTCGACGGCCCGGCCACCGGGTGCGCCCCCGACGAGGCCCACCGGATCGCCGTGACCGGCGGTACGTCCTTCACCGACGGCGCCGCCGAGCCGGGCAGGGCGTACGTCTACGTCGTCACCGCCCTCGACCGCCTCTGGCACGAGAGCGAGGGGACGCCCACCAGGCTCCGGTGACACGACACCGCCGACGCGGGAAAGGGTGCTCCGCCCGTCATCGCTCGCTCCCCGGACACGGCGACGCCCCGGCGGTGATTCCGCCGGGGCGTCGCCGTGCGCGAGGTCACTTGCGCTTGGTGATCTCCTCGGTCAGCTGTGGGGCGACCTGGAACAGGTCACCCACGATGCCGTAGTCGACCAGCTCGAAGATCGGCGCGTCCGGGTCCTTGTTGATCGCGACGATCGTCTTGGAGGTCTGCATGCCCGCTCGGTGCTGGATGGCGCCGGAGATGCCGACCGCGATGTACAGCTGCGGCGACACCGTCTTGCCGGTCTGGCCCACCTGGAAGGAATGGGGGTACCAGCCGGCGTCGGTCGCGGCGCGCGAGGCGCCGACGGCCGCGCCGAGCGAGTCGGCCAGCTCCTCGATGAGCTTGAAGTTGTCGGCGCCGCCGACACCCCGGCCGCCGGAGACGACGATCGCGGCCTCGGTCAGCTCGGGGCGCTCGCCCTTCTCCTGGACGACCTTCTCGACGACCTTGGCGGCCTTGGCCGCGTCGGACAGCGTCACCGACACCTGCTCCTCGGCCGGCGTCGACGGCGCGGCCTCGGCGGCGGTGGAGTTCGGGCGCACCGCGATGATCGGCGTGCCCGTCGCCACCTTGGCGTGCGTGACGATCGCGCCACCGAAGATGGAGTGCTCGCCGACGAAGCCGTCGGCGACGTCGACGACGTCGGTGAGCACGCCGGACCCGGTCTTGACCGCGAGCCGCCCCGCGATCTCCTTACCCTCGCCCGTCGCGGCGACGAGGACCGCCGCCGGGGACTTCTCGGCGACGAGCTGCGCCAGCAGCTCGGCCTTCGGCGCGACGACGTAGGAGGTCAGCTCCTCGTCGGCGGCGACGTAGACCTTGGCCGCGCCGTACTCGGCGAGCTTGTCCTTGGCGCCCTCGTAGCCCGGGCCGACCCATACCGCCGCGGCGTCACCGTGCCGGCGCGCGAGTGTCAGCAGCTCGAAGGTGACCTTCTTGACCTCCCCGTCGACATGGTCGACGAGGACGAGAATCTCCGGCATTTCCCCGCCTCTCAGATGAACTTCTTGGACGCGAGGAACTCGGCGACCTTCACGCCGCCGTCGCCCTCGTCCTTGACGATCTGGCCCTTCTCGCGCGGCGGCGCGTCCGCGAAGTCGACGACCTCGGTCGAGGCCCCGGCGAGCCCGACCTTGGCGGCGTCGATCTCGGCGTCGGCGACGGCGAGCTTCTCGACCGGCTTCTTCTTCGCCGCCATGATCCCCTTGAAGGAGGGGTAGCGCGGCTCGTTGATCTTCTCGACGACGCTGACGACGGCCGGCAGGCTCGCCTCGACGCGGTCGAAGCCGTAGTCGGTGAGCCGCTGTGCCTTGAGCGAGGACCCGTCGATCTCGACCTTGTTGGCCAGCGTCACCTGGGGTACGCCGAGCCGCTCGGACAGCATTGCGGCCAGCATGCCCGTCCGGGCGTCGGTCGACTCCGAGCCGAGGAGGACGATGTCGAAGCCGATCTTCTTGAGCACCTGCGCGAGCGCGTACGAGGTCGACAGCGCGTCCGAACCGTGCAGCGCCTCGTCCGAGAGGTGAACGGCCTTGTCCGCGCCCATGGCCAGGGCCTTGCGGATCGACTCCGAGGCCTTCTCCGGGCCCATGGTGAGGACGGTCACCTCACCGCCGTGGGCCTCCTTGATGGTCAAGGCCTCCTCGACGGCGTACTCGTCGAGTTCGTTGATGACGCCGTCGGCCGCCTCGCGGTCGAGGGTCTTGTCGTCGGACCGCAGCTTCCGTTCGGTCGCCGTGTCGGGAACCTGCTTCACGCAGACGACGATGTTCATATGGTGTCCGCCCTCCCTGCACACTTCATCTACGCGCTCCTCCGGCACGACGGGCGCCGTCCTCGCGGGCGACGCGGGCTGACGCGTTGGACGCCCCAAGCCTGCCAAACACCCGAAAGTGGTTCGGCCCCGGGGCGTCTCCTCGCGTCGCACCCGATGTTACCCACGGGTAGCGACTGCGCAAAGTCCGTCTACCCGCTTCAGGGTGCGGTAACCGGCCACCACGCCGGGAACGGGATCCCGACGACCGCCAGCGCCAGCGCTCCGGCGGCCAGGACCGCCAGGACCAGCCGGGCCGGACGGCGCTCCCGGCCATAACGCGCGCGGACGACCGCCGCCACCACCATGAGCACTCCGAGGGGCAGCGCGAGGGCCCGCTCACGCGGCACGACCGACCACCAGGTGATCCCCAGCACCGCGCCGTACCCGACCACCATCGCGACGACGAGCGCCACCAGCCGGACCACCGTCTGCGCCGGAACCGTGACGGAGGCGGCGAGGACCGACCCCAGGCGGGCCAGCCGGCCGGCCCGGGACGCCGCCCGGCGGCGGGCGCGCGCCACCGCGTCCCACGCGTAGCCGGCGGCGCACGCCGACAGGATCGTCGCGACGGCCAGGACCGGCAGGGCGTAGCAGGCCGCCGGCACGGCGAGCGCCGCCGTCCCGCGCAGCAGGCGCATCGGCAGGCCGCGGCGCCGCTCACCGGCGCCCGCCTCGTCCCCCGGCGGCGCGTCCTCAGGACCCACGGCACCGCCCGCCGCCGGACCGGCCGGCTCATCCCCGGGCGCGGCGGGAGCGTCCAACGCCGCCGGGGCCTCCGGGGCCGGCACCGCGTCTCCGGCCGTCAGAGCATCCCGGCCCGGCGAAGCGTCCCGCGCGGAGCGAGCGTCCGGAGGAGCGGCGACCGCACGGGGCCGGCGCGGTACCGCGGCCGGCCGCGGGCGGTTCCGTACGGCGAGCGCCTCCAGGAGGTCACCGGTCCCGGGGCGCACCTCCGGGTCGATCGCCAGCGCGGCCTCGAGCATCTCCCGCAGGTCGCCCGAGATGCCGCGAAGGTCGTGCCGTCCCCGCAGCACGCGGGAGAAGATCGCCTGCGCGGGCCCTGGCCCGTACGGCGCGCGGCCGGTGGCCGCGAACGCGACCGTCCCCGCCCAGGAGAAGACGTCGGCGGCCGGCCCGGCCCGCTCCCCGTCGAGGACCTCCGGCGCCAGATAGCCGGGCGTGCCGATCGCCGTGCCCGTGCGCGTCAGCCGGGTCGCGTCGAGCACGTGCGCGAGGCCGAAGTCGATGACGACCGGGTCGCGGTCGACGAGGATCACGTTGGCCGGTTTGAGGTCACGGTGCACGACCCCGGCCGCATGGATCACGTGCAGCGCCCGCGCCAGCCCGCGCGCCACCGCCGGCAGCGCCCCGCCCCGGAGCGGGCCCTCGCGGCGTACCCGCAGGTCGAGGGAGCGACCCTGGATGTATCGCGTGACGACGTACGGACGACGCCCGGTGAAGTCCGCGTCGACCACCTCGGCGACGTACGGGCTGCGGACCCGGCGCATCGTCGCGACCTCACGCTCGAGGCGGCGGCGGGCGAGCGGGTCGCGGGCGACGGCGGGGTGCAGGATCTTGACGGCGACCGTGCCGCCGTCCGGGGCCAGCGCGAGGTGCACCTCGCCCATGCCGCCGACACCGATCTCCTCCAGGAGCCGGTAGGGGCCGAGACTCTCACGCAGGGACGTCATGGGGGGTTCCGCGGTCGACGGGCTACCGCATGATCGTAAATGTTCGGCCCGGCCGGCCCCCGGTCACGACACGCGCTGCTGGATCGAGTCCTGGAACCGGGAGAGCTCCTGGGCGATGGAGTTCTCCAGCTCGTACATCGGGGCGAAGGTCGGCCGGAGCACGATCGCGGCGGCCAGGACGGCGAGGGTCACCACGCACAGGATCGCTCCGATGACCGCGATCCGGCGCGGGCCGTACGCGAGCACGGTGAAGACCTGGACGAGGTGCCGGCGCGGCGCCCGGACGCCCGGCGCGGCCAGCAGGACGTACGCCGCGGCCCCGGCACCCCAGGCGGCCGCGACGAGCGGGGCGACCTGGACGTCGACGGCCGCCGCGGCCATGATCGCCATCGGCACGGCGACGGCGAACACGGCGGCGTACGGCACGGTGAGCAGCGTCCCGGCGGCACCCCGGATGAGGTCCAGCGGCGCGGTCAGCGGGCCGACCGTCAGCCGCAACGGTGTGGCGGCGTGCCGCCGCGCGTGAAGCTCCCCGGCCCGCAGGTAGGACGCGCCCGCCAGCGCCAGCAGGAGCCCGAAGAACGGCGTGATGACGGCGACCCCGAACACGCTGGCGACGACGAGGTACGTGAAGAGCCGTGACCAGCCCTCGACGACGGCGTCGACGGTCTCCTCGGCCGCCAGCGGCGGGTCGGAGATCGCGCCGGATGTCTCATCCCACGTCATCGGTGCGCGGCGCGTGCTCCGGCCGACGGGCCGGAGGGGAACGCCGTTCCCTCCTCGGAAAGTCGCTGGGGTCCCGCATCGGGCGGACGTGAAGGCGGTGCCACACTACCGCGCCGCGAAGGTGCATCCGGCGCGACGCGGCCGACGCGCCGCGCGTCACTGGTGCAGGAGCCTGGCGATCGTGTCCGTGAGATCGACGATGGTCCCGGCCCGGTCGCCGATGGGCCACCACCGCGGGCGCAGCAGCAACCCGGCCGCGCCCACCAGCGCGGTGATCCCGGCGAGGCACAGGCCCACCGACGCGGTCCGCAGCCGGCTCTGGGCGGCCGCCGACAGCAGCCGGACCGACTGGCGGCGCGGCCCCATGACCCCGGGTCCGGCGAGCGTCACCCACGCGAACGCCGCCGCGCTCCACCGGATGACGGCGTCCGGCCAGTACACGGCGCGCGAGACGGTCCAGAGGAGCAGCGCCAAGGCGGTCACCCCCGCCGCCACCGCCGCGTAGAGCAGGGCGGGCACCAGCGCTCCGGTCGACCGGCCCAGCGCCCGCGGCACGCGGAAGGGCACCAGGATCAGGTCCTGGACGCCGCGCACCGGCACCCGGCGGGATCGGACGGCGGAGTCCCCCGCCCGCAGGTACCAGGCGGCCACCACCACGAGGGGCGGGCCGACGACGGGGGCCACGGCACAGGCCGCCACGGCCGTGACGATCGCCAGGTAGGCGAGCAGCTTGTACCAGCCGAGCGCCACGCGCGGCGCGGCGCTCGGCGGGACCGTCCCCGGAGCCGGGCTCGCCGGGGGCCGGGGACCGCCCGCCGCCGCGGCACCGGAAGGCCCGGAGCCCGGCGACGCCCCGGAGGGATCGGAGGACGCAGGGCGCGGCGGCGCACCGGCGGCGCCGGAGGACCCGGAGTCCGGCGGCGCACCGGAGGGATCGGAGGGGCCGGGGCCCGGCGGCGCACCCGCGGGGTCAGAGGACCCGGAGTCCGGCGGCGCGCCGAGGGGGCCGGCGGGCCGGGAGCCCGGCGGCGACCCGGTGGGGCCGGCCGCGTCGACGGCGGGGCTGAGCGCCGTCGCGGCGATGGACGGCGGGGCGCCGAGATCGAGCGCGCGGACCCGGGCCGCGAGCTCCGCAGCCGGCGGCCGGGCCTCCGGTTCGCGGGCGAGGGCCGTGCGCAGCAGCGGCACGAGGGAGGGCGGCACGCCGTCCAGATCGGGGTTTCCGGACAGGATGCGGGCGAGTACCGCCTCCAACGATCCGCCGCCGTACGGTGCGCGCCCGGTCGCGGCGTACGCGACGGTCGCCGCCCAGCCGTACACGTCGACGGCGGGGCCCGGCGCCTTGCCGTCGAACAGTTCCGGGCCGATGTAACCGGGCGTGCCGACGACCAGCCCGGTCCGGGTGAGCCGGGCGGCGTCCACCGCGTGGGCGATGCCGAAGTCGATGACGACCGGGGCCCCGTCGACCATCATGACGTTGTTCGGCTTGAGGTCCCGGTGGACGACGCCCGCCTCGTGGATGGCGGTCAGCGCCTCGGCCAGGCCGATCGCCACGCGCGCCAGCGGGCCGCCGGACAGCGGGCCGGCGGCGCGGACGACGCCGTCGAGCGGGTGGCCGTCGATGAAGCGGGTGACGATGTAGGGGCGTTCGGCGGCGACGTCGGCGTCGAGGACCTCGGCGACGTACGGGCTGCGTACCCGCCGCATCGTGTCGACCTCGCGGGCCAGCCGCCGCCGGAAGGTCGTGTCCTCGGCGTATTCGCCTCGTACGACCTTGAGGGCCACTTCGCGGCCGGCGTCGTCGACCGCCCGGTGGACGACGCCCATGCCGCCCTTCCCGAGGGTCGCGACGAGTCGGTAGGGGCCGACCTGGTCCACGGGGACGTCCTCCACTGGCATCGTTCGATCTTCGTCGGTCGGGGGCGCCCCGGGTCGGTCAGCCGCCGAGCAGGTCCCGGATGCCGGAGCGGAGGTGGGCGAGGTTCCGGGTGAACGAGCCGCCCGCGAACGGCCGCAGGTCCGGCGTCTGGCTGAGCGCGAACGACACGAGCAGGAAGACGACGAACCCGATGACCACCAGGGCGATGAGGGCCTGGTTCCGTCTCGGCAGCACGGCTCCCCAGAACCGCGCGAGCTGACGGCGCGCGGGCTCGCTGCCCGGCCCCAGGCACTGGACGATCACGAACGCCGCGGTGGCCAGCGCCACCGCGTGCGGGATCGTCAGCGCGGTCTTGGCGGCCAGCCCGATCAGCAGCACGACGACCGCGGCCATGATCGCCAACGGGCTGACCAGCAGCATGCCCAGCGCCGCGCGTACCGCCGTGAACGGCGACTTGGCGACGATCGCCACCAGGTCGCCCGAGCGCGGCCCGCGCCGGGTGCGCTTGGACGTGAGCTCCTGGTGGCCGCGGTCGGCGGTCCGCAGCACCAGCAGGACGGCGAGCACGATGATCAGCGCGATCGTGGGCGTCACCAGGGCCAGCCCGATCCCGGCGACGAGGAGCAGCAGGCTGAGGAAGCGGTAGACGCCGTACGGCTTCGGCTCGTCGGGACGCGGCGGCTTCGGCGGGCGCTGCGCGTATCCCGGCGAGCGCTCCTGCGGGGCGGCCTGTCGCCCCGTCGGGCCGTAGGCGGGAGGCGCGTACGCCTGCGGAGGCGGCGGGGGCGGCGCCGGCGGCAGCTGCCCGACGAAATCGCGCGGGCGCGCCGGGGCCGGGGCCGGCGGCGGGGCCGAGACGGCGGTGAGGCGCTTGGTCTGGGTCGACGGCGGGTCCAGCCGGGTGCTGTTGACGTCGATGCGCCGGGTCAGCTCGACGAGGCCGTGCGCGGTCGGCCGCTCGGCCGGGTTGCGGGCCATCGCCGCCCGGACGACCGGGAGCATCGCCTCGGGCACGCCGTCCAGGTCCGGCCGCCCCTCCATGATCTTGTAGAAGATCGACTCGAACGTGCCGCCGCCGAACGGCGCCCGTCCCGTCGCGGCGTACGCGATCGTGCCGGCCCAGGCGTGGACGTCCGCGGGCGCGCCGGCGTCCTCACCCTCGATGATCTCGGGGGCGAGGTAGCCGGGGGTGCCGATCACGAGCCCGGTCGCGGTCAGCCGCGTCGCGTCGACGCCCTGCGCGATGCCGAAGTCGATGACGACCGGCTCGCCGTTCTCCAGGAACATGACGTTGCCCGGCTTCAGGTCCCGGTGCACGATGCCGGCGTCGTGGATGGCGGCCAGCGCGGAGGCCAGCCCCGTCGCCAGCCGCTGCAGCGCGTCACCGCGCAGCGGGCCGTCGTCGCGGACCGCCTCCTCCAGGGTCCGGCCGGGGACGAACTGGGTGACGACGTAGGGCGGCTCGGCCGTCACGTCCGCGTCGACGATCTCCGCGACGTGCGGGCTGTGCACCCGCCGCATGGAGTCGACCTCACGGGCGAGCCGGCGCAGGGCCGTCTGGTCGGCGGCGACACCGGGCCGCAGGACCTTCACGGCGACCTTGCGGCCGTAGGGGTCGGTGGCCAGGTGCACGACCCCCATGCCGCCTTCTCCGATCTTCTCGATCAGGCGGTATCGGCCGATGCTCTCGCCGGACGTCTCGACCCCCTCCATAGATGCGTCACGATACCCGGGCATGTGTCCCCTCACGGCCTTCCCGGCCGAACCGGTCACCACGCGGGGACCGGCCGCCGCTCGGCCAGGCGGCCCGTCAGCCAGGCCGCGGCCGGGCGTTCGGCCGGGTCGCGGGACAGGGCACGGCGCAGCAGCGGCAGCAGCGGCTCGGGCACGCCGTCCAGGTCGGCGGCCCCGCGCAGCACCCGGAAGCAGATGCCGTGCAGCGACCCCGCCCCGAACGGCGGGCGGCCCGTCGCCGCGAACGCGACCGTCGCGGCCCACGAGAAGACATCGGACGCCTCGCCGCAGGGCCCGCCGTCGATCAGCTCGGGCGCGACGTAGCCCGGCGTGCCGGTCAGCACGCCCGGCTGGGTGACCTCCTCGGTCCCCGCCTCCCGCGCGATGCCGAAATCGATGATCTTAGGGATGCCGCCGAGCACCATGACGTTGCCGGGCTTGAGGTCCCGGTGCAGCACCCCGGCCCCGTGCACCGCCGCCAGGCCCCGCGCGAACCGCTCCGCGAAGCCGTACAGCGCCTCCTCCCACAGCGGCCCGTAGGTCGTCACCAGGTCGCGCAGCGGCACTCCGGGGACGAACTCGGTGACGAGATGGGGGCGGTCGCCGTCCAGGCAGGCGTCGAACACCTCGGCGACGTACGGGCTGCGCACCCGCGCCATCGTCCGGGCCTCACGCGCCAGGCGACGGCGCACGGCCGGGTCGTGCGCGAACTCCCGCCGCGGCTCCTTCACCGCGACCGTCCGCCCGAACGGGTCCGTGGCGCGGTACACCACGGACGTGGCCCCCTCGCCGACCCGCTCCAGCAGTTCGTACGAGCCCAGCGGCGCAACTCCCGTCGCGTTCATGCCCGGTTTGACGCGGAATCCGGTCCGGAGGTTCCGGATACCGTCAGCCGTAGTGCTGCCCGGTGCAGCCGACGCTGCCGCCGATCGAGGCCATGATGCCCAGCACCCCGACGATCTCGGCGTAGTCGTCGGTGGTGAACTCCACCGACCGGGGCCCGAGCCGCTTGATGCCCGGGATCATGGCGCACGACTCCGCCATCGCCGTGGACGCCCAGTCGATGCCCAGCGTGTACGGGGACGGCACCGTGTACGGGCGGCGGCGGTCCAGGTCCCGCAGGGCGCGGCCGGCCGCCTCCCGGATCAGGGTCTGCGCGCGGGCGGGCGGCAGGAGCTGCGCGGAGTACCGGTCGATGCCCTTCTTCACCGCCACCGTCTCGACGTCGCCGAGCACCTCGCGGGCCTCCGCGCACGCCGCCTCGTCGCCCGCCACGAGCGCGACCGGTACGCCCATCGACCCGGCCAGCGCGGCGATCAGCCGGATCTCCCCGCAGACCTCACCGTTCAGGTAGAGGTTCTGGATCTCATAGCCCATCCACGTGTGGTTGAGCACGCCGTGCGGCACGCCCGCGCGGGCGTGGTAGCCCACGAACATCGCCGCGTCGTGCGCGGTGTCGAGCCCCTGTCCCATGCGCAGCGGGCGGTACGGCCCGCGGATCAGCGTGCACCGCTCGTCGATGAGGTCGGCGCGGATGTTCTTCGTGCTGCCGTGCGCGTCCGTGACGACCACCTCATCGGCCCCGGCGTCGAACGCCCCGGCCACCGCGGCGTTCGCGTCCGCGGTCATCAGCTCGCAGCCGCGCTCGTAGCCGCGCCCGCCCGCCCGCATCTCATCCGGATCGGTGAGCCCGGACACGCCCTCCATGTCGACCGAGACGAACACCCGCACTGACGACTCCCTCCACGAGACGGCGCCTCGACCGTACCTCGCGGGCTCCGGCCGGTCAGCCGCCGGCGACCAGGCGGCGCAGCGCCTCGGCGGCGCGGGCGTCCGCCTCGGCCTGGGCCATGAGCTCCTCGGTCAGCGTGTGCACCCACACGTCGAGCGTCACTTGGTCGCGGGACAGCACGACGCCGCGCACCTCGTGGTGGATCTCCCCTACCGGACGGCCGCCGTGCCCGGCCGTCAGGGACAGCGTGCGCTCGCCGAGCCGGACGACGATCCGGTGGGGCCGCCCGTCGCGGCCGCGCAGCCGGTCCCCCAGGCTCCGCTCGTGCTCGACGGTCACGCAGCCGGGCGGCAGCGCGTCGGCGAGCGTGCCGGTCAGCACGCGGGCGTACGTCCCGAGGTCGGCGGTGTCACGGCGCAGCGCGGCGGCCACCATGTCGAAGTCCATGGCCATCAGTGAATCAGCGGTCCAGCCCGAGCACCATCTGCGGCTTGGCGATGACGTGATCGGCCCGCAGCGGCCGGACCGCCGTCCCGATCGCGAAGAACTCCATCGTGTGGCCGCCCCACTGGTGGTGGAACTGGTCGAGATAGACGCCGACGATCCCCTCTGCGTGCAGGGCCTGCGCCTCCGCCTGCATCCGGGTCATCGCCAGCTCCCGCGCGTCGTACAGCGCCTGGGTGAACTCCGGGATCTCGACGTTCTGCCCCAGGCTGCCGAGCACCGCACCGAGCCGGCGGTGCGCGACGTGGTACACGCACGTGCCCATCACCATGCCCAGCGGCGCGTACCCCGCCTGGATCAGCGTCCAGAAGTCCTGGCCGTTCAGGTCCGAGGTGAACGGCTGGTTCTTGTTGTTCCGCCAGTTCTGGGACGTGTCGTCGGCCTTGACCGCCGTGCCGATGGCGATGAACTCGGCGATGTCGCTGCCGAAGTCACGGAACTCCACGCGCAGCCGCACACCGACGATGCCGTCCGCGCCGAGCTGGTCCGCCTCGGCCTCCATGCGGGTCATCGCCAGCTCCCGCGCGTGGTACATCGCGCCGGAGAGCTGATCCAGCTCCATATTTTTGCTCCACCGGCCGACCTGGATGCCGACGTGGTAGATCGAGCTGCCCAGCACCAGCCCCAGCGGACGGAACCCGGCCTCCCGGACCAGCAGGAACTCGTTCACGGACAGGTCGCTGGTGAACAGCCCCCCGGGCGCGCCCGGGCGCAGCCCCGCGAGGCGGGTCATCGCGTCGGCGGGGACTCCCTGGGCGACAGGATCGGTCATCTACGTCAACCTCATGATCGTCAACGGGCGGATCGGGCGATGCGGGACACGGAACTCGGCGATCGCGGTGCCGAGGATCGTGGTCTCCACGATGTGGTCGTGCTGCTGACTGGAGGCGGAGCAGGGGCGCTCCTCGACGCGCAGGTCGATGTCGGAGACGACGACGCCGTCCGCGCCGGTACGCCTCGCGTCGGCGTGCAGGCGCGTCCGGGCGTCGTGCCGGGTGACCGCCAGCAGCTCGGTCCAGCCGTCGATCTCCTGTGCGGGCGCGAACCTGCGGGCCGACCGGTTCGTCCGCCAGTCGTCGTGACGGATGCCGACGGAGGCGCCGATCGCGAGGTCGACCGGCACCCAGCCGGTCTCGATCAGCTTCGCGAACTCCTGCCCGCCGACATGGGACAGGAAGACCCGGCCCGGCCGGACCGGCCCGGCGGCGCGCACGGCCGTGCCGATCGCCTGGAACTCCAGATGGTGCGCCGCCCCCTGAAACGGCGCGATCGTCAGGTCGACGGCCACGACGCCGTCGCCGCCCAGGGCGGCGCACTCGGCCGCCATCCGGTCCATGGCTGTGCGCCGCGCACGGTAGAGCGTGTCGATGTAGGCGCCGAAGCCGCCCTTCCACGCAGGCCCGCTCGACGTAACCGTCGTCGTGGCCCCGCCGCCGAAGAAGGCGGGCACGTACCCGCAGTTCGCCGAGGACCGGTAGAACAGCCCCAGGTTGTAGACCGTGCTGCCCATCACCTGGCCGACCGGCTCGAACCCGACGGACCGCAGCGCCGCGAACTCCTCCACGCTCAGGCCGGAGGTCCAGGTGCCGCCCTGCCGGGCCTGACCGAGCCGCGCCTGTGCCACGGGCGGCAGCGCTTCGTTCGGCACCCCGTCCCCTCTCCCCTGGCGTCCGGCCGGACACTCCGACCTGGTCCTGTGACGTCCGGCGCGGACGCCGGGTTCCCTCCGGTCAGCGGCCGGTGAACCGCGCCTTGCCGGGGCCCTCCTCGACGAAGCTGCGCATGCCGTTCTTCTGGTCCTCGGTGGCGAACAGGCCGGCGAAGTGCAGCCGCTCGATCTCCAGACCGGTGGCCAGGTCGGTCTCCAGGCCCGCGTCGATGGCCTCCTTCGCGGCGCGCAGCGCGACCGCCGGACCGCCCGCGTACCGCGCGACCAGCTCCGTCGCGGCGGCGTACACCTGGTCGTCCGGCACGACCCGGTCGACCAGCCCGATCGCCAGGGCCTCCTCGGCGCCGACGTGCCGCCCCGTGAAGATCAGGTCCTTGGCACGGGACGGGCCGATCAGCCGGGGCAGCCGCTGGGTGCCGCCGGCGCCGGGGATGACGCCGAGCTGGATCTCCGGCTGGCCGACCTTCGCCGACTCCCCGGCCACGCGGAAGTCGGCGCACAGCGCGAGCTCCAGGCCACCGCCGAGGGCGTACCCGGTGATCGCGGCGACGACCGGCTTACCGATCCGCGCGACCGCGTTCAGCGCCTCCTGCAGGGCCCGGGCGTGCCCGGTCGCCCGCGCGTACGGCAGCTCGGCCATCTCCTTGATGTCCGCCCCGGCCACGAACACCCGCTCACCGCCGTACAGCACGACCGCCCGGACGTCCGGATCGGCGTCCACGGCCCGCGCCGCCTCGCCCAGCTCGGCGACGACCTGGGTGTTCAGGGCGTTCACCTTCGGCCGGTCCAGCCGGATGGTGGCGACGGCCTCAGCCACCTCCACGCGTACGAACTCCCCCATGGGGCACCTCCCTCATCGACTGCGCTGCGTCGCGAGCGTAACGAACGGTGGTGTCGGCCCCGTTTGATAGCTTCACCTGGTCCGCAGCGCCGTCACGGGGGGCAGGCGATCATGCTCATCGCGCACGCCACCTGGCATGGTGGCGCGCTCTGCCTGTGGGCGGAGGACTCCGCCCTCCCGGCCACCACGCGCATCCGCGTCTCCCCGAAGCCGCACCCTTTCGCCGCCCCCGACTTCGAGGGCACGTCCTACGCCGCCGTGACGCGCGGCGCCCCGAGGATCGAGCCGACCCTGGTCCTCCCCGGTTCCGCCACCGGGCCGTTCCCCTCCCCCGAGCTGGCGCGCGAGCCGACCTCCGAGCGGCCCGAGCCGCGCCCCTGGCGGGTCCCGGCGCTCGTGCTGGACCCCCTCGCCGCGATGACGCTGCTGCACCTGGCCACCGACGCCGAGGACGTCGTACGCGGCGCGGACCTGCGGTTCTTCTCGCACGTCGCCGACGAGGCCGTCCACCTCGCCGCCCGGGGCCGCGTCCTGCCCGCCCTCGTGCGCGAGGACGGTGATCTCACGGCCCGGTGGCGTCCGGTGATCACCGGCGACGACGCCGCGCGGTTCCGCGAGCTGGCCGCCGCCATGCCGCCCGCCTGCCGCGCCGCCGATGAGGACCGTCCCGCGTCCGACGTGCTGCTGGACGCGCTGTCCGGCCTGGTCGACGCGGCCGTCCGCGGCGTCGTCCCGCACCCGCTGCTGCCCGAGCGGGCGGGGCGGGTCCCCGACCGGCTGCCGCTCGCCGAACGCTGGGCGGCCGCGCTCACCGGCCCCGACCCGGGTGTGTCCCGCGAGCCGGGCGACGACCCGGACGCGCTCGCCGCCGAGCTGGACGCCTGGGCCGCCGCGGCCCGCCGCTCGACCGGCCCGCTCCGCGTCTGCTTCCGCCTCGTCGAGCCGCCGGCGCCCGAGGGGGAGGTCGCCGTGCAGGGGCCGTGGACGGTCGAGTTCGCCGTGCAGGGCACCGACGACCCCAGCCTGTACGTCCCGGCCGCCGCCCTCTGGACGGGCGAGGTCACCTCCGTGCCGAACGCCGAGGAGACCCTCCTCACCGGCCTGGGCCGGGCGCTGCGCCTCTACCCGGACCTCGCCCAGGCCCTGCGGGTGGCCACCCCCACCAGCGTCACGACCGACGCCGAGGGCGCGTTCCGGTTCCTCCGCGAGGCCGCGCCACTGCTGGCCGCCGCCGGATTCGGCGTCCAGCTGCCGCAGTGGGCGGGCCGGACCCGGCTGGGCATGAAGCTCACCACCCGCGCCAAGACCGCGACCGACGGATCCGGCGCCGCCACCTCCTCCGGCTTCGGCCTCGACAGCATGGTCGACTTCCGCTGGGACCTGGCCATCGAGGGCGAGGACATCACCGAGGAGGAGCTGGCCGAGCTGGCCCGGCTCAAGGCCCCGCTCGTACGGCTGCGCGGGAAGTGGGTCGAGCTCGACGAGAAGCAGCTCGCCTCCGCCCTCGACTTCCTCCAGCAGCGCCGCACCGGCGAGATGACCGCCGCGCAGGCCGTCCGCGCCGCTATCCACGCGGGCGACGACGCGCTGCCGCTGCTCCAGGTCGACGCCGACGGCCCCCTCGGTGACCTGTTCTCCGGCGAGGCCGACCGCCGCCTGGAGCCGATCGCGACCCCGGACGACTTCGAGGGCACTCTCCGCCCCTACCAGGAACGCGGCCTCGCCTGGCTGTCCTTCCTCGACCGCCTCGGCCTCGGCGCAATCCTCGCGGACGATATGGGACTCGGCAAAACCGCTCAGACACTTGCTCTGCTCGCAAATCGGACAAAAACCGGGCCGACGTTGTTGATCGGGCCGATGTCGCTGATCGGGAACTGGCAGCGGGAGGCGGCGCGGTTCACGCCGAAGCTGCGGATCTACGTGCACCACGGCAGCGGGCGGCAGCGCGGCGAGGACCTCGTCAAGGCGGCGGCCGAGGCCGATCTGGTGCTGACGACGTACGGCACGGCCGCGCGGGACCACGAGGCGCTGGCCGCGATCGGGTGGGATCGCGTCGTCTGCGACGAGGCGCAGGCGCTGAAGAACAGCGGCACCCGGCAAGCGCGGGCCGTCCGGAGCATCCCGGCGCGCAGCAGGCTCGCGCTCACCGGCACGCCGGTGGAGAACCACCTGACCGAGCTGTGGTCGATCATGGAGTTCGCCAACCCCGGCGTGCTCGGGCCGCGCCAGTACTTCCGCGAGCGGTTCGCGGTGCCGATCGAGGCGCACGGCGACGAGGAGGCCGCCGCCGCACTGCACCGGGCGACGGGCCCGTTCATCCTGCGCCGTCTGAAGACCGACAAGACGATCATCTCCGACCTGCCGGACAAGCAGGAGATCAAGGTCTGGTGCAACCTGACGCAGGAGCAGGCGTCGCTGTACCAGGCGACCGTCGAGGACATGCTCGACCAGATCAGCAACAGCGAGGGCATGGAGCGGCGCGGCCTCGTGCTGGCGACCATGGCCAAGCTCAAACAGGTCTGCAACCACCCGGCCCACCTGCTCAAGGACGGCTCACGCCTGCACGGCCGCTCCGGCAAGCTCGAACGCCTGGAGGAGATCTGCGCCGAGGTCGTCGAGCAGGGCGAGAAGGCGCTCGTGTTCACCCAGTACGCCGAGTTCGGCGCGATGCTGCGGCCGCACCTGGAGACCACGCTGGACCGCCCGGTCCTGTGGCTGCACGGCGGCGTCACCAAGAGGCAGCGTGACGAGCTGATCCGCCGGTTCCAGGAGGACTCCGACCCGGCGATCTTCCTGCTGTCGCTGAAGGCGGCCGGCACCGGACTCAACCTCACCGCCGCCAACCACGTCGTCCACGTGGACCGCTGGTGGAACCCCGCCGTCGAGGATCAGGCGACCGACCGCGCGTTCCGCATCGGGCAGACCAAGAACGTCCAAGTCCGCAAGTTCATCTGCGTCGGCACGATCGAGGAGCGCGTAGACGAGATGATCGAGCGCAAGAAGTCCCTGGCCGAGCGCATCGTCGGCACCGGCGAGGGCTGGCTCACCGAGCTGTCCGTCGCCGACCTGCGCGAGATCATGCGGCTCGACCCCGAGGCGGTGAGCGACTGATGCCGATGTACGGCAAGGCCCGGCCCGTCGAGGGCGGCCTGAAGGCGAAGTCGGGCGGGCGCGGCTCGATCGGCGAGCAGTGGTGGTCCCGCCGCTTCATCGACGTCCTGGAGTCCTTCGCCGACCGTAGCCGGCTCACCCGGGGCCGCACGTACGCCCGCAAGGGCCAGGTGATGCAGCTGCGGATCGACGCGTACGAGGTGACCGCGCTCGTCCAGGGCTCCGATCCCGAGCCGTACGAGGTGTCGATCGGCATCGACCCGATCCAGGACACGGTCTGGGAGTCGATCGAGCAGGCCCTGGCCTCCCAGGCGGTGTTCCGGGCCCGGTTGCTGGCCGGGGAGATGCCGCCGGAGATCGAGGATGTCTTCGCCATCTTCGGCGTCTCGCTGTTCCCCCGGGCGTCGACGGACATGCACCTGATGTGCAGCTGCCCCGACTGGGGCGACCCCTGTAAGCACACCGCCGCCGTGCTCTATCTCCTCGCCGAGGCGTTCGACGACGACCCGTTCCTCATCCTCGCCTGGCACGGCCGCACGAAGGACGACCTCCTCGCCGGCCTGCGCCGCCTCGAACCCGCCGAGGTCGACCCACTGACCATCGATGAGACACCGCTGGCGGAGCGGATGGAGGACTTCTGGGCACCCGCCGTCGTCCGCGACCGCCCGCCCGCTCCCCCGGTCCCGCCCGGCCTGCTGCTCCGCCTCCTCGACCCACCGAAGGTCAAGGTCCGCCGCAAGAACCTCGCCGACGTCCTCAAGCCCGCCTACGAGGCCCTCCCCAGCCTCGACCAGCCGGAATAGGACTCGAACACCATTCCTAGCGAACGCCGTCATGACCGGCCGCCCAGGGGGGCCAGCAAATTCTGAGGGCGTCTACTGAGGCGGGAAGTTTCCCGGCTCAGTAGACGCCCTCAGAACAGCGAGCCCTACCCGCAGACGGCGACTCATCCCGATTCGTGGCGATGCTGCCCGAATTGCTCCAGGAACCGCTGCGCCGATTCCGGATATCTCCGGATCAGAGTCTTGAGCTGCTGCAGTTCGGCGACCTGCGAAACACCGTAGAACCGTAGCGCGTCCAAGGCCGCGTAGAACTCGTCGATCACGCGTTGCAGGCCGTTCATCGTCCGCCTTCCCCCGGCCTGACGACGTGCGCGATGCGCCGTACGGCGAGGTCGATGCGGGCGGCCGGGCAGATCGGCTCGCCCCAGCTCCACCACCACATCAGCCGCTCGTCGGTGTCCGGATGACACCGGATGGTCTCGGCAAGGCGCGAATGCACGCCCGCGTTGACGTGGACCCGGGTCGGGCTGATGACCGTCGCGGCGAGACCCGCCTTTCCGCATTCTTCGGCCAGTCGCGTCACGAGTGTGTACACGTCCCCTTGGTCCTTGACCGCCATGGAACATTCCTTCCGTCGATTCCTCGAACAGAATGCCGCCCGCCCGTTGTCCATGGAACACTCAAAGGCAGCACAACGACCTGTACGGGAACGCATCCGCTTGTACGGAGGTGTGCGGCAGAAATGACCGGTAACCACCTGACACCGCGTGCCTTCGTCGCCAAAGAGCTGCGTCGGGCACGCGAGCAGAAAGGGATGACCCAGGCGGCCCTCGCAAAAGCGATCTACGCGTCCGACTCGCTGGTCGCGGCGTGGGAGTCGGGCCGGCGCATTCCCAAGCCCAAGTACGTTCCTCCGCTCATCGAGGTGCTCGGGATCGACGCGATCCTCGCCCGGGTGATCACTGAACTCGTGACCGGTGACGCTCCAGAGTGGCTCGGGAGGCTGCTGGAGATCGAGACGCGGTCGTCTTCGCTGTCCACCTACCAGCCGCTCCTCGTGCCCGGGCTGCTGCAGACCGGCGACTACGCGCGGGAGGTCCTGCTGCGCTCCGGCAGGCACTATCCGGACGTCGACGAACTCGTCCAGGCGCGCCTGGACCGGCAGACGATCCTGACCGCGGACGACGCTCCCCTGCTGGTCGCGATCATGGACGAGTCGGTCCTCCGCAGGCCCGTCGGCGGCCCGGACGTGATGCGCGAGCAACTCGCCCATCTGCTCGCCGTCGCGGAATGCCCGGGCGTCGTCATCCAGATCGTTCCGAGCGGCGTGGGCGCCTATCCGGGCCTGGCGGGCGGCTTCCTCATCCTCGGCTTCGACGGCAGGGAGGCCGTCTACGTGGACGACGCCTTCAGCGGCGACATCATCGAGGCCGCCGCGGACGTCGCTACGATGAAGCGGGTCTGGGAGGCTTTGCGCGTCGAGGCGCTCCCGGGCAAGCAATCGGTCGACCTGCTGGCGGAAGTGGCGAAGCAATGGACCTGACCAGCGCAACCTGGCGGAAGTCATCCCACAGCGGGAACGGCGGTGACACGTGCGTCGAGGTGACGTCCCTCGACGAGGACACCGTTCGGCTTACTGCATGGTGAAACGGAGCGGGTGGTCGAAGGAGTCCGGACAGGTGAACACGTAGAGCGCGTAGCCGCGGCTGATGACGATCGCCGTGGGCATGTTCGGGTTTGCCAGGGACTCGAACTCGCCGGCGGGATGGTCCGGCTCCTCGACGGGCCGCCAGCTCCCGCCGTACGGGCTCTCCCACTCGCAGGTGTCGATGGTGAGCAGCGGCTTCATGTCCCGGCCGCACTCGCAGACCACCGGTTGGGGACCGGACAGGCTCCAGGAGGCGAAGCCGCCGACCTTCCATCCGAGAGCCAGTGATAGTTCGCCCCGGTAGTCGTGTCCGGTGGCCTCCTCCCAGTCTTCGATCCGCTTCCGCAGATCGTCGGGGAGCGACTCGACGTACTCGTACTCAGTGATCACTTCGGGGTGGAGCACACACGGCTCCGGCACGTAGTCGTCGTACTCCACGGTCGCCGGCTCCGGCTGGTCGGCCAGGACGGCGGTCACGTCGGAGGCGCGGCGCCAACGTAGGTGCACGGCGGGCAGACACAGATCGTCGTGCTCGTGCGGGCACCACAGGACCTGCAGCACGTCCATGCCCTCCGGGCAGGTCAGCCCGGGGACGTCACGGGCGTACAGCTGCGCCAGTGCCATCAACGGCATCGGATTGGCCTTCGCGTCGTCCTCGTCCGTCGGCGGAGCCTCGGCGCGCTTCAGGTCGGCCTGTTCCTGCTCGGCGAGCACCAGGGTCTCGCCTCGTCTGGTGCGGCCCCAGGCCCGCTCGAGGATGCGGCGCCCCAGCCGGACGCCGTCGGTCGTCACCATTCCGACGTGGAACCGCTCGCAGGCCGGCCACGGCTCGTCCGCCGGCCACAGCAGCGGCCCGCCCACCGAGCTGTCCCCGGGGCCGGGGGCTCCCGGCCGTGGATGCAGGCGCGTCGCCGTACGACGGTGGGCGGCCAGCTCCGGGAACACCGCCGCGATGTCGACGGGCCGGGGCGGTGTGGTCCGAGAGCGGGTCATCCGGACAACCTACCGACGACATGGCCCGGTTCGCCGAGGTTACCGGAGTGATCGCCGGCGCGTACTGGGCCTGGCCCCCGTTTCGGACGGGGCGCTGCCTCCAGTGATTCCGGCGACCCGGCGCGGTGTGCTGTCTCTCATGTGCCGGTGGATCACGGGGAGGGCGCGTGAGATGGCGTAGGGGAATCGTCACCGAGCCGGTGGCCGCGAGCCTCATGTTGGCCGGCCTCATGGCCGGGCCCGCCGCCGCCTCCGATGGCGGAACGGCCGGCTGCGGCGCGGGGCTGCAGGTGCGGCGGGAGCTCGACGCGCTGACGCACGAGTTCGGGATGGCGGGGGCGGCGGCGGAGGGCGGCGGCCCGGCCTGTGGCCGCTGGAGCGCCGCGAGCGGGCTGGCGGACGTCCGTACCGGCCGCGCGATGCGGGCGGACGAGCGGATTCGGATCGGCAGCACCACGAAGACGTTCACGGCGGCCGTGGTGCTCCAGCTCGTGGCGGAGCGTCGGATCGCGCTCGACGCGCCCGTGGACCGGTATCTGCCCGGCCTCATCGACCGGAACGGCTACGACGGGAAGAAGATCACCGTACGGGGGCTGCTCCGGCACACCAGCGGGCTCCCCGACCACGTCGACGCGCTCGACTGGGACCACCTGGAGCGCCGGCGGTTCCGGCACTTCGAGCCGCGGGAGCTGGTCGCGCTGGCGCTGGGGGAACCGCGTCCCGCGCGGCGATGGACCTACTCGACGACCAACTACGTCGTCGCCGGGCTCATCGTCGAGAAGGTCACCGGGCAGCCGATCGGCCGGGAGATCACCCGGCGGATCATCGCGCCGCTGGGCCTGCGGGACACGTACTGGCCGGGTGACGGCGTGCGGATCCGCGGCCCGCATCCGCGGGGTTACCAGCAGGTGGGCGATCGGAGGGCCGACTTCAGCGACCTGAACATGTCGTACGGGGGTGCGGGAGGAGCGCTGGTCTCCAGTCTCCGGGATCAGGGCCGGTTCTTCGCCGCCCTGGTCGGCGGGCGGCTGCTGCCCCGTGCGGAGCTCGCCGAGATGCGCCGGACGGTGGCCGCCGATCCGGATCGGCTCTGGCCCGGCGCGCGGTACGGCCTCGGGCTGATCTCGACGCCTCTGCGGTGCGGCGGTCCGGCCTGGGGGCACGGCGGCACGGTCCCCGGTTACGACACCGCCGGTGGGACGACCTCCGACGGCCGGTGGGTGCAGGTGGTGGTGAACCAGAACATCGACTCGGAGGAGTCGTTCCGGACCCTGCACGACGCCGTCGAGACCGCCCTGTGCGCCGAATCCACGAACCCCTGATGAGGACGAACATGATCACGATGAGCGGAGCGCGCATCGCCGGGCTCGCCGGTGGCCTGGCCGTCGCCGCCATGGCGCTGATCGTTCCGATCGCCGCCGGGGCCCGTACGGAGACCGCGGCGCCGGCGCCCGCCAGGCTCGCCCGGTACGAGCGGCAGGTGGTCCGGTGGACGGGCTGCCGGCTGGGGTCGTCCGATGATCTCGGTGGCGCGCTCGACGCGGCCGGGGCGCGGTGCGCGATGCTGACCGTGCCGCTGGACTACGCGGATCCGGGCGGCCGGACGATCACGGTGGCGATCTCCCGGCTCGCGGCGGCGGACCCGGCGCACCGGGACGGGGCGCTGCTGCTGAACGGCGGTGGCCCGGGTGGCGGCTCGATCGACCTGCCGCTCGACTTCCGCTCCCTGATGAAGGACGTGGGCGGGCGCTTCGACCTGATCGGGATGGATCCGCGGTCGAGCGGCCGCAGCACCCCGGTGGACTGCGGGTGGCCGACCGGCACCTGGACCCGCGCTCCGGGGCCGGACCGGCGCGGCTTCGAGCGGGTGGTCGCCCTGGAGCGGGACCTGGCGGACCGGTGCGCGCGGCGGCACGCGGACCTGCTCCCGTACGTCAGCACGCGGAACACCGCGCGGGACATCGACGTCGTCCGGGCCGCTCTCGGGGAGCGGACGATCTCGTACTACGGCGCGTCGTACGGGACCTACCTCGGTGCGGTGTACGCCCAGATGTTCCCCGGCCACGTCGGCCGGATGGTCCTCGACAGTGCCACCGATCCGCGTCGCTACGGCGCCGAGACGATGCTGGCGGACGCCGCGCCCGCGAACGAGGCCGCGCTGCGGGACTGGGCCGCGTGGACGGCGCGCCGCGACGGGACCTATCACCTCGGTGGCACCCGGCGGGCCGTGCTGGCGACGGTGACGCGGATCATCCGGGCGGCGGCGCGCCGCCCGCTGCCCGTCGGCGATCGCCGGGTCGACTCGCAGATAGTGCCGTTCGTGCTGTTCAACGGCCTCGACGACGACAGGGACGAGGCCGCCGCGAGCCTCGCCGCCGACGTCCGTGTCCTCGCCGACGCCGCGGCGGGCCGGATGGTACGGCCGACGCCGAACCTCCAGGACACGCTGGACTTCGTCCTGACCGGGGCCGAGTCCGCGTACGGCGGTTCGCAGGCGGCCGTGCTGTGCGGGGACCGCGCGGTCGACCGCGACCCGGAGCACTACTGGCGGCGGATCCAGGCGGTGCGCCGGGAGCAGCCCGTGCTGGGGCCGTTCGTGACGGACATCAGCCCCTGCGCGTTCTGGCCGTTCCGACCGCGTGAGCGGCCGACCCGCGTGCACAATGCCGTGCCGGCGCTGATCGTCGCCTCCACCGGCGACACCCGCACGATCTACCCGCACGCGCAGGGCCTGCACCGGCTGCTGACCCGGTCCCGGCTGCTCACACTGCGCGGAGCGCGCATCCACGCCGTCTATCCGCGCTACGACGACGCCTGCGTCAACGACCGGGTCAACGCGTACCTGGCCGGCGGCCGGCTGCCCGCGACCGACGTGACCTGCGCCTGAGACACGCGAACGTCCCCGGACCCGTCAGCGGGTCCGGGGACGTCCAGGGTGGTCAGCGCAGGTCGCCGTTGGTCATGCCGATCGGGGCCGGCGGCAGGGCGATCAGGCCCGTCTCCGCACGGGAGGCCAGCAGGTCGTGCCGGGGCACGACGCGGACGCTGTAGCCGAACGGCCCGGTCCGGTCCAGCGGGACCTCGCCGGTGAAGCGGAACCGGCTCTCGCCGAGGTCCTCGGCCTCGCTCAGCTCCAGGTACGACGGCTGCACCAGGGCGTCATGGTCGTCGACCCGGCCGTACGCCACCTCGACGGCGACGTCGTCCGGCCGCAGCTCACCGAGCTGGACCGTGGCCCGTACGGTCAGGCGCGTGCCCAGGTGCGGGGTCTTGCCCGCCTCGGTGGACTCGACGTGCTCGACCGACACGGC
This sequence comes from Actinoallomurus spadix, assembly GCF_024055725.1. Lineage (GTDB taxonomy): Bacteria > Actinomycetota > Actinomycetes > Streptosporangiales > Streptosporangiaceae > Actinoallomurus > Actinoallomurus spadix. The sequence continues at coordinate 82,759 of NZ_JAMXMX010000017.1, read as the reverse complement.
CGGCCACGCCTTGGCGACCCGGTGCCGCCAGGTGGCGAGCGCCTTGGCGCCGGCGTTGCCGTCGGCGGACAGGCGGCGGGCCGAGGCGGCCGCTGGGGCGTACAGCTCCTGGACGTAGTCGCGGAGCATGCGCCCGGCGAGGACCTTCGGGCCGAGGGAGGCCAGCGTGTGCTTGACCATCTCCAGCCAGCGGCGCGGCGTCCCGCCCTCGCCCGCGCGGTCGTAGAACAGGGCGGTGACGTGGTCCTCGATCAGCTCGTAGAGGGCCTGTGCCTCGATGTCGTCGCGGCGGTCCGGGTCGTCGGCGCGGTCGGCGGACGGGATCGCCCAGCCGTTGTTGCCGTCGAACCACTCGTCCCACCAGCCGTCGCGGATGGAGAGGTTCAGGCCGCCGTTGAGGGCGACCTTCATGCCGGACGTGCCGCAGGCCTCCAGCGGGCGCAGCGGGTTGTTCATCCAGACGTCGCAGCCCTGGACGAGCGACTGGCCGAGGGCCATGTCGTAGTCGGGCAGGAAGACGATCCGGTGCCGCACGGCGGGGTCGTCGCTGAACCGGACGATGTCCTGGATCAGCCGCTTGCCGCCCTCGTCGGCCGGGTGCGCCTTGCCGGCGATGATGATCTGCACCGGCCGCTCGGGGTCGAGCAGGATCGACTTGAGCCGCTCCGGGTCGCGCAGCATCAGGGTGAGCCGCTTGTACGACGGGACGCGGCGCGCGAAGCCGATCGTCAGGACGTCCGGGTCGAGCGCATCGTCGATCCAGGTCAGTTCGGCCTCGCTGGCGCCGCGCTGGCGCCAGGACTCGCGCAGCCGCCGCCGGGCGTCCTCGACGAGGCGGGCGCGCAGGGTCCGGCGGATGCGCCAGATCTCGGCCGCGGGGACCTTCTCGACGCCCTCCCAGCCGCGGCCGAGCTCGACGATGTCGGGCAGCTCGCGCCGGGCCAGGTCGATGATCTCGGGCGCGACCCACGTCGAGCCGTGGACGCCGTTGGTGATCGAGCCGATCGGGACCTCGTCGGTGTCGAACCCGGGCCACAGGCCGCCGAACATCTCGCGGCTGACGTGGCCGTGCAGTTCGGAGACGCCGTTGACGCGCTGCGCCAGGCGCATGCCCATGACCGCCATGTTGAAGACGGCGGGGTCGCCCTCTTCGTAGGACTCGGCGCCGAGCGCGAGGATGCGGTCGGCGGGGAGGCTGCCCTCCTCGTTGGAGCCGCCGAAGTAGCGCTCGATCAGCTCGCGCGGGAACCGGTCGATGCCGGCCGGGACGGGGGTGTGGGTCGTGAAGACCGTGCCCGCCCGGGTGGCCTCCAGGGCCTCGTCGAAGGTCAGGCCCTGCTCGATGTACTCGCGGATGCGCTCGAGGCCGAGGAAGCCGGCGTGGCCTTCGTTGGTGTGGAAGACCTCGGGGGCGGCGTTGCCGGTGATGCGGGAGTAGGCGCGGATGGCGCGGACGCCGCCGATGCCGAGCAGCATCTCCTGGAGCAGGCGGTGGTCGGTGCCGCCGCCGTACAGGCGGTCGGTGACGTCCCGGGCCACCGGGTCGTTCTCCTCGACGTCGGAGTCGAGGAGGAGCAACGGCACGCGGCCGACCTTCGCGATCCAGATCTGGGCGCTGAGGGTGCGTCCCTCGGGGAGGCCGACGCCGACCCGTGCCGGCGTGCCGTCGGCCTCGCGCAGGAGCGTCAGCGGGAGCCCGGCCGGGTCGATCGGGGGGTAGCGCTCCTGCTGCCAGCCGTCCGGCGAGAGGGACTGGGAGAAGTAACCATGGCGGTACAGCAATCCGACCCCGACGATCGGCACACCCAGATCGCTGGCGGTCTTCAAGTGGTCACCGGCGAGAATGCCCAGGCCACCGGAGTACTGCGGCAGCGCCGCGGCGATGCCGTACTCCGGGGAGAAGTAGGCGATCGCCGTGGGGGCGTCGGTGAGTCTCTGGTACCAGCGCGGGGCGGTGACGTACTCGCGGAGGTCGTCGACGGCGTCGCCGAGCGCGCGCAGGAAACGCCGGTCACCGGTGAGAGCGGACAGCCGCTCGGGCGAGACCTCGCCGAGCAGGCGCACCGGGTCGTGCCGGGTCGCCTCCCACAGGTCCGGATCGACCGATTCGAAGAGCTCGAGCGTCTCCGGATGCCATGACCAGCGCAGGTTGAGAACGAGTTCCTCGAGCGGCTGCAGCGGCTCGGGCAGGACGGAGCGGACGGTGAATCTGCGGATCGCCTTCACGTGCGGCGACACTAATCGGTCGGGACCGGTGCTCGCGACCGAAACTCGCCCGGCGGGCCACATCTTGGCCTCGACTTGGCACCGGGCACCCCGTCGGCCGAGCCCGAAATACGAGGTAGCTCCCTGAGTGCGAGGATGGAGACGATAGACCGGCGAGGGCACCCCTGACCTCTTCGATCCGAGGCATACCGAGTACGCGTCACACCCGGCGCCTCACGCGCGGCGATGAAAGAATCCGAGCGCGGACGGAGGTCGGCGCGGGCGGTCACCGAACGCGGCGATTCCGGGCGTTCGAATCCCGTTTCACACCCACAAAACCGGCAACGGAGACGTTATGCGCCAACCCACGCCGAGCACCCCCACCCCCTCCGGCGGCAGCGACCCTCAAGAAAGATCAGAGCTTTCCGAAGAACAGGGTGATCGCGGATCCGCGTCTGTACGCTCGCCTGCGATGATCGGACGCATTCCCATTCTCGACGTGCAGCCAGTGATCGACTGCGGACGCTGGCCCGCCAAGGCCGTTCCCGGCGAGGAGTTCGAGGTCGGCGCCACCGTGTTCCGCGAGGGACACGAGAGGCTCGGCGCCGCCGTCGTGCTGCGGGATCCGGAGGGCCGGGTCGGGCCGCTCGCCCGCATGTCCGAGGTCACCCCCGGCACCGACCGGTACGCCGCGCGGGTGGCCCCGGCCACGACCGGGCTGTGGCACTTCCGGGTCGAGGCGTGGGGCGATCCGATCGCGCACTGGCACCACGACGCGGGCATCAAGATCCCCCGCGGGCAGGACACCGAGCTGATGCTCGAGGAGGGCGCCCGGCTGTTCGAGCGGGCGGCGGCCGGACTGCCCAAGGGCAAGGTCGGCGTGCCGAAGAAGCGGGCCGCGCTGACCGCGCTGGCCCGTACGCTCCGGGACCGGACGATCCCGCCGATGACGCGGTTCGAGGCGGCGGAGGCACCGGAGATCCGCGAGATCCTCGACGCGCATCCGCTGCGCGAGCACGTGACCACCTCGGAGTGGCATCCGCTGGTGGTGCACCGGGAGCGGGCGCTGTTCGGATCCTGGTACGAGTTCTTCCCCCGGTCGGAGGGCGCGACGTACGACCCGATGGGCCGCCGTGCGCCGCAGTCGGGAACGTTCCGAACGGCGATGCGGCGGCTCCCCGCCATCGCCGAGATGGGCTTCGACGTCGTCTACCTGCCGCCGGTCCACCCGATCGGCCGGCAGTTCCGCAAGGGCCCGAACAACACCCTGCACGCCGAGCCGCACGATCCCGGCTCGCCGTGGGCGATCGGCTCGGAGGACGGCGGCCACGACGCCATCCACCCCGAACTTGGAACGTTCGAGGACTTCGACGCCTTCGTCGCCCGTACCCGTGAGCTGGGCATGGAGGTCGCGCTCGACCTGGCGCTGCAGTGCTCGCCGGACCACCCGTGGGTCCAGAAACATCCCGAGTGGTTCACCACGCGGGCCGACGGGTCCATCGCGTACGCGGAGAACCCGCCGAAGAAGTACCAGGACATCTATCCGCTGAACTTCGACAACGACCCCGAAGGAATCTACGAGGAGGTCGAGCGGGTCGTCCGGCACTGGATGGCGCACGGCGTCCGGATCTTCCGGGTGGACAACCCGCACACCAAGCCGGTGGCGTTCTGGGAGCGGCTGCTCGGCAGCATCGCCGCGACCGACCCGGACGTGCTGTTCCTCGCCGAGGCGTTCACCCGTCCGGCGATGATGCACACCCTCGGCAAGATCGGCTTCCACCAGTCCTACACCTACTTCACCTGGCGCAACAGCAAGGACGAACTGGAGGAGTACCTCCGGGAGCTGTCCGGCGCCGCGGCCGCCTACATGCGGCCGAACTTCTTCGTCAACACGCCCGACATCCTCCACGAGTACCTGCAGCACGGCGGGCCGCCGGCGTTCGCGATCCGCGCCGTCCTCGCCGCGACGCTGTCGCCCACCTGGGGGGTCTACTCGGGCTACGAGCTGTACGAGAACACCCCCGTACGGCCGGGCAGCGAGGAGTACCGCGACTCGGAGAAGTACCAGTACCGGCCGCGGGACTGGGAGGCGGCCGAGCGTGAGGGGCGCAGCCTGGCGCCGTTCATCGAGACGCTGAACTCCGTCCGGCGAGCGCATCCTGCGTTGCACAGGCTGCGTGACCTACGATTCCACCATGTCGACCAGCCGGAGCTGATCTGCTACTCCAAACGCGTGCCGGACGGCCCCGACCGCCTCGGAGACGTCGTGCTGGTCGTCGTGAATCTCAATCCACATCAGGTTCGCGAGGCGACGGTCCATCTCGACCTGCCCGCGCTCGGACTCGACTGGTCGGACGAGTTCGTCGTCACCGACGAGCTCTCCGGCGAGTCGTATCACTGGCGGCAGGCGAACTACGTACGCCTTGACCCCCACACCCGGCCTGCCCACATCTTCACGGTCTCGAGAGGCGAGAGTTGACGCAGTTGGATCCCCTACCCGGAGTCGGCCCCGTCGAGCCGGTTCCCGACACGTTCACGCGTGAGACGCCCAACGAGCCTCACTGGTACAAGAACTGTGTTTTCTACGAGGTTCTGATCCGAGGCTTCTACGACTCAACAGGTGACGGCACCGGTGACATCCGGGGGCTCACCCAGAAGCTGGACTACCTGCAGTGGCTCGGCATCGACTGCATCTGGTTGCTGCCGATCTACGAGTCGCCGCTGCGCGACGGCGGGTACGACATCAGCGACTTCATGAAGATCCTCCCGGAGTTCGGCGACCTCGGCGACTTCGTCGAGCTGGTGGAGGAGGCGCACAAGCGCGGCATCCGCGTCATCGCCGACCTGGTCATGAACCACACGAGCGACCAGCACCCGTGGTTCAAGGCGTCCCAGGAGGACCCCGACGGGCCGTTCGGTGACTTCTACGTGTGGTCCGACACGGACGAGGCGTACAAGGACGCCCGGATCATCTTCGTGGACACCGAGACGTCGAACTGGACGTACGACCCGGTGCGCGGCCAGTACTACTGGCACCGGTTCTTCAACCACCAGCCGGACCTGAACTTCGACAACCCCGCGGTGCAGGACGCCATGCTGGAGGTCCTGCGGTTCTGGCTGGACCTCGGCATCGACGGGTTCCGCCTGGACGCCGTGCCCTACCTGTACGAGCGGGAGGGCACGAACTGCGAGAACCTCAAGGAGACCCACGACTACCTCAAGCGGGTCCGGGCCGAGGTCGACCGGTTGTACCCCGACCGGGTGCTGCTGGCCGAGGCGAACCAGTGGCCCGCCGACGTCGTGGAGTACTTCGGCGACCCGGCCACGGGCGGCGACGAGTGCCACATGGCGTTCCACTTCCCGGTCATGCCGCGCATCTTCATGGCGGTCCGGCGGGAACAGCGCTACCCCATCTCCGAGATCATGGCGCAGACGCCGAAGATCCCGGAGAACGCCCAGTGGGGCATCTTCCTCCGCAACCACGACGAGCTGACGCTCGAGATGGTGACGGACGAAGAGCGCGACTACATGTACTCGGAGTACGCCAAGGACCCGCGGATGAAGGCCAACATCGGCATCCGCCGGCGCCTGGCGCCGCTCCTGGACAACGACCGCAACCAGCTGGAGCTGTTCACCGCCCTGCTGCTGTCGCTGCCCGGTTCGCCCGTCATCTACTACGGTGACGAGATCGGCATGGGCGACAACATCTGGCTGGGCGACCGCGACGGCGTGCGGACGCCCATGCAGTGGACCCCGGACCGCAACGCCGGCTTCTCCTCCTGCGACCCGGCGCGGCTGTACCTCCCGGTCATCATGGACCCGATCTACGGGTACCAGGCGATCAATGTGGAGTCGCAGCAGAACAACACCGGGTCGCTCCTGCACTGGACGCGCAAGATGATCGAGATCCGCAAGCGGCATCCGGTCTTCGGCGTCGGCGACTACACCGAGCTGACCGCCTCGAACCCGAGCGTGCTGGCGTTCGTACGGGAGTACGGTCAAGATCGCGTGTTGTGCGTCAACAACCTCTCGCGCTTCCCGCAGCCGGTCGAGCTCGACCTGCGGCGGTTCGAGGGGGCCAACCCCGTCGAGTGCATGGGAGGAGTGCAATTCCCCACGATTGGGGAGCTCCCGTATCTTCTGACGCTTCCTGGGCATGGTTTCTATTGGTTCCTCCTGTCCCCGAGCCCCGGGGGTGATGGCGAAGCGCCATGACGCACAAACAGGAGGCACAGGCGAGGTGACATAGTCAGTGCTGTTGATGGAACGACTCGACGACCTGTTGGTGGAGTGGCTTCCGCGCCAGCGGTGGTTCGCGGGCAAGGATCGGAGGATCGACGGCATATCCGTCGTCTCGGACACCGAACTCGTCGAGGGCGATCCGTCGCTGCACCATGTGATCATCGCCGTGCACCAGGGCGAGAGCACCGATCGATACCAGGTGCCCCTGGGTGTTCGCAGCGAGCTGCCCGGCCGACTCAAGTACGCCGTGATCGGGCAGCTCGGCAACGGATCATGCGTCTACGACGCGGTCCACGACCCTCAGCTGACCCGGGTCTGGCTGGAGAACATGGCCGGCAACGTCGACGTCGGCCCGCTGACGTTCCGGTCCATCACCGGCATCGACCCCGGCCTGCCCAGCTTCGCCAGCCCGGCGGAGCAGAGCAACACCTCGCTCATCTACGGCGACGCCTACATCTGCAAGCTCTTCCGCCGCCTCACCCCCGGCATCAACCCCGACCTCGAGGTCAGCATCGGCCTCGCCCGCGCCGGCAGCAAGCACGTCCCCGAGCTGTACGGCTGGTTCTCCAGCGACCTCGGCGGCACGCTGTCCACGCTGGCGATGATGTCGGAGTTCCTGCGCAGCGGGACCGACGGCTGGCAACTCGCCGGCACCAGCGTCCGTGACCTGTACGCCGAGGCCGACCTGCGCGCCGACGAGGTCGGCGGCGACTTCGCCGCCGAGGCCGAACGCCTCGGCGCGGCGACCGCCGACGTCCACCGCGACCTGGCCGCCGCGTTCGGCACCGGGGAGATGACGCCCGCCGAGATCCGCGCGGTCGCCGACCGGATGCACACCCGCCTCTGCGAGACGTGCGAGGTCGTCCCGCAGCTCACGCCGTACGCCGGGCGGCTCACCGACGCCTTCGACGCGCTGGCCGAGCTGGACGAGCCGCTCCTCGTGCAGCGCGTCCACGGGGACTACCACCTCGGCCAGGTCATGCGGACCGACTCCGGCTGGATGCTGCTGGACTTCGAGGGCGAGCCCGCCAAGTCCCTGGAGGAGCGCCGGGCGCCCGCCCATCCGCTCCGCGACGTCGCCGGGATGCTGCGCTCGTTCGACTACGCGGCCCGTCACCTCCTCATCAACGGGCAGACCTTCCGCGGCGACCGCGACCAGCTGGAGTACCGCGCCCAGGAGTGGGCGGACCGGAACCGCTCCGCCTTCTGCCGCGGGTACGCCGAGGCCGGCGGCATCGACCCGGCCGCGCACGAGGTGATCCTGCGGGCCTTCGAGTTCGACAAGGCCGTCTACGAGGTCATGTACGAGGCGCGGAACCGGCCCTCCTGGCTGCCGATCCCGCTGGGGTCGATCGCCGCCCTCAGCGTCCGCCCGGAGTCCGGCTACCTGGCCTCCTGACGAACGGTCATCCCGCGCCCTCGCCGGGACGCTCCTGCTCGGCCAGAAGCAGCCGGAGCGTCTCCGGCGCCTCGGCGGCCACGGTCATCGCCTGACCGGCTCGGATCTGCTGGTCGGTGAGGCTGCCCGCACGGGTCGCGTACCAGTGCCCCGCGTCGCTGCGCCAGACGATCCAGCCGGGGAACTTGCTCTCTAACGTGGCCTTGGTAGCGGCGAAATCCGCCATATTGCCCCTTCGCGCTGGAAACTCCACCTTCTGTATACGAAAGTGGGTCTGATAGCTGAAGGTGTCAACCCGCGCGTAAGCGGAACGTCTCCCCACGGCCATGAGGAGGGCAAGGTGGCGATCCCCCCCGCTTACGCCCGCATCGCCGGCGAGCTCCGCGACCTGATCCGCGACGGCACCTACCCGCCCGGCTCCCGGCTGCCCACGATCAGCCGGCTGTCCGCGTCGTACGGCGTCTCGGAGATCGTCGTCCGCCAGGCGTTCTCCTTACTCCGCTCCGAGGGGCTGATCGAGACCCGCCGTGGCGGCGGCACGCTCGTCCGCGCCCGCCCGCCCGCGCGCCGGCTGGCCATGGAGCGGTACCGCGCCGAGACGGACCCGGGCACGACGCCCGCCACGTCCTTCACCGTCGACCACCACATCACCTGGCGGGACTACCGGCTGGACCGGTCCTACTCCCGGCGGCGCGCCGACGAGGACCTGGCGGCCCTGTTCGCGCTCGAACCGGGGACTCCGCTGCTCCGGCGTCACTTCGTCTTCTGGGCGCGCGGCGAACCCCAGCAGATCTCCACCAACTACCTGCCCTGGAGCCTGGTGGCCGGGACGCCCGTGGCCGACCCGGACCGCGAACCGTGGCCGGGCGGCACCCCCGCGCAGCTCGCCTACCTGGGACATCCCGCGACCCGCGTCGAAGAGTCCGTACGGTCGCGGATGCCGACCCCGGAGGAGGCCGCGACGCTGCGCATGGCGCCGGGCGTGCCGGTGCTCACCATCACCCGGCGGATGCTGTCCGGCGACCAGGTCCTGGAGGTCTGCCGGGACATCGTCCTGCCCGCGGACCGCGTCGTCCTCGACTACGCGCTCGACCTTTGAGCGGATCTCAAGATCCGGACCCCCCGAGGATTAGGCGACGCTCGTCGGGCAGGCTTAGGAGGAGCGTGCACACAAGAACATCCGAGGAGCGTCATGGCGCGGGTCACCAACGACGAGATCGACCGGCTGATCGGCGGAGATCACCACGACCCCCACAGCGTGCTCGGCGCCCATCCCGGGCGCGACGGCGTCACCGTCCGCGCGTTGCGGCCGCTGGCCACCACGGTGGAGGTGATCCTTCCGGACGGCACCCGGCACCCGATGCGCCACGTGCACGAGGGTGTCTTCGCGGTGACCCTGCCGACCGGCACCGCCCTGGCCGGTGACGAGCCCCAGGCGGTACCGGACTACCGGCTGGCGGTGGCGTACGACGGGCCCGAGGTGATCCAGGACGACCCGTACCGGCACCTGCCGACCCTCGGCGAACTCGACCTGCACCTGATCGGCGAAGGCCGGCACGAAGAGCTGTGGAAGGTCCTCGGCGCGCACACCCGCACGTACGCCTCGGTCCTCGGCGCGGTCTCCGGCACCTCCTTCGCGGTCTGGGCCCCGAACGCCCGCGGCGTGCGGGTCATCGGCGACTTCAACCACTGGGACGGCCGGGCCCACCCGATGCGCTCGCTCGGCTCCTCGGGCGTCTGGGAGCTGTTCGTCCCTGATGTCGGCGACGGCACGAACTACAAGTTCGAGATCCTCGGCGCCGACCGGATCTGGCGGCGCAAGGCCGACCCGATGGCGCGGTACGCCGAGCGGCCGCCCGCCACCGCCTCCACCGTCTTCACCTCCTCCTACGAATGGGATGACGACGAGTGGATGACGCGCCGCAAGTCCTACGACGCGCTGCACTCGCCGATGAGCACGTACGAGGTCCACCTCGGCTCCTGGCGCGCCGACCTGGGCTACCGCGAACTCGCCGACCAGCTCGTCGGCTACGTCACCGAGATGGGCTTCACCCACGTGGAGTTCCTGCCGGTCGCGGAGCACCCGTTCGGCGGCTCGTGGGGCTACCAGGTGACCTCCTACTACGCGCCGACCTCCCGGTTCGGGAACCCCGACGACTTCCGCCACCTCGTCGACCGGCTCCACCAAGCCGGCATCGGTGTGATCATCGACTGGGTGCCGGGCCACTTCCCCAAGGACGAGTGGGCCCTGGCCCGCTTCGACGGAACCCCGCTGTACGAGCACGCCGACCCGCGCCGCGGCGAGCAGAAGGACTGGGGCACCCTCATCTTCGACTTCGGCCGCGCCGAGGTCCGCAACTTCCTGGTCGCCAACGCCAACTACTGGCTGGAGGAGTTCCACGTCGACGGGCTCCGCGTCGACGCCGTCGCCTCGATGCTGTACCTGGACTACTCCCGCGCCGAGGGCGAGTGGACGCCGAACATCTACGGCGGCCGGGAGAACCTCGAGGCGATCGACTTCCTCAAAGAGATGAACGCCACCGCGTACAAGCGCTCCCCCGGCATCGTGACGATCGCCGAGGAGTCCACCGCCTGGCCCGGCGTCTCCCGCCCCACCCACCTCGGCGGGCTCGGATTCGGGTTCAAGTGGAACATGGGCTGGATGCACGACACGCTGGCCTACCTCCAGCGGGACCCGCTGTACCGCGGCTACCACCACCACGAGATCACGTTCTCGATGGTCTACGCCTACTCGGAGAACTACGTGCTGCCGCTGTCGCACGACGAGGTCGTGCACGGCAAGGGCTCCCTGCTGGGCAAGATGCCCGGCGACGAGTGGCAGCGGTTCGCCAACCTGCGGGCCCTGCTGGCGTTCATGTGGGCGCACCCGGGCAAGCAGCTGCTGTTCATGGGCCAGGAGTTCGGCCAGGGCGCCGAGTGGGCCGAGTCCCGCTCCCTCGACTGGTGGCTGCTGGACGAGGCCGAGGACAACTTCCACGTCGGCGTACGCAGCCTGGTCCGCGACCTCAACCACACCTACACCGCCTCGCCCCAGCTGTGGACCATGGACACCGACCCGGCGGGCTTCCGCTGGATCTCCGCCGACGACGTCGCGGGCAACGTCATCTCCTTCCTGCGCTACGGGCCGGACGGCGCGCCGCTCGCCTGCGTCGTCAACTTCTCCGGTGTCCCGCACGAGAACTACCGGCTCGGCCTGCCCCGCGCGGGCCGCTGGCGCGAGGTGGTCAACACCGACGCGTACGAGTACGGCGGCAGCGGCGTCGGCAACCTCGGCGCCGTCGAGGCGGTCGACGAGCCCAGCCACGGGCTGCCCGCGTCCGCCTGCCTGCGCGTGCCCCCGCTCGGCGCCCTCTGGCTCGCCCCGGAATGATCGCCTTCCGCCCCTGACGCCCGTTGTGGCCGTGTCCCCCACACGGCCATGATGGGGCGGCGCCGACGATCACCGGGCCACATGTGGCAATGATGTTGTGGCAGAGCCGTGCGGTGCGAGAGATTTCGCGCGCAACCTCAGGAGGTAGCGCGTGCGGATCTCAGCACGGCGAGGAGCTCTCGCCTCAATCGCGGTCGCGGCCGCCCTCACGGCGACCGGCGCACCCGCCGCCCACGCGGCGAAGAAGCCGACGATCAAAGTGGCGGACGGCGTCACCCAGCCCGTCTTCTCGTACGGGAACGCCATCCGGGAATTCGTCCGGGTGCAGTCGAGCGTCGACTCCGACGGTGACGGCAAGAAGGACCTCATCCGGGTCGACATCGTCCGGCCCCGCGAGACCGACGCCGGACTCAAGGTGCCGGCGATCATCGACGAGAGCCCGTACTACGACAATCTCGGCCGCGGCAACGAGGGCGAGCGCAAGACCTACGACGCGAACGGCGATCCGGTCAAGTTCCCGCTGTTCTACGACAACTACTTCGTGCCGCGCGGCTACGCGGTCCTGAACGTCGACATGGACGGCACCACCAGGTCCGACGGCTGCCCCACCTCCGGCGGCGCCTCGGACGTGCTCGGCGGCAAGGCCGTCATCGACTGGCTGGGCGGCCGGGCCAAGGCCTTCGACGCCCAGGGCAGGCCGGTCAAGGCCACGTGGTCCACCGGCCACGCCGGCATGATCGGCAAGTCCTACGACGGGACCCTCGCCAACGGCGTCGCGGCCACCGGCGTCAAGGGCCTCGACACCATCGTGCCGATCTCCGCGATCAGCTCCTGGTACGACTACAGCCGCGTGAACGGCGTGATCTGGTTCAAGGGCGAGGAGGACGGCCTCGCCCAGGTGGTCGACACCGACCCGCCCGCCAAGTGCGCCGCCGTCCGGCAGCGCCTCGCCCAGGGCCAGGACGACGCCACCGGGAACGACAACGCCTTCTGGAACGAACGCGACTACCGAACCGGTCCCATCGCCGACGCGAGGCGGGTGCACGCCAGCGTCTTCGCGATCCACGGGCTCAACGACCTGAACGTCAAGCCCAGCCAGTTCTCCACCTGGTGGGCGGCGCTGGCCGAGCGTGGAGTGCCGCGCAAGGTGTGGCTGTCCCAGTACGGCCACGTCGACCCGTTCGACTTCCGCCGCGACGTCTGGGTCGACACCCTGCACCAGTGGTTCGACCACTGGCTCTGGAAACTGCCGAACGGCATCATGAAGCAACCGCGCGCGGACATCGAGACCGGCCCCGACCAGTGGGCCACCCAGTCCGACTGGCCCGCGCCGCACACCCGGCGGCTCAGCCTCCACCCCCAGGCCGGCGGCGGCCTCGGCCTCACGGCCGGCACCGGCACCGGTTCGTACAGCGACACCAAGCAGACCGAGGACGACACCGTCTCCGACCCCACGACGGCGAAGCCCTACCGGCTGGCCTACACGACCCCGCCGCTGAAGACCGACGTCCGGCTCTCCGGCACGCCGGAGGTCAGCCTGAAGATCAAGCTCGACGGGCCGACGGCCAACCTCGGCGCGCTGCTCGTCGACTACGGCACCGACACCCGGGTGAACTACCTGGGCGCCGGATCGGGCGTGAAGACGCTGACCACCGAGGACTGCCACGGTGACAGCACGGCCGGCGACGACGCCTGCTACCGGAAGGTCGTCACGGACACCGTGACCTCCGACGTCAACGTGGTGACCCGCGGCTACCTCGACGCGCAGAACCGCGCGTCCCTCAGCCACCCGTCACCGCTCACGCCGGGCAGGACCTACACGGTCCGCTGGGACACCCTGCCGCAGGACTACCGCTTCAAGGCCGGGCACCGGCTCGCCCTGATCCTCATCGGCACCGACGCCGACACCCAGGACGACGACGCCACCGGCGCCGCCGTCACGGTCGACCTGGCCGGCAGCCGGATCACCCTCCCGGTGATCATCGGCGGCTCGTCGTCCGCGCCGTCCTTCTCCGCCCAGCAGAAGTGGCGCGGCCCGACCCACGTCATGCTCCCCAGGCAGCCCCGCCAGTTCCGCTGATCCGAACCGGAAGCGGGCCCCGGGACGTGCTCGTCCCGGGGCCCGCTCACGTACGACCGTCTTCAGCCGAGAACGTCCTCGATGGAATAGCCGGCTCAGCCTTGTACAGGCCGGAGCAGCGAGAGGTTGCTGCGGACCTGGTGGGCGAGCAGGTCGGCGAAGGCGGCGGTGAGGGGGTCCGGGCGGATTCGGCCGTAGGCGCTGAGAACGCGGCGGATCGGGGGGTCGGGGCGGAGCAGGAGACCGTCGAAACCGGGCGGGAGGATGTTCGCCGGGACCAGGGCGGGGCCGAGACCGGCGGCGGCCAGGAGGGGCACGGCGGCGGTCTGCTCGGCGCGGATCGCGACCTGGGCCTGGAAGCCGGCCCGGGCGCAGACTCGGTCGAAGAGGTCCGCGAGGCCGTTCCCGGGCGCGTAGTGGACCCAGGCCCGGCCGGCGAGGGAGTCCAGCGCGATGCTCCCGCTCGTCTCGCCGGCCAGTGGGTCGTCGGCCGCCACGACGACGACGAACTCCTCGGTGCCGAGTTCGCGTACGGGACCTTCCCAGCCCGGTGGTGTCGGGCCGACGGCGAGGTCCGCCTGCCCGGTGCTCATCGCGGCCTGCAGCTCGTCGGCGTGCGGGTATTCGCGGAGGCGGACGCGTACGCCCGGATGGCGCTCCCGCCAGCCGCGCAGGACGGGCGGCAGGACGCCCAGGCTGACCGAGTAGACGGTGGCCACTTCGAGCTCTCCGCTCTCCAGACCCGCCGTGCGGCGGGCCGCCGAACGGAGGCGCTCGGCGTCGGCGAGCGCGGCGCGGGCGTGCGGCAGCACCGAGCGGCCCAGCGGTGTCAGCCGGACCGACCTCGGGAGGCGCTCGAGCAGGGGGCCGCCGAGGTCGCGTTCGAGTGCCCGGATCTGGTGGGACAGGGCGGGCTGGGTGACGTGGAGCGACTCGGCGGCCCGGGTGAAGGAGCCCGTGTCGACCACCGTGACGAGGTACTCGAACTGCCGGAGCGTCGCCATGAAGAAATATTATCGCTCGGTCAGAAGACAAGCATTGGACTTATGGCAGGCCGGCGACGAGTGTTGATGGCGGTCGCCCGGCGTCATGGGTGGGGCGACCGTCATCCGACCACTCGTGGAGGAATCGTCATGTCGAACACCACCGCGCTCGCCGGGCAGCGGCTCGTCGTCATCGGTGCGGGGTCCCACACCGGGCGCCGGATCGCGCAGGCCGCGTCGGCCGCCGGGGCCGACCTCGTACTGGCCGGTCCCGATCCCCGCAAGCTCGAATGGACCGCCGGTGAGCTCGCCGGTTCGGCTCAGGTGATCCCCCTGGACATCACCGATGAGGGGTCGATCGCCGGGCTCGCCAAGGAGACGGGCCGTTTCGACCATCTGGTGTCCACGGCCGCGGTGCCCGCCAACGGGCCGCTGGCCGGTCTGGACCTCGCCGCGGTTCAGCGGGCGTTCGCGGCGAAGGTGATCGGCCCGCTGTTCCTCGCCAAGCACCTCGCCGGGCAGGTCAACGAGGGCGGGTCGTTCACCTTCTTCTCCGGGGTGGCCGCCTGGCGCCCGTCCCCGGAACGGACCGTGATGGCCACGACCAACGGTGCCCTGGCGTTCCTGGTGCAGGCGCTCGCCGTGGAGATCGCGCCGATCCGCGTGAACGCCGTCTCGCCCGGCATCGTCGACAGCGGCGCGTGGGACCGGCTGGGCGCCGACAAGGAGGCGTTCCTTCGCGGGGTGGCGGAGCGGAACCCGGCCCGCAGGGTCGGCACCGCCGACGATCTGGTGCAGGCCGTCCTGTTCGCCATCGGCAACCCGTTCGTCACCGGCACGGTGCTGCACGTCGACGGTGGCGGCAGGCTCGTCTGAACGGTCCCTCGGCCGATACCGCTCGTCCGATCGAACGTCATGACGGCTCATCGCTCCACCTGATCACGAAGATCAGGGGAGGCGGCCCAGGAGCCAGCCGGGGCCGACGACCGAGGCGCCCGCAGCCTCGGCGCGGCGCCGCAACTCGCGGTCGGCGGTGACGACGGTGCGCGTCTCCCCCGCCTCGGGGGCGGCCAGCCGGGCGATCGTGTCGTCGCCGCTGCCGGGAGCCTCGACGACGCGCACGCCGGGCACGCTGGGGACGCCCCGGGCGGCGCCTTCGATGACCAGGACGATCTCGGGACGGGCGGGGCCGAAACCCGCTCCCGGCAGTCCCTCCACCGCGCCGAGGCGGGCGAGCCGGTCACGCAGACGCGTCGCCGCACCGGTCCGGTCGCGCCACCAGCCGTCGGGCGTGGCGCCCACGACGTTCGCCCCGTCGACGATCAGGACCGGTCTCCGGGGCGCCTGGTCCGAGCACTGCTCCGTCATCTGAATCCTCCGAGGAGACCCCGCCCTTCAAGGCGGGGAGAAATCGGACCCCTGCAGGGCAGGGCAAGGATCAACCGGATCGCCGTCACGGCGATCCGGCGTCCACACCGGAAAACCCGCGGGCGGTCACACACTGACGTTATAGTCCACTGATTGTGACGACCCCCCGTGCGAAGCGTGCGTTCAAGTACCGCTTCTATCCGACCGATGCGCAGGCAGCGGAGCTGTTGCGCACGTTCGGGTGCGTACGGAAGGTCTACAACCTCGCGCTGGCGGCCCGCAGCCAGGCGTGGACGTCGCGCCGCGAAAGCCTCACCTGCAACGACACTTCGGCGATGCTGACGGCGTGGGAGAAGACCGAGGACCTTGCCTTCTTGAACGAGGTGTCCTCGGTTCCGCTGCAGCAGGTGCTGCGGCATCTGCAGACGGCGTTCACGAACTTCTTCGCCAAGCGGGCGGGGTATCCGCGGTTCAAGGCGAAGAAGAAGTCCCGCACGTCCGCCGAATACACCCGCAGCGGATTCCGGTACCGGGACGGGAAGCTGACTCTCGCCAAGATGACCGAACCGCTGAACATCGTGTGGTCGAGGCCTTTGCCCGAGGGCGCCAGGCCCTCGACGGTGACGGTGTCTCAGGATGCGGCGGGGCGCTGGTTCGTGTCCCTGCTGTGCGAAGACTCCGGCATCCGGCCGCTTCCCGCGAACGGCGCCGCGGTCGGGATCGATGCCGGGCTGGAGCATCTGCTGACCTTGTCCACCGGGGAGAAGATCACCAACCCCCGGTATGAGCGCCGCGACCGGGCCCGCCTGGCCCGCGCGCAACGGGAATTGTCGCGCAAGGCCAAGGGGGATGGGGCCAACCGGGCCAGGGCGCGGCGTCGGGTCGCCCGGATCCACGCGCGGATCACCGACCGGCGCCGCGACATGCTGCACAAGCTCACCACTCGACTCCTCCGCGATAACCAAGTGGTCGTGATCGAGGACCTGACCGTCCGGAACATGCTGAAGAACCACGCGCTGGCCCGCGCCATCTCCGACGCGGCGTGGAGTGAGTTCCGGCGCATGCTGGAGTACAAAGCGGCGTGGTACGGCCGTGAGGTGATCGTGGTCGACCGCTGGTTCCCCTCCTCCAAACTGTGCTCGGCCTGCGGCACCATGGCCGAGGCGATGCCTCTTGACGTCCGCGCCTGGACGTGTGGCTGCGGCGCGATCCATGATCGGGACGTGAACGCGGCGAAGAACCTTTTGGCCGCCGGGCTGGCGGTGTCGGCCTGTGGAGCCGGTGTAAGACCCACCACCACCCCGGAGCCCAAGCGGCGGGATTTGACTTAGAGCGCGCTCTAAAGGTTTTGATCATCAAATGGCGTCCAAACTGGCCCTGGTGACCGGGGCGAACAAGGGCATCGGATACGAGATCGCTCGCGGGCTGGCACAGCATGACTGCGCCGTACTGGTGGCCGCTCGTGATCGGACACGAGGTGAGGAGGCCGTCGCCGCGCTGAGCGCCGACGGCGGTGAGTTCCACTACGTGCGGGTCGACGTGACGGACCAATCGTCGATCGCGGAGGCGGCGCGCTGGATCGAGGAACGCTTCGGCCGGCTCGACATCCTGGTGAACAACGCCGGCATCACCGACAGCCCCGTTCCGGTCCCGCCGAGCGGGACGGACGTGCCGGCGATGCGGGCCGTGTACGAGACCAACGTGTTCGGGGTCGTGGCGGTGACCAACGCGCTGCTGCCGCTGCTGAGGCGTTCCCCCGCGGGGCGGATCGTCAACGTCTCGAGCCGGTTGGCGTCGATCAGCGCGCACGCGGCCCCGGACTCGACGGTGCCGTCCTACCTCGCGTACGGGTCGTCGAAGTCGGCGCTGAACGCGATCACGGTCCAGTACGGCAAGGAGCTGCGGGACACTCCGATCAAGGTGAACGCCTGCGAGCCCGGGTACACCGCCACCGACCTCAACGGGCATCGGGGCGTCCGCACGCCGGCGCAGAGCGCGAAGGTCGCCATCGACCTGGCGCTGCTGGGCGAGGACGGGCCCACGTGCGGTAACTTCGACGAGAACGGCCCGCTGCCCTGGTGAGGAGAACGCTCAGGAGAGCAGGCCGAGCAGCCAGCGCGGGCCGGCGACCGTCGCGCCCGCCTCCTCGGCGCGGCGGCGCAACGCGGTGTCGCCGGTGACGACGACGCGGTGCTCGTCCGGAGCCCGTGGCGCGACGAGGCGGGCGAGCCCCTCCGCGCCGTCCCGTACGGCGACGACCCGCACGCCGGTGCCGTCCTCCCCCTGGACGGGATCGGTGTCCTCGGCGGCGAGGACGATCTCGGGGTAGGACAGGTCGGCGACGGTGCCGGGGAGGTTCTCGATCGGGCCGATGGCGGCCAGCCGGTCGCGCCATCGAACGAGACGGTCCGCGCCTCCGCCGCCCATTCCTCCGCCGTCCGTACCGTCGAGGGCCGCGGCGTGGACGACGAGGACCGGCCGGACCAGCGCCGCGCGAAGCCGGGACCAGCCATCGGCGAACGCCGGGAAGAGCCTCCTGCCGGGCACCTCGTCGACGTGGACCCAGTCGACGGCCGCCGTCTCGAACGACGCCCGGCGGACGTCGGGCCGTTCGGCGACGGACGCGATCACCGTCTCGTACGACCAGCCGCCGTGGTGCTCGCCGATCAGGCCGTGGACCCGCACGACGGACGGGTCGAGCGTGCTCTCCTCACCGGCCTCGCGCAGCGCGCCGGTGACCGCGTCCTCGTGACTGTGCCGCGCGCCGCCGAGGATCCCCCAGGTGCCGCCGCCGATGGAGAGGAGGGCGCGTTTCTGCAGGAGCACATGCGGCTCGGGCGCCAGGTGGTACAGGAGCAGACCGGCGGCGCCGTGGCGTCCCCAGTGCCGATGACCGGCGTCACACGTCACCCAGCCGTCCCCATCGCCCATACCGGTGAGGGTAACCGGCGGGGCGGCATAGGGTTGGGCGCATGGTGGATGCCGGAGCAGTGGTCGACCTCCTGAAGGACGCGCGGGAGCGGCGCACCGCCCCCCTGATACTCGAGCTGGACCTGACCGACGGGCTCATCGACGGGCCGCCCGCCGACCCGGTGTCCGCGGTGATCTCGATGCGCCGGGCCCATCTGCGGGACGTGCTGGGCGGGCTGCGGAAAGGCCGTTCGGACCCCCGTGTGAAGGCACTCGTCGTGCGGATCGGCGGTAACCGGATCGGCCTTGCGGTGGCCCAGGAGCTCCGGGCGGCCGTCCAGGCGTTCCGGGACGCCGGGAAGCTGACGGTGGCGTGGGCCGAGTCCTTCGGCGAGACCGGCCGCGGGACGGTCCCCTACTACCTGGCGACCGCGTTCGAGCGCATCTACCTGCAGCCGTCCGGGGACCTGGCGCTGACCGGCGTGGCCCTGGAGGAGCCGTTCTTCAACGAGGCCCTCGAGAAGGCCGGGATCACGCCGCGCTTCGCCAAGCGGCACGAGTACAAGACGGCCGCGAACACCTTCATGGAACGCTCGTACACCCCCGAGCATCGGGAGATGTCCGATCGGATCGTCTCCTCCATCGGCGAGCAGCTGGTGGCGGGTGTGGCCGCCGGGCGCGGGCTGCCGGAGGACCGCGTCCGCGAGCTGATCGACCGGGCGCCGCTCCTGGGTCCGGAGGCCCTTGAGGCCGGGCTGGTCGACCGGCTCGCCTACCGTGACGAGGTCTACGCCGAGGTACGCGCCGCGGCGGGCGCGGAGGCCCGGCTGCGCTACGTCGCCCGGTACAACCGGGCCCAGGGGGTGAGCAAGCGGATCCCCCGCCCCCAGCAGGACGTCATCGCGCTGATCCAGGGGCATGGGCAGATCCGGCTGGGCCGGAGCGGCCGCAGTCTCCTGCCGGGGCAGAGCGCGTCGATCGGCTCGGACACGATCGCGGCGGCGTTCCGCGCGGCGGCCGGAGACGACAAGGTCAAGGCGATCGTGTTCCGGATCGACAGCCCCGGCGGTTCGTACGTCGCCTCGGACACCATCTGGCGCGAGGTGATCCTCGCCCGCGAGGCCGGCAAGCCCGTCGTCGTGTCGATGGGCAACGTCGCCGCCTCGGGCGGCTACTTCGTTGCGGCTCCCGCCGACACGATCGTGGCGCAGCCGGGCACGCTGACCGGCTCGATCGGGGTCGTCTTCGGCAAGCCGGTCGTCGGTGACCTGCTCGACCGGCTCGGCATCGGGCTCGGCAGCGCGGAACACGGCGCGCACGCCCGGATGTACGCGCCGACGCGTGACTTCACCGACGAGGAGTGGTCACGGGTCAACACGTTCCTCGACCGGGTCTACGACGACTTCGTCGGCAAGGTCGCCGAGGGCCGGGGGCTGTCTCCGGAGCGCGTCCACGACCTGGCCCGGGGACGGGTGTGGACGGGCGCCGACGCCCACGAGCGCGGCCTGGTCGACGAGCTCGGCGGGCTGTCCTACGCGGTCGAGCTGGCGAGGAAGAAGGCCGGGCTGGCCGCCGACGCGCCGGTGCGGTCCTACCCGCGCGTCTCGCCCCTCGACCGCCTGCGCCCGGCCGAGTCCAGCGACGACCGTACGGCCGCGAGCGCGCGCGTCGACGCGTGGGGACCGCTCACCGGGGTCGCCACGCGGCTGGGCCTGCCCTCCGGCGGCCCGCTGCTGCTGCCGGGCTCCTGGGAGATCCGCTGATGGGCGCCTGCCGGACGCCCGTGCCGGCCGGGCCTACCGGGGCGTGACGGTGGGCGAGGTGACGCCGGCCGACTTCACCGAGGCGCTGGCGGCGTTCGCGACCGGAGTCGTGGTCGTGACCGTCCGGGACGGGCGCGACGACATCGGCACGACGCTGACCGCCTTCGGCTCGGTCTCCCTCGATCCGCCGATGGTCCTGATCGGCGTCGGCACCGGTTCGTATCTCGGCGAGGTGCTGCATCGGTGCGACCGCTGGGCCGTGACGGTGCTGTCCTCGGCTCAGCGGGTGCTCGCCGGCCGGTTCGCGGCGACGGGCCGGCCGAGTGCCCGGCTGCTCATCGCCGGGGAGCCCCACCATCGGGGCCCGAGCTCCGAGGCGCTGGTGATCGAGGGGGGATCGGCCGCCCTGGAGTGCGAGACCCGGCAGCGCGTCCCGGCGGGTGACCACGTCCTCTTCATCGCGGAGGTCCTGGCGATCGACTACGTCGACGCCGCACGGCCGCCGCTGATCCGCGTCAACCGCCGATACCGCTGACGGGAACGTTCACCGCCGGCCGCACCGCCCGGCCGGTGCCTCGGCCGCGCACGGATACCGCCGGGTAGCCATTCCCGGAAAGGCATCTATCTGGGTAGATGTCCCGCAGGGCGACTTATCCTCTTTCACTGCCCCATGTCGCCATAGGACATGTTCACGAGTCATTCGTGATACTTGTCCCTAGGCGACCCATCGAGCACCCTGCCATTCTTCTTCTCGTAACGCCCGGGATTCCCCCGACCGGCCCACTCCCGAGCAGAGGACGCAGCGGTGGAAAAGCAGTACGAGCTGTATTGCCAGAAAGACAGGCTCTTCTATGACGTCATGGACGGTCAGGAGCGCCCGGCTTTCGCCATCGCCGACGAGCCCCTTCCCGAGGGATGGCAGCGGATCCGCCGCAGCGAATGGCTGGTCTACGTCCCGCCGGCTCAGGAGATCCCGCAACAGGGCTGGAAGATACACGTGGCGGCGTGTCACGAGAACGCCGAAGACGTGCTCGTACGGGTCCGAGACTACTGCGTTCCCAGGACGATCTCCTTCAAGCACCTGCGTAGCGCCGACGTCCTTTTGATGCGTAACGCCAAATACGCGGGACGCGGCGGAAGCGGGAAACTCGTCACCATTTATCCGCGAGACGAGGCCGAACTCGAGCAGATCCTGCGTGAACTCGGCGAACTCCTCGCCGGCGAGCCCGGCCCGTACATCCTCACCGACCTGCGGATCGGGAACGGCCCGCTGTACGTACGCTACGGCGGCTTCGCCGAGCGCCACTGCAAGGACGAGGACGGACGGCTCGTCTCCGCCATCGAGGACGGCGAGGGACGGCTCGTGCCCGACCGCCGTGACCCGGTCTTCCGGATACCGGACTGGGTGACCGTACCCGGCTTCCTGCGACCGCACCTCGACGCCCGCAACGCGGTGACGATGGCCGGCCTGCCGTACCGGGTGACCGAGGCACTGCACTTCTCCAACGGCGGCGGCGTCTACGCCGCCGAGGACACCCGGACCGGTGAACGCGTCGTGCTCAAAGAGGGCCGGCCGTACGCCGGGCTGGCGGCCGACGGCGCCGACGCGGTGACCCGGCTCCGCCGTGAGCGCGACATGCTCCGGCGCCTCGCCGGCATCGACGGCGTCCCCCGGGTGCACGACTACTTCACCCTCGGCGACCACGAATTCCTGGCCCAGGAGTTCATCGAGGGACGGCCGCTCAACACCTTCTTCGCCGAGCGGCACCCCCTGCTCGACCCCGAACCCGATCCGGGCCGGGTCGCCGAGTACACGGCATGGGCGCTCAAGGTCTACGAGGGCACCGAACGTGTCGTCGAGGCCGTGCACGCCCGCGGGGTCGTCTTCAACGACCTGCACATGTTCAACATCATGGTGCGCCCCGACGACGGCGTCGCGCTGATCGACTTCGAGACGGCGGCACCGGCCGCCGACGAGGGCCGGCAGATCCTCGCCAACCCGGGATTCCTGGCTCCACCGGACCGCAGAGGGACCGCGGTCGACGACTACTGCCTCGCGTGCCTGAAACTCGCGCTGTTCGCGCCGCTGACCACGATCCTCCAGCTCGACCGTACGAAGGCCGCCCACCTCGCCGAGGTGATCGCCGAGCGGTTCCCGCTGCCGGAGGGCTACCTCGAGTCCGCCGTGGCCGAGATCTCCCGCGACGTCGCCACGGGAACCCGGCTCGTGGGGACGGTCCCCGCACTGCGCCCCGATCGGGCCGGCTGGGAGGAGACGCGCTCGGCGCTCGGCAGGGCCATCCTGGCCAGTGCCACGCCGCACCGTGACGACCGGCTCTTCCCCGGCGACATCCAGCAGTTCGGCGGTGCCGCCCTCGGCCTGGCGTACGGCGCGGCGGGCGTGCTCTACGCCCTGGACGTCACCGGATGCCCGGTCGAACACACGGACTGGCTGATCGAGCACGCCACCGCCCCGCCGCCCGGCACCGGCCTCGGACTGTACGACGGCCTGTACGGCGCCGCGTACACGCTGGCCCACCTCGGTCACCTCGATGCCGCCGGCAAGGTCGTCGACATCTGCCTCGGCGAACGGTGGGAGCGCCTCGGCACCGACCTGTACGGCGGGCTGCCGGGTATCGCGCTCACGCTGGAGCATCTCGCCGGGCCGCTGGAGACACCGGACCTCCGGGACGCCGCGGCGCGGGCGGCCCAATTGGTCGCCGACCAGGTGGTCACGGCGACCGGGGCACCGTCCCGTCCCGGGCTGCTGCGCGGCATGGCGGGCCCCGCGCTGATGTTCGTCCGGTTCTACGAACGGACCGGCGACCCGAACCTTCTCGACCTGGCCGCGACGGCCATCCGGCTGGACCTCCAGCGGTGCGTGACCGACAAGAACGGCGCACTGCACGTCGACGAGGGATCGCGCATCCTGCCGTACCTCGGCCGCGGCAGCGTGGGGATCGGTCTCGTCATCGACGACTACCTCGCGCACCGGGAGGACGAGCGGTTCCGCGAGGCCCGCGAGGCGATCGGCCTCGCCGCCCGGTCCGTCTACTACGCCCAGGCCGGGCTGTTCAGCGGGCGCGCGGGAATGCTGCTCCACCTCGCCCGGCTGGGCGACCCGCGGGCGGCGGCGCACATCCGCGACCTGGCCTGGCACGCCGTCCCGTACCAGGGCGGTCTGGCCTTCATCGGCGAGAACCTGCTCCGGCTCTCGATGGACCTGGGCACCGGGACCGCCGGCGTCCTGCTCGCGCTCGGCGCGGCACTGCACGACCGGCCGGTCCACCTGCCGTTCCTGGCGGCACCAGAGCAACCCGCGAGAACCCTCGCGGGTGTCGGAGACACGACCACGGTGAGGAGGTGAAACACGATGACGCTTCTCGACATGCAGGGCATGGAGTCCACCCCGGGTGGTGGCGGCGAGACGAACAGCAGCCTGAGCCTGCTGTGCCACAGCTCGCACAGCATCACGATCTGCCTCTGATGACCGACGAATGGCCCCGGGAACCATGGCCCGGGCCATGAAGGCAGGGAGACCGATGACGGCGAGTGGGCTCGTGATTCGGGCTGTCCGCGACGGCGGCGCCTGGGCGAGCCTGCTCGCCGTCACCTCTTTGGTACGGGCGGGAGCCGAGACGCTCCTGCCGGCCGTCCTCGGCCTCGCCGTGGACGGCGTCCTGCGTGACGGCGGGACGTCCACCTGGCCGCTCGCGTACGCCGCGCTGGTGGCCGCCGCGACGGCCGGCGACGTCCTCACCGAACTCGCGATCGGGACCAGTGCGGCCGCCGCCACCGCGCGGATGCGGCATCGCTTCGTACGCCGCCTGCTCGCCCTCGGCCCGTCGGCCGGAACGAGGCGAAGCCCAGGCGGCGAGGGGCCCTGCGGCGTCGCCCGGCGCGCCTCCCCCACGGTGCGGGCCGCCGGCGGATCGGGTGACGAGAGTACGCGCGGCGCGCACACGTCGCCCGGCCTCGCGGCGGGCGACGTGACCAGCCGCGCCGTCACGGCCACCGCGGACACGGGCCTCGCGCCGTCCGCCGTCGTCCTCGCGATCACGGCCGTCCTGCCGCCGGTCGGCGGGATGATCGCCCTCCTGCTGCTCGACCCGTGGCTCGCGTTGACGTTCGCGCTGGGCCTGCCGGTCATCTTCGCGGTGCTGACCGCCTTCGTCCGGGACACCTCCGCCATCGTCGGCCGCTACCTGGCCGTCCAGGGCGTCATCGCCGCCCGCCTCGTCGAGGCGCTGGCCGGCAACCGGACGGTCGCGGCCGCCGGCACGGCCGACCGCGAGATCACCCGGATCCTCGCGCCCCTCCCCGAGCTCGCCGAGCACGGGCACGCGACCTGGCGGGTGCAGGCCGCGACCGCGGGCCGGGGCACCCTCGCGCTTCCGCTGCTGCAGATCGCGGTCCTGGCCGTCGCGGGCTGGGAGGTGGCCGCCGGGCGGCTGACCGCGGGCGGGTTGCTGGCCGCGACGCAGTACGCCGGGCTGGGCGCCGACATCGGCCCGGTGATCACCCAGCTCGGCCGGCTGGCCCGCGCCCGCGCCGGAGCGGCCCGCCTCGCTCCGGTGCTGGACCGCGAGCCGCCCGCGTACGGCACCGCCTCACCGCCGGAGGGGCCCGGGCGCCTGGAGTTCCGCGGGGTGTCGGCCGCGCCGGTCCTCGACGGACTGGACCTGACCGTCCCCGGCGGCCGGGCCGTCGCCGTCGTCGGCCGGTCCGGATCCGGCAAGTCGCTGCTGGCCGCGCTGGCCGGCCGCCTCGCCGAGCCGGACGCGGGCGAGGTCCTGCTCGACGGCGTCCCACTGCGCGACCTGAGCCGTACGGCGCTCCGGCGGGCGATCGGGTACGCGTTCGCCCGGCCCGTCCTGTTCGGCGCGACCATCGCCGAGGCGATCACGGGCGGCACCGCCCCCGCGCCTCCCGCGGATCGCTCCGGAGCCGCCGCCGAGGCCGTGCCGGCGGCGTGCGCGATGCGGGCGGCGTGCGCGGCGCAGGCGGACGGCTTCATCCGGCGCCTGCCCGCCGGCTACGGCACTCCCCCGGACGCCGCCCCGCTCTCCGGCGGTGAGCTGCAGCGGCTGGGCCTGGCCCGGGCCTTCGCCCACCCCGGCACGGTGCTCGTCCTCGACGACGCCACCTCCAGCCTCGACACCGTCACCGAGATGCGGATCGGGGACATTCTCACGCGCGACCCCCGCACCCGGCTGATCATCGCGCATCGCGTGACGACGGCGGCCCGCGCCGACCTGGTGGCCTGGCTCGACGGCGGCCGGATCCGCGCCTGCGCCCCGCACCGGGAGCTGTGGGCCGACCCGGAGTACCGGGCGGTGTTCCGCTGATGTCACGGCGGCGGAGACGTCTCAGCGGCGGCCGGGTGCTGGCCGGCGCGGTACGCCGCCGTCCGCGTGAGGCGACGCTGCTCGCGGTCTGGTCGGCGGTCGAGGCGGCACCCGTCCTCGTCTTCGGCCGGTCCGTCGCGGGCGCCACCGACGCGTTCCTGACCCACCGCACGGGAACGGGACTGGCCTGGCTGGCCGCGCTGGCCGTCGCCGCCGCCGCGGGAGCGGTCGGCAGCGCGGCGGCGTACCGGCCGCTGGCCGGAATCGTCGAACCGCTCCGGGACGCCCTGGTCCGCCAGGTCGTCCGCGGCGCCGTCCACGAGGCCGTCCGCACAGGCCGCCCGGGTGACGCCGCCGTCGCCCGGCTCACCCAGCACGTCGAGATCGTCCGCGACACCTTCGCGGGGTTGCTGGTCGTCATCCGGGGATTCGTGTTCACGCTGGCGAGCGCGCTGATCGGCCTGTCGGCCCTGCTGCCGGTGACGCTCCTCCTCGTCGTGCCACCGGTCGCGCTGGGGCTCGGCCTGTTCCTCGGCATGGTGTCGCGGGCCATGGCCCGCCAGCGTGACCTCATCCTCGCCGAGGAGCGGATCGCCGGGTCCTCGACCGCGCTGGCCACCGGTCTCCGCGACATCGTCGCCTGCGGCGCGGAGGACGCCAGGTCCGCCAAGATCGGGCGGCTGATCGACGCTCAGGCGGCGGCGGCCCGGTCCGTCGCCCGGATCGCCGCCGGACGTACGATCGCGCTGGCCGTCGGCGGCCGGTTGCCGCTCCTGGCGATCGTCGCCGCCGCGCCGTGGCTGCTGCGGCACGGCGCGACACCGGGTGCGGTACTCGGGGCGCTGACGTACGTCCTGCAGGGGCTCACCCCCGCGCTGCACACCGCCATCCGGGGCCTGGGCGGCAGCGGCCTGCGCCTGGCGGTGACCCTCGGCCGCCTGATCGAGACCGGCGAGGTCCCCGCCGTGCCTCGCCCGGCCGGAGGCGGCGGTGACCTGCGGCTGTCCCGGGTCACCTTCGCGTACGGGCCGGACGCCGAGCCGGTGATCGACGACCTGTCCCTGACGGTGCCCGACGGCGACCACCTCGCGATCGTCGGCCCGAGCGGCATCGGCAAGTCGACGCTGGCCCTGCTCGTCGCCGGGCTGCTCACTCCCTCGCGCGGCACCGTCTTCCTGGGCGGCACGCCCGCCTCGCAGGTCGCGCCGGAGTTCCGCGCGCTCATCCCGCAGGAGGCGTACGTCTTCGGCGGCACGCTGCGGGACAACCTGGGTTACCTGCGGGCGGACACCGCGCCTCCGGGCGACGCCGAGCTCGACGCCGCCGCGGACGCCGTCGGCCTGACGGCCCTGGCCGAACGCCTCGGCGGATACGACGCGCGGATCGACCCGGCCACGCTGTCCGCCGGGGAACGCCAGCTCGTCGCGCTGACCCGCACCTACCTGTCCCCGGCGCGGCTCGTCCTGCTGGACGAGGCCACCTGCCATCTCGACGCGGCGGCGGAGGAGCGCGCCGAGGCGGCCTTCGCCGCGCGGCCCGGTTCCCTCATCGTCATCGCGCACCGGATGACCTCGGCGCGGCGCGCCCGCCGCGTGCTCATGCTCGACGGCACGCGGGCCTGGCTCGGCGGCCACGAGGACCTGCTCACCCGCTGCGAGCCGTACCGCGACCTGCACGGGCACTGGGCGGCGGACGGCTCGGAACCGGCCCAGGTCGCCGGCGACGCGAACGGCGACCGCTCACAGCCGGCACGCGTCGCCGGCCGTGCGAACGGCGACCGCTCAGAGCCAGCCCGCGTCGCCGGCGATGCGGATGGCGTCGACCCGGTTGCGCGCGCCTACCTTCCCGATGATGCGCGACATGTGGTTCCGGACGGTGCGGACCGACAGGAAGAGGTGATCCGCGATCTCGGCGGATGACGCCCCCTGCGCGGCGAGCCGCAGGACGTCCAGCTCACGGTCGGTGAGAGGGCTCTCGACGGTCTCGAGGGCGGCGAAGGCCAGCTCCGCGTCGATCACCCGCTCGCCCTGCGCGACCCGCCGGACGGCGTCGGCGAGGTCCTCCGGCGGGGTGTCGATGAGGAGGTACCCCATCACCCCGGCGGCCACCGCCCGACGCAGGTCGCCCGGCCGGCGGCGGTCGGCCATGATCAGGATGCCGCAGGAGGGCAGTTCGTCGTGCAACGCGCGCGCGACCGCGAAGCCATCTCCTCCTGCCAGGCCCGTGCCGATCAGGGCCACGTCGGGGTCGGTCTCCAGGGCGGTGGGCAGTGCCTTGTCCGCGGAATCTAAGGCGGCGCCGACCGACATGTCAGGCTGGGCGTTGAGCAGGGCGACGAGCCCGCCACGGACCAGGTTCGTATTCTCCACGATGAGAACGCGTATCATTCCCGCCTCTTGGCATTATTGACTCCACCGAGCCGATGAATTCCCCGGGCTCGGTGAAAGCCTTTCGTACGCCGGCTCAGAAGGACATGCGGTCGGCGACCGACCGTGAGAGACGGGTTTCAGGCAGTAGGTGGCCACGCAGGTACATCAGGAGGCTCCCGAGGGGCTGGGGGCGATTCCCCCAAGAGTGAATGACGAAGCGTTAACAGTCAATCCCGCATCGTGGCATGGCCACCTCGGGCCGCCTCGGCGGCGTCTTACTTAGCAAGATCAATGACTAAGATAATTGACACGAATGGTTTCTGAATAGTCAGACCGGCAGTCCGGTCCGCCATACCCGGGCCACTTGCGGCACTCCCGGCCGGTAGGCGAGATGGATGTGCGAGGGGGCGTCGAGCAGGAGCACGTCGGCGCGCGCCCCGGGCCGCAGGTGCCCCACATCGGCCCGCCGCAGGGCCCGGGCACCGCCCTCCGTGGCCGCCCGCACCGCCTCCTCCGGCGTCATGCGCATCTCCCGGACCGCGAGGGCCACGCAGAACGCCATGCTCGAGGTGTAGCAGGACCCTGGATTGCAGTCGGTCGCCAGCGCGACCTTCACACCGGCGTCGAGGAGACGGCGGGCGTCGGGGTACGGCTGACGCGTGGAGAACTCCACGCCGGGCAGCAGCGTCGCCACCGTCTCCGAGTCCGCCAGCGCGGCCACGTCGTCGTCCGACAGGAACGTGCAGTGGTCGGCCGACGCGGCGTCGTACTCCACCGCGATCCGGACGCCCGGCCCGTGGCCGAGCTGGTTGGCGTGCAGGCGCGGGACCAGTCCGGCGGCCCTGCCCGCCGACAGGATCTCCCGCGTCTGGTCGGCGTCGAACGCCCCGCGTTCGCAGAAGACGTCGATCCACCGCGCGTACGGCGCGCACGCCTCCAGCATCTCCCCCGCGACGAGCCGGACGTAGTCGCCGGCGTCCGTCCCGTTCGGAACGACGTGCGCGCCGAGGTAGGTGACCTCGTCGACCAGTTCGGCGGCGATCCGCACCGCGCGCTCCTCGTCGGCGACGGTCAGCCCGTACCCCGACTTGCACTCGATCGTCGTGGTCCCCTGCCGGGCCATCTCCGCCACCAGCCGCCGTACGTTGGCGCGCAGCTCGTCGTCGGACGCGCCGCGGGTCTTCGCGACGGTCGTCCGGATGCCGCCGGCGGCGTACGGCCGGCCGCTCATCCGCGCGGCGAACTCCTCCGCTCGCTCCCCCGCGAAGACCAGATGGGCGTGGGAGTCGACGAACCCGGGCAGCACCGCCCGTCCGCCCGCGTCGACCGCCTCGTCCGCGGCCGGCGCGGCGGCGGCCGTTCCGGCCCAGGCGATCCGGTCACCGTCGATGACGAGCGCGGCGTCCTCGATCACCCACCGCTCCGCGTCGGCCCCGACGAGCTCCCCGATGTTCGTGATCACAATGCTCACGCACACCTCCCTCTCCCCGCCAGCATCGCACCTTCGCCGCGACCTCCCGGCACGCGGCACGTGACCACCGTCTGAAATACAAGACCGCTGTCGCGACTAGGTGGTCAGGGCGGCGATCGCTCGGGACAGGGCGGTGGGGACGTCGTCGATCAGCAGGTGGTGGCCGTCGCGGACGATCTGCCGGCCGGAGACCATGACGTGGCGGACGTCAGCGGGTGAGGCGGCGAAGACGGCCGACTCGGCGAGGTGGTCCGGGGCGGCGCCGGCGAGGCGTACGGAGTCCAGATCGACGGTGACGAGGTCGGCGTACGAGCCGGGCTCGATGCGGCCCGCCTCCGGCCAGCCGAGCGCCGAGTGGCCGTTGCACGTCGCGGCGGCCAGGAGTTCCCCGGCGGTCCAGTGACCGCGCCTGCGGGTGCGGAGCCGCTCGTCGAGTTCGACGGCGCGGGCCTCCTCGAACAGGTCGATCATCGCGTGCTGGTCGGAGCCGAGGGAGAGCGGCGATCCGGCGGTGACCAGGCCGCGGGCGGGTCCGATGCCGTCGGCCAGGTCGCGTTCGGTGGTGGGGCACATGCACACGCCGCTCTGGCTGGCGCCGAGCAGGCCGATGTCCTCGGCGGTGAGGTGAGTGGCGTGGACGGCGATGGTCCGGCCGCCGAGCGCCCGCTTGTCGGCCAGCAGCTGCGTCGGCGTCATGCCGTACGTCTCGAGGCACGCCTCGTTCTCGGCGGGCTGCTCGGACAGGTGGACGTGGAGCGGGGCGCGGAGCCGGCGGGCCCACTGGGCGACGGTGCGGATCTGGTCGGCGGGGACGGCGCGTACGGAGTGGAGGGCCGCGCCGACGCGGGCGTGGTCGTCCGCGCGCAGCCGCGAGACCCGGTCGGCCCAGGCGTCGGCCGTGCCGTCGCCGAACCGGAGCTGCGGCCCTTCCAGATCCTTGCCGATGCCGCCGGTCAGGTAGCAGGCGTCGAGGAGCGTGATCCGGATGCCGGCCTCGCGGGCGGCCTGCAGGAGCGCCTCGCCGAAGGCGTTCGGGTCGGCGTAGGGGGTGCCGCCCGGGCCGTGGTGAAGGTAGTGGAACTCGCCGACGCAGCTGATCCCGGCCAGGGCCATCTCGGCGTACACCGCGCGGGCCAGCGCGAGGTAGGAGTCCGGGTCGAGCCGGGCCGCGACCTCGTACATGTGGGTGCGCCAGGTCCAGAAGGTGCCTCCACCGGCCTGGACCCGTCCGCGCAGGGCGCGGTGGAAGGCGTGGGAGTGCACGTTGGCCATGCCGGGCAGCGTCAGGCCGGGCAGGCGCTCGGCGTCCGGCGGTGCCGGCACGCCCGGGGTGATCCGGACGAACCGCTCCCCGGCGATCTCGATGAGGACGTCGGCCGCGACGCGGTCTCCGAGCCAGGCGTGTTCGGCGTGGAGTCTCATGGCGAGAGCAGGTCCTCCAGGACGGCGGCGAGCGCCTCGACGCCGGTGAGGCAGTCGCCGGTCTCGGCGTGTTCCTCGGGGGCGTGCGAGACGCCGGTGGGGTTGCGTACGAACAGCATCGCGGTCGGGACGTGCGCGGACAAGATCCCCGCGTCGTGCCCGGCGCCGGTCGGCAGGACGGGCGCGCCGCCGAGCGTCATGGCGAGCCGGTCGCGCAGTTCGGCGTGGAAGCCGACGACCTGGGTGTAGGACTCCTCGGAAAGCGCGACCTCGACGCCGTGCTCGCCGGCGGCCTTCTCCGCGGCGGCGTGGATCTCGGCGACGGTCGCGCGCACGGCGTCGTCGTCGGGGGCGCGGGTGTCGAGCCAGGCCCGTACGAGGGAGGGGATGGCGTTGACACCGTTGGGGGTGACGTGGACCTTGCCCATGGTCGCGACGGCCTCGTGGCGGGCCGCGGCGTCGCGGGCGGCCAGCACGGTCCGCGCGAACGGCAGCATCGGGTCCCGGCGGTCCCGCAGCAGCGTGGTGCCGGCGTGGTTGCCCTGGCCGGTGAAGTCGAACCGCCAGCGGCCGTGCGGCCAGATCGCGCTCGCGACGCCGACGGGCACGTCGAGGGCGCGGCCCTGTTCGACGTGGAGCTCGACGAAGGAGCCGATGCCCGCGAGCAGGTCGGGGTCGGGGCCGATCGCGTCCGGATCACAGCCGTCGGCGGCCATCGCGTCGGCCCAGGTGGTCCCATCGGCGTCGCGCAGGCCCCGGGCCCGTACGGGGTCGATCGCGCCGGTCAGCAGGCGGGAGCCCAGGCAGGCGACGCCGAACCGGGCGCCCTCCTCCTCGGCGAAGACGGCGATGCCGAGCGGCCGGGCGGGGGTGACGCCACGCTCGCGCAGAACGTCGATCGCGGCCAGCGACGAGACGACGCCGAGCGGTCCGTCGAACGCGCCGCCGTCCGGCACGGAGTCCAGGTGGCTGCCGGTCAGGACGGCGTCCCGGCGCTCACCGGGTACGTCCCACCAGGCGAAGAGGTTGCCGTTGCGGTCCTCCTCGACGGTCAGGCCGCGCCGGCCCGCCTCCTCGGTGAACCAGGCGCGGCACTCCCGGTCGGCGGCCGTCCAGGAGAACCGGCGGTACCCGCCGCCGGAGACGCGCCCGATCGGCAGCAGGTCCCGCCACATCTCTTCGTAGCCCATCGCCTCTCCTCACGCGGGTGCCGCTCCGCCCACCGGCGTGGGCGGAGCGGCGGGAACCTCGATCTACTGCTCGTTCATCGGGACGCGGACGCCGCGCTCGGCCGCGACCTCAGTGGCGCGGTCGTACCCGGCGTCGACGTGCCGGATGACGCCCATGCCCGGGTCGTTGGTCAGTACGCGCTCCAGCTTCTGAGCCGCGAGCGGCGTGCCGTCGGCCACCGAGACCTGCCCGGCGTGGATGGACCGGCCGATGCCGACGCCGCCGCCGTGGTGGATCGACACCCAGGACGCACCAGAGGAGGCGTTGACCAGGGCGTTCAGCAGCGGCCAGTCGGCGATCGCGTCGGAGCCGTCGGCCATGCCCTCGGTCTCGCGGTACGGCGAGGCGACGCTGCCGGAGTCGAGGTGGTCGCGGCCGATGACGATCGGCGCGCTGATCTCCCCGGTCTCGACGAGCTTGTTGAACTCCAGGCCGGCGCGGTCGCGTTCGCCGTAGCCGAGCCAGCAGATCCGCGCGGGCAGGCCCTGGAAGTGGACCTTCTCCCCCGCCATCCGGATCCAGCGGGCGAGCTGTTCGTTCTCCGGGAACAGGTCGAGGATCGCCTGGTCCGTCCGGGCGATGTCCTTCGGGTCGCCGGACAGCGCCGCCCAGCGGAACGGGCCCTTGCCCTCGCAGAACAGCGGCCTGATGTAGGCGGGGACGAAGCCGGGGAAGTCGAACGCGCGGGTGTACCCGGCGAGCTGTGCCTCGCCGCGGATCGAGTTGCCGTAGTCGAAGACCTCCGCGCCGGCGTCCTGGAAGCCGACCATGGCCTCGACGTGCGCGGCCATCGACTCGCGGGCCCGCGTGGTGAAGCCCTCGGGGTCCTTGGCGCGCGCGTCGGCCATGTCCTCGAACGCGACGCCGCGCGGCAGGTACGTCAGCGGGTCGTGCGCCGAGGTCTGGTCGGTCACGATGTCGATCGGCGCGCCCATCGCCAGGAGCTGCGGGACGATGTCGGCGGCGTTGCCGAGCAGGCCGATGGACAGGGGCCGCCGGGCGTCGCGGGCCTCGACGGCCAGGCGCAGCGCCTCGTCGAGGTCGTCGGCGCGCACGTCGCAGTACCGGTGCTCGACGCGGCGGTCGATGCGGGAGGGGTCGCACTCGACGCAGATCGCGACGCCGCCGTTCATGGTGACGGCGAGCGGCTGCGCGCCGCCCATGCCGCCGAGCCCGGCGGTCAGCGTGATCGTGCCGGCGAGGGAGCCGCCGAACCGCTTGGCGGCCACCGCCGCGAACGTCTCGTACGTGCCCTGAAGGATGCCCTGCGTACCGATGTAGATCCACGACCCGGCCGTCATCTGGCCGTACATCGTGAGCCCGAGCGCCTCGAGCCGCCGGAACTCCTCCCAGGTCGCCCACTGCGGGACGAGGTTGGAGTTGGCGATGAGCACGCGCGGCGCCCACTCGTGGGTGCGCATGACGCCGACCGGCTTGCCGGACTGGACGAGCAGCGTCTCGTCGGCCTCCAGGGAGCGCAGCGAGCGGACCATCGCGTCGAACGCGTCCCACGAGCGCGCGGCCCGGCCGGACCCGCCGTAGACGATCAGCTCGTCGGGGTGCTCGGCGACCTCCGGGTCGAGGTTGTTCATGAGCATGCGCAGGGCGGCCTCCTGCTGCCAGCCCTTGGCGCTCAGCGTCGTGCCGCGCGGCGCGCGTACGGGACGAGGACCCATCGTGTGATCTCCTTACTCAGGCCAGCGGGCCGGTGACGGATTCGGCGGCGGCGACGAGGGATCCGTCGCGGACCAGGTCGACGGCGGCGGCGATCTCCGGCGCCAGGTAGCGGTCGGGGCCGGGCGCGCGCACCCGGGCGCGCAGGGCGGCGACGACCGCGCCGGTGGCGGGGCCGGGCCGCAGTGGCGCCCGCAGGTCGAGCGCGCGGGCGGCGGTCAGGATCTCGATGGCGACGACACGGGTCAGGCCGTCGACGGCCCGCCGCAGCTTGCGGGCCCCGCTCCAGCCCATCGAGACGTGGTCCTCCTGCATGGCGGAGCTGGGGATCGAGTCGACGCTCGCCGGGACGGCGAGCCGCTTCAGCTCCGAGACGATGCCCGCCTGGGTGTACTGCGCGATCATGTGCCCGGAGTCCACGCCCGGGTCGTCGGCGAGGAACGCCGGCAGCCCGTGCGAACGGGCGGGGTCGAGCATCCGGTCGGTACGGCGCTCGGAGATCGAGGCGACGTCCGCGACGGGAATGGCGAGGAAGTCCAGGACGTACGCGACGGGCGCGCCGTGGAAGTTGCCGTTCGACTCGACGCGCCCGTCGGGCAGCACGACCGGGTTGTCGACCGCGGCGGCCAGCTCGCGGGAGGCGACGAGGGCGGCGTGCTCCAGGGTGTCACGGGCGGCGCCGTGCACCTGCGGCGAGCAGCGCAGCGAGTACGCGTCCTGCACGCGCGTGCAGTCGGGGCCGCGGTGCGACTCCATGATCGCCGAGTCGGCGAGCAGCGCCCGCAGGTTGGCGGCGCTGACGGCCTGGCCCGGGTGCGGCCGCAGCTCCTGCAGGTCGGCGGCGAACACCCGGTCGGTGCCGAGCTGCGCCTCGACGCTCATGGCGGCCGCGACGTCCGCGGCCGTGAGGACGCGGCGCAGGTCCTCGATGGCCAGCACGAGCATGCCGAGCATGCCGTCGGTGCCGTTGAGCAGCGCGAGGCCCTCCTTGGCGACGAGGCTCAGCGGTGCGATCCCGGCCTCGGCCAGCGCCTCGGCGGCGGGCCGCAGCCGCCCTTCGGCGTCGCGGACCTCGCCCTCGCCGATCAGCGCGAGGGCCACGTGCGAGAGCGGCGCCAGGTCTCCGGAGCAGCCGAGGCTGCCGTACTCGTACACGACGGGCGTGATCCGGGCGTTCAGGAGGGCCGCGAGGGTCTCGGCGGTCACGGGACGCACTCCGGTACGGCCGGTGGCGAGCGTGCTCAGCCGCAGCAGCATCATCGCCCGGACGACCTCGGCCTCCACCTCCGGACCGGAGCCGGCGGCGTGCGAGCGGACGATGTTCAGCTGGAGCCGGGCCCGCAGGTCCTCGTGGATGTGCCGGGTGGCCAGCGCGCCGAACCCGGTGGAGATGCCGTACGCGGGCGTCGGCCGGGCGGCGAGCTCGTCGACGTGCGCACGGGCGGCGGCGATGGCCTTGAGCGCCTCGTCGGTCAGCGCGACCCGCGCACCGTGGCGGGCCACGGCCACGACCTGGTCGAAGGCGAGCGGCCCCACTCCGACCTCGACACACGCACCAGTCGTCGTATCCATGTCCCCATTGCACTCGACCGGTCCCCATGGCGGAGACCGGGGGGCGGCGGTCGTGTCTGAGATGCGAGACTCTTGTGCGGAGAGGTGGGTGAGGACGGTGGCCGGACAGGTGCCCGCGGCGCGGCGCGCGCTGGCCGTTCTCCGCCTCCTGGCGTCCTCGGCCCGGCCGCTCGCCGCGTCCGCCATCGCCCGCGAGCTGTCCCTGCCGAGGTCCAGCACGTACCACCTGCTCACCGCCATGGCCGAGGACGGCTTCGTCACCTATCTTCCCGAGGACCGGCTGTGGGGCCTCGGCGTGACGGCGTTCGAGATCGGCTCGGCGTACCTGCGGCAGGGTCCGCTCGAACGGCTCGCCCGCCCCCTCCTCGTACGCCTCGTGGACCGGCTCGGGGAGATCGGCCAGCTCGGCGTCCTGCACGGCGCCGAGACGCTGTACCTGCTGAAGGAGCAGCCACGGCACCACGCGACGCTCGTCACCGATGTCGGCGTCCGGCTCCCGGCGTACCTCACCGCGAGCGGCCGGTCCATGCTGGCGCACCTTCCGGCCGCGCAGGTCCGCGCGCTGTTCCCCGGTGAGTTCGTGACCCGGACCGGCGCCGGGCCGCGGTCGCTGCGCGAGCTGCGGCGCGCGCTCGCCGAGGACGCGCGGCGCGGCTGGGCCGTCGAGGACGGGCACGTGACCGACGGCTTCGCCAGCATCGCCGCGTGCAGCTTCGACCACGTCGGCCGCCCGGCCGCCGCGATGGCCGTGACCTTCCGCCGCGAGACCCACGACGAGGCGGAGTGGCCGGACCTCGCCGCCCGCGTACGGGAGGCCGCCGCGGAGCTCACCCGCCGCCTCTCCGGCCACGCCCCCGCCTGACGCCGGATAACCGGTCGACCGTGTGGTGCACCGGAAGGGCGCGACCCCGGCGGGTGGGTACGCCGAGGCGGCGGGCGGCCCGTACGCCCTGTGGGGCGAGCCCGTCATCGTGCCCGGTTCGATGGGCGCGGCGAGCTACGTCCTGCGCGGGCACGGGAATCCACGGACGCTGGTGAGCGCCTGCCACGGCGCGGGCCGGCGCGTTCCCCGCGGCGCCGCCTCACGCGGGAACGACGCCGACCTGGACGCCTTCCTGCGGGAGTTCCGGGTCGTGACGCCGCTCGACCACCGGGATCCGGCCCTCACCCGCCGGTCGGACGTGATGGCCGCGTGGCGCCGCGACCTCAAGCAGGAGGCGCCCTGGGTCTACAAGGACATCGGGCCGGTCGTCTCCAGCCTGAGCCGCGCGGGCGTCGCCGACCCCGTCGCCGAGCTCCGGCCGTTGCTGACGGTCAAGGGCTGACCCGTCCGGCTCGGCGCCGAGGATCGCCGTCGTCCCGGGAACGGGGATCCTCGGCGCAGGCGTCCGCGTGGCGGCCGGTCAGGTCAGGCGGTCGACTACCGCCTTTGCGGCGTCGCGGACGAGGTCGTCGCTGGTCGCGGCCTCCTTCGCCGCGTGGGTGGTCAGGACCGCGATCACGATCGGCGCACGGTGCGGGGGCCAGGCCACGGCGATGTCGTTCCGCGTTCCGTAGCTGCCGGTCCCGGTCTTGTCCCCGACGGTCCAGCCGTCCGGGACGCCGGCGCGGATCACCTTGTCGCCCGTGGTGTTGCGCCGCATCCAGTCGATGAGCAGGTCGCGCTTGGGCGTGGGCAGCACGTGGCCGAGCGTGTACGCCCGCAGGTCGGTGCCGAACTGCCGCGGCGTGCTCGTGTCACGGATGTCGCCGGGGACCGCGCTGTTGAGGTCCGGCTCGACGCGGTCGACGTGGCTGGTGCGGTCCCCGATCCGCCGCAGGGCGGCACCGAGACCGCTCGGGCCGCCGATCTCGCGGAACAGCAGGTTCGCGGCCGTGTTGTCGCTGAACCGGAGCGCGGCGTCGCACAGCTCGCGGATGGTCATCCCCGTGGCGACGTGCTTCTCGGTCACGGGAGAGTACGTGACGAGGTCGGCCGTCGTGTACTTCACCACGTGGTCCAGCCGTTTGATCGAGTCCTGGCGCAGGACGGTGCCCACGATGGGGACCTTGGACGTGGACGCGTAGGCGAACCGCTCGTCGGCGCGCCAGGCGACGACCTTGCCCGTGCCCGTGTCGAGCGCCCAGACGCCGAGCCGGGCGTCGTACCGCTTCTCCAGGGCCTGGAACGCCTGGTCGTTCCGCTGGGCCGCGGGCACCGTCGTGGCGGTCGCCTTCGCCGACGCGGTCGTGGCGTCGCCGGCGGCGCCGCACGCGCTCAGCGGGACGAGGGCGAGCGCGGCGAGCGCCGCGAAGGGGGCCCGGAGGCGCAGGGACCGCTGATCCTGTCGTGTGCTGGTCATGGCGAGGAGTCTTCCGAGGGCGTCCTATGCCGTCAAAGACGCGAATGGAAGAATCGATGCTGTTCCGGCATAGACTCTGGTCGTGGATCTTCTCGGGGCGTGGCGCGCGTTCGTGAACGTGAGCGAACACGGCAGCTTCACCGAGGGCGCCGCCGCGACGCGGATCCCCCAGTCGGTGGCGAGCCGCCGGATCGCCGCCCTGGAGAGGCACCTCGGTGAGCGCCTGCTGGACCGGTCCTCGCGCCGCGTCACGCTTACCCGGTTCGGCCGCGACCTGCTGCCGTCGGCCAAGCGCCTGGTCCGCCTGGCGGAGGCCATGGAGGACGAGGCCGAGCGTGCCCGGCTCAGCCCGCTGCGGCTCGCCGTCCCCGGCGTCTGCTCCGTGCGGGACCTGGCCGTGCTCGCCGCCGAGGCCCGTCGTAAGGACGTCTACCTGGACTTCCACCCCGCGCCACCGGCCGAGCGCGCCGAACTGGTCCGGTCCCGCGAGGTCCGCGCCGCCCTGACGGCGACGCCGCCGGACGACGGCGCCTGGTCCGTGCGCCTCGGGCTGGCCGGCGCCGCCGCCCCCGCCGCCCGGACGCTCTACCTGGAGACCCTCCGGGCGGGCCGCACCGGCCTCTCGGCACGCCCGCGCCGGATCTGGATCCAGCCCGAGGACGACGTGCCGCACGTACGGGACCGGTTGTTCCGGGTCCGCGACGCGGTCGGTCTGCTGCCCGCTCAGGTCGCCGTCGCGCGTACTCTCGTCGTCGCGGCGGCGGAGGTACTCGCCACGGACGATCTCCTGCTGTGCTCGCCGCGCCAGGCCGCAGAGCTCGGGCTGCACTGGCGTCCGATCGGTGACGTCCGGGTCGGGCGGGGCTTCGACGTGGCCGCCGCGATCGGCGACGACGCCGAGCGGGTCCGGACGCGGCTGCGCGAGGAGATCGGCCGCTGCCTGGGCACCGATGAGACCGAGGGAGGCCCGGCACGGTGACGAGCGTCGAGGGGTTGCTGCGTGACCTGCGACGGACACTGGACGAGGGCGGGCTGAGCGGGTCGTTCCTGGTCCGGGACCTGCACTCCGGGGACGAGCTCGGCATCGATCCGGACCTGGAGTTCCCGGTCGCCTCCCTGGTGAAGATCCCCCTCGCCGTCGCCACCCTCGAGCGCATCCGGCGCGGCGAGCTCGACGGCTCCGCGCGGATCTCGATCGAGCCGGGTGACGCGTCTCCGGGGCCGAACGGGCTGAGCAGGTTCCGGCATCCCACCCGGGTCGCCGTCGACGACCTGCTCTACCTCAGCGTGGCCGTCAGCGACAACGCCGCGACGGACGCGCTGTTCGCCCTGACGCCGCCGGCCGGGGTCGCCGCGATCCTGCAGGAGCTGGGCGTGCGCGGCGTCACGGTACGGCACACGATCCACGAGCTGACCGAGACCCTCGCCGAACTGCTGCCTCCCGAGGACGTGCACTTCGCGCACGTCCTGGCGATCGAGGCGGGCACGACCGGTCGGGGCCACCGCATCCCCCAGCTCGACGTCACCCTCGCCAACTCCGGGTCCGCGCGGGCGTACCTGGACCTGCTGCAGGCGCTGTGGACACCGTCGAAGATCGACCCGGACGTCGCCGCGCGGGTCCGGGAGCTCATGGGCGACAACCTGCTGCGGCAGCGCCTCGCACCCGACTTCCGGTCCGACGCGACCCGCTGGTCCTCCAAGACCGGGACGCTCCTCAACCTCCGTCACGAGGTCGGGGTGGTCGAGCACGCCGACGGCCGCGTGTTCGGCGTCGCGGCGCTCACCGAGTCGCGGGTGCCGGCCCTGCACCAGCCCGAGGCCGAGGCGCTGATGGGACGGGTCGCGCGAACCCTCCGCGACCGGCTCCGCGCGTGGTGACGACGCGGCACGGGAGCTCGACCTGGCCGTCAGCCGGACTCGTCGGCCGTGCCGATCAGAGCCTCGGGCGCACGCGGCGCATTGGCCCCGCCGGCGGCGTCGGACCCGTCGCCCGGCTCATCGGCGGCGACGGGGCCCGCCGTCGCCAGAACCGAGCCGGCCAGGATCAGGGCGAAGGCGGTGACGATTCCGGGCGTCAGCCGTTCGCCGAGGAACACCGCCCCGGCCGCCACCGCGACCGCCGGGTTGACGTACGTGATGACGGTCGCGCGAGCCGGACCCGCCTCCTTGATCAGCTCCAGGAAGGCCACGAAGGCGACCGCGGTGCACACCACGCCGAGACCGGCGAGGGCGGCCAGGACCGTGGCGGACGGCATGGCGGACGGAGCGGTGACGGCGGCCGCGGGCGCGTAGACCACGGCGGACAGGGCCAGGCAGGCGGTCGTGAGCTGGAGTGAGGAGACGCCCTTCAGGTGGCGGGCGGCGATCAGCGGGGCCGTGGCGTACCCGATCACGGTCAGCAGCACCTCGACGAGGGAGCGGGCGTCACCGCCGGTCAGGTGCGGTGCGGTGAGGA
The DNA here is from genome assembly GCF_024055725.1 of Actinoallomurus spadix. Classification (GTDB taxonomy): domain Bacteria; phylum Actinomycetota; class Actinomycetes; order Streptosporangiales; family Streptosporangiaceae; genus Actinoallomurus; species Actinoallomurus spadix. The sequence continues at coordinate 42,535 of NZ_JAMXMX010000017.1, read as the reverse complement.
CCGCGACGCCCGCGAGGCCCACCGCCAGGCCGGCCGCCCGCCGGGGTCCGAGCCGGTCCGTGTCGCCGAAGAAGCGGGCCACGACCACTCCGACGATCGGCACGCCCGCGATCAGCAGGCCCGCCGTGGAGCTGGACAGATGGCGCTCGGCGTCGCTGAGGGTGAACCAGGGGACGATGATCTCGACGCACGCGAAGGCCAGCAGGGGACGCCAGTGCGCCCGCACGGTGCGGGCGAGGCCGCCCTGCCGGAGCACGAAGGGCAGCAGCAACAGGGCGCCGAGCGCACAGCGCGTGAACACCACCGTGAACGGGGACACCGCGTCCACCGCCACCTTGATCATCAGATAGGGGATGCCCCAGACCACTCCCATCAGGGAGAAGAGGGACCAGCCGCGTGCAGTCATGCGGCGAGTATCGGCCGGGACGGCGGGCGCCGTCTTGAACGCTGTTGCGGCCGGACCCCTCCTGCCACGGTGCGCGCCGGCCGCCTCCGCCACGCCGGTACGGCTACGCCGCCCCTGCCACGCCGGCGCGGTAGGCCGCCGGGGTCACCCCCAGCACCCGCCGGAACCACCGGGTCAGGTGCGCCTGATCGGCGAAACCGACGAGCGCGGCCACCTCGGCGGGGCGCAGCCCGGACTCCAGGAGCACGCGGGCCCTCGTCACGCGGTGCTGGGCGAGCCACGCGTACGGCGGGACCCCCATCGCCGCGCGGAAGGCGCGCAGGAGCTGGTAGCGGGACAGGCCCAGCTCGGCGGCGAGACCGGCGAGCGACGGTGGGGCCGTGAGGTCGTCGGCCAGACGGTCACGGACGGTACGGGCGATCCGGGCGGCGCCCGGGACCGTGCCGCCGGCCGGCCGGGCGGTGGAGTGCCGGCGGGCGAGCGCGGTCAGCAGCCAGGGGAGGCGGCACTCCGCCTCCAGCGGGTCGGGGTGGCGGACGAGGCCGATGTGCGCGACGCGCAGGGCCTCGGCGAGTTCGGGGTCGTCGACGAGCGGCTCGCGGAAGTGCGGGACGCCGCGGATGCCGTCGGCGAGCAGGGCGGGGTGAGCGTACAGGGCGCGGTAGGCGTAACCGGCGATGGGCGTCGCCGGACCACCGGTGTGCATCTCGCCGGGCGCGAGGACGACGATGGAGCCCGGGCCGGTATGGATCCGGCCGCCGCGGTAGTCGATGGACTCCACCCCGCCGACGCAGACGCCGATGGCGAACTCCTCGTGCGTATGCGGGGCGTAGACGTGCCTGTCGAAGCGGGCGGTGAGCAGGTCCACCGGCGGCCCGCCCCGGCCGAGCCGCGCCCTGGTCCACTGCGCCTGTTCGCGTGCGCTCACCCCCACGCGCCCTTCCTCTCACCCGGGTCACGCGGCCCCTCGGCGATCACCGAGGGGCCGCGCGGTACCTGATCGGCAGGGCTCAGCCGCCGAGGCCGGCCTGCTTGAGCCAGTCCTTGGCGACCTCGCTCGGGTCCTTCTTCTCGTCGTTCACCTTCGCCAGCATGGTCTGCAGGTCCGCGGTGGTGAGCTTGGCCGAGACCGCGTTGAGCGCGGCCCGGGCGGTGTCGTTGACGCCGGACTTGTAGACCAGCGGCACGACGTTCTGCGCGCTGAAGACGTTCTGCGGGTCCTCCAGCACGACGAACTTGTTGGCCGCGATCGCCGGGTCGGTCGTGAACAGGTCGGCGGCCTGGACCTTGTCGTCCTTCAGCAGCTTGACCAGTGTGGTCTGGGCGTTCGCGTCGAACGGCTGGAACTTCTTGAACTTCAGGTCGTACTTGCTCTCCAGCCCGAGCATGCCCTGCTCCCGGGTCTTGAACTCCGACGGTCCGCCGATGGTCAACTGCCCGGCGACGGCCTTCAGGTCGGCGATCGACTTCAGGTGGTACTTGGTGGCGGTCTGGGAGTTGACCGTGACCGAGTCCTTGTCCTCGGCCTTGGACGGCTCGAGGATCTCCAGCGTCGAGGGCAGCTTCGCCTTCAGCTCGGAGTTCACCTGGTCGGCCGTCACGGCCTTGCTGGCCTTGTCGACCGACGTGCTCAGCAGCCCGCCGTTGTACTCCGGCATGACGGTGATGGCGCCGGACTTGACCTGGTCGTAGTAGACCTCGCGGCTGCCGATGTTGAACTTCTTCGTGACCTTGACGCCCTTGGCCTCCAGGGCCTGGGCGTACAGCTCGCCGAGGAGCTGGCTCTCGGTGAAGTTGGCCGAGCCGACGACGACGTTCCCCCCGCCGCCACCGCTGGACTTCTGGTCGAGGGGGTTGCCGCCACTGTCGTCGCCGCCGCCTCCGCAGGCGGCGAGCGCGAGGGCGACGGTCACGCCGAGGGCGGCGCCCCGGACGATGCGGATCATGCTGATTCCTTCCGTTGAATCATCACGGTCTCAGTTGCGCAGGCCGCGGGACACGACCGCTCGGCGGATGCCGACGAAGGCGAGCTGGACGATGACGGCGAGCAGGACCACGAGGACCGAGCCGCCGACGACCGAGGGGTAGTCCTTGCGGGCGAGGCCGTCGACGATGTAGCGGCCGAGCCCGCCGATGCCGGCGTACGCCGCGATCGTGGCGGTCGCGACGACCTGGATGGCGGCCGTGCGGAGGCCGAGGAGGATGAGCGGCATGGCCACCGGCACCTCGGCCTTGAGAAGGATGCCGGGCCCCGTCATGCCCATCCCGCGGGCGGCGTCCTTGATGTCGGGGTCGACGCCGCGGACGCCTTCGTACGTGTTGACGAGGATCGGCGGGGTCGCCAGCGCGATCAGCGGGATGATCACGGGGGTGAGGCCGATGGACGTCACGGTGACGACGAGCAGGAGCAGGCCCAGCGTGGGGATGGACCGCGCGAAGTTCGCGACGGTGACGACGGCGAACCCGCCGCGCCCGGTGTGGCCGACGAGCGCGCCGAGCGGCAGCGCGATGAGCGCGGCGATCACGAGCGCCAGCGCGCTGTACCCGAGGTGTTCGAGCAGGCGGTGCGGGATGCCGTCGCCGCCGCTCCAGTGCGCCGAGGCGGTGAGCCAGGTCCAGGCGTCCTTGATCTGGTCGGCGAGGTTCATCTGGTCCCCCTCCGGGCCCAGGGCGTGAGCAGGCGCTGCGCGGCGACGAGGACCCCGTCGCTGATCAGCGCGAGCGCGATGATCAGCACGCAGGAGACGATGATCGGCGTCGTGAAGTCACGGGAGTACCCGTCGACGAAGAGCTGCCCGAGCCCGCCGTTGCCGATCAGGGTTCCGACGCTGACCAGGCTGATCGAGGACACGGCCGCGACGCGTGCTCCGGCGATGACGACGGGCACCGCGATGGGCAGTTCGACCTGGATCAGCCGCCGCAGTGTGCCGAACCCCATGGCGGTGGCGGCCTGGCGGACCGGGTCGGGGACGGAGCGGAGCCCGTCGACGACGTTCGGCACGAGGACCGACAGGGAGAACAGCGTCAGCGGCACGATGATGGTGAAGTCCGCGCGGCCGCCGCTGCCGATGCCGAAGTAGGGGATGAACAGCATGAACAGCGCGAGCGACGGCAGGCCGTACAGGACGTTGGCGACGCCGAGCGTCGGCGGGTAGAGCCAGCGCCACCGCGCGCACAGCAGGCCGAGCGGGATCGCGACGACGAGCCCGAACAGGATGGGCAGCAGCGCGAGTTTGAGGTGGTGCGCGGTCAGGTCGGCGAGCTGCCCGGTGTGGTCGCCGATCCAGTCCCAGCGGATCAGCGGCTCGCCGCCGTCCGCGGCGGCCAGGGTCATCGCTCCGCCGCCTCGACGCCCGGCTCGTCCTGCCGGTCGAGGTCGCGGTTGAAGCGCAGCCGCTTGAGGCCCTTCTCGCCGCCGAGGAACTCCCGGACGAAGTCGTCGGCCGGCGCGGCGAGCAGCTCGTCGGGCGTGGAGTGCTGGGCGAGGACGCCGCCGACCTTGAACACCGCGACGGTGTGGCCGAGCTTGACGGCCTCGTCGATGTCGTGGGTGACGAAGGCGATGGTCTTGCGCAGTTCGGACTGCAGCCGGATGAACTCGTCCTGCAGACTCTTGCGCACGATCGGGTCGACGGCGCTGAACGGCTCGTCCATCAGCATGACGGGCGGGTCGGCGGCGAGGGCGCGGGCGACGCCGACGCGCTGCTGCTGGCCACCGGACAGCTGGTACGGGTAGCGCCGGGCCATCTTCGTGTCGAGGCCGACCCGCTCCATCAGCTCCAGCGCCGTGGTCCGGGCCTTCTTCTTGTCCCAGCCGAGGAGGTAGGGGACGGTGGCGATGTTGTCGACGATCGTCCGGTGCGGGAACAGGCCGGCGTGCTGGATGACGTAGCCGATGCCGCGGCGCAGGCGGGCGGGGTCCTGGGCGCGGACGTCCTCACCGTCGATGGTGATGGTGCCGCTGGTCGGCTCGATCAGGCGGTTGATCATCCGCAGTGTCGTGGTCTTGCCGCAGCCGGAGGGCCCGACGAGCACGGTGATCTGGCCGGTGGGGATCTGCAGCGTCAGGTCGTCGACGGCCACGGTGCCGTCGACGTAGCGCTTCGTAACGCCATCGAATTGGATCAAGAGTGACTCAGCCCCTGGGGGTTATCCGGGATTAAAGGTCAAGATAGTCTGATTTGTCTGCTTGCCGTAATGTTCCACCGATGAGTCCGACATCCGTAGCCGTCCACGGTAGCGGCCTGACCTGCGAGGTCGTAGCGTCTGTGGCGCGTGAGGGCGTCTTTGTTACAGTTCCGCCACAAGCGGTGGAGCAGGCCCGGCAGGCCTGGGAGGTCGCCCGCGAGGTCGCCGGCCGCCAGGCCGTCTACGGCCGGACCACGGGCGTCGGCGCCAACCGCAACGTCACGATCGAGGACGACGACGCCCATGGCCTGCGCCTTCTGCGCAGCCACGCCGGCGGCGCCGGGCCGCTGCTCGCCTCCGAGATCGTCCGCGCGATGCTCGTCGTGCGCCTCAACCAGCTCGCCGCCGGCGGCTCCGGCGTCGACCCGGAGGTCCTCGGCACTCTCGCCGAGGTGATCAACCGCTGGCTGATCCCGCCGATCCCGGCGTACGGCGCGATCGGCACCGGCGACCTGACCGCGCTCGCCGCCACCGCGCTGTGCCTGATCGGCGAGCGCCCCTGGCAGGGCGGCGCGGGCGGCCCGCGCTTCGCCCTGCGGCCCACGGACGCGCTGGCCTTCATCAGCTCCAACGCCGCGACCCTCGGCGAGGCCGCGCTGGCCGTCCGGGACGTGACCGAGCTGCTGCGCGCCTCGGTGCCGGTGACCGCGCTGTCGCTGCTGGCCGTGCGCGGCTCCGCCGAGCCCTTCGCCGCGCCCGTGCACGAGGCCTGCCCGCACCCCGGTCAGCGCCGGGTCGCCGAGGCCGTGCGCGGTCTCCTGCCCGAGGAGGTCACCCCGGCGCGCATCCAGGATCCGTACGGCTATCGGGCGTTCCCCCAGGTGCACGGCCCGGCCGTGGACGTCGCCGAGCAGGCCGAGGGGATCGTCGTCCGCGAGATCAACGCGGCGGCCGAGAACCCGCTCGTCGACGTCGCGAACCGTACGGTCTGGCACAACGGCAACTTCCACACCGCGTCCGTGGGACTGGCCCTGGACTCCGTGCGGGCCGCGCTGTTCCAGACCGCGGCGCTGTCCGCGGCCCGGCTCGGCACGCTCGTGGAGCCGTCCTTCACCGGGCTGGAGGCGTTCCAGGCGGCGCCGGGCGAACCCGGGTCCGGAATCATGATCCTGGAGTACGTCGCGCACTCGGCCATCGCCGACATCCGGCGGCTGGCCTCCCCCGCCGCGCTCGGCAGCGCCGTGCTGTCGCGGGGCGTCGAGGAGCACGCCGGCTTCGCCACCCAGTCCGCGCGCGCCACCACCGACGTCGTCACGGCCTACCGCACCGCGCTGGCCTGCGAGCTCGTCGCGGCGGTACGGGCGCTGCGGATGCAGGGCCGGACGCCACCGGACCGGCTCGGCGAGGTGTACGCCCAGGCCGCCGACGCGCTCGACCCGGCCGTCGAGGACCGGCCGCTCGACACCGACATCGCCGCCGCCGCGGACCTGCTCCCCCGGATCGCGGCGTACGGCGCCTACTGAGCCGAACATTTACCGGTCGACTCCCGGGGGAGGAGGCTGGGCTCGCAGACGATGCGGCGGCGGCGCGGCTTGCCCTCGATGCCGCCGACGATGACCCGCACCGCCGAGTGCACGATGTCCTCGATGTCCCAGTCGACGCTGGTCAGCGGCGGGGTGAGCAGCGCGGACATCGGGTGGTTGTCGAAGCCCGCGACGGACACGTCACCGGGCACGCTCAGGCCCAGCTCGCGCGTCGCGGCGTAGACGCCGTAGGCGATCGAGTCGGAGAAGCAGAACAGCGCGGTCGGCGGGTCCGGCCGGCGGAGCACCGCCAGGGCCGTCTCGGTCGCGCTGTGCAGCGCCTGCGGCGAGGTCACCACGTCGACCTGGATGCCGATCCGCTCGGCCTCCGCGTTGACGTGCAGGTCGGCGGGGCGGTCGGGCGTGCTGGCGCGCGTGGGCGTGAGCACGGCGACGTGCCGGTGCCCGAGCTGGCGCAGGTGCTCCAGCGCGAGCGTGACCCCGGCACGGTTGTCGAACACGACCTCGCCGTACGCGTGCCCGCCGCGCAGCGAGTCGCCGATCGACACGATCGGCAGGCTCTCCCCCAGCTCGGCCCACACCTCGCCGGCCGGGTCCACCGGCTGCACGATCAGCCCGTCGACGCGCTGGTCGCGCAGCTGCCGCGCCAGCATGGCCTCCCGCGCGGGGTCGCCGGCCGCGTCGAGGATGATGGCGTAGCGGTCGCGGGCGAACAGCGCCCGGCCGATGCCGACCGCGAGCGACTGCTGCCAGAGGTCCTCGAGGGAGCCGCACAGCAGACCGACCATGCCGGTGCGCCCGCTGGCGAGGGCACGCGCGATGGGGTGCGCCTCGTATCCCAGCTCGGCGGCGGCCTGCCGGACCCGCTGCTGCGTCTCCTCCGACGTCTGGATGCCCCGCAGCGCGTACGAGACGGCGGCGGGCGACAGCCCCGTCGCCTTCGCCACTTCGCGGATGGTCGCTCGCTTCCGTTGCTGCGCCACGGGTCCAACCCTATAGAGCGGGTCTGACAAGACTCAGCGAGAAATCACCGTCCTCGTCGGTCCACCACCGGTCGACCGTCAGGCCCGCGGCCCCGGCCTCGGCCTCGATCCGGTCCCGGCGGAACTTCGCCGAGATCTCCGTGCGCATCTCCTCCCCCGCGTCGAACTCCACCGTCAGGTCGACGGCCGGAACGTGGACGACCTGGCGTTCGGCCGACCGCAGCCGCATCTCGATCCACTCATCGCCGGGATTCCAGACGGCCACGTGCTCGAAGCGCTCGGGAACGAAGTCGGCGCCGAGCTCGCGGTTGATGACGTTCAGGACGTTCCGGTTGAACTCCGCGGTGACCCCGCGCGTGTCGTCGTAGGCGCGGACGAGGCGGCCCTCGTTTTTGACCAGGTCCGCGCCGAGCAGCAGGGCGTCGCCGTCGTTCATCGTGGCGCGCAGCGCGCTGAGGAACGACACCCGCTCGGACGGGGTCATGTTGCCGATCGTGCCGCCGAGGAACACCACCAGCCGGCGCTCGCCGCCCGGCAGCAGGGACAGGTGCCGTTCGTAGTCGGCCACGACCGGCCGCACCGTCAGGTCCGGGTGGTCCGCGGCGATCCGCTCGGCCGCGTGCGCGAGGAAGTCCCCGCTGACGTCGACCGGGACGTACGTGCGCAGCGTGCCGCCCAGCGCGTCGAGCAGCACCCGGGTCTTCTCCCCCGAGCCCGCGCCCAGCTCCATGAGGGTGACCGCGCCGGTCGCCTCGGCGATCTCGCCCGCCCGGCCGGCGAGGATCTCGCGCTCGCGGCGGGTCGGGTAGTACTCCTCCAGCCGGGTGATCTCCTCGAACAGCTCGCTGCCGCGCTCGTCGTAGAACCACTTGGCGGGCAGGGTCTTCGGCCGTGCGCTCAGGCCGTCCGCGACGTCCCGGCGGAGCGCCTTGCCGAGATCGTCCGGAGTGAGAAAGCGGTCCACGTATGCCTCCCGATGTTCGTCCGTCCGTGGGGTCGAGCCCGTCACAGTGGGCTCACCCGTACCCCGTGCTGATCGACCGTCACCAGTGAGCGGTCGGGGACCTCCTCCCACCCGGGCCCCTCGTCGTACGGCTCGGAGGCGATGACGACGTCCTCGCCCCGGCGGACGTACAGCGTGTCGCCCCATCGGGTCGCGGCCAGCGAGCGCCCGTCGGCGGCCAGAAGGTTGTACCGGCCCGGGGCGAGCGCGGCGACGGCCTCGACGGCGTACGCGAGCCCGTCCGCGAGGGCCGCCCCGTCCCGCCAGCGCCCGGCGGCCAGCGCGAACAGCAGCGCCGAGTCGACGGGGGCGCGGGCGTCGGGGATCGGCGCGAGGTCGCCGGCGAGCTCCCGCAGCTTCGCCTCGACGCCCGGGAACCCCTCGACGGCGCCGTTGTGGCTGAACAGGCGCTCGAAGTCGGTGAACGGCTGGGCGCACGACTCGTCCACCGGGAAGCCCGGCGTCGCGGAGCGGACGGCGCCCACCGCGCACGTGCTGCGCACGACCTCCGCGATGTCGGCGAAGGACAGGTCCGTCCAGATCGGCTGGGACCGGCGGTACCGGACGGGCCGGGCGCGGGAGGGGTCGTACCAGCCCGCGCCGAACCCGTCGGCGTTGATGACGCAGTTGGCGTTCATGCTCGGCGCGTACGACTGCCGCTCCAGGGAGTGCTCCGGCGCGAACAGCAGCTCGTGCAGGGTGCGCGGCGCTCCGAGGTAGGCGATGTGGCGGCACATCAGGCGGCGTCCCTCGCGCAGCGGAACCCGGCGAAGATCTGCCGGCGGATCGGGTGGTCCCAGTTGCGGAAGGTCGTGCGGCAGGCCAGCGGGTGCGTCGCCCACGAACCGCCGCGCAGCACCTTGTAGTCGCCGCCGAAGAACACCTCGGAGTACTCCTTGTAGGGGAACGCGCGGAAGCCCGGGTACCCGTGGAAGTCGCTCGACGTCCACTCCCACACGTCGCCGAGCAGCTGCCGCACGCCGTACGCCGACGCGCCCTCGGGGTAGGCGCCGACCGGCGCGGGCCGCATCATCCGCTGCCCGAGGTTCGCGTGCTCGCCGGTGTCGCCCCAGGGCAGGCGGCGCTTGCGGCCCGTCTCCGGGTCCCAGCTCGCCGCCTTCTCCCACTCGGCCTCGGTGGGCAGCCGCTTGCCGGCCCAGCGGGCGTAGGCGTCGGCCTCGTACCAGCAGACGTGCTGCACCGGCTCGTCGAGCGGCACCGGCTCGATCCGGCCGAACCGCCGCCGCAGCCACTGGCCGTTCTCGCGCCGCCAGAAGGCGGGCGACCGCTTCCCAGTGCGCGTGCGCCACTCCCAGCCGCCGGCGCTCCACCAGCGCGGGTCGTCGTACCCGCCGTCGTCCATGAACGCCAGGTACGCGGCGTTCGACACCGGCGTGACGTCGATGAAGAAGGCGGGCAGGTCGACCGTGTGGGCGCCGCGCTCGTTGTCGTACGCCCACGGGTCGTCGGAGGTGCCCATGACGAACGGGCCCGCCTCGACCAGCACCTCGTGCCCGGCCGACGCCGGGGCGCCGGCGGGCGGCTCCTCCGGTACGGAGCCGAGCAGCGCGGGGCCGTCCTTGCGGAGCTGGTGGGTGGCGAGCATCGTCTCGTCGTGCTGGTGCTCGTGCTGGATGACCATCCCGTACACGAAGCCGCCCTCCGCGAGCGGCCCGGTCAGCGGCACCTTCTCCAGCGAGTCGAGCACCTTGGCCCGTACGGTGTCGATGTACGCGCGGCTCTCGGCGGGGGTGAGCAGCGGGAGCTTCGGGCGTTCGGCCCGGGGATGCTCGAAGGCGTCGTACAGGTCGTCGATCTCCGGGCGCATCGCCTCCTGGCCCGCGGCGGCGCGCAGCAGCCACAGCTCCTCGTAGTTGCCGATGTGCGCCAGGTCCCAGACCAGGGGGGACATCAGCGGCGATACCTGCACCATCAGGTCCGGGTCCTCGAGCGCCTCCAGGGTGAGGCCGACGCTCCGGTCGCGCGCGGCGATCAGTTCCGCCGCGATCCGTTCCTTCAGGTCCACGTGGGTTCCTCCTCAGTGGCCGGGGCGGGCGACGCGGTGCCCGGCACGGCCGTGAACACGTCGGGTTTCGGGGGGTGGCCGGCGCGCTCGTCGGCCGGGCAGCGGCCGCGTTCGACGAAGCGCCCGGCGTAGGCGTCCACGGCCGGGACGAGCGCGTCGGCGCCCAGCCGGGGCAGGGCGTCCAGGGCGGCGGCGAAACAGCGGCGCGCGGCGCGGCCCAGCACCGGGTCGGTCAGGGCGTCGCGCGCGGCCTGGCGCCAGCGGCCCCGCGCGGGTTCGGCGGCCTCGGCCGCGAGGTCCGCCGCGACCGGGTCGTCGAGCAGCGCGGCGGCCACGGCGACCGGCACCGGCCAGTACGGCTCCGGCAGCGCGTCGATCATCCGGAGTTCGAGCCAGCCCTGCGGCCGGACCGGCGGGAACAGCGTCGACAGGTGGTAGGACAGGTCGCCGAGGTCGGGCCGGCCCGTCGCCATCCACTCCCGGAACGTCATGCCCGGGGCCGCCCGCCAGCCGTCGCGGATCAGCATGACCTGCGCGTCGAGGGCGTACCGGACCCAGGCCTCGACGGGATCGTCACCGCCGACCGCCGCCGTACGCCCCGGGTCGAGCGTCTCCCAGACGACCTGCCGGCCGGACCGCGCGGACGGTCCCGGCGAGTTCGCGAACGCCGCGGCGAGCACCGGCCCGAGCGCGTGGGCGAGCCGCCAGCGCCGGGCGGCGTCCGCGTCGTCCGCGCCGATGTCGAGGCAGACCTGGAGTGAGGCGGTGCCGCACATCATCCGCAGGCCGTGTTCGCCGAAGTACTCGCGCATGCACCGGTAGCGGCCCGCGGTCGCCTGGAACACCGGCGGCCGGGGGTCGGCGCCGCGCCCGTCGAGGACCAGGTCCTCCTTGGCGAGGTGGGCGGTGACGTGCGCGATGTCGCGGGCGACGGCGGCGTGCGCCGCGGCGGGGCCGCGCCGCGGGGCCGAGCTGAGCTCGAGCTGGCCGCCGGGTTCGTACGTGACGCGGCTTCCGGCGGGCGGCGGGCCGGCCGCCTCCATCACCGCGCGGACGCGCGACACCGGGACGCTCCGCGACGGGGCGTTCCGGTCGACCACGAACCACTCGGTCTCGACCCCGACCAGGCCGGGCGGGCCGGTCTTGAAGCACACGCCTTTGACGTGCTCGTAGACCTCGTCGATGGTCAGTCGGCTCATCGGCACCTCCGAACAGGCGAACGAACGGAGGTCTTTCCCTACTGAACCGCATCAATAATCCGAAAAGCACCTTTCGTTGGGGGAAGCGGCAGATGTCGTTGTGGTGACGGGGGCAGGTGTGAACCGTTCCACTGAACCGCTACACTGATACGGTTCAGTGAACCGGTTCAGTGTCCCTGACGTGCAAGGAAGGAGCACTCGCGTGCGCATCGACGTGCACCAGCACCTCTGGGGCCCGGCCTTCCTGGACGCCCTCAGACGACGCACCGAGACCCCCCGGCTCGACGGCTGGACGCTCCACCTCGCGGGCGAGGCCCCGTACGACGTCGACCCGGCCGACCACGACCTCCGGCGCCGCGCCGACGAGGCCGCGCGGGACGGCCTCGGTCTCGTGCTGACCTCACTGTCCGCTCCGCTCGGCGTGGAATCGCTGCCGCCCGACCAGGCCACCCCTCTCCTCGACGCCTACCACGCGGACGCGCTCGCGCTACCCGCGCCGTTCCGCGCGTGGGCCGCCGCCGGCCTCGCCGAGATCGACGCGCCGGCCCTCGCCCGGCTCCTCGACCAGGGCCTCGCCGGCCTGCAGCTGCCCGCCACGGCGCTCCTCGACGCGGCCGGCTACGAGCGCTGCGCGCCCCTCCTCACCGTGCTGGAGGAGCGCGGGCTGCCGCTGTTCGTCCACCCCGGCCCGGCCCCGGCCGCGGACGGCCCGGCATGGTGGCCCGCGCTCGTGCCGTACGTCCACCAGATGCACGCCGCCTGGTTCGCCTTCCGCGCCTTCGGCCGGCCCCGCCACCCACGGCTCCGCGTCTGCTTCGCCCTGCTCGCCGGGCTCGCCCCCATCCACGGCGAGCGGTTCGCCGCACGCGGCGGCGGACGCGGCCAGGTCGACCCGGACGCCTACGTCGAGACCTCCTCCTACGGACCCCGTGCCGTCGACGCCACCGTCCGGGCGATCGGCATCGACACGATCGTCAGCGGCTCCGACCGCCCGTACGCCCGTATCCCCGGCGACTTCTGCGTCGGCGACGCCGCCGAGCACGCCATCCGCGTGGCCAACCCGCACCGGCTCCTCACTGGAAAGGACTGACCCCCGTGGCCTTCGAGTCCCTGCCCGAACGAAGCCTCGACCGGCACGAACTGCGCCGGCTCGTCGACGACCTGGCCGCCCGCCCCGAGGAGTGGCGCGAGCTGGTCGACTTCCCCGACGGCCACCGCCACTACGTGTCGCTGCACCGGGACGAGTACGTCGACGTGTGGCTGCTGTGCTGGACGCCGGAGAGCGACACCGGCTGGCACGACCACGACATCTCCTCCGGCGCGGTCACGGTCGTCGACGGCGTCCTCATGGAGTGCAACCCCCGGATCGGCGGCGAGCACGTCGAGGTGAAGGTGGAGGCGGGCGCCTCGTTCTGCTTTGGACCCGAGCACATCCACCGCCTGGTCGGGGTTGCGGACCGCAGCGTCTCCATCCACGCCTACTCGCCCCCGCTCTGGCGCATGGGGCAGTACTCCATCGACGACGGCGGCGTCATGCGCCGCGTCTCGGTCAGCTACGCCGACGAACTCCGCCCCCTGGACCCCGCCGCCTGATCGCCCGGGCGATTTCCGCTGGCACCGATTTTTGCCACCCTGGTAGCTTGCTCTTTACCTGCAGTGACGAGCCCAGCGGTGAAACGGAGTCGGAAGGTGTCCCTGACGGAGGCGCTGCGCGCCGGCGAGCCGGAGGTCTTCGGCCTGCTCTACGACGAGCACGGGCCGCGGATCCACGCCTACTGCCACCGCATGGCCGGTGACGAGGCCGCCGACGCCGTGCGGGACGCCTTCGCCGCCGCCGCCCGGCACCGCGCCGAAGCCCCGTCCAACGACGACGCGCTGCCCCTCTGGCTGCACGCGCTGGCTCGGGCGGAGCTGCTGCGCCGCGGCGCCCTGACGCGCACCGTCGCCGCGGAGCCGGGGGCGCCCGCGCTGGAGCGCGCCCTGGCCCGCCTGCGCCCCGAGCACCGGGAGGCGCTCGCGCTGACCGGCGCGCTCGACGCCGAGGGGCTCGCGCGGCTCACCGGAGTGGCGGACGACACCGCCGAGCTGCTCGCCCGCCAGGCGCGCCGCCGGCTCGAACAGGCCGTCGTCACCGTGCTGGAGGCCGGCACCGCGGCGGACGAGGAGTTGCTGACGGCGCTCGCGAAGGGCCGCCTGCCCGCGCTGGTGAGCAGGCGCGCGGCCGAGCCGCCCGCGTCCCTGCGGGACGAGGTGGTCGCCGCCTGCGCCGCGGCCGTGCGCGCGCCCGCCGGTGTGCCGCTGTCCGACGCCGACGGCCTGCCCCTGTCCCTCGACGGGGTGTTCGCACCGGCGTCCGCGGCGACCGGGCACCACCCGAGGCACGCCAGGCCGGACACCCCGGCACTCGCCCGCCACCGGCGCGGGCCCCGGCGGCGCAACGCGCTGCTCACCGAGACGCTCACCCTGGCCGCCTGCGCCGCGGCGGTCGTCGGCGCGATCCTCGTCTGGCCGGGCGGGCCCGACCAGGGCGTCTCCCACGTCGGCGACAACAGCAGGCTGGTGCGTCAAGGCACTTCGACGAGCCGCCCGTCGCCGGGCCGGGCCGGGGCGCCGGGCGACGGAGCCTCTCACGTCGGCGTTCCGCGCACCGCGCCGAAGAGCGTGGCCCCGTCCCCGTCGGCCTCGGCCACGCGCGCCTCGTCCTCGCCGGCACCGACGCCGAGCCGCCCGCCCGTGTCCCCCACGAGCCCGGCCCCGTCCGGCACCCCGACGCCGTCTCCGACCGCCTCCACGCCGACGCCCGCACCGAGCCTGTCGACGTTCCCTCTCCCGGTGCCGGTCCGCGGAGGCCACGGAAGCCCGACCGCGACCCCGGCCCCGGAGAAGTCCGCCCCGAAGAAGTCTTAGGGCCTGTCTCGAAGTCCCGTTCGTGGCGAGCGGCGGAGCGCTTTGCCGCCGCCATGGCCACGGTGCCGCCGAAGTTGACGGACGGTTGACCGATTTGCCGGGCCTGTGACGTCGTCACCGGCGTCACAGTGGCTGGTCGAGACGGCTTTGGCGTCAGGCCCTGCCGAGGACGGCCTCGCGGGCGAGGTCTCGTGGTCCGGCTCCGCCGGGGCCGTCCTGGTCCGTTTCCGGCCGCTCGCGGCGGGCGAAGAGCAGGCCGGTGGCGGCGCCGGCGAGCATGGCGACGAGGTGGCCGACCGCGGCCACGTCCAGGTGGTCCAGGCCGCTGAACAGGTGCGGTGCGAGGAAGGCCAGGGCCACCCCGGCGCCGATGCGCCACCAGCGGCTCGGCAGGCGGTCGAAGAGCCAGTGGCCGTGCCGGGCGGTGCGGACGAGGGGCTCGGCGCCGTACAGCATCGTGGCGACGAGCGCCGAGGCGATGACGTAGGACGGGCCGACGTCGTCGATGTGGCGCATGGATGCGGGCAGGGCGCCGGTCGAGATCCGCCAGGCGAGCAGGCCCTCGCTGATGAGCGTGCCGATGACCTGGGCTCCGCCGACCAGCGCCAGGGTCCGGACGTTGCCGAACCGGTGCGCCACGGGGAACAGCCCGACGACCGCCAGGGCCACCCACATCCACGGCGCGGTCTCGGCCACGAACGCCGAGGCGATCATGGTGCCGAAGGGGTCGCTCCTCAGGTTCACCAGGTTCGTGGCCGTCGTGGCGACGACCGAGCGCTGCTGGGCCGGCTCCAGGCCGTACGCGTAGACGGCCGAGACGGCGCAGAACGCCAGGATGAACAGCATGGGCAGGGGATAGCGCCTGAGGAGCGAGTGCACGGGTGAAAGCGTAGGGGCTGTTCCTGAGCGACCCATGAGATCCAGATGATCGTGAGTCCGGTCTTACCCGTGGGACAGGCGACCCTCCCGGTTCGGTGCGGATCAGTCCTGGGCGCCGCCGATGGCCGTGTTCCAGCCGTGTTCGAGCAACGCGAAGGCGCGGGCGATGGCGGTGTCGGCGTCGGTCCCCTCGGAGGTGAGGTAGCGGGTCGCGAGGGCGAAGTGGGCCAGTGCCCGGCAGGTCGGATCGCCGGCGGGCGCGCCCGTCTCCTCGGCGATCGTCCGGGCCAGGGCGGTCTCGTGGCGCATCCACATGCGGCGCTCGTACTCGCGCAGTTCGGGAGTGTTCTCGACGAGTTCGACGAATCGGGTGAAGTGCTCGTCGGCGTCGTCGCCCTTGTTCCGCCGGGAGCGCCCGACGTACTCGCGCAGGGCACGGGGGATCGACCACCCCTCGGGCCGGTCCCGTACGGCGGCGACCAGGGCGGCCTCCAGCGCGGCGTCCTCGTCGAAGACGAGGGCCTCCTTGCTGGGGAAGTGCTTGAACAGGGTGGTGGTGGAGACGTCGGCGGCGTCGGCGATGTCCCTGATGCCCACCTGGTCGTAGCCGTGTTCGAGGAAGAGGCGCAGGGCGGCGTCCGCGAGGGCCTGCCGGGTGGCGGCCTTCTTGCGCTCACGCCGGCCCAGTGGTGCTGGTGCCGTCGACGCGTCCGTCATGGCGCCGATCCTACCCGCCCGGTTAACCCGAGTGAAAAGTTGTACCGTTGCAGTTATTGAACGGGTGTGCTTTCGTGGAACGGTCGGTCGGGCCGGCCGTACCCCGGCCCTTCTTCGCCGACGCCCTTCCCCTGGTGAAAGGTCCGTTCCGCATGCCCGCGTCCACCCCTCCCCCCTCCCCCGGCGGTCCGGCCGCCGGAGCCACCACCTCCCCGAACGTGCGCTGGGTCCTGCTCGGCGTGATGCTCGCGATGCTGCTGTCGATGCTCGACACCATGGTCGTCGGCACCGCGATGCCGACGATCGTCGGCGACCTGGGCGGTCTGCGGCACATCTCCTGGGTGGTGACCGCGTACACCCTCGTCACCGCCGTGACGACCCCGGTGTGGGGCAAACTCGGCGACCTGTACGGCCGCAAGCACACCTACCTCGCCTCGGTGGCGGTGTTCGTCGCCGGATCCGCGGTGTGCGGAGCGGCGCAGTCCATGACCTGGCTCATCCTCGCCCGTGCTCTGCAGGGCATCGGAGCGGGCGGGATCGGCGCGGGGGCGTTCGCGCTGATCGGCGCGCTGGTCCCACCGCGGGA
Source organism: Actinoallomurus spadix (assembly GCF_024055725.1). Taxonomy (GTDB): domain Bacteria; phylum Actinomycetota; class Actinomycetes; order Streptosporangiales; family Streptosporangiaceae; genus Actinoallomurus; species Actinoallomurus spadix. The sequence goes on along the minus strand of NZ_JAMXMX010000017.1, from coordinate 26,157 downwards.
GCGCGGCAGGTACCAGGGCATGTCGGCGTCGGTGCTGGCGATCGGCACGATCGGCGGGCCGCTGCTGGGCGGCTTCGTCACCGGTCACCTCGGCTGGCGCTGGGCGTTCTACCTCAACCTGCCGCTCGGCGTGCTCGCCTTCGCCTGGCTGGGGGCGAAGCTGTACCTGCCCCTCAACCGCGGCAAGGCGACCATCGACTGGCCGGGCATCGCGCTCCTGACGGCCACGATCACCGCCGCCGTGCTGGCCACGACCTGGGCGGGGACCACCTACGCCTGGGGCTCCTGGCAGATCGTCGGGCTCGGCGCCGCCACCTCCGCCGGGCTCGCCGGGTTCATCGCCCGCCAGAAGAGGGCTGCGGAGCCGCTCATGCCGCTGCGGATCTTCACGGGGCACCGCAACCTCCCGCTCGCCCTCGGCATGATCCTGGTCGCGGGCGTGGTGATGTTCGGCGGCGGGCTCTACCTGCCGCTCTTCCAGCAGACCGTGCAGGGCGCGTCGGCCACCGGCTCGGGACTCCTCATGGTGCCGATGCTGGTCCCGATCGTGATCGTCTCCACCATCGCGGGCAAGGTGATGTCCGCCACCGGCAGGTACAAGATCTTCCCCGTGCTCGGCGCGGCCTTCCTGACCGCCGGCGCGGCCCTCCTGGCCACCATGGACGCCGGCACCTCCCGCCTCGCCACCTCCTCGTCCATGGTGCTCATCGGCGTCGGACTCGGCTTCCTGATGCAGATGGCCACCACGATCGCGCAGAACAGCGTCGGGCTGCGCGACATGGGCGCCGCGATGTCGTCGGCCCAGCTGTTCCGCACACTCGGTGGCTCCCTCGCGATCGCGGCGTTCGGGTCGATGTTCACCCGCGCGGTCCGGCACCACCTGCCCGGCGCCACCGGCTCCGGAACACCGGCCACGCTGCCCGCCGCGGCCAGGGCCGCCTACGCGGACGGGGTCGCCGACGCGACCGGGCAGATCTTCCTGGTGATCGCGGTACTGTGCGCCGCCGCGTTCGCCCTCGCCCTCGCCGTCAAGGAGGTGCCGCTGAAGAAGGCCGGCCCGCCCCGGCCGGCCGCCGCGGACGAGACGGAGCTCCTGGAGAGCAGGGCATCGGCAGAGGGGCATGACGCTTTCAGCGGGTGATCACCGCCCCCGGTGATCACCCGCCGGCGTCAGCCGTTCGTTCCGGGCACTCCGGCCACTGCCGGGATACCGGGGGCCGCCGGTCACGCTCGAGGACGGTGCCCCCCGATGAGGGCCCTACCGCGAGGGCAGCCGGGCCTGGCGGAATCGCCGGACGCGGAGGGAGACCCGGCCGACCGCGGTCGTGACCACGACGGAACGGAACCTCCCGGGCACCTCCGCGACCCAGAAGGCCCCGGCGATCGTCACCGCGGGGGCCTTCAGCACGGACCGCCCGGCGTGGAACTCCACGAGCACCTCGCCGCCGGACGGGAGTTCGCCCCAGGCGACGGACCAGCCCCGGCCGCGTACCGCGCCGCGGATCAGCGTGGTGTCGACGCCGCGGGCCACGGCCACGTCGATGAGGCCGTCGCCGGTGTGCACCTCGAGGGCGGGACGCCGGCGGCTGCCGCGGCCGACGCGCAGCTCCCAGCCGCTCGCGGGCAACGGTGTGGCGGGGAACGCCATCGCGTGGGACATGGTCGAACTCCGTTCGGGGCGCGGGTACGGGCGGCGGCGGCCGCCCGTACCCGGGTGGGACTCAGATGGCGATGGCGCCTTCGACCGGGGACTCGCCGCGCCGTACGAGGAGGGCGGCGAACGCGGCGACGAGTGCGACCACCGCGGCGACGGTCATGGACGTCTGGAACCCGTCCATGAAGGCGAGGTGGCTACCGGTCGTGATGGCCTTGGCGACCGGTCCCGGAGCGCCGTTGGGCACCGGGGCCACGCCCTGGGCGATGTAGTCCTTGGCGGTGGTGAGCTGGTGGGCCGCCGGTGACGGCAGTCCCGCGCCGGTCAGCCGGTCGACGAGGACGTTCCCGACGCGGCTGGACAGGATCGTGCCGAGGACCGAGGTGCCGAGTACGCCGCCGACCTGGAACGCGGTCTGCTGCAGGCCGCCCGCGACGCCGGCGAGGTGCGCGGGGGCGTTCGCGACGATCGCCTCGGTGCCCGCGGTGAGAATGAAGCCGAACGCCATTCCCATCATGATGAACCAGGGCCAGATGGTGTTGTACGAGGCGTCGACCCCGATGCGGGACAGCCCGAACAGCGCGCCCGCGGTGAGCACCATGCCGATGGCGAGCGGCACGCGCGGCCCGAACCGCTGCGTCAGCGCCCCGCCCAGCGGCGAGGAGACGATGAAGATCGCGGTCATCGGCAGCATCCGGACACCCGCCTGCACCGGCGACATCCCGTGGACCTGCTGCATGTAGAGGGTGATGAAGAAGATCGTGCCGAACAGGGCGAACGCGCCGAGGACGATGAGTCCGGTCGCGGCCGACAGCGACGCCGAGCGGAACAGGCTCATCGGCAGGATCGGGTGGGACGCCCGCAGCTCACGGATGACGAACCCGACGATCAGCACGGCGAACGCGGCGAACGACACCAGCGGCACCACGTCGCCGAAGCCGTACGTCCCGGCCTTGATCAGGCCCCAGACCAGGGCGAACAGCGAGCCGGAGAGCAGGAGGACGCCGGCGAAGTCGAACGAGCCGACGGCTCCCTCGTCGCGGGACTCGCGGATCACCCACAGGCCGACCAGCAGGGCGATCAGGCCGAGCGGGGCGTTGAGGAAGAAGACCGACTCCCAGTTCACGTGCTGAACGAGCAGGCCGCCGACGATCGGGCCACCGGCGATGGAGATGCCGACGGTGGCGCCCCAGATGCCGATCGCGGCGTTGAGCCGTTCCGCGGGGAAGGTGTTGCGCAGGATCGCCAGGCTGGCGGGCTGCAGGAGCGCGCCGGCGAAGCCCTGAACGACCCGGAAGGCGATCACCATGCCGATGCCGCCGGACACGCCGACGAGGACCGACGCGACGGCGAAGCCGATCACTCCGACGAGGAAGGTGCGCTTGCGCCCGAACCGGTCGGCGATCTTGCCGGCCGGAATCAGGGTGACCGCGAGCGCGAGCAGGTAGCCGTTGGTGACCCACTGCAGGCCGGACAGGTCGGCGTGCAGGTCCTTGGCGATGGCCGGGTTCGCGATCGACACCACGGTGGCGTCGAGGCCGACCATCATCACACCGAGCGCGACCGCGAGCAGCGTGAGCCAGGGGTGGCCGTGCCCGGCACGGCCCGGTCTCTGATGCGTCCCTGGGCGGGACGGAAGCGTCGCTGGGGACGTCATGAACTGCCTCCGAGAGTTCGTGAGGTCCTCAAAGTGTCATGAAGTGACACTTGTCGTCAAGCGACTTAAGTCTCGGCATGACGAGTGTCACGTCATGAAGAAAGTCTTGGCCGGACAGTCCGATGTCGGTTACCCTGCGGGCATGGACACGACCCCTGCTGTTCAGGCCTGCTCTCCGACGGCCGGTCGTCGTGAGCGCAAGAAGCAGCGCACCCGTGAGGCCCTGGTGGACAGCGCGTTCCGGCTGTTCGCGCAGAAAGGATTCGAGGCCACGACCGTCGAAGAGATCGCCGACGCGGTCGACGTGTCCTCCCGGACGTTCTTCCGCTACTTCGCGTCCAAGGAGGACGTCCTCCTCACGTTCCAGGACGAGCAGTTCACCGCGATGAAGGAGGCGTTCGCCGCCCGGCCCGCCGACGAGCCGGTCATCACCGCCCTGCGCCGTGCCTCCGTCTCCGTCGTCCGCGCCTGCGAGGACGGCGAGTTCGGCTTCGACCCCGAGCGGTTCGGCTGCATCCAGCACCTGATGGAGTCGAGCCCCGCCGTCTTCGGCAGCAGCCTCGAGCACGGGCAGAAGAAGCACGCGGAGATGACCCGCCTGATGGCCGAGCGCATGGGCGTCGACCCCGCCACCGACGTGCGCCCGCACGTCGTCGCGGCCGTGGTGAACGGCGTGTTCCACACGGCGTTCGAGCTGTTCAGCAGCGACATCCTCGGGGCCGAGCGGTTCTCCGACGTGCTGTCCGAGCTGCTGCGGTCCCTGGAGGACGGGATCAACTTCCCCGCAGCCGCGGTGGAGACCTCCTCGCCGAGCTGATGGGCCACGAGGACGTCCCCACTACGCGCGCGAGGGCCGGCCCTATCCGGCGGACGCCGCCCACCGCTTGATGGCGAACCGGCTGCCGTCGCGGCGGACCTCGGCCGCGCCCGGCCCGGCGAAGTGCGCCGGCACGACGAGTTCGCCGGTGTCGGCCGCGCGTTCGAGCACGCTGCGGCGGGTCACCGCCGCCTGCACGGGGTCCTCGCAGAAGCAGCTGCGGTAGTCCGGTTCGAGGATCTGTACCGGGCTGTGCAGGATGTCACCGACGAACACGGCACGGTCCGAGCCGGACGCCACCCGGACGATGGACGAGCCCGGCGTGTGGCCGGGCGCCGGCTCCAGGGTGATGTTCCCGTCGACGCGGTGGCGGTCGCTCCACAGCACGGCGCGGCCGAGCACGGGGGCGACGCTGTCGGCGTAGACGATCCGGCTGCCCTCCTGCCGGAGCCGCTCGTGCTCGTCCTGGGGCGCGCGGCGGCGGTGGGCGTTGCGCGGGTCGAAGAACTCCTGGTCGACACGGGGGATCAGGTAGGTCGCGTTCGGGAAGGTGGGGACCCACTCCCCGTTCCGCGACTCGGTGTTCCAGCCGACGTGGTCGTAGTGGACGTGCGTGTTGATCACGATGTCCACGTCCTCGGGCCGTACGCCGGCCGCGGCCAGCCGGTCGAGGAAGTCGGTCCGCAGATGGTCGAACAGCGGGATCTGCGGCCGGTCCCGGTCGTTGCCCACTCCGGTGTCGACCAGTACGGTCTTCCCCTCACTGCGCAGGACCCAGGTCTGCGCGGCCCCATGGTAGGCGTCGGTCTCCGGACGCCAGTGATCCGGCGCCAGCCAGGACTTGTTCCGCTCCCAGATCTCCGGCGGGCTGTCCGGGATGATGAACCGCGCCGGCGCGATCTCGCCCTGCCACTCGACCACCTTGGTGACCTCGACGTCACCGATCTGAAATTCGCTCATGAGACCAGACTCGTGGCCACCGATGCGCTTTCCAATACGCGTCCAGCGCTCACGAATACGTGTCCGTCTCACTCATGCGACGTACCATGACTCCATGGACGTGGTCAGCGACGCCATCGAGACGATGCGCATCGGGAGGCCCGCCTCCAGCCGCCTCAGCGTCGGCCCGCCGTGGCGCTTCCGGTTCGCGCCGTACCAAGGCGCCGGTTTCCACGTGTTGCTCCGCGGCTCGGGCTGGCTGGTCGCGGATGAGGGCGAGCCGGTCCCGCTGAGCGTGGGCGACGCCGTCCTGGTGCCGCACGGAGCCCCCCACGTGCTGGCGGACTCGCCCACCGCGGAGGGGGCGGTGCCGTTCGAGGCGGCGGTTCCCGCAGCCGACGGCCCCGTGGAGTTCCTGTGCGGGAAGTACCGGCTCGACCGGTCCCGGGCGCATCCCCTGCTGACCGGCATGCCGGACCTCGTCCACCTTCCCGCGGACCTCGGCCGGCACGCCCGGTTGCGGGCCGCCATCGACCTGCTCGGCGGTGAGGTGCGCGGCGACGGAGCCGGCCGGGAGACGGTCATCACCAGCCTGCTCGACCTGCTGCTGGTCTACATGCTGCGCGCCTGGCTGGAGGATCACGCCGGCGGCGGATGGCCCGCCGCGCTCCGCGACCCGGAGATCGCCGCCGCGCTGGAGGCGCTGCACTCACGGCCGGCCGCGCCCTGGCGGATCGAGGACCTGGCCGCGCACGTCGGTCTCTCCCGGGCCACCCTGGCCCGGCGGTTCACCGCGCTGACCGGACGGCCCCCGATGGCCTACCTGACCTGGTGGCGCATGACCACCGCCGCCCGCCTTCTCCGCGAGTCCGACCTGCCGCTTCTCACCATCGCCCGCCAGGTCGGCTACGGCTCCCCGTACGCCTTCTCCCACGCTTTCAAACGGCAGTTCGGTCTTCCGCCCGGGCTGTACCGCGAGCGCGAGCCCGTCGCCTGACGACCGAGCCCCGGCGCGCCCTGATGAAAGACCCGGTTCCGGCGAGCCGAATACGGCCGCGCCGTCATGCCCGGCGGCCCGCCCTCGGCGTTAGAACGCTGCACATCGATCCGGCATCGACATGTCCACGGTCAGCGAACCGGGCCGGAGCACTTCCGAACGGCATTCTCCGGCGGCGAGCGGATTCGATCCTCGCCCATAAACCGTCACCGACCGGCATGACTCGGCTACCACCCGCAGATATTCATGAAACAGGCCAATTGATCACGCACAACCATTGACGCTTTTTCGAGGTCGTTCTTAATATGCGTTCACCGAGCTTGAAACCGCATAGCGGAGCGCCCACCAGCCGTTTCATATGTCGCTATCGGTTCCGCGCGCCACCGTGCCGCGAAATACGGCAGGCACCTTTCTTAACCGAGGGTTTCCCATGCTCAAGAATCTGACGATCGTCGGCGCGGCCGCAGCGTTCCTCATCGCGAGCGCTCCCGCCGCCGCAGCCACGGACACCGCCCCTCCCACAGACCGGATCACGGTCGACGTCAAGACGGTCAACGGCTCCGGCTGCCCACGCGGAACGGCCGCGGTGACGGAACTCGCCGACAACACGGGGTTCACCGTCACCTACAGCGACTACCTGGCCGAGGTCGGGCCGGCCGCCGCGCCGACCGACTTCCGCAAGAACTGCCAGATCAGCGTCCTCGTGCACGCGCCTCAAGGGTTCACGTACGCGATCGCCGAGGCCGACTACCGCGGGCACGCCCACCTCGAGGGCGGCGCGGCCGGCCTCCAGCAGGCCAGTTACTACTTCCAGGGCGACTCCGAGACCCTTCCGGTCGGCCATACGCTCAGCGGCCCCTACGACGGCGACTGGGCCACCACCGACAAGGCCGACGTGGCGACGTTGGTCTACAAACCCTGCGGTGAGGACCGCATTCTCAATATCAACACGGAATTGCGGGTCTCCGCCGACGGCGCGGACGCGAAGAAGACCAGCTATCTGTCGATGAACACCACGCGAGGAGCGGTGAACAGCCTGTATCGCCTCCGCTGGAAGCAGTGCCCTTGATTCCGGAAATATCGATCCCCAGAAGAAGGGACAGCAGATGCACAGATTAGTGATCGCCGCCGCCGCGGTCGTGGCATTCCTCGCCGCGACCACAACACAGGCGAACGCCAAACCCTGGGACGGAACACCGCCCCCGGACAAGATCGTCATCGACGTCGCGACGGTCAACGGCTCCGGCTGCCCGGCCGGAACGGCGGCGGTGGCCGTCTCCCCGGACAACACGGCGTTCACCGTGACCTACAGCGACTACCTGGCCCAGGTCGGGGTCGGCGCCGCCCCGACCGACTTCCGCAAGAACTGCCAGCTGAACCTCGCCGTGCACGTCCCGCAGGGGTTCACCTACGCGATCGCCGAATCCGACTATCGCGGCTACGCACACCTCGAGAAGGGCGCCAGCGCCACCGAGAAGGCGAGCTACTACTTCCAGGGCCACCAGCAGACCACGGCCATCACCCACACGCTCAAGGGCGCCTTCGACGACAACTGGCAGAACACCGACACCACCGACGTGGCGCAGCTGGTCTATCTGCCGTGCGGTGAGTCGCGGAACTTCAACATCAACACGGAGCTCCGCGTCAGCGCCGGCACCTCCGACCCGACCAAGACCACCAGCTTCATCACGATGGACTCGGCGGACGGCAGCATCACCACGACCTACCACTTCGCCTGGATGCAGTGCCCCTGAGCCGCTCCGGCGTACGTCGGCGGCCCGGCCCTCTCGGATGGCCGGGCCGCCGCCCCGCGCCGCTCCGGCTCAAGCGCCCGGGACCATAACGACCCGGCGCGGCCCGCTACGCCCAGACGACGGTCACCTCGACGCAATCTCCGCCGTTTCCGCCGCTGCGGCTGCTCTTCCGCCAGCTACCGAGCGTTACGTCCATCGCTCCTCCAGCAGGACTAGGAAGTCGCGAGGTAAGCGACGGTCACCTCAACGCATTGGCCGCCGTTTCCAGCGCTGTGGCTGCTCTTTCTCCATATGCTGCCGGTCACATCCACTGTTCCTCCAAGATCCGGCTGATGAGCTCCTTCGACATCCCTACCGGGAGAGCTCTTGACCGGATGTCGTCGTATACCTCCGAGAGTAGGCGAATATCATCCGCTTCGCTCACCGTGATGCCGCGCACGGCGCTCTCTACGTATGCGAGTTCCGTCCGATCCCGCAGAGTCGCCAAGACGAAAGCTCCGGCTGTGTCTCCCGGGCGGAGAGGCCCGGGAACCATTTGGACTGTCAGCCGCGGAGAGGAGATGGCCAGCAGATGTTCGAGCTGGCCGCGCATGGTGTCGCGGTCACCGATCTGATTCCGCAGGACACCTTCTGCGAGCAGCGCCGATATCCGCGGCGGCGGTGGATCCTCACGAGAGAGAATCGCCTGCCGCTTGATTCGGGCCGCCGTGGCGGCCTTGTCGCCGCCCAGCAGCGCTGACGCGTAGTCCTCGGTCTGGAGGAGGCCGTCCACGACCAGGCACTGGTAGCTGCCGAGGAAGTCGGCCTCGGACTCGACCTCGGGCCAGTCGAACCACACCGGGAAGGCGGCGTCCAAGACGAGCTCGTCCCAGAGGGACGGGAGGGCTCCGCGGGTGTCGAGGATCTCGTCGAGTTTGACGGCGATGGCGCGGTCGCAGCGCGTTTCACCGCGCTCGATCTTGCCGACGTGAGAGCCGCAGATGGGGACCTTCTCCCCCAGTTGATCCTGTGAGAGCCCCGCCATCGAGCGGTACCGCTTCACCTCGGAGCCGAACAGTTCGAGCGTCTTGGGACGCTTCTTGCCGATCACCATTCGCCACTCCTCCTCGGTCTCGCCACTCGTCGCCACTCACGTCGCGAGGGCCGGCATGTTCGCCCCTGCAAGCGACAGTCGTCACCAGCGGCTTCTCTTTCCACAGACCATGTCACCACACGTCATCACGCGAATGCAGGGAGTTTTCCCGAAAGGACGCTCCATGGTCTCGACATGTCCGTACGAATGGGCCCCGCCGCCCCGTCTCACGCTTGAATTGCACGCCTGCGCCGAGAATGTCTACTTGGTGCGCAATCTCGTCGACCAGGCCGCCGACTCATGGGGCCTGTCGCAGGAAACCCGCCATCTCGGCCGGCTGATCCTGACGGAGCTCACGACGAACGCCTGCCGGCTCTACCCGGGCAGGGTGATCCTCACCTGGGTCGCGACTCCGCGGTACGGCGTCGGCGAGGTCGGCGTGTGGGACCCGGACGGCGCCAACCTGCCCCGGATCGTCGCCGCGGACGCGGCCGCCGAGACCGGGCGCGGCCTGTTCATCATCAACGAGCTCACCGGCGGGCGGCTCGGCTGGTACCCCGCGCGGCGCGTCGGCAAGGTCGTCTGGGCCCGCTTCGGCCCGTGAGCGGCTTCCAACCCGCGCGGCGGTCGGCCGAGGTCCTGCGTTGAGGCCAAGGCCGTCACGCGCGACGAACGAGAAAGGGGCCTACGCGCGGCCGTGGTGCTCAGTCCTCGTGACCTTCCGCCGCCACTTCGAGCGGGCAGTTCAGCAGATATTCGTAGAGGTCGTCGGGGGTCGCGTTCCAACCCTGGAGATCGATGGTCTTGTTCCAGGCCCGCATGACCTGTCGATCTTCGGCCCGGGCCGATCGGTCGCGGGTGAGGTCGCGCCGGTAGGCGGGAAGGTCCATCGTGGCGAGGTTCCAGGAGCCGGGACCGCAGACCGTGTCCTCGCGGGTCGTCACCACGCCACGTTGAAGGGTCAGGGGGAAGGTGCTGCACACCAGCGGGCGGTGGGCGTAGACACCGCACCTGGCATTGCCGGAGGCGATCTCCATGAGGAACACGCAGGCGCCGGTCGCCGACCTGCGTTGCAGATAGACCTCCTTCGCGGGCCCGTCCGGCCGGAGGCGGAAGCCCTCCCCGTCGGCGTCCCGAAGCCTGAGGAAGTCGCTGGGACGCATGGCGGTTCCTTCGACGAGCGCCCGGACATCCCTGATGGTGACTCCGACGGCGTACGAGCGGCAGCATTTGCCGGCGCAACCGGCGCAACCCGCGACATTGGCACCGCTGCCGTTCATGCCGTCACCTCCTCGGGCCACCCGGCACCGGCCTCACGGGCGTACTGCGCCTCGAGCAGGTAGCGCTGGAAGTCCTCGATGCTCAGGTCCTCATCGGACTCGGTGGCCAGCGCGTTCCACCGCGCCACGACCTCGAACCAATGGTCGCGATCGGCCGACCAGGTGCGCAGGGTTTCGGTCAGCGCCTCCTGGTCCAGATCCTCCAGCTTCCACTCCCGGCAGTCACAGCCGGGCTCGGAACGTACCTCCGGAGCGCCGTCCTTCGTGGCGGCCGGGAAGATCCGGCACGAGGCCGGAGCGACATCTCCCAGGCCACAGCAGGTCGCACCGCTAGGAGTGCGGACCGAGAAGACGCACCCGTGCATGGCGTTGGCGAGCTTGAGGAAGACCCGGCGCCGACCTTTGTCGAGGACGATCCCGGTGGGGTCGCCGGCCACGGCGGGCGCGGTCTGCGTGAATTGCCACGGTTCCACGGCGAGCGTACGGGAGATCCGGACGATGTCCGCCCCGGTGACATGCCGGGCACCACGCGCACAGCGGGTCTTCGCCCGGCAAGCCTGCCATTGGGCTCGTACGCCCGGCGATTCATCCGACAGCACTGCCTCATCCCCTTCGCTCCAGCGACACAGACCCCCTCTTCTCCGGCATACGGAGCAGAACGCTCGACGGTTCAATCCAGCACGTTCGCCTTGCGCGCGCTCTCTCAGGCGGACGCGGCCGCACTACGCCACCGCGAGACGCCGCCGGAACCATCGGGCGGCACGGAGGAGTCCCGGGCGTGGTACCAGGAGGCGCTCTACGCGTTGTACGCGGTCAGTCGGGTCAGCGACCTCCTGCTCGAACTGGGCGGCCCGGCGGGCACCTCGATCATGGGCCGTACCGGCGGGCGCGCGCTCGACCGGGCTCCGCTCGCCGTACATGAGTGGTTCTTCACCGAGGTCGGACTCGAACGCCTCCCCCCGGCCGCCGTCTTCTCACCGTTCCACCATGAGATCTTCGCGGTCACGACCGATGAGGACGCGGACGCGGTCACGGTGGAGGACGTCCTGTGGCCCGGCCACCGATTCGGTGACCTGCTGTTCTGCCGAGCGGGTGTCCGCGTGCGGGCGCCGTCACGCCTCGTCGACGCCGCCGTCGCGACGACCTCGACGCCGGAGTGCCTTTGGCGCGCCGGCGCGAGCTGCTCCTCCATCGCTGCTTCGTCACCGCGCCGCCGCCGGCCGACGAGTGGGACCGGTACCCGTACGAGGACCGGATGAGTCTGCGCGCGTCCACCTGGCCGCTCGTCACCGGCGCCCTGCTGCCCGACCCTCGTCCCGAGACGGCGCGCGGCTGAAGCGCCGACAGCGCGGCGTCAGCTTCCTAATGCCGCTAGGGTAAAACCTAGAGCGTCTAGGAGAGTTGGGGGCGGCGGGTGGTCCGGGCAGGTCTCAGTGCGGCGAAGGTGACCGAGGCGGCCGCGGAGATGGCGGACGAGGTCGGGCTCGACCAGGTCACCATCTCCGCGCTCGCGCGGCGGTTCGGAGTGAAGGACGCCAGCCTCTACTCGCACGTCAAGAACCTGCGCGAGCTGCGGGTCCGGATCGCCCTGCTCGGCGGTGCGGAGATGACCGAACGCATCGCCGCCGAGGTGGCGGGCCGGGCGGGCAAGGACGCGCTGGTCGCCTTCGCGAACGCCTACCGGCGGTTCGCCCTGGAGCATCCCGGCCGGTACGCCGCGACCCAGATGCAGTTCGATCCCGAGGAGGTCGCGGACTCCGTGGCCCTGCGCCGCAGCGTCGAGCTGACCTACGGCATGCTCCGCGCCTACGGCCTGAGCGAGCCGGACCTGACCGACGCCGGGCGGCTGCTGCGCGCGGCCTTCCACGGCTACATCCACCTGGAGCTCAGCGGCGGTTTCGCACACTCCCGCCAGGTCGAGGACTCGTGGTCGCGCTCGCTCGACGCGCTCCATGTCCTCCTGGAGAACTGGCCGTCGCACCAGCCTCCCGAAGCGGGCGGGCGCGACGAACGCATGCCCTGATCGACGACGTGTAAGGACGGAAACAGTGGAGCGATATCACGGATGGGCCGACGAGCGCTTCGGAGCGGTCGCCGACGCGTTCGCGCGTAACTTCACGGACTTCCCCGAACTCGGGGCCGCGGTCGCGGTTTACGCCGGCGGCCGCAAGGTCGTGGACCTCTGGGGCGGGGTCGCGGACGAGCGGACCGGCCGGGCCTGGGAGCGGGACACGGTCGTGCCGATCTTCTCCTGCACCAAGGGCATCGTCAGCGTGTGCGTCCACCTCCTCGCGCAGGAGGGACGCCTCGATCTCGACGCGCCGGTCAGCCGCTACTGGCCCGGGTTCGCGCGGAACGGCAAGGAGGCGATCACATGCCGCATGGTGCTCGGGCATCGCGCGGGAGTCCCCGTCCTCGACGAGACGCTCTCGTTCGCGGAGATCGCCGCCTGGACGCCGGTGATCCGCGCCATCGAGGAGCAGAAACCGCTGTGGGAGCCGGACACGGCGTACGAGTACCACGGCCACGTCTTCGGCTTCCTCCTCGGTGAGGTGATCCGGCGCGTCACCGGGCTGACCCCGGGTGCCTACTTCCGCGAGGCCGTGGGCGACCCGCTGAGGCTGCGCGCCTGGATCGCCCTGCCGGAACAGGAGATGGACGGCCGGGCCTGGCTCGCCGAGGCCGAGGGCCGTCCCGCGATGCCAGGGCCCGAGCACCTGCTCACCCGCATGGTGACGATGAACGGCGCGCTGGCCTTCCCCGGCCTGGACGAGCCGCACGGCTGGAACGACCCGGCGCTGCTCGGCGTGGAACTGCCCGGTGCGGGCGGCACCGCGTCCGCGAGCGGGCTCGCCGGGCTGTACGCGGCGGCGGTCACCGGCGTCGAGGGCCGCGAACGGCTGCTCACGCCGGACACGGTGACGGACGCGGTCCGGGAGGTGTCGTCGGGGACGGGATATCTGGGCTTCGACGCCGGGGTGCGCTGGGGCTCGGGCTTTCTGCTCGACTCGTCGTTCCGGCCGATGCTCGGCCGGCGCAGCTTCGGCAACGACGGGGCCGGCGGCCAGTTCGCGTTCGGCGACGACGAGTTCGGCGTCGGGTTCGCGTACCTGGCCAACCGCATGGTCGGACACGGGGACGACCGCGCGAACCGTTTGATCACCGCCCTGCGCGAGTGCCTGGCGCGCTGACCCGGCCCGTACGCCCTCGTCCGCACACGATCGGGCCTCCACCGGCCCATGTACTACAAGCCGTAGGACACCGATCGTGGACTGGACCGTCTGAGACCCGCTCCCAGGGATCGATCACGCCCGGGTGAGGGGATCGCCGTCCGGGACGGGCCACTTCGCCTCATCGGTCCGCGCGGTCAGCCGCCGACGTTGACGGCCTCGCGAAGGGGGTCCGCCGGAGTGCTGATCACCTCTGGCTTGGGCGGCGTCTCCTGGACCGCGATCGTGTCCCGGAGGTCCACTCGCGGCGGAAGAGTGCGCCATCGCTGAGAGGGTGCGCCGGCTCCGCGATCCTGATCCTCGTTCATGCCTCCAGGATGTGCCGCCGCCCGCACCTTGTCCACGCTGCCGCGACGAGCTCCAGCCCCGCTTCGCGCCACCGATGTGGTCACTTCGCCGTCGAGGTTGCCGGGTCGATGACCGGTTCGCCAGGTCCGCTCCGTCAACGGCGGCGCCAACGTGCCTGAGTGGTCGGCGCCTCAAGAAGCGGCGCGGCGTGGCGCCCCGTGAGGGTCAGGGGCGGGTGAGGATGAGGCCGCTGGTGGGGACACCGGTGCCGGCGGTCACGAGGACGTTCGCGACGCCGGGGACCTGGTTGACGGACGTGCCGCGGATCTGGCGGACCGCCTCGGCGATGCCGTTCATGCCGTGGATGTACGCCTCGCCGAGCTGGCCGCCGTTCGGGTTCACCGGGAGCCGGCCGTCGACCTCGATGCCGCCGTCCGCGACGAAGTCCTTCGCCTCGCCGCGTCCGCAGAAGCCGAGCTCCTCCAGCTGCACGAGCACGAACGGCGTGAAGTGGTCGTACAGGATCGCCGCCTGCACGTCGGCGGGCCCCAGGCCCGCCTGCCGCCAGAGCGTCTCCCCCACGCGGCCCATCGCCGGAAGGGTCGTCAGGTCGCCCTCGTAGTAGGAGAACATCATCATCTGGCCGGGCCCGGAACCCTGCGCCGCCGCGCCGATCACGGCGGGCGGGTGCGGCAGGTCGCGGGCGCGTTCGGCGCTCGTCACGACGATCGCGACGCCGCCGTCGGACTCCTGGCAGCAGTCCAGCAGGTGGAGCGGCTCGACGACCCACCGGCTGGCCTGGTGGTCCTCCAGGGTGATCGGCCGCTCGTGGAACCACGCGTTCGGGTTGGTCGCCGCGTGGCGGCGCATCGCCACGGCGACCCGGCCGAAGTCCTCGCTGGTCGCCCCGTACTCGTGCATGTACCGCCGGGCGTACATCGCGACCCAGGCGGCCGGCGTGGCGAAGCCGTACGGCAGGTGCCAGGAGAACTCCAGGTCGGCGGTGCCGGCGGCGTGCTCGGAGCGGGCCGCCGCCCGGCCGAAGCGGCGCCCCGAGCGCTCGTTGAACGCCCGGTAGCACACGACCGTCTCCGCCAGCCCGGTCGCGATCGCCATCGCCGCGTGCGCGACGGTCCCGCAGGCCGCGCCGCCGCCGTAGTCCACACGGGAGAAGAAGGACAGGCCCGGGACACCGAGCTCACGCGCCACCGCGATCTCGGTGCTGGCGTCCGCCGTGAAGGTCACCAGGCCGTCGACGTCGGCCGGCGTCAGCCCGGCGTCCTTGAGCGCGTCGATGCAGGCCTCGGCGGCGAGCTGGAGCTCCGAGCGGCCCGACTCCTTGGAGAACTCGGTCGCCCCGATCCCGGCGATCGCCGCCGTCCCGGAGATGCTCATGGTCACCCCTTGAGTCGTACGGTGGCGATGGCGTGGTCGCCGAGGCTCACGGCGCCGCGCACCTCCACGGTGCGGTCATCGAGAGCGCGGCCGGTCAGGGTCAGCGTGTCCCCGGCGTACGCGGGGACGCCGAGGCGTACGGAGACGCCCTCCAGGACGGCGCCCGGCAGACGTTCGAGGACGTACCTCTGGACCAGGCCCATCGTGGTGAGGATGTTCAGGAAGATGTCCGTGGATCCCTGGGCCCGGGCCAGTGCGGTGTCGTGGTGGACCGGCGTGAAGTCGCGGGTCGCGAGGGCGGTGGAGATGACGAAGGTCGGCGTCAGGTCGACGCTCAGCGCGGCCAGCTCCGCCGCGGCCTTCGCCGGCTCCGTGCCCTGGGCGACCGACTCCGCGCCCTGCGCCGCCGGCTCCGCGCCCTGTGCGGGCGGCGGCTTCGGGGCGGAGCCGGCCGGGCGCCACTGGGGCAGGACTAGGTCGTCGTCGATCTTCTGGAGGACCGCCTCGACCGGCATGCCGATCCGTACCTGGTCGGGTGGGCAGCCGAGGAGGTCGCCGACCATGCGCACGCCCTCCTCCAGGTCGACGAGCGCGACGACGAAGGGCGGGTCGAACCCGGGGACCGGCGGATGGTGGTGGACGACGTAGCTGTGGAGCGTGCCACGCCCGCTGACGGTGACGTGCTCGCGCTTGGTCGCGTGGCACTCCGGGCACATCGGGCCGGGCGGATGGCGGAGCCGTCCGCACTCGGCGCAGCGCTGGACGCGCAGCTCTCCGTCCCGTAGGCCGTCCCAGAAGAACCGGGTGTCCGGGCCGATGGCCGGCCGGGCCCGGCGTCCCTTCGCCGGCGGGCCGCCCGCCGCGCGCGGACGGAACTTCAGCACCCGGAACATCATCTCGGCGACGCGCTCGCCCTCGGCGTACCAGGTCTGGTGCCAGGTGACGAAGTAGCCCTCACCGAGGCCGGTGCGTTTCGGCCCGGTGAGGCCGCCGAAGCGCATCGTCGAGCGCAGTTCCTCGCCGTGCCGCAGGTACCGGTCGTAGGTCTGCTCGCAGTTGGTGGCGACCACGCCGGTGAAGCCGGACTCGTTCAGCAGGGCGAGGATCCGGTCGGCGATGGTGCCGGGCTTGTCCCGGTTCAGGCCGGGCATCGACCAGACCTGGATCATCGCGGGCGGCGCCGTCTCGGCCCAGCGGGCGTCGTGGTCGCCGAGCGCCTGGGTCCAGTTACGGATCATCGGGGCGTTCACCGGGTCCGGGCAGGGTCCGGCGGGCCGCTCCCCGAGGGCGGTCAGCTCCTCCGCGAGGACCGTCAACCGATCGTGCAGTGCGTCCCCCCGCCGGGGGCTCGCGGCGGTCACCGGGGGGCTCGCGGCAGTCCGAGGCCGATCATCGCGATCAACTCCCGCTGGATCTCGTTGACGCCGCCGCCGAACGTCAGCACGATCGCGCCCTTCACGCCGTGGTCGAGGCGTTCGATGAGGTCGCGGGTCTCCTCGTCGCCGGGGTCGCCGTACCGGGCGAGGACGTCGCCGACGACGCGGCCGACGTCCTGCATGCGCTCCGACCCGTAGATCTTGGTGGCGGACGCGTCGGGCGCGCCGAGCCAGCCGAGGTCCATATTGGCGGCGACCTGCCAGTTCAGCAGCTCGTTGACCCGCAGGTACGCGTGGACCCGCGCGACCGCGCGCCGTACGTCGGGGTGCTCGATGAGGGGACGGCCGTCGGGTCCCGTCTTGGTCCGCGCCCAGTGGGCGAACCGGTCGTAGGTATGCCCGATGTTGCCCGCGGGGCCGAGCGTGACCCGCTCGTGGTTGAGCTGGTTGACGATGAGGTCCCAGCCCCGGTTCTCCTCGCCGACGAGCAGGTCGGCCGGGACGGTGACGTCCTGGTAGTAGGTGGCGTTGGTGTGGTGGCGGCCGTCCATCGTGACGATCGGCGTCCAGGAGAAGCCGGGGTCCCGGCAGTCGACGATGAGCATCGAGATGCCCTTGTGCTTCTCGGCGTCCGGGTCGGTCCGCGCGGCCAGCCAGATGTGGTCGGCGTAGTGCGCGCCCGAGGTGAAGATCTTCTGGCCGTTGACGATGTAGTGGTCGCCGTCCCGTACGGCCGTGGTGCGCAGCGCCGCCAGGTCCGTTCCGGCGCCGGGCTCGCTGTAGCCGATCGCGAAGTGGCACTCCCCGGCGAGGATGCCCGGCAGGAACCGTTTCTTCTGCGCGTCGGTGCCGAACTGCACGAGCGTCGGCGCGACGGTGTTCAGCGTGATGATCGGGTACGGGACCTCGGCGCGGGCGATCTCGTTGGCGAAGATCTGCTGTTCGACGGGGCCGAACCCCCCGCCGCCGTACTCCCTCGGCAGCGCGAGGCCGAGCATGCCGTCCCGGCCGAGCCGCCGGCAGTGCGCCATGTACGCGGTGCCGAAGGGGTCGTCGGCGATCTCGTTCCGCTGCGCGTCGGTCAGGCACGAGGCGAAGTACGCGCGCAGCTCGGAGCGCAGCGTCTTCTGCTCGCCGGTCAGGTCGATGAACATCAGGCCACCAGAGCTCCAATCGCGTCCAACTGCGCCTCGGCGCCGCCCAGCAGGTGCGCGTGGTGCTTGGCCCAGGCGAAGTACCGGTGCAGCGGGTAGGTCACGTCCAGGCCGAGGCCGCCGTGCAGGTGCTGGCAGGTGTAGAAGGCGTGCAGCGCGGGGTCGCACGCGTTGTACGCGGCGACGGCGAGCACCTCGGCCGCGTCGGGGAGGCCCTCGGCGAGCCGCCACACGCCCGCCCAGACCGCCACGTCGAGCGCCCGCTTGGCGATGTACACGTCGCCGATCTGCATGGTCACGGCCTGGAACTCCGCGAGCGGCCGCTCGAACTGCTCACGGGTCCTGACGTGCGCGGTGGTCAGTTCGAGGGCCGCGTCCAGCGCTCCGGCGACGATGGCGACCGCGCCGGCGGTGGCGTACTCGGCGAGGGTCTCGTGCGCGCCGCCGCCGAGCAGGGCGTCCGCGCCGACCCGTACGCCGTCCAGGCCGATGCGCCACAGCGGCTCGCCGGTGGCGGACGGCTGCGGGGCGAGCGCCACCGTGCCGGGCTCCACGAGGAAGACGCCGGTCTCCTCCCCCATCCGCGCCGGGACGAGGACGGCGTCGGCCTGCTCGGCGTACGGGACGAAGGTCTTGACCCCGTCGAGGACGTACGCGTCCCCGTCCCGGCGCGCCGTCGTGATGAGACCGGAGCCCGGTCCGTGGGCCGCCGCCGTGGTCCGGCCGGAACCCGTCCCGGGGCGCGTCGTGGTGGTCGCGCCGGCGCCCGGCTCGCGGACGGCCACGCTGAGGACCGCGCCGCCCGCGGCGAGGTCGGCGAGCCTGGCTCGCTGTTCCCCGGTGCCGTGTGCGGCCACGGTCGCCGCCGCGACGAGGGAGCCCCACGCGGGGACCGGGGCGACGTGCGTGCCGACCTGGCGCAGGAGCACGGCGAGTTCCACCGCGCCGAGGCCGGCGCCGCCGGCCTCCTCGGGGAGGCAGGCCCCGAGGAGGCCGGCCCGCGCCATCGCCCGCCACAGCCCGGCGTCGTACGGCGCGCCGGACCTCTCGTGCGCGGCCAGGCGCTCCGCCGTCACCTCGCGGTCGAACAGACCGGCCGCCAGGTCCCGCAGCTCGCGCGCGTTCTCGTCCAGGTCGAAGTCCATCGTCGCCCTCCTCACGTCGCGGTTCCCGCCGCCCGGCCGGTTCCGGCGGGCCACAGGTGTCCCCTGCCCCGGCTCTCGAACGCAGCGCGCAGCCGGTCGGTGTCCTCGCCGGTCAGCCGGCGGTACCGGAGCTCCCGGCCGGGCCGCCACCAGACCGGGTCCGTGGTGTTCCAGGCGTCCGCCGCCAGCGCGCGCCGGATCACCTTGTTCGACGCGGTGGACGGCAGCCGCTCGGCGACCCGGACGTAGCGCGGCGTCCACTTGGGGCTCAGGTCGGCGCGCCCGCGCAGGAACGCGGCGAACCGCCCGGGGTCGAAGGAGCCGACCAGTGCCACCATGACCTGATCCCCCGCCGCGGCGTCCGGCACGCCGTACACGGCGAGTGCCGCGGCGCCGGGCAGCTCGCCGAGGACCCGCTCGACCTGGGCGGCGCCGAAGTTCTCCCCGTCGACGCGCAGGCGGTCGGCGTCCCGCCCGGCGAAGAACACGAAGCCGTCCGCGTCCCGGTAGGCGAGGTCGCCGCTCCAGAACATGCCGTCCCGGAGCCGGTCGCCGCCGTCCTCGCCGTAGTAGCCGTCGAAGAGGCCGGGCCCGCGGGTGTTCACGAGCTCGCCGATGGCCTCGTCGCCGTTCAGGACGCGGCCGGCGGCGTCCAGCCGCGCGGGCGGGCACTCCCGGCCGGTGGCCGGGTCGAGGATCTCGATCCCGTCGCCGAGGCGGCCGAGCGCCCCGGGCGGGCCGGCGGGATCGGGCGACAGGGTGATCGCGGTCTCGGTCGAGCCGTACCCGTCGACGACCGCGCAGCCGAACCGTTCGGCGAACCGCCGCTGTTCCAGGGGCGCGGCCTCGTTGCCGAACGCGACGCGGAGCGGGTTGTCCGCGTCGTCGGCGCGCTCGGGCGTCGCCAGGACGTAGGACAGCGCCGTGCCGACGTAGTGCAGGTACGTGCAGCCGTACCGGCGGACGTCCGGGAGCGTCCCGGAGGCGGAGAACCGGGCGCGGAGGACGAGCTGCGCGCCGGCGACCAGCGCCGGGGCGTACGCCGCCATGATCGCGCCGGAGTGGAAGAGCGGCATGGGGCAGTACACGACGTCGCCGGGCCGCAGGAGGCGGCCGGCCAGCACCGTGCCGGGGACGACGATCTTGCGGTGGGTGACCCGCACCGCCCGGGGCCGCCCCGACGTGCCGGACGTGAAGATCAGCATCAGGAGGGTGTCCGGGGCGACCGGCGCGGGCTCGCCGATGGGCGCGGCGCGCCCCGGCGGGGTGACCGGCAGGCCCGTGCGGGCGGCGATCTCCTGTGCGAGGGCGGCGTGGCGCGGCTCCGTCACGAGCAGGTCGCAGTCGGCGCGCGCGGCGTCGTCGGCGAGTTCGCCGGCGCCGCGCGTCGTGTTGAGGGCGACGATCACGTTGCCGGACAGGGCCGCGCCGCCGAGCAGGAAGACCATCTCGGGGACGTTGTCGAGCAGGACGCCGACGTGCAGGGGGCGCGCCCCGGGTCGGCCGCCCGTGATCCCGGCCATCCAGCCGGCGCGCTCGGCGCACTCCCCGGTGACCGCGCGCCAGGTCCAGGCGTCGCCGGCGGCGCGGAGTCCGACGCGGTCGTCGGCGGACCGCTCCCGGAGCAGCCCGGCCACCGTCATGGACACCGCGTCACCTCCCGGGCTCACCGGAAGAAAACTAGAACAGATTCTAGTAAGTGTCCACCATCGGTGATCGCCCGCCCGCCTCCCGGTCACGTCAGGCTCCGCTTACCTCGGCCGACCGGACCCCAGGCGTCCCGGAAACGGCCATGCATAACGTGTTCTCACCGGGCGGTAGGCTGATCTCCGGAACGCGCGGGCGGGGCACCGCGCCCACAGCCGAGGAGTCGTCGTGACGGCAGAGTCCACAGCCGCCAGCCACCCGGGGGTCCGCTCCCGCAGTCAGCACCAGCGCCGCCGGCGCATCGTCCAGGCGGCAGCGGCCCTCGCCTCTCGCGGCGGGGTCGAGGCGATGCAGATGAGGACCGTCGCCGAGCGCGCCGGCGTCGCCCTCGGCACGCTCTACCGCTACTTCCCGTCGAAGATGGACCTGGTCGTCGCGGTCGTCAGCGAGGAGATGGACACCCTCGAGGGGAGCCTGGAGCGCCGGCCGCCGCGCTCGGCGACCGCGGCCGGGCGCGCCGTCGAGGTCCTGATGCGCGCGACGCGCGGGTTGATGCGCGAGCCGGAGCTGGCCGACGCGCTGATCCGGTCACTGCTGCTGTCGGACGTCAAGACCGACTTCGGCAACCGCATGACCGGGATGCTGGCCCGGGTGACCGGGACCGACCTCCACGCCGCGGAGGGCGAGGAGAGCCGGATCCTCCTGCGCTCGCTCGGCAGCGTGTGGGTGATGGAGATGATCGAGATGCTCCGCGGCCACACCACGAACGAGGAGATCCAGGCGCGGCTGGAGATCGCGGCGGCCCGCCTGCTCGCCGACTTCTAGGAGACGACGAGCGACCGCGGGCCGGGCCCGGGACGACGCGCGGCCGCGGGGCCGGGTGGGGACGCCGGGAGATCGCGGCTCAGGCGGCGGCCCAGAGCTGTCCGGACGTTCCGGTGCGGACCAGGTAGAGGGCCAGCCGGGTCACGAGCGCCTCGACGAGCATCACGAGGGCCTTGGCGAGGACGGTCGACACGAGGTCAGGCATGGTGGGGCACCTACGGGGTGAGTGGGGATACCTTCCGCCTGAATTATGCCTTGTTGTCCGGATCGATGGTTACGGTGGCAGGTGACGGGTAGGTGAACATTTTCCCAAGTCAGACGGCTGGTCGCCGGATCCGGGTGAGCAGCACGGCCGTCAGCGCCAGGCCCAGACCCGACCCGAGGGCGATGGCCCAGCAGTGGGGCAGCAGCGGCCGGCAGCCGAAGAAGTGGCTGAGGCCCGGCACCTGCACGATGAACACCAGGGCGCCGAGGGACGCGAGACCGCAGCCGAGCACCAGCGGGTCGCGCCCGCCCGCGACGATCGTCTGCGCGAGCTGTGTGGTGACGAGCGCGACGAGGCCCGTGGTGTCGGCCTGGCCGCGCGTTCCGCAGGTCCGGGCCAGCGTCCAGGCCGCCAGCGCCGCCCCCGCCGTCGTGCCCGCGCGGACCGTGACGTCATGGGTGAGCGCGCTCCCGAGCGAGCGATCCGGGCCCTCCGCCAGCAGCTCCTCGCTCGTCACGCCGGACGGCGGGCGGGCCGCCAGGGCGATCGCCGGGAGCATGTCGGTGAGCAGGTTGACCAGGAGCAGCTGACGTACGTTCAAGGGACTGCGCCCGCTCAGCAGCCCGGTCCCGACGGTGAAGGCGATCTCGCCGAGGTTGCCGCCGAGCAGCACGGCGAGGGCGTCCCGCGTCGAGCGCCACATCGCCCGGCAGTCGGCGATCGCGTCGGTGATCGTCTCGATCCGGTCGTCGGTGATGACCACGTCGGCCGTCTCCCGCGCGGCGGGAGTGGCCCGCTCGCCGAGCGCGATGCCGACGTCGGCCAGCCGGATGGCCGGGGCGTCGTTGGCGCCGTCGCCGGTGACGGCGACCACCCGCCCGGCGGCCCGCAGCGCCTGGACGACACGGGCCTTCTGCGCCGGGCTGACGCGCGCGAAGACCGCCACCTTCGACAGCGCGCCGGCCAGCTCGTCGTCGCGCAGGGCCTCGAGATCCGGCCCGGTCATGATCCGGCCGTTCAGCAACCGCAGCTCGGCCGCGATGGCCTCCGCGGTGGTCGGATGGTCACCCGTGATCATGATCACGTCGACGCCCGCCCTGCGCAGCCGGTCCACCGCCTCGGCGGCGGTGGGCCGGACCGGGTCGGCGATGCAGAGCAGGCCGAGGAAGCCGAGCCGGTCGATGCGCTCCGCGGTGAGGTCCCGGCGTCCCGACGCCGCGCGCTCCGCGACCGCCAGCACCCGGTAGCCGAGGCGGGCCAGCCGGTCGACCTCCTGATCGACCTTCTCCCGCGCCTCCTGGTCGAACGGCACGGGTCCGTCGTCGCGCCGCCAGGTGTCGCACGCCTCCAGGACGATCTCCGGCGCGCCCTTCACGCTCAGCCGCTGCCGACGGTTCGTACGGCCCAGCACGGCGTGGTAGCCGCGCGCGGGCTCGAACGGCAGCTCGTCGACCCGCTCCCACGACCCGAGCCCCTCCGCGGCGTCCATGCCGAGCTTGCGGGCGGCCCGCAGGATCGCCCGGTCGGTCGGGTGGGGCACCCGGCCGCCGCCGGGATCCGGCGTCGCGCGGACGGCGGCCGCGATGATCTCCCGGAACGCCGGCGACAGCCGCTCCTCGGCGGGACGGGACGCCATGCCGTCGGACACCTGGCCCAGCCGCAGCCGCCCCTCCGTCAGCGTGCCGGTCTTGTCGAAGCAGAGGACGTCGATCCGGCCGAGCGCCTCGATCGTGCGCGGATTGCGGACGAGCGCGCCACGACGGGACATCCGCCGCGCCGTGGCCAGCTCGGCCGCCGTGGCGACGAACGGCAGCCCCTCGGGCACGGCGGCGACGGCCAGGCTGACCGCCGGGCCGAGGGCACGGGCCAGCGTGGCCCCGCGCAGCAGGTCCGTCCCGAACAGCACCACACCCGCCCCGAGGGCGACCGGCAGGGTGACCCGGGTCAGCGCGCGCAGGCGCGTCTCGACCCCGCCCGGGCGGTCCTCGGCGCCGCCCTGCCGCGCCGTCCGCCCCACCTCGGTCTGAGCGCCGGTCGCGACGACAACGCCGACCGCGTCACCCGCCGCGATCACCGTCCCCTGGTACAGCATCGAGTGCCGGTCGGCGACGGACCGGGCCATGCTGGGCCGCGGGTTCTTCGTGACCAGCTGCGACTCGCCCGTGAGGCTCGACTCGTCGACCTCCAGGTCCTTGGCCGACAACAGGCGCAGGTCCGCCGGGACCGCGTCCCCGGCCGTGAGGACGACGACGTCGCCCGGAACGAGCTGGTCGGCGGTGGCCCGCGGCTCGGCGCCGGCCGCGCCGGGCCGCCGGAGCCGGACACGGACCGCGCTCAGGTCGACGAGCTGCCGCAGCGCGCGGTCGGCGCGGACCCGCTGCAGGCCGGACATCATCGCGTTCACCCCGAGGACCGCGCCGATGAGGGCCGCGTCCATGATCGATCCGACCACCGCGGACACCCCGGCGCCGGCCGCGAGCGCGGGCGTCAGCGGGTTGTCCAGCTCGTCGACGGTCACCTGGGCGAACCCGGGCGGGCGGGTCACCTCGCCCAGGTCCGAGCGGCGCCGCGCGGCCTCCTCCTCGTCGATGCCGGACGCCGACGACCCCAGCCGCTTGAGCACGGCTCTGGAGGGCCACGCGTGCCAGGCCGTACGGTCCTGCGGTACGGGAGCGGGCCGCCGGGCCAGCGCACGGCCCGACAGGGACCCCACGGTGAACGCCGACACGGTGGCGAGGTCGACCGCCAGCAGCGCCCGCCGGGGCGCCCGCGCGGACGACCCGGCCGCGGCCAGCAGCGCCCCCGCCACCGACCCCACGTTCGCGATCCGCGCGGCGCGCGTGCTGATCCGCCGGGCCGGCGGCATGGAACCGAGCAGCAGGCACGCCTCGGCCAGACCGGGCCCGCACAGCAGGGGGGCGCCCCAGGGCGGACGGCGGCCGGGCCCCAGCACCCCGATCCCCACGTCCGCCGCCGCGAGCGGCGCACCGTCGCCCGCGGCGACGAGCGCGACGACGCGGCCGGCCTCCTGGGCCTCGCGCACGGAGCCGAGGAGCCGGTCGCCGCCGGGGACCGCGTCGTCGACGGACAGCCGCTGCGCCAGCGCGGAGGCGCCGGCCACGGCCACCGACCCGGCTCCTCGCGCGGCGTCGATCAGGGCCTCGGCGAGCGGGTCGAGCTCGGCCACGACGGAGACGAGGGCGGCCGGTTCGCCGTCCCGGGTCAGCAGGAGCACGGTCGCGCCGCGCTCCCGCAGCTCGGCCGCGCGCGCCCGGGCCTCCGCCGGCAGAACGGCCGGCCGCAGCGGGGAGACCGCCCAGGGGCCCTCCTCCCGCCGGGCCTCCGGGCGCCTCAGGTCCACCAGGGCGTGCGCGCGGTCGTGCGCCTCTTCGGCGGTGACCGGCGACGGGAGGAGGACGACGTCCTCGATCACCATGTCGCCGGTGCGCAGCACCGACGCGTCCACGATGACGTGGTCGACCCGGTCGAACCGGCGCAGGCTCTCCAGGTCGACGACGACGACGTCCCGGCCGGCGAGGACCAGGCCGAGCTGGGTGGCGAACGCCTCGCGGCCCATCCGCGCCGCCCTCGGCACGCCGGCGGCGAGCACTCCCTGCGCCCGCGCGGCGTCGCGGGTGAAGGCGTACGCGCCCACCGCGCCGGTGATCGCCGTCGGCACCGTCCAGGCCGCGCGCTCCACCGGCCCGTACGGCAGCGGCACGGGCCGCTCGGGTACCCGCAGCGCCGGGGCCTCGAAGGAGCCCTCCTCCCGGATCAGGTGCCCCGCCCGCCGGTGCCACAGGGCCTGGTACCCGCGCGCCTCCTGAACACGGAACAGCCGGTGCACGGAGCCGATCAGCAGACCGGTCGGCTGCTGCGCCAGCGCCTGCAGGCTCGCGAGGCCACCGCCGATGAGGACGTCGGTGGCCGGGCGCCCGATCAGCCGCGTCAGCCGTTCCCGTACCTGTGGTGTCGAGTCCGCCATCGCCACGAGGGTGCCCACGGCCGGGGGGATCGGCACGGCGCGCAGCACGAACCTGCCCGCGATGGCGGCGGTCGCGCCGGCCGCGTACGCCGCCGTGAGCGCGGTCTCCCGCAGGACCGCCTGCCGGTGGCCGGGGTCGGGATGTGCTGCGTACGGCTCGGCGGCGGCGCCGTGCCGGTTCTCGACCGCGTCGACCACCTCGGTGAGCGCGGCGACGGGCACGTCGCCGTCGTGGACCACCATGACGATGCCGAGCACGCCGTTCACCTCGGCGCGGCGCACTCCCGCGATCCCGTTCAGCCCGGCGGTGAGGTCGCTCGCCATGCCGGCGCGGTCCGGGCGGTGCAGGCCGCGGACCCGGATGCTGGTCCGCTCCTCGCCCCGGTGTACCCGCCGTTCCTCGACCGTCTCGATG
Organism: Actinoallomurus spadix; assembly: GCF_024055725.1. Lineage (GTDB taxonomy): Bacteria > Actinomycetota > Actinomycetes > Streptosporangiales > Streptosporangiaceae > Actinoallomurus > Actinoallomurus spadix. Next base: position 322 of record NZ_JAMXMX010000017.1, on the reverse strand, counting down.
GCGGCGCGCAGCGCGGCCGCCGGATCCTGGACGACCGCCTCGGACGCCCGTACGGTGGCCGCCGGGAGACGCGCCAGCAGGCCCGGCAGGCGCACCGCCTCACGGGAGGCCCGGCGCACGGCGCCCGGGAGGGTGCCCGACGCCCGCGCGGCCGTGCCGCGGGCCGTCGCCGTCGTCTGGAGCAGACCGGACGCGGTCCGGAGCAGGCCTCGCAGCGGCATGAGTCGGGAACCCGGCCGGCCGTCAGGCGTTCTCGGCGGTCGTGGAGCGGCCGGTGGGGCGAGGCGTGGCCGCCGTGCCCGCCGCGCCCGTGGGCCCGGCC
>NZ_JAMXMX010000016.1 GCF_024055725.1 Actinoallomurus spadix | reverse complement strand
GGCACGCAGGCGAACCGAGCGCCCCTCCCACGCGAGTCGAGCCGACCAGGCTCCCCCGCGGGAGGGGCGCCGGTTCTGGGCAGCTCACTCCGCACCCGCACGAAGATGTGACCCGTTCGGTAGTCATGTGACTACCTTGAGTAGTCCATGCTGGTGCCGACAGGCAGACGCCACGGACATACCACGGGAACACCAGGGAGACATCGACATGGTCAAGCAGGTGCATCGCGAGCGTCGGCACATGGATCTGGCCGTGAATCCGCTGTACAGCGGGCTCGTGCCGGCGAGCGGGGTGCCGCGCTACCGGCTGGCGCCCGGTCCGATGGCACCGGATGCGGCCGCCGCGCTGGTCCGGGACGAGATCATGCTGGACTCCAACGCCCGTCTCAACCTCGCCACCTACTGCACCACCTGGATGGAGCCCCAGGCCAAAGACCTGATCGCCGACTCTCTGGACCGCAACCTGGTGGACCACGACCAGTACGCCCAGACGGCGGAACTGGAGACACGGTGCGTGAACATGCTGGCCGACCTCTGGAACGACCCGGGCACCGACGGTGTCGGGTGCTCGACCAGCGGCTCCAGCGAGGCCACGATGCTGGCCGGGCTGGCGATGAAGTTCAACTGGCGTGCGCGGCGGCGAGCTCAGGGCCTGCCGACGGACAGGCCCAATCTGGTGATGCCCAGCGTGGTGCACACCTGTTGGCCGAAATTCTGCCGCTACTGGGACGTCGAGCCGCGCTACGTGCCGATCCGGGAACCCGGCTTCACCGTCGATCCGTCCGAGGTGGCGAGCGCCTGCGACGAGAACACCATCGGCGCGGTGGCCATTCTCGGGTCCAGCGCGCTGGGGATCTACGACCCGGTGGCCGAGATGGCGTCCGCGCTGGATCGGCTCCAGGCCGAGCGGGGAGTGGACGTGCCGCTGCACGTCGATGCCGCGGTGGGCGGTTTCATCGCTCCGTTCCTCGAGCCCGACCTGGTGTGGGACTTCCGGGTGCCCCGGGTGCTGTCCATCAACACCTCGGGCCACAAATTCGGGCTGGTCTACCCGGGCATCGGGTGGATCATCTGGCGCGACAAGAAGGCGCTGCCAAAGGAGCTGATCTTCGATTGCGAGCTGCTCGGCGGCAGCGTGCCCACCTTCACGCTCAACTTCTCCCGATCAGGCGCCCCGGTGGTGGCGCAGTACTACACCTTCCTGCGCCTCGGGTTCGACGGCTACCGCGCGGTGCAGCAGGCCTCCCGTGATGTCGCGTCCTATCTGGCCGAACAGCTCGCGAAGATGCCCGCGCTGGAGGTCATCTCCGACGGAACCCATCTGCCGGTCGTGGCGTTGCGGACGCGGCCCGACGCGGCCACGACCGTATTCGACATACACGAGCGGATGCGCAAACACGGGTGGCAGCTACCCGCCTACCACCTACCCGACGCCCTCGGCGACGTAGCCGTGATGCGCATGGTGATCCGCAACGGCTTCAGCCGCGACACCGCGGACCTGCTCCTGAACGCGCTGCGCGCAGAACTGGCGGAGCCGTCGCCCGGGCCCACGGCGAAGGCCGGCGCGCCCGCCATTCTGGCGCCTCGACGGCGTGGTCCCGTGTACCACTGAGATATTCCAGCAGCGGCTCGGCCGTCCGGCGATCTCGGGCCGGCCTGCCTGCCCGCGGTTACCCCGAGTCGTACTCCGGGCTCGGTTCAGCGGTCGTCAGGCGGGGAGCCGGCGCCAGACGTCGTCCAGGGCCATGCGCAGGGCGCCGGTCAGGATCGTGTCCTCGGCCAGACCGGAGATCCCCACGTCGGGTGGGGTGAGGGTCAGATCGGCCAGGTGCCGGGTGATGGCCGCGAGCAGGACGGTTCCGGCGCGGGCCACCCCGCCGCCGATCACGACCGCGTCGGGGGCCAGGACCAGGACGGCCGGCGCGATGGCCTGGGCGAAGGTCCTGGCGACGTCGTCCACGACGTGCTCGGCCACCGCGTCCCCGGCGGTGGCCGCGGCGAAGACGGCGGCGGCGTCGATCGGGCCGTCGCACAGGACCGATTCGGGGTGCGCGCGGGCGGCCCGACGGGCCTGTTCGGTGATGGCCTCGGCGCCGATGGCGCGTTCGAGGGGGCCCCTGCCGTCGTCGGTGTCGGGGACACGACCGGGTGGCCGGATGAAGCCGATCTCGCCCGCCGCTCCGGTACCCCGGTGGAGACGTCCGTCGATCACGACGCCGGCGCCGAGCCGCTCTCCCCATTGGACGGCCAGCAGAGTGCCGGGCCCGGACCGTTCCCTCGCGACGGCCAGGGCGGCGAGGTTGGCGTCGTTCTCCACCCGCACCGGGCAGCGGAACCGGTCGCGGAGATGATCGGAGAGGTTCACCGAGGTCCATCCCGAGACGCTGGGCGCCAGGAGGATCCGGCCAGAGCCGGAGTCGACGATCCCGGGGGTGGCGACGACCACCGCGGCGATCTCGTCCGCTTCGAGGCCGGCCTCCTCGAGGGTGCGCGCGATGACCGCGTCGACCACGGTCAGGACGCGGCTGGCCTTGTTGTGGTCGACTGATCGGCGCACCGCGGCCAGGCGGCGGCCGGCCAGGTCGTCGATCCCCGCGCTGACCGTGTGCGGGCCGACGTCGAGGCCCAGCACGGGCGCGGCGCGGCCCCGGAGGGAGACGCGGACGGCCGGACGGCCGCCCTTCCGGGAGGCGGCGGCCGGGTGGTGGTGCTGGACCCAGCCCGCCTCGACCAGGTCCTCCACCGCCTGGCCGACGGTAGGACGGGTGAGGCCGGTCAGCTTGACCAGTTCGGCCAGCCGTACGGGGTCGGGTGCGCAGTCGCGCACCGCGCGCAGCACGGAAGCGGTGTTGAGGCGGCGCAGAACGGGAGTGCCGGCCGCACGCTCGTCTCCCATTGGTCCCTCCGAAAGATCCACTGGCCCTCTTGACCGCGGAGACCCGCTTGCACATTATGAATGCGAGGTTTTGTAAAGACCTTAATAAACACCCTTCGGTGGAGGTGCCACCATCGTGTCAGGCCGACGGCTGGAAAGACGATCGGGCAGCAGGCGCCGATCCCGTACACTCATCGCCGCACTGGCGGCGACGCTGGTCGCCCCCCTGGCCGTGGCGCCACCGGCGACGGCGGAACCCGCCCGCGCGACGGCCGCCGCGCGTGACGACGGACCGGCCGCCCAGGCACTGGAGCGAATCCTCGGGAAGAGCCGGGCCGGCCAGGTCACGCTCCGGACGATCGACAAGGGCACGGGCGCCGACCGTTTCCAGGTCTCCGCCGAGGGCGGGCACCTGGTGGTCGCGGGCACCTCCCCCGCCGTACAGCTCACCGGGTTCGGCTGGTACCTGCGCAAGGTCGCGCACGCCAACGTCTCCATCGGCGGTTCGCAACTCGACCTTCCCGCGCGGTTGCCGCTGCCGTCCGCACCGATCGCGCAGGACGCGTCGGTCGCCAACCGGTTCGCGCTCAACGACACGAATGAGGGATACGCCGGCGCGTACCTGAGCTGGCCGGAGTGGGAACATCGCATCGACGTGCTCGCACTTCTCGGCATCGACCAGATGCTGGTCTACGGGGGGCAGGAGGCCGTCTACGAGCAGGCCTTCCAGCAGTTCGGCTACAGCGCGGCGGACATGCGCAAGTGGATCCCCGAGCCGGCCCACCAGGCGTGGTGGCTGTTGCAGAACATGTGCTGCACCGGCTCACCGATCTCCCAGCAACTGATCGACCGTCGCGTCGCGCTCGCCCGGCGCATCATCGACCGGCTGCGCGAACTGGGCATGACGCCGGTGCTGCCCGGCTACTACGGCACGGTCCCGACCGACTTCGCCACGCGGAACCCCGGGGCGAACACCGTCCCGCAGGGCACCTGGAACGGCCTGCGGCGTCCCGACTGGCTCGACCCGACCGGCCCGCAGTTCGGCAAGGTAGCGGCGGCGTTTTACCAGGCACAGACCGAGCTTTTCGGCACCTCCACGATGTACAAGATGGACCTGCTGCACGAGGGTGGCACCGCCGGGTCGGTACCGGTGGGCCCGGCGTCGAAGGCCGTCCAGGACGCGCTCGAGGCTGCCCACCCGGGTGCGATCTGGGTGATCCTCGGCTGGCAGAGCAACCCCCTTCCGGCGACGCTCCAGGCGGTCGACCGATCGAAGATGTTCATCGTCGACGGCCTCAGCGAACAGCCCGGCATCACCGACCGCGACAAGGACTTCCTCGGCACTCAGTACGCCTTCGGCACGATCTGGAACTTCGGCGGCCACCAGAACTTCGGTGCCGGCCTCACCGTGTGGAACGACAAGTTCAACGCCTGGCGCGCCAAACCGGGAAACGCCATGAACGGCATCGCACTGATGCCCGAGGCCATCGACAACAACCCGGCCGCGGTGGAGTTCTTCGCCGACCTGCCGTGGGAGAACGGCCCGGTCGACATGGACGCCTGGTTCGCCGAGTACGCCACCGCCCGCTACGGTGCCGCCGACCCGCACGCCGTGGCGGCCTGGCGGATCATCGAGCACACGGCGTACTCCTGGCCTGCGGGCAAGGACACCCGGCACGTGACCGCCCTGTTCGACGACCAGCCGAGCCTCACCGACACCGGGCAGGCGGCGCTGCAGTACGACCCCGCCGAGTTCGAGAAGGCGCTGCACGAGCTGCTTCAGGTCGATCCGCGGCTGCGCCACTCCGACGCGTACCGCTACGACCTCGTCGATGTCACTCGTCAGGTGCTCGCCAACCGCAGCAGAGCACTCCTGCCGCGGATTCTCGCCGCCTATCGCGACCGCGACGGCGCCGCCTTCGGGCGACTCACCGACCGGTGGATGGCCGAGATGAAGCTGATGGACGAGGTGCTCGGCGCCGATCCGCACTTCCTGCTCGGCACGTGGCAGCGGGAGGCGGCCCGCCAGGCCGCGAACCCGGAGGAGGCCGCGACCCTCGACTACGACCTGAAGTCGCTGGTGACACTGTGGCAGACCGAGAGCCCCGGGATTCAGGACTATGCGCGCCGGGACTTCAACGGCCTGGTCGGCGGCTACTACGCCGCGCGCTGGAGGATGTTCTTCGGCGTGCTGAAGGACGCGTTGAAGACCGGTGCCGAGCCGCAGCCGATCGACTGGCGCGCGGTCGCCGAGAACTGGGCGCACGCGGGCACCCGCTACGCGGCCGTACCGCACGGCGACGCCTACCGGCTGGCCACGAAGGCGGCTTACGAGGCGTCCGGGGTGCTGACCCTCACCTCCGACCGGAAGGGCGTCACCCCGGGCGGTACCGTCCACGTCACCGCGACCTTCACGAGCGACTCGGCGCTGAGCACCGCCCACAAGGTGGGCTTCGCGTTGACCGCGCCACCCGGCTACGCCGTCCGCCCCGCGACCCGCGCCACCGGCCCCGGGAACGACGTCGATCCCGGCAAGACCGCGACCGCGACCTGGACGGTGACCGCCCCGGCCGACGCCGCGGCCGGTTCCCTGCCCGACCTGAACGCCACGGCCTCCTGGCGTACCGCCGCGGGCGCGTCCGGACGGGCGACCGCGCACTCCCTCCTCATGGTCGGCGGAAGTACGGTCACGGCGCCGTACAGGACGGCCGCCTCCGCACCGGCCGCGTTCGCGCGAACGGGCGATACGACGGGCATCGCCGCCGGTGGCAAGGACATGTGGGACGCCACCAACGAACTCGCGACCGTCTACAAGGGCGGCGGGCTCACCTCGGGTCACGCGGTGTCCACGAAGGTGACCAGGCTGGACGGGGCGTCCCCGTGGACCCGCGCCGGCCTCGTCGTCAGCAACGACCTGTCCAAGACCGGGTCCGCCGGGTACGCCGACATCGCCGTCACACCCGAGCACGGCTGCGTCTTCTCCTATGACGCCGACGGCGACGGCGGCCTCGATCACATGACCGAGGTCGGCGGGTTCACCGCCGGCGAGGTCCACGTGCGGCTGCGCACGGACGGCGGCCGCGTGACCGGCTCCTGCAGCTCCGACGACAAGAACTGGACCGTGATCGGATCCGGCACGGTCGCCGGCGCGTCGGGCACGCAGGACGTCGGGATGTTCGTCAGCGCGGTCAACGCCCACACCGCGCAGGAGGCGATCGCCCTCTTCGCCGGCGGCATCGCCGACGCGCCCGACACCTCCCGCGACGGGTCCGGCGACGTCCTGCAAAGCCTCCACAAGCCGGTGACCGCACTGTCGTCGGAGTCCGGCCACCCGGCCGAGGCCGCCAACGACGGCAGCCGCGCCAACTCCCCGTACTGGGGCGGGCCGATGACGTACGGCCAGACCTGGTGGCAGGTCGACCTCGGAGCGGTCGACGACGTCTCCCGCATCAACGTCCGCAACTACGTCGACCGCACCCGTTACTACACCTACCGGCTGGAGGGCAGCACCGACGGCACCCACTGGTTCACCCTCGGCGGCCGGAACGGGCCGAACCCCGCCACCGACGCGGGCGACACGATGAACACCGAGGCCAAGGCCCGATACGTCCGGGTGACCGGCCTCGGCAACACCGCCAACGCCACCTTCCACCTCACCGAAGTCAGCGTCTACGGCACCCCGACGTCCTAGGGCCGCTGTCATGCAGCCAGTGCCGACGGCAAGCCGAGCACTCGCGACCGTACGGAATCGTCGCCGGGCATCACCGACGGCCACACCAGCCGTCACAGCGGCTGCGAGGCGGCGGTGGACTCGGCGAGATCGCGCAACGCCACCTTCGAGAACTTGCCCGTCGCCGTCCTGGGGATCTCATCGATGATCAGGAAGCGATCCGGGACCCACCACGAGGCGACCCGCTCGCGCAGGTGCCGGCGCAGGCCCGTCTCGTCGATCTCCTCCCCCGCCGCGAGTACGACATACGCCCACGGTCGCTCGCCCCAGCGGTCGTCGGTGACGCCCACCACCGCTGCCTCCCGCACGGCGGGATGCGCCATGAGTTCGTTCTCGACCGTGACCGACGAGATCCACTCCCCACCGGACTTGATCATGTCCTTGGTACGGTCGACGATGCGCAGGTAGCCGAACGCGTCGAGCGTCGCGACGTCACCCGTACGCAGCCAGCCGTCGTCGGTGAAGGACGACGTTCCCGGATCGGCGCCGAAGTAGCGGGCCGCGATCGTAGGCCCGGCCACCTGGAGCTCGCCCGACGAAACGCCGTCCCGCTCGACGGGCCGCCCGTCGGCGTCCACGATCCGTACGTCGACCAACGGCACCGTCGGCCCCGGCTGTCCGCGCAACCGCCGGCGATCATCGGCCGGGAGCGCGTCGTGCGCGGATGACACGCGGCCGCATGCGACGAGCGGGCTCGTCTCGGTCATCCCCCATGAACTCGTGATCGGCACGCCGGTCGCTCGCGCCCACGCCTCCGACAGCGCGTCCGGCAGGGCGCTCCCGCCGCTGACCACCATCCGCAGCGACGAAAGATCCGCGGTGCCCAGAAGTGGCTCCAGAGCGCGCCAGATCGCCGGGACGCCGGCCGAGAACGTCACGCGATGCCGGGAGAGCTGCCGGATGAGGTTCTCTGGGGCCATCGCCGGGCCCGGGAGTACGAGGTCGGCGCCGGCGAGCATCGCCGCGTAAGGCAGCCCCCAGGCGTTCACATGGAACATCGGCACCACAGGCATGACGACATCCCGCTCGGAGATGGCGAAGCTGTCGGCCCCCAGCAACAGCAGCGCGTGCAGAACGATGGACCGATGGCTGTACAGGACACCTCTCGGCCGCCCGGTCGTGCCGGAGGTGTAGCACAGGCTCGCGGCGTCGTTCTCATCGACGCGCACCGCCGGTGCCGGCTCCGGGCACCGCGCGAGGAGCGCCTCGTAGTCGACCACGCGCGGATCGGCAGGGATCTCCTCCTCGCCGCCATCGTCCATCACAACGATCCAGCGAACCGTCGCGGTGGAACGGACGACGTCCCACACCGTGCCCAGCAGCGACCGATCGACGAAGACGACGTCGTCGGCCGCGTCGGACATGATGTGCGCCACGTCGCGAGTGAAGAGCCGGTGATTGATCGTGTGGAGGATGCGGCCGGCCGACGGAACACCCAGGTACAACTCGACATGGCGCTGGCTGTTCCAGCCGAAGGTGGCGACACGCGCCGAGCGTGGAACCTCCAGGACGTCGAGCACGGCGGAGAGCCGCCGCGCGCGGTCCATCACTTCGCCCCAGGTCGAGATGACCTCGCCCGACGCGGTCGCCGTCACGACGCGCTTGTGGCGGAAGCCCAGATCTGCGCGCCGTAGCAACACGCCGATGTCCAGCGACCCGTCCTGCATCAACCCGCGCACGATTCTCCGTTCCGGTGAGGCCGTCCCCGTCGATCCCGCTCTCGATCAGGTCTTCACCGCGAGGCGGACCCGGGCCGTCGTCAGGCGGACAGTGTCCTCACCCATCGGTCACCGACCCGAGATGGACGTGCTGATCGTCCGCGTCGACCACCAGGCTCGCCGGCCACCGGTCCCAGGTACGACCGAGTCCGCGGTGCTGCGGTGATCCGGTGGTGAGGAAGCTCCGGACGCCGGCGATCATCAGGTCCGACAACTCGAGTCGTCCGGGCCGGTTCTGCCGGCTGAAGGCGTACGAGAACACGTTGCGCCCGAAATTGTGGAACACGAACGGCAGATCGATCGCATGCACGGCGCCGTACACCTGATCGAAGGGCGCTGGCTCCTGGTTCCAGTCGAACCTGTAATGGTAGAGCGATCGGTTCCCGCTGCGAGCCAATGCGTCCAGTGAATCGCGGTTGATCCCCGTGAAGATCGACTCGGTCAGTGCCGCGGCAGCGTCGTTCCAGCCACCGGGCTTGTCGACCGGGAGATATTGGTCCTTGAGAAGATCGGAGACGGTCAGGGCGCCGGGTTCGTCGGGATCGAACGAGTACTGCAGTGTGAACCGGTCGTAGTCACTCGGCTTGTGCGCCCCGATCGAACTGCCGAACAGCTTCCCCTCCTCAAGGGTGTTCCCGGCGAGCACGGGCACATCACGATCGGCTCCGGACTCGAGTACGGCGTACGGGTCCGACGGGATCACCGTGCCGTCCGCGATGACCGCCGGCGTTGCGTCGAGCTTGTGCTTGACGAGCACTCGCACCAGGTCGTCGGCGGACAGCGAACGAAGCAGATCGACGCCGCGCATGCCCGAAGAGGGATAGTCGCTCTCCGCAGCCTGAATGACACGGTCGGCGTAAGCCCTGGCGTTGGCCACCTTTGCGGTGCTCAGACCGCCGCTGAGCGGGATCGCCTTATCGACCATTCCGCGGGCCAGGGGGGAGACGAGCAGGGACCAGACGTCGACCGCACCCGCCGACTGGCCCATGACGCTGATGTTGTGGGAGTCGCCACCGAACCGCCGGGCATTTCGGTCGACGAACCGGAGCGCTTCGATGAGGTCAAGGGTGCCGAAGTTACCGGACGTCGAGAGCGGGTCGCCGTCTCCCAGGCCTTCGGCGTTCAGCCAGCCGAAGATTCCCACTCGGTAGTTCACGGTGACGACCACGGCCTGGGCGCGCTTGGCCAGCTCTCGCCCGTCGTACATCGGATCCGCCGAATAGCCGACGACGTTGCTTCCGCCGTGGATGAAGAACACGACGGGCAGGTTGCGCTTCGAGGTCGCCGGACGAAAGACGTTCAGCGTCAGGCAGTCCTCCTCGCCGACGGGTTGTTGCAGCCCATCACGCACTGACAGGTCGTAGAACGGCCCGTTCGGGGACGGGCTGAAGAAGCGTCCCGGCTGTGTGCAGCCCGATCCGTACCGCTGAGCGCGGCGGACCTCCTTCCAGGACCGGTGAGGCTCCGGCGGCCGCCATCGCAGATGGCCCACCGGCGGCTCGGCGTAGGGGATCCCCAGCCAGGAGTACGTCCCGCTCGACCGGCCCTCGTCGCGTCCGATGATCGGACCCAGCGTTGTGCGGACCAGGGTCGAAGCCTGCGCTCCATGCCCGGGATGGATGGCGTCGGCGGAGGCATGGGCGAGCGGCGTGGCGGTCAGGATCGCGGTCGTAAGAGTGATGCCGACGATCGAACTGAGCAGAGACGACACTGTGCGGTGACGCCCGGCCGGTTGGCGGGCGATGGCGGCCCTGGACGGGAGAGCGGGCATTGAGCAGCAACTCCTTCGTGGCACGCGGTGTCATCGAATGCGTAATCGTTGCCACCGCGTGCCATGCACTGTGGCACGCGTCACTCACGTCGTGCAAGAGCCGACACCCTTCGCCGGACGCCGGGCGCGGTCCCGCCGCGAGTGCCAGGACCTCGTAGTCGGCCGGCGGGCATGTCGCCGGCACGCGGACCCTTGCGTGTGCTTGTGACCTATGTAACAGTGGCACTGCGTGCCGCAAATAGACGATTTGACGGCACAGGGTGCCTGCACGAAAGAGGTCCGTGATGAGCCGAGCCCCACACGCTGATGGAAGATCGGGCTCGATCCGTGCCGGACTTGCGCTCGCCGTCGGACTGGTGAGCGCGGCAGTGCTCCTCGGGCGTGCGCCTTCCAGCGCCGCAGCGGGCACGGCGCCGAGATGCTCGGAGTCGGCGGGGAGAGACATCCCGGCGTCGGCCATCAGCCTGCCGACCAAAGGCGGCCGCGTCGAGTCGGCGACCTTCGTAACCCAGGTTGTGAGTGGCGCGGCCATCGAATACTGCAGGATCGCTGCCGCCCTCTTCCCGATGGATCCCTCCGCACCGCGGATCAAGCTGCGGATCGGTATGCCTGTCACCTGGAATCGCAAAGCGATGATGTTCGGCGGCGGCGGATACAACGGCACGATCCCCGACATCACGCTGAACGTGCCATTCGGCCGGTCCGATCAACCGACGCCCTTGGCTCGGGGATATGTGACGTTCGCGAGTGACTCCGGACACCAAGCCGGTCCCGCAGGGTCCTTGGACGGATCCTTCGGCATGAACGACGAGGCACTGCGGAACTTCGCCGCCGGCGATGCACTGAAGAAGACCCGCGATGCCGCCGTCTTCCTCATCCGTCATGCTTACGGCACAGGGCCCGGCCGAGTGTACTTCGCAGGCGGTTCGACCGGCGGTCGCGAAGCCCTTGTCGTCGCACAACGGTGGCCCGACGCCTTCGACGGCGTCATCGCCGCCTACCCCGCCTGGAACAACATGGCCGAGGTTCTCTATCTCGGATACCTCACGCAAGTGATGTCCCGCCCTGGCGCATTTCCTGGGCCAGACGAGCAGACGCTTCTCTACGACAGCGTCATGAAGGCGTGTGACGGGCGAGACGGCCTCAAGGACAAGGTCATATCGAACGTCGACGGCTGTAACTTCGACCCTCGGACGCTTCGCTGCACCAATGGCGTCGATGCCGGTCCGACGTGTCTGTCCGACCTGCAGATCGCATCGGTGATCGCCGCGTCCAATCCGTTCAGCTGGCCGTACAGGATCGCCAGTGGCGAGCGTTCGTACCCCGGCTTTCCTTTCCTTTCAGGTGCCGATATGAGAACGCCGATTCTCGGCTTCGGCACATCCGCGCCCGCCGACCCGATGCCGGCGACGAGTGGGTATGGTCCGCGGTACTGGGACCAGTGGGTGAAATACTTCCTGACGAGAGATCCCGACTACAGCCCTCTTTCCGTCGACCCTCGGCGGCCAGGAAGCCGGCTTCCCCGGATCAGCTACCTGTCCACCATCCAGGATCGCAATAACTCGGACCTTCGCCCGTTCGCGCGCTCTGGCGGAAAGCTACTCCTTCTCCATGGTGCCGCGGATGAGCTGGTCTCCCATCGCTCGACGAACGACTACTACCGGCGCGTGCGGAACACAGTAGGCCCCGAGCAGACACGAGAGTTCTTGCGGTACTACCTCATTCCCGGTTCGAATCACGCGAACTTCGGCACGCCCGCATTCGCCGCGAACTGGGATTCGCTCTCCGCCCTCGAACGGTGGGTCGAAAAGGGACGGCCGCCCATCGATCCGGTGGTCACGGACGGCCGCAGCGGCCGAGCACGCCCGCTTTGCGAATATCCGCGGTGGCCGAAATACCGCTCAGGTGACCCCGACAGCGCCCGAAGCTTCGTGTGTTCGCGTTGACGTCATCGACCACGCCCCGCGGCCACGAAGGACATCGGCGCGGACTCGGACGCCGCCTTACCGCCACCAGCCGCGGCTCAGAGCCGCGCGAACCGTGCGACTGAGAAGGGACTGACATGCCTCGCCCCCTAGCGGTGCTGTCCGTGACGTACCCGGTCGCGGGTGTCCGCCCGCACGTCACCTGGAAGGAAGTCGCGTGACGACGAGCGGTCGGATGGCGTTGCGCACACAGGCCCTGACGAAGGTGTTCCGTGGCTTCCGCGCGGTCGACTCGGTGGACCTGACGGTTCACAAGGGCGGCGTGCACGCGCTGGTGGGTCCCAACGGTGCGGGAAAGACCACGCTGTTCAACCTCTTGACCGGCTTCGTGGCCCCGACGTCTGGGACGATCACGGTGTTCGGCGAGGACATCACCGGCAAGCAGCCCGAGCAGGTAGCGCGCCGCGGTGTGGCCAGGTCGTTCCAGATCACCAGCCTCTTTGAGAACCTGACGAGCCGCGAGCAGGTCGAACTCGCTCTTCAGGGGCTCACCCGCCAGGGGTTCCGGTTCTGGCGGTCGCAGAAGTTGCTCGGCAGGCATCGCGCCCGCGTGGACGAACTGCTCGCACAGGTCGGGCTGACGCCGCTGGCGGACAAGCCGGTCGGGCTGCTCGCCTACGGGCAGAAGCGCGCCCTGGAGCTGGCACTGGTGCTGGCGCTGGACCCACAGGTGATGCTTCTCGATGAGCCGACGGCCGGGATGGGGATCGAGGACGTCGACCGCACCATCGAGCTGGTCCGTCGCATCGCGGCCGGGCGCACCGTGGTGTTCGTCGACCACAACATGCACGTGGTCGGCAGCCTGGCCGACCGGGTGACGGTGCTCCAGCAGGGAAAGGTTCTGGCGGAAGGCGCCTACGACGAGGTCCGCAACGACGAACGGGTGATCACCGCCTACCTTGGCGAGGCCGATCATGCTTGAGGTCACCGGTCTGCGGGCGTGGTACGGCGAGGCGCAGGCGCTGCACGGCGTGAACCTCAGCGTGGGAGAGGGCGAGGTCGTCACGCTGGTCGGGCGCAACGGCGCCGGCAAGACCACCCTGGTGCGATGCCTGATCGGTCTGCACCGGCAGGTCGGCGGCACCGTGTCCTTCCTCGGCCGCGACATCACCGGCATGCCGGCCCACCGGCGAGCCCGCGCCGGCATGGGCTGGGTCCAGGACGATCGCGGCATCTACGCCGGCCTGACCGTGGAGGAGAACCTGCTGCTCCCGCCCAAGGTCTCCGACCGGGCATGGACGCTGGACCGGGTCTACGAGGCGTTTCCGGTGCTCGCCGACCGCCGCAAGGCGCCGGGCACCACGTTGTCGGGCGGGGAGCAGCAGATGCTGGCCATCGCCAGGGTGCTCCGGACCGGTGCTCGTCTGCTGCTGATGGACGAGCCCTCCGAGGGCCTGGCTCCGGTGGTGGTGGCCCGGATCGGGGCGATCATCCGCGAGATCAAGGAGACCGGCGTCAGCGTGCTGCTGATCGAGCAGAACGTCAAGTTCGCGGCCACCGTGGCCGACCGGCACTACCTCCTCAGCCAGGGCCGCATCGTCGAGGCCCTCGACAACTCCGAGTTCCGGCGGCGCGAAGTTCAGCTCCTCGAGCACCTCGGCATCTGACCGGTCGACCACACGAGGACACATCCCCACATGACACGAGGAGAAGGACCATGAAGAGCATGCACATCCGGGCCGGCGCCGCGGCCATGACGGGGGCACTGCTCCTCGGCGCCTGCGGTGGCGGACCGGGGGCGTCGGGTGGTGATTTCACGGGCGGCAAGCTGGTCCTCGCGGTGCTCAACGACCAGTCCGGCGTCTACAAGGACGCGTCGGGACCGGGCAGCGTCAAGGCGGTCAAGATGGCGGTGGCCGACTACAAGAAGAAGTACGGCGACGCCGCGGTCGTCGACGACATCGAGGTCACGTCGGCCGACCACCAGAACAAGCCGGACATCGCAAACACCAAAGCCCAGGAGCTGTACGAGCGCAAGGGGGCGGACATCATCCTCGACGTGCCGACCTCGTCCGCGGCCCTGGCCGTCGCCACCCAGGCGAAGAACCATCACAAGCTGTTCATCGACGTCAGCGCGGCGACCACCCAACTGACCGGCGCCCGGTGCAACAAGTACACCTTCCAGTGGGCCTACGACACCTACATGCTCGCCAACGGCACCGGCACCACCGTCACCGAGAACGGCGACAAGAACTGGCAGCTCATCTACCCCGACTACGAGTTCGGCCAGGACATGACCAAGTCCTTCACCAAGGCGATCAAGGGGGCCGGAGGCACGGTGCAGGGCGCCATCCCGACGCCGTTCCCGAACGACAACTTCGCGACCTTCCTCACCAAGGCCGGCAGCACCAAGCCCGACGTGATCGGCACGATGCAGGCGGGCGGCGACCTGATCAACATGGTCAAGCAGTTCAACGCGTCAGGGTTGAAGGAGAAGGGCATCGACCTGGCCGTCGGGCTGATGCTCATCACGGACATCCACTCGCTGGGGGTCGACCAGTTCGCCGGCACGATGTTCACCGACCCCTGGTACTGGAACATGGACAAGGAAACGCGCGCATGGGCCGACCGGTTCCAGCATGAGACCGGAACCCGCCCGAGCTTCGAGCACGCCGGCAACTATTCCGCGGCGCTCCAGTACCTGGAGGCGGTCCAGCGCGCCAAGACCGACAAGGCCGACGCGGTGGTCGGCGAGCTCGCGGGCAAGAAGACCAATGACGTGTTCCTGCACAACGGCGAGATTCGCGCCAAGGACCACCTCGTCATCCACGACACATACCTGGCCCGAGTCAAGAAGCCGTCGCAGGTGAAGGAGGACTGGGATTACGAGGACATCGTGACCACGATCCCCGCGGCGAAGGCCTTCCCTACCGCTGAGGAATCCGGCTGCTCGATGTGAGCGGGTGGTCCGGTTCGCGAGCCCCCGGGCGTCCTTCGATGCCCGGGGTCGGCAGCGGGAAAGGAACCTATGAACGCAGTGCTGCAGTACGCCGTCCAGGGCCTGGCGGCCGGCAGTTTCTACGCGCTGGCCGCACTTGGACTGGCGATCATCTTCGGCGTCCTGGGCGTAGTGAACTTCGCCCACGGCGCGTTCTACATGCTCGGCGCGGTCACCGCGGCCGTCCTGCTCGACACCCTGGGCCTCACGCTGTGGTGGTCGCTGCTGGCGGTGCCCGTGCTGATGTTCGTCTTCGGCGTCGTGGTGGAGCGGTTGTTCGTGCAGTGGCTGCTCCGGCTCGACCCCCTCTACAACTTCCTGCTCACCTTCGGCCTCACACTCGTCCTCGTTGAGCTGGTCAAGCAGAAGTACGGCGTCTCCGGGCTGCCGTACAAGCCTCCCGGGATACTCCAGGGACGCGCCGAACTGGCCGGCGTCGTGCTGCCGCGTTACCAGCTGTTCGTCTTCCTGTTCTCCGTGGCGATCTGCGTGCTCGTCTGGCTGCTGATGACGCGGACCAGGGTCGGCATGATCGTCCGAGCGTCGACCGAGAAGCCCGAGCTCACCCGAGCGCTGGGAGTCAACGTGGGCCGCTGGGTGACCCCGGTCTTCGGCTTCGGCGTCGCGCTCGCCGGCCTGGCCGGTGTGCTTGCCGCACCGTTTCGCGCGATTACGGCTGATATGGGGAACAATTTCGCGATCATCCTGTTCGCGGTGGTGGTCATCGGGGGCCTCGGCTCGATCGTCGGCGCCGTGGTCGCCGGCTTCCTGGTGGGCCTGGTGGAGGCGTTCGGCCAGGCCTACGCTCCGACGTTCGCGCAGATTCTGATCTTTGTCCTGATGGCCCTGATCATCCTGGTCCGCCCGGCCGGGCTGTTCGGACGCGAGGAGGCGACGCGATGACCCAGTCCGTGGTTCGCCAGACGTCGGTCACCGAGGCGCACGCCGCCATCGTCGGGAGCGGCTCGCGGCGGCGATGGATTCTGCTGGCCACCGGCCTGGTGGCGGCCCTGGCGCTGCCATGGCTCGTCTACCCGCCGGTGGCGATGGACATCGCGGCGATGGCGCTGTTCGCGATCGCCCTGGACATCCTGATCGGCTACACGGGGCTGCTGTCCTTCGGGCACTCGGCGTTCTGGGGCAGCTCGGCGTACATGACGGGCCTGATCGCGACGCACTACGGCGTGCCGTTCCCCGTGGCCGTCGTCGGCGGCGCGGTGTTCGCGATGGTCCTCGCACTTCCCATTGCCTATCTGTCGGTGCGCCGGTCGGGAATCTACTTCGCGATGGTGACCCTCGCCTTCGGGCAGATGGTCTACTTCGTCGGCTACCAGTGGAGCGGCCTGACCGGTGGCGAGAACGGCTTGCAAGGCGTGCCCCGGAGGTTCTTCGGCATCGAGCTGGTGGAGACCGAGTCGTTCTACTTCTACTACGCCGCCCTGCCGATACTCCTGCTCGGCATGTGGGCCGCCTGGCGAATCGTGCACTCGCCGTTCGGGCGAGTCCTGGTGGCGATCCGCGACAACACCCCGCGAGCACGGGCACTGGGCTACGACGTGGAGAAGTACAAGGTCATCGCCTTTGTACTCTCCGCCGGGCTTACCGGCCTGGCCGGCGGGGTCTTCGCCATCAGCCACGGCTTCGTCGCGCTGACCACGCTCCACTGGACCACCTCGGGCGAGGTCGTGCTGATCACACTGCTGGGCGGCATCGGCACGCTGTGGGGAGGGATCCTGGGCGCGTTCCTGGTCGTGATGCTCGCCGACTACCTCGCCTCCTCCGGCTTCGACGGCATCGACCTGGTCACCGGCACGGTCTTCGTGCTCGTCGTGCTGCTCTTCCGCCGCGGAATCTGGGGCACCGTTCATCACCAGTGGCTGACCTGGCTGCAACGCCGAACGTCGCCGCGACGCACTCAGGCCGACGCTGACCCGGCGGGCCCCAGGCCGTGAGCCGCAGCAGGCGCAGCGCGGGATCCCGGAGTTCGGCGGACCTCGAATGCGCAGACTAGACTCCGCACCACACCACGTCAGGATGGGGGGCCTGTCGGTGACTTCGCGGCGAATACTTGAGACCAAGTACCGGATCTCGGAAACGGCGATGGCGTTGTTCCTCGAAGAGGGATACGAAAATGTCACCGTCGAAGCCGTTGCGGAGGCATCGCGAGTGTCTCGGCGCACTGTTTTTCGGCACTTCGAAAGCAAGGACGAACTCGCGTTCCCGGACCACACCGAACGCATCGGGCTGGTCCAGCGCTGCCTCCTCGATGCCGATCCTGATACGGATCCGGTCGAGGCCGTCATCGCGGCCACGGAAGAGTCACTGCGCGACTTTCTCAGTCGGCCGGAGCTCGTCCTCCGGCGGTACAAACTGGCGCGTGTCGTTCCCGAGCTACGGAAGCGAGAGGTCATTGAACATGAACGATACGTGACACTTACACGTTCGTTCCTGCGTGATCGTCTCCCACCGGACACCCCGTCCTTCCAGCCGATCGCCCTCGCGGCCCTCGTCGACGCGATCCACCGATCAGCTCTCGGAGACTGGGCACGCAGTGGCGGTGCGACCGACGCCGTCGCCGCGTTGGAGGCGGGCATGGAATGGGTTCGCCGCCTCATGGTGCACCAATCGGCTTTCTCCACCGCCCCGCTCCTCCTCGCGGTCCTCCCCGACGCGCCGCAGACCCGTCGCGTCCTGAGCTCATTGAAAGACGCGGCGGAGGAGCTGCTCTGAGTTTCCGCGCCCTCCCGTGATCGCCGTGCTGAACGTGGCGGCGCCGGGTCGGTTCACCGAGGCCTCCCGGTAACGGCGGACGACCCCGGACCGTCGGGTCCGGGGCCGTCGTCGGGCTCTACTAGACGGTGTGCCGCAGGACGATCGTCAGGTTCTTGGTGCCGCCCGGAACCCGGACCGTACCGGCCTTCTGGTCGACGACCGCACCGTTGACCGACACGTTCACGATGTTGTCCCGCAACGCCGGCAGCTCGACGCTGTACGCCGCGACGTCCGACACGTCACCGCTGAACTGAATGTGCACCGTCGTGCCGGCCGTCTTCAGCTGGTAGCCGACCCGGCCTCCGCTCTGCACCGGGTACCGGTCGAGCCCGATCTTCTTGCCGGTCCGGAGCCACTCGTTCGGTACGCCGCGGCCGATGATCAGCGACCCGTCCGACTTCTCGGCGATCAGCGAGTCGAACAGCACCTTGGTGGCGGTCGACTGACCCCACATGTGCTGGTTCGAACCGCCGCCGCCCCGGGCGTGGTCGATGTCCCACGGCGAGCTCGCGCTCGGGTAGTCGACGCCCTCCCACCAGCCGAACGGACCGCTCATCGCCTTGTCGATCATGTACTGGTAGGCCTTGATCCCCAGGTCCCGGTACTGCTCACCGCGCAGCGCGGAACTGCCGTACCCGGCGTTGTATGCGCTGGAGAAGTACCCGTGCGGGTAGCCGCCGAAGTTGTAGATCGAGTCCGAGATGCCCTTACGCCGGTCGAAACCGTGCGTGTAGGTGGCGTCGATCTTGTTGATCATTGTTCCGGTCTGCTCGGCGCCGAACAGGTAGCCATCCCAGGCCCACCGGCCGAACAGGAACATCGAGGCCCAGTTCGCGTCCCGCGGGTCCTTGCGCGGACCGGTCTCGTTCGGCTCGACCATCGAGATCGGGATGTAGTCCAGCCCGTACTGCTGCATGGTCTGGTCGATCCGGTTGGTCGCGACCTTCAGCAGGTCGTCGTACTCCGCCTTCGCCCACGCCGCCTCGTCGGTCTCGCCGAGCGCCGTGGCCAGGTAACGGTAGGTGGTCAGACCGGTGAGCGCCGCCCAGTTGTCGATCGTCCAGTACCCGTGCGAGTCGATCGCGTCGGTCTGCTTGATGATCCCCTTGCCGCCGTCGATCCGGTCGGTCTCGATCGTGTGCGTGTTCTTCTTGATCGTCGCGAACCGGCTGCGGATGAAGTCCTTGTCACCGGTGCGCTGCAGGTATAGGGCGTACGGCCAGCTGTACTTCCACTTCGCGTCGTCGTACTGCAGCTGTGCCGGCAGCGTGGACAGGTAGTCCTTCGCGTACGTGAAGTCGCCGATCGTCAGGAGCGTCGACACGATGCCGATCGTGTCGTGGTCGAACATCTCGTCGTACCCGTTCTCGCCGACGTGCAGCTGCTTCTCACCGTTGACGTCGTCGCGGATGATCAGCGTGTAGATGTAGCCGGCCTTGTACGCGTTGATCAGCCGCTTGTCGGGCAGGTCGGTGATGTCCGCGATCGCGGACAGCCGGGTGTTCCAGTACTGGCGCATGTGGGCGTAGTGCTGGTCGAGGCCACCGAGCTGCTGCAGCTGTGTCGCGGTCGGCCAGTCGTACGTGCCGTCGAACCGGTCGGCGGCGACCGCGTAGTCGCGGACCACGGTCTGGCCGGCGTCGATCGTCGTCACGGCCGGGTCGGCCGCCGCGTTCAGCGGGGTCAGCCGGCTCGAGACGCGGGGCAGCCGTGCCTGCTTCGCGGTCGTGTTGGTGACCGTCATCCGCGAGTACGCGACCTCGAAGCGGTTGCCGCCGACAACCCCCAGGTCGGCGAAGTTCTGCACCTTGATGTCGAGGCCGTCCTTGGCGTACTCACTGACGAACGCCGGCAGGTAGCCCTCGCTGTTGTACCACTTGATCTTGCCCGGGATGTTCGGGACCCCGAAGGTGATCATCGCGTTGCCCCGGCTGCGCAGCCGGTAGCTGCCGTCGATGAACGCGATCGGCGCGTTCAGGTCGCCCTCCCAGCCGAACGACGAGGTGAGCCCCGGGTTCGTCACGCTGGTGTACTCGGCGTTGGCCGCGGACGACACGGCCTCGTCGAAGGCCGCCTTCAGCAACAGGTACGACAGCCGCAGCTCGTCGCGCTGGGCCGAGTTGTTCGCGAGGGTCGACTTGGCCGAGGCGATCTCGCTGTCCAGCTGCTTCTGCGCGGACGCGGTCGCGGCGTACACGTCGGCGGCACCGGCCTGGGTGAGCAGGTCCTGGGTCAGGCGGCGGTAGCCGTCGGCCGACGTACTCGCCTCGGCCACGCCCGCGAGGGTGACGTTGCCGGAGCCGTTCGTCTTGCGGAGCAACTGCGCACTGATCTTGGCGGAGTCGCCGGCGCCGAGGGTGAGGTCGAACATCCTGGTGACCGAGGCGTCGGTGCTGACCAGATCCGTACTCACGAACGTCGGCGTGGTCGCACCGTTGAGGTAGACCGAGATCTTCGCCGTGGCGCGCCAGGCGCCGGAGACGAAGCGCACCGTACGGCCTCCGGCCGCGGCCGGGACGGTGAGGTCGTAACCGTACGGCGCGGTCAGGTCGACGTTCTCGCCCGCGCCGTCGGCGAAGAAGATGCCGCCGTGACGTGTGCCCGGCTCGGCCGCGGTCGGCGTACCGTTCGTCCACGAGTAGCTGACCGGGTTGTCGTTCTGGGCGCCGATCGCGCCGCCGGCCTGCCGGTTCGTGACCGCCGGCCGGGGCGTCGAGTCCGGGACGCCCGTACGGCGGTTCACCGTCGAGCCGTCGAGGTGCAGCCAGTCGTCCGGGCCCTCGGCGGTCAGGTTCATCGAGACCGGTGTCGCGGTTGCGGTCAGGCTCCGGTCGGCGGCGGGCTTGACCAGCGAGAGTGCGGCGGCGGACAGCGACAGGTTCCCGGCCGCCTGGAGCTTGGCGGCGAACTTGGCCGTGACCACGACGCCTTCACCCGGGCGGATGGTCACGCTGTAGCGCTTCACGGCCGCTGTCCCGCCGGCGGTGATCGGCGTGGTGTACGCCGTGCCGCTGCCGTCGGCCGCCGCGACGGTGACGGCGCCGGTGGCCTGCCAGATCCCACCCACGAACACCAGGCGCCGTGGCGAGTCCGCGGCGGGCACCTTGATCCGGTAGCCGGCGTCGTGGGCGGTCGTGTCACCGACGGTCGTGGTGTCGTAGTTGAAGACACCGCCGGTGGTGACGCCCGACGCCGAGGTCGGTGCGGCGCCGTCGGACCAGCCGAACGCGACCGGGCTGTCGTCCAGCTGGGTCCGGCCACCGGCGGGGTTCAGGTCGTCGACGGTGATCGACGGTGTCCCGGCCTTGCGGTCGACGCCGGACCCGGTGACATGCACCCAGTCCAGGTCGCCGTACGTGGTCAGGTCCATGGCGCCGGCGACCGCGCGGCCGCTCGGGAGGTTCTCGACGTTCACCACGAACGGGTCGGCCGGCGGCGCGGCCGCCCGGGCTGTGGAGGTGGAGACCATTGCGGTCACCACGAGCGCCCCTGCGGCGACGGCCGCGAGCACTCTCGATCCGGCTCTCATCTGGTGTCCCTTCAGGCGGTTGGCACAGTGACGCGCGCCGGAGCGGCGACTCGGGCGCGTGCCGGGAGTTCGGTCGGTACTACGGCTCGCGGGTGCGCGGTCCGGGGAGGCTGGAGCCGCGGACGATCAGCTCCGGTTCCAGCAGTACGTGCTGTGGGTCGCGGGTATCGCCGGCCATCAAGCGGTCGACGGCCTGGATCAGGTGCCGGCCGACCTCGTCGATCGGCTGGCGGAGCGTGGTCAGGCCCGGACTCACCAGGGCGGCGGTCGGCGAGTCGTCGTACCCGGTGATCGCGACGTCGACCCCGGGCCGCAGGCCGCGCTCGTGCAGGGCGCGCATCACGCCGAGCGCGAGCGTGTCGGACGCGCAGACCAGTGCGGTGGCGGGGCGCGACGAGTCGAGCATGCGGTGCGCGGCCTGGCGGCCGGCCTCCAGCGAGTCCACCACCGCGGCCTGCAGGTCGGTCTCGAGGTCGCGCTGCCGGCACGCTTCGAGCCAGCCCTCGCGACGTTCCTGGCCGAGCTCGGACTCGGCCGGCCAGCCGATGTGGCCGATCCGCCGATGCCCCTGCGCGGCCACGTGTTCGGTGGCGGCACGGGTACCGGCGCGGCCGTCGACATCGACCCACGCCAGGCTGTCGTCGCCGTCCCAGGACCGGCCGAACGACGCGAACGGCACACCCCAGGACCGCAGTGCGGCGACCCGGTCGTCGTTGCGGTGCGTCTCGGCCAGGATGAACGCGTCGATGGACGTCTTCTTCAACAGGTCCCGGTACGCCTTGATCTCGCCGGCCTGGCCGTCCTCGGCGTGACACAGGATCAGGTGGTACCCGGCCTCGACCGCGGCGGCGTTCAGTGCGTAGAGGAAGTCGTCCATCAGCAACGACGCCTTGTCCGGCCGCGACGGACGCATCTTGAACGCGATCAGCGACGAGCTCCGGTTCCGCAACGCCCGCGCCGACAGGTTGGGCTCGTACCCCAGCTCCGCCACCGCCGCCAGGATCCGCTTCCGCGTCTCCGGCGCCACCCGGTCCGGGTTGTTCAACGCGTTCGACACCGACTGCGCCGACACCCCCGCCCGCTGCGCCACCTGCGCCAAGGTCACATGCCCATGCGGCGCGGGCCCCCGAGACGTGTGCTGCGAAACCATCGCCATCTCCTGGGATTTAACGTTAAAAAGATTGGCACAAGCTACTGAGTCCGCCCTGCGCCGTCAAGGGGTTGTCCCAGAACCTGATGTTTTAACGCTAGACAAACAGAGCAGGTCAGCTTCACTCACCGCACCCGCCGGACCCCGACCGCTCGACCGCTCGACCGCGATCGGCCTTACAGTCCCCGGCTTCCCCTTCTCCCCCACCCCTTGGGCTGAAGCGGGGAGAGCCCGGAACACATGACCTTCCGGCGGCGGGGGCAGGGCGGCACCCTCAGCTCGGCGCGCGATCTGAACGCCGTCGGCTCCTCCGGCGCCCGAGCATGACCTGACGTGCTTCTGAAGTGCTCCTCATCCGTGCTCCCCTTGGGAGCGCCGCCGACACCGGGCTTGGCGGCGAGCCGGCGGTGAGCGCGGCCGGCTCCGGTCGGCGGCTCCAGCGAGGTCGTCCCTTGGCGAGGTAAACCCCCAACCTCGCCGCAGCCACCACCGTCACCGAAGCACGACCCCTGTCAACACACGCCTCGCGTTCGTGCCCAGGCGACGGTGAGAGGGGCGGCCTAATGACGGTGAGGGTCGGGGTCTTCGCCACCGGTCAGGTCGCGGATGTAGCCGCCGAGCCTTCGCCATTCCTTGCGGTTGGGCGTGGACCGGAGTCGCGCCGCCGTTGAGGGCGAGCTGGACCGCGTACGAGCCGAGGCCGCCGCAGGCTCCCCAGACCACCACGACATCGCCTTGTTTGAGATCGGCGCCATTGCGGGACACGAGCCGGCGGTAGGCCGTCGAGTGCAGCGGCTCGAAAATCGACGACCAGACCGTGTTGTAGTTGATCGAGCTCGCCATGACGGCGACGATCACCTCGCCGGGCCCCAGCTCGGGTACCGCGACGTCCTCGACGTGCAAAGACCGGCGCGGGTCGCGGTCGGTGGAGTCGAGATCCTCGAACAGCCCGACCTCGTCCTTGTGCACGGTAAGCGCACGGAAATGGTCCGGGAGCTGGAGCGCAGACCAATCCACCAGGGCGGTTTCGGGAGCGAGCACGGCGCCGGCGAATATGTGTGCCAGCGCTCGGATCCGGTGATCAGAGGGACGCGGTGGAACTGCCGGGAGAGCCTTGAGGATCAGCCCGGCTATGGCGTTATCGGCGCGGACGGGGACTTGCGTCCAGAAAGTTGGCGGCCATGCGCCATTCCAGCCGGTCGACGCGGTCGATCAGTGGCTCGACCTTCTCGTTGACGGCGGCCACGAGCGCTTCGGCGAACTCGTTCACAACTGCGTCGAGAGAACCGCCGGAGGGGCGGCGTGCATCGGTCGCCCGGGCCAGGCCTGTTACCACTTGACGAGCCGCGGACAGCTTGGCGCCTTGCGCGCGCAGCACCTTGCTCGCGACGCCGTCCTGCTCGGCGATCAGGCCGAGGAGTAGATGCTCCGGGCCGATGTCGTCGCCGTCCGACGCCTGCGCCTCAGCGACCGCGAACGCCACGGCCTCCGATGCCGGGACGCTGAGCCGCTCCCCGGGTTCGACACCGGGCAGGCCCGGCTCATCGGCCGACTGGCGGGCGACCTCTCGTACGACCTCGTCCGGGTAGACGCCGATCGCGTCGAGCACCGCGGTCACGCGGCTGTCGCCGTCAGCGAGCAGGACACTGAGCAGATGCCCGGTGCCTACCGTGCGCGCTCGCCCCGAACGGGCCAGCGCGGTTGCCGCGCCTATGGCGGAGACCAGCAGGTCGCTGTCCAGGTGGGTGGAGAGCTCGGTGGCGGCCAAGTGGGCGGATGCCGCCTCATGGGCCGCGGTCGCCCGTTCCACCGCCTGCCTCAGGGCCCGCTGACAGACCGCCGACACGGGAATGCCGGCCTCTTTGACGGCCTGCGCCAGCTCCTTGGGAAGGTAGACGTTGATCTTCGGCATGACACGCTCCCGACCCATGGGCACCCTGTGGTTATAACCCTAACCTACCCCAACGGGGTCACCGGGGAGCCGGACAGCCTCATGCGCTAGAAGTGGCCGGAAGGAGCTCCTCGTCGCCGAGGAGGCTGGCGTCGGTGCCGGCGAGATCACGCAGTTCCTCGATGACGCCGTCGTCGTCCAGGAGGTGCAACCAACTCGAAGAAATCGTCAAAGGCCCCCACGCCCTCCACACCCAGCAAGCCCCGGGCACGCTGGCAGACCAAGGCGCGGTTCGCTATCGTCGGAATCGCATGGGGTTATATAGCACCCCAAGGGGTGGGGTCATCCCGTAGGTGGCGACGTAGGAACGACCAGCGGAGGATGGGTAGGCACGTGGGCAGTCTTGTGGTGATCGAGGCCATGTCCATCGCGGTGTCGGCGGGTGTTCCGGTGCTGCTGTGGGGTCATCCCGGTACGGGCAAGACGTCGGCGGTCACCGCGCTCGCCGACGTTCTCGACTGGCCCGTGGAGGTGGTGATCGGCTCGATCCGCGAGCCCAGCGACTTCGCCGGCCTCCCCGTCGTCTCCAACGGCGCCGTCGATCTGGCCCCGCCGAGCTGGGCGCAGCGGCTCGCCAAGGAGGGACACGGGCTGCTGTTCCTGGACGAGCTGACCACCGCTCCCCCGGCGGTGCAGGCGGCGATGCTGCGTATCGTCCTGGAGCGCGTCGTGGGCGATCTGCAATTGCCCGAAGAGGTGCGCATCGTCGCCGCAGCCAATCATCCGGACGAGGCCGCCGACGGCTGGGAACTGGCCGCTCCGCTCGCCAACCGGCTGGTGCACCTGGACTGGCCGATAAACGCCAAGCATATCGCCCGCGGATTGGCGGTCGGCTTTCCCAAGCCACCATTGTTCGGTTTCGAGCGTCCGGCCACCATGGCACAGAAACTGACCGCCCGCGCGTCCGTGGCGAGCTTTCTGGAGGTACGGCCGGGGCTGGCGCTGCAGATGCCGAAGGGCACCGCGGTCGGCCAGGGCTGGCCGAGCCCGCGGTCCTGGGAGGCCGTGGCGCAGTTGCTCGCGGCGTGCGAGGCGGCGGGTGCTTCGCATGACGCCCAGGCGATCCTGGTGGCCGGCGCGGTCGGCCAGGCCGCGGCGCTGGAGTTCCTGTCCTGGCTGGAGAACCTCGACCTGCCCGACCCGATGGCGGTGCTCGCCGCCCCCGACCGCTACGAGCTGCCGACGCGCAGCGACCGGATCTTCGCGGTGCTCACCGCGGTCGCCGCGGTCGCCGTCGCCGAGAACGACCCGGCCGCCTGGGACCGGGCCTGGGTCGTGGTGGCCAAGGCGGCCAAGTCCGCGCCCGACGTCGCCACGCTCGTCGCCCGCACCCTCGCCTCGAATCGGCCGCCCAACATGCAGATCCCGGCCACGCTCGTCGAGCTCGCGCCGGTGCTGCGGACGGCCGGCCTGATGTGACGGGGTGATCCGCGGATGCGCTGCCATCGAACCGACGAACTGCCATTGGAAGAGCGCCAGAAGTGGGCCGCCGCCCGGGTGTGGGCGGCGCACCAGGCGCCTTACCTGTCCACGGCGCTGCTCACCCTCGACCCAGTGGTGGTCGACGCCACGGCCACCGACGCCCAAGCCGTGGGTGACGACGTCGACGTCCTGGACCGGGACCTGCGGGACGCACCTGCCGGGGCCCCGATCGACGTGAGCCGCTTTCCCACCGACACCGAATGGCACGTGTACATCGGCCCGGCGACGCTGCGCGCGCTGGAGGTGCCGCAGATCGGCTTCTGGCTGATCCACCAGGTGACGCACCTGCTGCGCGAGCACGCCGCCCGCTACCCCGGCGCGCTGAGCTTCGGTGACGACGACGCGCCGGAGCCCACCAGCACACGCAACCCCGACCAGCGGCGCTGGAATCTGTCCGCCGACGCCGAGATCGCCGACGCGGCGGCCGTGGCGGGCCGGCCGCCGCCCGACGACAGCGTGGCGCCGGAGCGCCTGGGCCTAGAGGCGGGCCAGACGTCCGAGCACTACTGGACCGCGCTCGGCGAACGCGCCGAGCCCGTCCCGCAGGCGCTGGCCGACGTCGACTGCGGCACCGGCTGCGACGGCCGGCCGCGGCCGTGGAACTGCGGCTGGCCCGGGCTGTCGAAGTTCGGCGCCCAGCTGACCTCGCTGGAGACCGCGCGGCGGATCCGTGACCACATCAAGTCGCGCGACGACATCCCGGCGGGCTGGCTGCGCTGGGCCACCGACCTGCTCGAACCATCGGTGAACTGGCGCCGGGTGCTGGCCGCGCAGGTCCGCCGCGGCGTGGCCAACGTCGCCGGACGGGTCGACTTCACCTACCGCAAGCCGTCCCGGCGCGCCGCCGCCCTGCCCGGCGTGATCATGCCCAGCATGCACCAGCCGCTGCCGGTGGTCGCAGTGGTGATCGACACCTCTGGCTCGATGAGCGACGCGATGCTCGGGCAGGCCCTCGGCGAGGTCAACGGGGTGCTGCACGGGCTCGGCATCGGCCGCGGCCAGCTGAAGGTGATCACCTGTGATGTGGAGGCGTACGCACCGCAGGCCGTGCACCAGGTCGCCGACCTGCGGCTGGCCGGAGGCGGCGGGACGGACATGCGCACCGGGCTGGCCGCCGCGGTCAACCTGCGTCCGCGGCCGGACCTGATCGTGGCCCTCACTGACGGGCACAGCCCGTGGCCGAACACGCCGCCGCGCAAGACCCGCGTCGTCATCGGCCTGATGGACCCGACGGGCGAGGCACCTGACTGGGCGGACAGCGTACTCATCGGAGACCAGCACGACGACTAAGGAGCAGCGTAATGGCCAACACGATCGACGACGGGCGTGGAGAAGGCTCCTCGGGGGGCGACCGCGAGTTCGACCCGACGGCGTACCGGGTCAACGGCGTCCCCGGTGACCAGGCGCGCGAATGGTTCCGCTGGGGCATCGGGGCCGAGGACGCCGCCCTGTGGCGGTCTGCCGGCGTCAACGAGCCGCTCAAGGCGGCGCGCTGGGCGTCGGCCGGGGTGACACCGGCGACCGTCGGCCAGTGGCAGGGCGCCGGGGTCGAGGCCGACGAGGTCGTGCACTGGCACGAGTTCGGCTTCACCCTCGAAGACGCGATCAAGCTCAAGGCCGGCGGTCTCACCGCGGACGAGGCCTTCGCCGAGCTGCGCGGCGGCTCGCAGGCGATGGAGGGCGGCGTCGCGACGCCGGGCGAGTCGCACGGCGGCTTCGCCGGCTTCGACATGGGCACCGGCGACCAGGACGACGCACAGAAGTTCATCAGCAAGGTACGCGCCGCCAAGACCGAGGTGATGTACAGCTACATCACCCGGCAGTGGGTCGACGACGAGGCCGTCGCCTGGGCGACGCACAACGTCGGGGCCACTGAGGCGGTCGACTGGAAGGAGCTCGGGCTTCAGCCCATCGAGGCGGGCCGACTCACCCGTCATGGCGAGACACCGATGACGGTGGCCAGGAAGTGGTGGCGGGCGGGCATTCCGTTCGACGAGGCCGCGTCCTGGATCGGCTCGGGACTCAGCCCCGAGGAGGCGGTCGCGCAACGTGATAAGGGCGTCACGGCCGAGCAGGCCGAAGTGCTTCGCAACTTGCGCGGCAAGGAGCTCGACTCTTGATCGGGTTCGTCAAGCGGCGAGGGTCAGGGGAGGTGTCGGCTGGTAGGTGCGGCCGTCGCGGAGCAGGGCCCACAGGACGTTGACGCGTCGGCGGGCGAGGGCGAGCACTGCTTGGGTGTGGCGTTCGCCTTCGGCTCGTTCGTGGTCGTAGAAGCGCCGGGAGTCCGGGCAGAGCATCGACGCCGATCTCGCGGAGTGCGGCAGGGGTCTGGAAGCCTGTCAGCAGGATCAGCGGGCCCTGGTCGGTCAGTTCGAGGCCACGTTCGAGCGCGGGGCAAATGGCCGGCATCTGATCGTGGAGCCGGTTGATGGCTCGCGTCCGGTCAGCGGCCAGGTCGCGGTGGCGGGCCACCAGCAGCCGCAACTCCACTACCAGTTCGTCATCGCCCCGCAGCACGGTCAAATCCCGGCGCATCCGGGCTTGGCCAGCGATGATCAAGGCGTCGGTAGGGACAACTGACAGTGATGATGTAGATGAGCGCCTCCCGCCCGGGTCTGACCCAACCACGCTGGCGACGTCGGCGGGGGCCCGCTGGACCGAACCGTCCGCGCACCGGGTGATCCGGCGTCTAGCCGCCGCGGCGAACCTCCCCGGCGCCAACCGCTTGCGCCCGCACTCGCTGCGGGTAACAGCCGCCACGGCAGCCTACCGGCGCGGGGCTGACCTGCTGAAACTGCAGGCGTTCCTCGGCCACGCCTCCGTGGAGACGGCCCGGCGGTACTTGCGCGACGTCCCACAGGAACCTCAGCGGTGCGGCCGGTTCTCGATGACGGTCCCGCTAGCGGACCGGCAATCCTGTGATCGTGCGGCCGATGACGAGGCGCTGGATCTCCGAGGTGCCCTCGAAGATGGTGAAGATCTTGCTGTCGCGGTGCCAGCGTTCGACGGGGTAGTCGCGGGTGTAGCCGTTGCCGCCGAGGATCTGGATGGCGTCCTCGGTGACCCGTACGGCGGTCTCGCCGGCGTGGAGCTTGGCCATCGAACCCTCGGCGCTGGAGAAGTCCTTGCCGTTGCGGGCCATCCACGCGGCGCGCCAGACGAGGAGGCGGGACGCGTCGATCTGGGTCTTCATGTCGGCGAGCTTGAAGGCGACGGCCTGGAAGTCGCCGATCTTCTTGCCGAACTGCTCGCGCTCGCGGGCGTAGTCGAGGGCGTACTCGTACGCGGCGCGGGCGATGCCGACGGCCATGGCGCCGACGGTCGGGCGGGACGCCTCGAAGGTGCGCAGGGCGGCCTGGCCGGCGGCGCGCTTGCCCTCGCGGACGCGGGCGAGCCGCTCGTCGAGTTTCTCCTTGCCTCCGACGAGGCAGGAGCCGGGGACGCGGACGTTGTCGAGGATGACCTCGGCGGTGTGGGAGGCGCGGATGCCGTGCTTCTTGAACTTCTGGCCCTGGGAGAGGCCGGGGGTGCCGGGCGGCACGATGAAGCTGGCCTGGCCGCGGGTGCCGAGCTCGGGGTCGACGGAGGCCACGACCACGTGGACGTTGGCGATGCCGCCGTTCGTCGCCCAGGTCTTGGTGCCGTTGATCACCCACTCGTCCTTGGCCTCGTCGTACTCCGCGCGGGTGCGGATTGCGCCGACGTCGGAGCCGGCGTCGGGCTCGGAGGCGCAGAACGCGCCGAGTTTGATGTCGTCGGCGGTCCCGAACATCTGCGGCACCCACTCGCCGATCTGCTCATTCGTTCCGGTCGCGGCGACGGAGACCGCCGCCAGGCCGGAGCCGACGATGGACAGGCCGATGCCGCCGTCACCCCAGAACAGCTCCTCGAACGCCACGGGGATGCCGAGGCCGGATGGCTCGAACCACTGGCCGGCGAAGAAGTCGAGGGAGTAGAGCCCGATCTTGGCGGCCTCCTGGAGGATCGGCCAGGGCGTCTCCTCGCGCTCGTCCCACTCGTGGCCCGCAGGGCGGATGACGTCCTTGGCGAACTCGTGGACCCACTCCTGGACCGCCCGAACGTCCTCGCCCAACTCGAGCGAGAAGGCCGGGGTGCCGTCGTCCGACATGTTTCCTCCGTTCACGGCCGGCCAGGGGCGGCGGGCACGGCTATTGGACCCGTTGTCTGCTTTCACCCTAGCGGCCGAGGTGCTACCGCCGGTAACAGGGTGGCGAGTGTCACAATACGGCCTGGAGAGGATTGACTTCATGCGATGAGAGTCACGAGGCTGTAACGAGCGGTACGCTCCCAGCGAGGTAAGAGATAACTTATTTCGCCATCCGCACCTCGTGTCCTGGTCGCCCGGAAGAACGGGAGTCTGAGTGGGTTCGCCCGGTTCCCCCCGCCGTCGGGATTCCCGCCCCACCCGCGTGCTGGCGTACGGAGCGGCCGTCCTGGCCGTCGTCCTCGTCGCCGCCCTGGTCTCCGTCTTCTGGCCCAGGGGCGAGCAGACCAACGTCACCGCGTACTTCGAGCGCGCCACCGGCGTCTACCGCGGCACCGAGGTCCGCGTGCTCGGCGTAAAGGTCGGCAAGGTCACCCGCGTGACCCCCAAGGGCAACATGGTCGAGGTCGCGATGGCGTACGACGCCAAGCGCAAGATCCCGGCCGGCGCCCAGGCGGTCATCATCGTCCCGTCCCTCGTCGCCGACCGCTACATCCAGTTCACGCCGGTGTACCGCGGTGGGGCGGCCCTCAAGAACGGTGCCACGCTGCCGCTGTCCAGCACGGCCGTGCCGGTCGAGCTGGACGACGCGAACCAGTCGGTCAACGATCTGGCCAAGGCGCTCGGGCCTCAGGGCGCCAACGCCAACGGCGCGCTGTCGCGGCTGCTGAAGTCGAGTGCGCAGACCCTCGACGGGCAGGGCGAGAACTTCAAGCAGACCCTGCAGGACCTGTCCGAGGTCAGCCGGATCCTCGCCGACAACCGGGGCAACGCCAGCGAGACGGTCCGCAACCTCGCCAAGATCACGCAGGCGATGGCCGCGAGCGACCGGCAGATCCGGGCGTTCTCCGAGAACCTCGCGACCGTCTCCGGCACCCTGAACGGCGAGCGGGCCGAGCTGCGGGCGGCGCTGAAGAGCCTGACGGTCGCGCTGCAGGAGGTCTCGGCGTTCGTCAAGGAGAACAAGTCGCAGATCGCCGCGAACGTCCAGGGGCTCGCCCAGGTGACCGGGATCCTCGTCAAGGAGAAGCAGGCCCTGCAGAACTTCCTGGACAAGGCCCCGGTGGCGGCCACCAACGCCATGGGCGTCTATGACTACCAGGACGGCACGCTGCACTCGCGGCTGAACCTCATGCAGTCGCAGAACATCGCGATGTGGCTGTGCTCGCTGGCCTACTCCCTCGGCGCGCCGCCCAAGCAGTGCGAGACGCTGCTCAAGCCGCTGAACGCGCTGGGTGCTCCGCTCAGCAAGATCGGGCTGGACCTGTCCGGGCTGACCACCGCGACGACGCACTTCGACGTGGTGCCGCCGCCGGCGGACGCGTACGGCAGCGGCACCGCGCGCACCTCGGCCGGCAACGCGAAGACCGCGAAGACCGGCACGCCGGCGAGCGCGAACCCGGACCCGACCTTCGGCGGCATCCTGGCCCCTCCGTCTCCCCGCTGAGCCGGCCGGGCGTACGCGGGCCTCAGGCGGCCGAGTCGCTGTAGGCGCGGACCTCGGCCATCGGCGGGCGTTCGCCGACGGAGACGTCGCGGATGCGCACCTGGTGGCCGTCGCCGTCGCGGCGGAACTGAGTCAGCACGGTCGACGGTGGTTCGAGCGGCACGATGCGGCCCTGCCGGTCGAGCCGGGACCACGCGGTCTGCATGATCTGGCCCGCCATGCCGCCGAGCGCCTCGGACGACTGGTGGCTGTGCTCGCGGGTGCCGAGGTCGACCTGGGCCATCGCGTCGAGGCCGGCGGTCTCCAGCACGTCGATGAGCAGGCCGAGCTCGACGCCGTACCCGGTGACGAACGGGACGCGTTCGAGGAGGGCCCGCCGTCCGGCGTACTCGCCGCCCAGCGGCTGGACGAACCCGGCGAGCAGCGGCCAGTGCATGTTGATCAGCGGGCGGGCGACCAGTTCGGTGACCCGGCCGCCGCCGCCGGCGACGGAGACCCCGCCGGTGTTCAGCGGGCGGTCGTAGCAGGCCTTGACGTACTCCGCGGACGGATCGGTGAGCAGCGGGCCGAGCAGGCCGCTGACGAAGGAGGATGAGAAGTTGCGCAGATCGGCGTCGACGAAGACCAGGACGTCACCGCGCGCGGCGTGCAGCGACTTCCACAGCGCCTCGCCCTTCCCGGACAGCGGCGGCAGCTCGGCCAGCACGGCGTCCTGGGCCACGACGCGCGCGCCCGCGGCCGCCGCGACCTCGGCGGTGTCGTCGACGGACCGGGAGTCGATCACGAGGATCTCGTCGACGAGCGGGGCGCGCTCGACGAGGTCCCGCCGTATCGTCGCGACGATCTCGCCGACCGTCGCGCGTTCGTTCCGGGCGGGCAGGACGACGCTCACCGTCGTGTCGCCCTTGGCGGCCAGGAGCCGGTCCACCGGCCAGTCCGCCGCGGAGCTCATGCGGTTGCGCAGCCACGCCTGTACCTGGGGCAGCAACTGATCGTCCCCTCTCCTGCGTCAGCACTCCGGGCCCATTGACGCCCGCCAGCGTTTCACCCTCGTTTCGGCGGCATCACAGTGAGGGGAAACCTGGCGGGCGGCCCGCTCCTTCCCGGGCACGCGTGTCAGCTCTCGGCGTGCTGCTCCAGGAACGCGTACACGTCCGCCTCGTCCACTCCGGGGAACGCGCCGGGCGGCAGGACGGCGAGGACGTGCGAGTGGGCGCGCGCCGACGGCCAGGCGTGCCCCTGCCAGCGGCGGGCCAGCTCGGCCGGGGGCCGCTGGCAGCAGTCGCCGTCAGGGCAGGCCGACCGGACCCGGCGGTTGGTGTCCCTGCCGCGGAACCACCGGGAGTGCTCGAACGGGACGCCGAGGGTGATCGCGAAGTCCCGCTCGTGGCTGGGGTCGATGTGCGACAGGCACCAGTACGTGCCGGTGGGCGTGTCGGTGTACTGGTAGTAGACGGAGAACCGGTCGTCGGCGCCGAAGACCCGCCGCCCGGCCCACTGCCGGCACATCCGCTGGCCCTCGATCGCGCCGTGCTCGTCGGCGGGGAAGATCAGCCCGTCGTTGGCGTACGCCTTGTAGATGGTGCCGCTCTCGTCGTTCTTCGTGAAGTGCACCGGCAGGTCGAGGTGGTGGGTCGCCAGGTTGGTGAACCGGTGCGCGGCCATCTCGTACGAGACGGAGAACACGTCGCACAGGTCCTCGATCGACAGCTCGCGGTCGGCCTTGGCCTCCTGGAGGTACGGCACGACGGTCCGCTCGGGCAGGAGGGTGGCGGCGGCGTAGTAGTTGGCCTCGACGCGCTGGCGGAGGAAGTCCGCGAAGTCCCGGGGCACGGCGTGCTCGAGCGCGATGTGGCCGAGCGTCTGCAGCAGGATCGTGCGCGGCGTGTGCATGCCGAGCTGCTCGCGTTCGAGGTAGATGCGGCGGTTGCGCAGGTCGGTGACGGACCGGACCGAGCGCGGCAGGTCCTGGACGTACCTCAGGGTGAAGCCGAAGTGGGTGACGAGCGACAGCAGCATGCCCTGGGAGAGCGCGCCGCCGCGGTAGCCGGCGGCCTCCAGGGACTTGGCCGCGACCCGCTCGATCTCGCCGAAGTAGTTGCCGCGCTCGTGCATCTGGCGGCGCAGCTCGGCGTTGGCCTTGCGGGCGTCCTCCGGACTGGCGGTCGGTTTCGTACGGCTCCGTTTGACCTCGTCGTACAGCGCCAGCACGTGCTCGATGACGTCGTTGGGCACCCGTTTGCCGACCTTCAGGTGCGGCAGGCCGAGCGCGCGGTAGACGGGGTCGCGCTGGGCCTCCTCCAGGGCGATCTCCAGCTGGGCGCGCCGGTTCGGCGGCTGCTTGCGGAGGAGTTCCTCGATGGGGACCTCGAGCGCCGAGGCGAGCGCCTGGAGGAGTGACAGCTTCGGTTCGCGCCGGCCGTTCTCCAGGAGGGAGAGCTGCGAGGGCGCGCGTCCGACGCGTTCTCCCAGCTCAGAGAGGGTGTAGCCGCGTGCCCGCCGCAGGTGCCGAAGCCGCTGGCCGAACGTCACGAGGTCTAGACCATTCGTCAAGTTCAGCGCTTCTTCTTTTTGAAAGCCCGTCACAGCTTTATCGTAGCGAAATTTGTGCGGTTCTTCTTGTTACTGACCGGTTCACTACGGGCCGCTGAAGCCTGAGAGTAGGACACAAGCACCCAGGGGACGACAAAGGAGGGCAGTATCCATGAGCGACCGTCGCCTCAAGGGAGCAGCCGAAGAGCTGCAGCGTGAGTGGAAGACCGACCCGCGGTGGGCCGGCGTCGAGCGGACCTACACCGCCGAGGACGTCATCCGGCTGCGCGGCTCGGTGCAGGAGGAGCACACGCTCGCCCGCCTCGGCGCCGAGCGCCTGTGGGGGCTGCTCCACCACGAGGACTACGTCAACGCGCTGGGCGCGCTGACCGGGAACCAGGCCGTCCAGCAGGTGCGGGCGGGCCTCAAGGCGATCTACCTGTCCGGCTGGCAGGTGGCGGCGGACGCGAACCTCAGCGGGCACACGTACCCCGACCAGAGCCTCTACCCCGCCAACTCGGTCCCCTCCGTCGTGCGGCGCATCAACAACGCGCTCCTGCGCGCGGACCAGATCACCTGGGCCGAGGGCGACGAGTCCGCCCCGCACTGGCTGGCGCCGATCGTCGCCGACGCCGAGGCGGGCTTCGGCGGGGTGCTGAACGCCTACGAGCTGATGAAGGCCATGATCGCCGCCGGCGCCGCCGGGGTGCACTGGGAGGACCAGCTCGCGTCGGAGAAGAAGTGCGGACACCTCGGCGGGAAGGTGCTCATCCCGACCGGCCAGCACATCAAGACCCTGAACGCCGCCCGCCTCGCGGCGGACGTCGCCGGCGTCCCGTCCCTGATCATCGCGCGGACCGACGCCCAGGCCGCGACGCTGCTGACGAGCGACGTGGACGAGCGTGACCGGCGGTTCACGACCGGGGAGCGCACCGGAGAGGGCTTCTACCGCGTGCGCAACGGCATCGAGGCGTGCATCGCCCGCGGCCTGGCCTACGCCCCGCACTCCGACCTGCTGTGGATGGAGACCGGCACGCCGGACCTGGACGTGGCGCGGCGCTTCGCCGAGGCGATCAAGGCGGAGCACCCCGACCAGATGCTGGCCTACAACTGCTCGCCGTCGTTCAACTGGAAGAAGCACCTGGACGACTCCACGATCGCCAAGTTCCAGCGCGAGCTCGGGCACATGGGGTACAAGTTCCAGTTCATCACGCTGGCCGGGTTCCACTCGCTCAACTACTCGATGTTCCACCTCGCCAAGGGCTACGCGCACGACGGCATGACGTCCTACGTGGAGCTGCAGGAGGCGGAGTTCGCCGCCGAGAAGGACGGCTACACCGCCACCAAGCACCAGCGTGAGGTCGGCACCGGTTACTTCGACCTGGTCAGCACGGCGATCTCGCCGGACTCCTCCACGGTGGCGCTGAAGGGGTCCACCGAAGAGGAGCAGTTCGCCGGCGCTCGCTGAGAACCGCCCTCCAGGTCGGCGCGGTGGCCCCCGGCATCCCGGGGGGCCACCGCGTGTTCGTCTCGGCCCACCCTTCTCCGGCCCGCCCTTCCTCCGCGTGCGCCGTCTCTCCGCGTGCGCCGTCTCTCCGGTCGCATGGTCTCTCCGCCTCACCAGAATCACGACCGTAAGCCGCTTTCGCTCCTGGAAGGTCTGGACAACGTCCCCTTTCGTACGCGAGAGTCGCAAGGTCCACTTGATCTTCTGCACGGAGAACCCCCCACATGCGCAGAACATCCCGTCTGGTGGCCGTCGGCGCGGTCCTCGCCTCCGCGCTGGCCCTCGCCCCAGCCGCGTCGGCCGCGGCGCGGCCTCACTTCACCCCCGGCGCCCCGGGCATCGGCGACCCGTACTTCCCGCTGGAGGGCAACGGCGGGTACGACGCCCTGCACTACGGGCTCGACCTGAAGTACGACCCCTCGACCAAGCGCCTCGACGGCGTCGTCACCATGACGGCTCGGGCCACGCAGGACCTGTCCCGCTTCGACCTGGACCTGCAGCAGCTCACGGTCTCCAAGGTCACGGTGAACAGGCACGCGGCCAAGTTCACCCGTGACGGCCAGGAACTCGTCATCACGCCGAAGAGCGGCCTGCGGAAGAACCGCGTCTTCACCGTCAGCGTGACGTACGGCGGCGTGCCGCAGACGATCGTCGGCTCGCCGATCGTGTTCGGCTCGCCGTACGGCTTCGTCCACACCGACGATGGCGCGTTCATGGGCGACGAGCCGAACGCCGCGTCGACGTGGTTCCCGAGCAACGACCACCCGGGCGACAAGGCCGCCTTCACCTTCACGGTGACGGTGCCCAAGGACCTCAGCGTGATCGCGAACGGGCGGCTCCTGTCCCGGCACACGAAGGGCGCGCAGAGCACCTTCGTCTGGGACGAGAAGATCCCGATGGCGACCTACCTGGCCACCGCCGACATCGGCCAGTGGGAGTTCAAGAACGGCAGGACGCCGGGCGGCATCCCCGAGACGGTCGCCATCGACCCGAAGCTCAAGGGCCGCGACCCGAACCACCCGGACCCGATGGCGTTCTTCTGGGACACCTCCGCCGAGGCCACCGACCTGTGGGACCAGCTGTACGGGAAGTTCCCGTTCGACTCGACGGGCGCGATCGGCGACCTGGCGACGTACAACGGGCAGGCGATCGGCTTCTCGCTGGAGACCCAGACCCGGCCGCTGTACTCCGACGTGCGCAGCACGAACACGATCGCGCACGAGCTGGCGCACCAGTGGTTCGGCGACAGCGTCTCGGTGAAGACCTGGAACAACATCTGGCTGAACGAGAGCTTTGCGACGTTCTCCCAGTGGTACTGGGCCGAGAAGCACGGCGGCCGGACCGTGCACGACCAGGCCCGCGTCACCTACAACAACCACGCGGCGACCGACAACTGGTGGAACGTCGTGATCGCCGACCCGAAGCGGGACACCATGTTCCACGACCGGGTCTACAGCGGCGGCGGCATGGTGCTGGAGTTCCTCCGGGAGAAGATCGGTGACGACGCCTTCTTCACCCTGCTGCGCACCTGGGCGGCCCAGCACCGCCACGGCAACGCCACCACCGACCAGTTCACCGCGCTCGCGCAGAAGGTCTCCGGACAGGACCTGAGCGGGTTCTTCACGACCTGGCTCTGGTCTCCCGGCAAGCCGGCCCTCCCGCAGGGCTGATCTCTCCCGCAGAGCCGCTTCACTCCGCCGGGGATCCTTCGGGGTCCCCGGCGGATCTTTTTCGAGCATCCCCGACCGTCCCCCCATTTTCCGTATTCAGGACGCTTTCCCCCGGCCGCCGAATAGCGGGCCGCTCAAAAAGTCGTCAACGGCGATAAAGAATCGGAATTCAGCGACGCCCGGACGCGGTGTGACGCCCCGCGCGATGTTTCCCTATCCGATGTCGGCGGTGCCGCGAGGACACTTCATCACCGACAAGAGGAATGTCCATTCTGTTCGGGGGGAGCCTCATGGGTTCATTCGCTAGAACGGCCGGCAGCATAGCGGCTGCCACGCTGATGGGGGCGGGCGTAGCGGCGGCATCGCCGCCCTCGGCCTACGCACAGCCCGTCGTGACGGTGCCGTGCGGCGGACCTACGGGCGGGGCGTCCGGCCTGGTGACAGCGGTCACCAATGCCAATGCGGCCGGCCACGGCACGATCCGGCTGGCCGCGAACTGCAATTATGACTTCACCACCCCGGCGGAGAGGGGGACTCGCGGCTGGAACGCGCTGCCGATCATCAGGGGCGACATCACCATCTTCGGCGGGCCGTCCACGCATATCCGGCGCACCGGAGGCCGGAGATTCCGCCTCTTCGAGGTGTTCACCGGCGCCCGGCTGAGGGTCGAGGGAATCTTCATCGAGGGCGGCAACTCCGGGCGCAATACCGGCGGAGCGATCCTCAGCGCACGGGGCACCGTGGACCTGGACCACGTCACCGTACAGAACAACACCGCGGACAACGGCGCCGGCCTCAGCAACGACAGCGGCACGATGCGGGTGTCGTGGACCCTGATCACCGGTAACACCACCATTCATCCGAATGGATCCGGTGGCGGCGGCGCCGGCATCTACAGCGACGGCCGGCTCACCGTGGACTTCAGCCGGATCAGCTTCAACAGCGCGAACAGCAGCGGCGGCGGCGTCTACACCGAGCTGGGCGGGACCGCGTCCTTCTTCCGGACGACGCTCGAGAGGAACACCGCCAAGCTCCGTGGAGGCGGGCTGCTGAACGGCGTGGGCGGGCGGTCCACTCTGGTGCGGACCCTCGTCACGGCCAACAGCGCGAACGACGGTGGCGGCATCTACCGCCTCCCCGGCGGCGGACCCGTGACGCTCGACGCCAGCGTGGTCACCGGGAACACTCCCAACAACTGCAGGCCCGCCGGCAGCGTGCCGGGCTGCTCCTGACGCGAGTGCCCGGCCGTCTCCCGCAGCGGTGACAGCACACGGCGATCGGCCGGCCTGGGGTGGCGGGAACGGACTTCCCGCCACCCCATGCCGTTCGCGGTTCGGCCATCCGATCCGCGGCGACGCTCACGAGCCCGGGGAGGCGCGGTATGCCGGAAGGCGGCAGGATGACATACCTGGTGACGGGCGGGGCGGGCTTCATCGGGTCGCACCTCGTCGACGCGCTGCTGGCCCGCGGCGACTCCGTCGTCGCCCTCGACAACCTGGCGACGGGCAGTCCCGCGAACCTGAGCGAGGCGGCGAAGAACGCGTCCTTCCGCTTCGTGCACGGGTCGGTGCTCGACGAACTGATCGTCGACGAACTCGTGCACCGGTGCGACGCCGTGATCCACATGGCGGCGGCCGTCGGCGTACGGCTGGTGGTCGAGGAGCCCCTGCGGTCGTTGATCACTAACATCCGGGGCTCACAGATCGTGATCGAGGCGGCGCACCGTTACCGCCGCAAAGTGCTGATGACCAGCACGTCGGACATCTACGGGAAGAACTCCCTGGGTCCCCTGCAGGAGACCGCGGACCGGATCCTCGGGCCCCCGTCCATCGTGCGGTGGGCGTACAGCACGGCGAAGGCCGTGGACGAGATCCTCGCCAACTGTTATCACCGGGAGCACGACCTGGCGACGGTCGTGGTCCGGCTGTTCAACACGGTCGGCCCGCGGCAGAGCGCCGCGTACGGCATGGTCGTCCCGCGGCTGGTCCGGCAGGCGGTGCGGGGCGAGCCGCTCACGGTGTACGGGGACGGACGGCAGACACGCTGCTTCACCCATGTCAGCGACATCGTCGACGCGCTGCTCCGGCTCCTGGACGAACCCGCCGCCATCGGACAGACCTACAACGTCGGAGCCTCTCGCGAGATCAGTATCCGCGAACTCGCCGAGATGATCATCGCGCGCACCGGGAGCGCGTCGGCGATCCGGTTCGTCCCCTACGACCAGGCGTACGAATCGGGATTCGAGGACATGCAGCGGAAGGTCCCCGACACCTCGAAGTTGCGGGTGCTCACCGGCTGGCTGCCCCGGCGTTCTCTGGACGACATCCTCACCGACGCCATCGGCCACGCGCGGCGTGAACTGGCGGCACGCGCCCGACCGTCCTCGCCGCACGCGAGCGCCATGCGGACGTGAGGGCCATGCGGACGTGAGCGCGATGCGGGGGTGAGCGGGGAAGGCCCGCGTCACCGCGTCAGCCGGTTCACCCGGACGGGGCGCGGCGGACCGTACACCACAGGTAACGGAGGTCGGAGCCCCGGGGAAGCAGGTCGCTCCACCGGCACCGCGTGACCCGGAGGAACCACAGGACCTGGAGCACCGCGAACACGGCGTAGCCGACACTGGAGGCGAGCGCCGCGCCCACGGCGCCGTACGACGGGATCAGCGCGAGGTTCACGGTGACGTTGACCGTGAGGGCCGCGACCGCCGTCATCGAGCTCCGCAGCGGCCGGTCGAGCCGGAGGAGGAAGGCGCCGACCGGTCTGCTCGCCGCGATCGACCACAGGCCCGGTGCGAGCGCGAGGAGCGGACCGGCGGCCCCCGTGAACGCCGGGCCGTACACCGCCGGAACGAGGAAGGGCGCGGTGACGCAGAGGAGTCCCACGGATCCGGCGGCGGCCAGCGCGGCGATCCTCGTGGACCGCACGGTGAACAGGGCCGCCGGCCGCTCGTCGTCCTCGAGTTGCCGGGGCATGGCGAGGTTCGCGAGGACGTCGGATGGAACACGGCCCAGTTCCATCAGCGTCACCGCGACGGCGTACAGCCCCGTTTCGGCCGCCGTGGTCATGGCGCCCATGATCAGTACGTCCGCCCGCAGGAGCAGGAACATCGAGACGAGGCCCGTGTGGTAGCGCAACCCCAGGCGGAGGGTCCGGCGTGCCACCCCGAGGTCGCAGTCCCGCAGCCTCGGGTGGGCGGCGGGCAGGAGGACGGCCAGCGGCATCGCGGCGGACATCGTCCACAGCGCGACCACCCACCACAGCGTCACCCTGCCCAGCGCGGCCAGCAGGAGCAGGGAAGCGCAGTGCACGCCCACGCTGAGCAGCCCACTCAGGTCGTTCACGTCGATGCGTGCTCTCAGGACCATGAGGCGGGCGAGCAGTCTCTCGGTCATGGCGCAGGGGATCCAGGCCAGCGCCACGGCCAGCAGGCCCAGGTCGGTCACCGGGACGACGCCGGGCCCCAGCCCGGCCACGACCATCGCGGCGGCGACCGCGCAGGCACCGCCGAGCGCCGCGCCGAACAGCACGCTGTTGGCGGTGACGACGGCGGGGTCGCGAACGCGGGACCAGAGCGCGACGTGCGACTCCTCGACCGACAGCTGGCCGAGGTGCAACGCGACCGTCGCGACGGCGATCAGCACCGCGTAGGTGCCGCGTCCCTCGGGTCCGAGTGACCGGTTCACGACCACGCTCATCAGCGCACCCAGAACGAACCTGGCGGCGTAGGCGCCCAGGGTACGGGCGGCCTGGCCGACCGCCGCCCTGCTCACCGCGCCGGGCAGGGGGCCGGGCGCCTCGCTCACCTCACCGGCCGGGGGCCCGGGCGCCTCGCTCACCTCACCGGCCGGGGGCCCGGACGCCTCGCTCACCTCACCGGCCGGAGATCCGGGCGACCGCCGCGGCGGCGGTTCACCGCCGGGACGCGAGGTCGCGGTCGATGCCCGGCACGGGCGGGTCGAGGAAGACCCGGCACCAGAGCTCGAACTGGAGCAGCGTCCAGATCCGGTTGCCGTGGTCGTGCCCGCTCGCGTGCCGCCGCAGGAGTTCCCGTACCGCCTCCGGCCGGAACAGCCCTCGCGACCTGGCCGTGTGATCCGTCAGGACGTCCCACGAGAGGTCGGCCAGTTCGGTACGGAGCCACCTCGCGAGCGGAACGCCGAACCCCATCTTCGGCCGGGTCACCAGCTCGGGCGGCAGCCACGGGCCGACCGCGCGCTTCAGCAGGTACTTCGTCGTTCCCGAACGGACCTTCAACCTCACGGGGAGCCCGGCGGCCCACTCCATGAGGTGATGGTCGAGGAACGGGGAGCGCGCCTCCAACGAATTGGCCATGGTGGCGGTGTCCATCTTCACCAGGAGGTCGCCGGGGAGGTAGGTGTTGACGTCGACGTCCATGACGCGGCCCACGTCCGAGTCGGCGCGGGAGGCGGCGAAGGCGTCGTCCAGGAGGCCATGACTGTCGACGTCCGCCAGATGCGCGCGCAGCGCGTCCGTGTACAGCTCCATCTTCTGCCCATGGGTGAAGGAGGACATCAATCGTGCGTGGCGCCGCGAGGTCGGGTGTCCCAGGAGTTCCAGCACCCGGCCCGTCCTCTGCAGCGCCGAGCCCGGGGCGGCGCGGGACGCGAGCGAAGAACCGATCCGGTCGAGCCGATCGCGAAGCAGCGGGAGCGCGGGGATCCGACCGGCCCGGGCCAGGGCGAGATAGCGCAGGTAGCCGCCGAACAGCTCGTCGCCGCCGTCCCCGTTGAGGACGACCGTCACCTGCTCACTGCTCATCCGTGCGACGTAGAAGGTGGGGATCGCCGAGGAGTCGGCGAACGGCTCGTCATAGTGCCAGGACAGCAGGGGCAGGACGTCGAGTGCCGAGGCGGTGACGACCATCTCGTGATGGTCGGTGGCGTAGTGCCGGGCCAGGGCACGCGCGTAACGCCGCTCGTCGAACCGCTCCTCGTCGAAACCGACGCTGAACGTTCTGATGCGCTCGCCGGTCTGCCTGGCCATCGCGGCGACGACCGCGGAGGAATCGATCCCGCCGGACAGGAGGGCTCCCAGTGGCCGCTCGCCGATCATGCGCACGCGCGTCGCGTCGAGCAGCCGGCTGCGGAGCTCCTCGGCCGCCGCCTCCTCGGACTCGATCGCGCGGGGCGTGCAGTCGAGGCGCCAGTAACGGCTCGTCACGGGGACGCCGGCCTGCCAGACGAGCAGATGGCCGGGCGGCAGTTTGCGGACTCCGCGCAGGATCGACCAAGGAGCCGGTACGTACTGATAGGTCAGATAGTGATGAAGCGCGACCGGATCGAGTTCCCGAGGTGCGGCGGGGTGCTGCACGAGCGCCTTCAGCCCCGACCCGAACCACAGTGTCTGACCGTCGGACCGCCAGAAGAGCGGCTTCTTCCCCACGCGATCACGGGCGAGGAGAAGCCGCTGCCGCCTCTCGTCCCAGATGGCGAACGCGAACATCCCACGAAGCCGGTCGACAAGACGATCACCGAATTCCTCATAGAGGTGCACAAGACACTCGGTGTCCCCGTTCGCGACGAAGCAATGACCACGGTCGCGGAGCATTCGGCGTAGCTCGGGAAAGTTATAGATCTCCCCGTTGAACACCGCCACGACGGTCTTGTCCTCGTTGTAGACGGGTTGGCCCCCATCGGGCACATCGACGATGGCGAGCCGCCGCGTACCGAGAGCGGCGTGGGCGTCCTCGTGGAATCCCTGACCGTCGGGCCCTCGATGGGCGAGTACAGCGCACATATCTCGCACGACGTCGAGCTCTACGGCCTTCTTCGACACCATGCCCGCTATTCCGCACATGCGCGTCCCAGTTGTCTCCATTGCCGCGGACTCGCCGGGCGACAGGTCATGACCGACCGGATATGAACGTCGCCCCAATCGAAGGGAGCATATCCGCGACGGCGCGACTCCCTCAACCACCGAACACCGATGCGGCGCCACCCGCCGATGCACACACAAGGACACCACAATCCCCCGCCGCCGATACAAAAGCGACACACTCCTCGACACAGAC
The DNA here is from genome assembly GCF_024055725.1 of Actinoallomurus spadix. Taxonomy (GTDB): domain Bacteria; phylum Actinomycetota; class Actinomycetes; order Streptosporangiales; family Streptosporangiaceae; genus Actinoallomurus; species Actinoallomurus spadix. Next base: position 133,793 of record NZ_JAMXMX010000016.1, on the reverse strand, counting down.
TCCCTGGTGCACTGCCCTCGAAGGCATCCCGAAGAAACCGCTTCCCCCCGATCACTCCGCGACTCCGAACACACCTCTCAGATGACGATCAGGAGACCGGATAGTTTTCTGGCCAATGACCAACTGTTGATCTTCGCGGTGGAGGGAACCGGCGGCCGGGAGGAGATATATCTGGGCAGCGGAATGGAGATCTTGCCCGATGTCAGGAGACCATAATGTCGATTTCCTCCCCGAAAACGCAGTCGAATAGGAAATCGCGACGAAGTTGCGACGAAGACGTCGTCGGATATGTCCGTAGGCATCATCGGCCGAGTTCGGAGCGCCCCAGGAAGAGCCGGCTGAGCGGAGACGGAGCACGGCGTGTGAAGCACACCGCCGACCGGATGATCGCTCTGCTCTCACTCGTCGTACTGTCTCCCGTCCTGCTGGCGATAGCCGTCACCGTCCTGTTGAGCAGTCCAGGTCCGGCGCTCTTCGCCCACGAGAGGATCGGCCTGAACGGGCGGCCGTTCAGGATGTGGAAATTCCGCTCGATGAGGACCGGGGCCGACGAGGAGCTCGCGACCTTCCTGCGCGAACACGGGCGAGAGAACGAACCACTCTTCAAGATCCCCGAGGATCCCCGCATCACGTCGGTCGGCCGGGTGCTGCGCCGCTGGTCTCTGGACGAGCTCCCCCAGTTGTGGAACGTCGTGCTCGGCCACATGTCGCTCGTCGGACCGCGCCCCCAAGTGCTCGCCGAGGTGCTCCTCTGCGACGAGCAGGAACGGCGGCGGCTCACCGTGAAACCCGGGCTGACCGGACTGTGGCAGGTCAGCGGCAGGTCCCAGGTGCCGTGGAAAGAGGCGGTCCGGATGGACCTGCGCTACGTGGAGAGGTGGTCCCTGCTCCTGGACATCCGCATCCTCGCTCGCACGCTCAAGGCGGTGATCAGTGGACGCGGCGCGGTCTGAGCACACGGCGTGGCCCACCCCGACCACGATCCTGCACGTCATCGAGTGCTGGGGCGGCGGTGTCAGCACCGCGGTGATGTCCTACATCCGGGCCACCCCGCACCTGGCACACTGGCTGATCACAGCGCCCCGGCGCGGTGAGGTCGTCAAGGCGGAGCCGATGGCCGCGCTCCGCGGCCGGCTGGCGCTTCCCGCGGGGCACCTGGCGCGGATCAACGCGATCGGCCGCGCCTACGCACGGCTCAAGCCCGACGTCGTCCACGCGCACTCCTCGTTCGCGGGCCTCTATGTGCGTACATGCCGGTCCATCCCGGCCAGCCGCATCGTCTACACCCCGCACTGCTACGCGTTCGAACGGGCCGACGTACCCAGGGCGCTCCGGACGGTGTTCCGCACGACCGAGGCCGTGCTGGCGCGACGGACCGGCACCGTCGCGGCCGTGAGCCCGCGCGAGGCTTCGCTGGCCACCGCGTTGCACCGGGCTCAGCGGGTCGTGTACGTGCCCAACGCCGCGTCGTCGTCTCTCGCGCCTTTCCGCGTGCGCGTGACGGACCGCCCCATGCGGGCGGTGACCGTCGGGCGGATCTGCGCACAGAAGGATCCCCATTTCCTCGCCCGGGCGGCCCGCATCCGCGACGATTCCATCTCCTGGGCCTGGATCGGTGACGGGGATGCCCGGCTGCGGCACGTCCTGGAGTCCGCCGGAGTGCACGTCACCGGCTGGCTGCCCCATCGCGAAGTGATCGAGCAGCTGCGTGCCGCGGACGTCTACATCCACTCGGCCCTGTGGGAGAGCGCCCCGATGTCACTGCTGGAAGCAGTCGCGGCGGGCCTGCCCGTCGTGGCGCGGGACATTCCCGCGTTGCGGGTCCTCGGGATCCCGAACCTCGCACGGACGCCCACCGACCTCGCCACGGCGGTCGCCGAGCTGGCCGACCCGGCGTCCTGGCAGAAGGCGGCGTCTCAGATACGCGCCGCACTACGCGACAACACCGTCGAGAACCTCGCGGACCGGCTCACCTATGCCTACGCCGGGCTCAGGGGCGAATCCACGGAAAGGCGGGCACAGTGGCTGACCACCTCCGGGTCGCGGTGACGGGAAAGGTCCTCCAGCGCAACGTCGGCGGCAACACGACCTACGCCGAGATGCTCTACCGCCATCTCGCCGGATACGGCGTCACGGCGAGCGTCCTCACTCCTCCTGGGGATCGGCTGGGCGGCCTCGCCCGCGCGCTCTCCTACGCCGCGGTCGAGGGACTGTACTGGCCTCGTACCGTCGGCGAGAAGCAGGCCGACCTGCTGCACTTCCCCGCCGACACGGGCGCGCTGATCCCGGGCAGGCTGCCGACCGTGGTCACCGTGCACGGGGTCTCGGGACACCGTGTTCCCGGGATCAGGCGCGCGTTGTGGGAACGGACCTGGCTGGCACGCGTCGGGCGGCTGACCCGTGCCGCCGACGCCGTCGTGACCGTCTCCAGGAGTTCCGCGGGTGAGATCCAGCGCATCTTCGGGGTGCCGCACCAACGTCTTCACGTCATCCCGCACGGCGTCGACACCGAGCGCTTCCATCCGGACGCCTCCCGGGACGCCCCACTGCTCGCCCCCCTCCGTCTGCCGGAACGCTTCGTCCTCCATCTCGGCAATCTGGATCCACGCAAGAACGTGCCCGCGCTCGTCGACGCCATCGGCCGGCTGCAGATCGCCAGCTCCGGCGTCCGGCTCGTCGTCGCCGGCGGATCCTTCTTGGGGTCCGAACCGATCGAGCGTCTGCTGGCGACCACTCCGTACGTGCGGTATCTGGGCCAGGTCCCCGCCGAGCTGGTCGCGCCGCTCCTCCGCGCCGCGGCCGTCTTCGTCCTCCCCTCGAGTCACGAGGGCTTCGGGTTGCCGATCGTGGAGGCGATGGCGTGCGGAACACCGGTGATCACCTCCGACCGCGGAGCCCTGCCGGAGGTGGCGGGGGACGCCGCGATCCTGTTGCGTGACCTTGACCCGGCGTCCATCGCCGCGGCCGTACGAGACGTCCTCACCGACGATGCGCTCGCCACGGACCTGCGGGTCCGCGGGACGGCCAACGCACGGCGGTTCACCTGGGACGAGTCGGCGCGGCGGCATCTGGAGCTCTTCACGCACCTGCGGCCGGGAAGAGGCCGCTCCCATTCCTCGGCCGCCCGCGGAAAAACCTCGGGGGTACTGCCGCGTGCCGGAACCGCGCCGCTCAGGCCCGGCAAGGCCACCATTCAGAGAGGTCCAAGACGGGGGACTGCATGAGTGTACGAGAACTGATCACGGCGATCCGGCGGCACCTGGTGCTGCTGGTGGGCTTTCTCCTGCTGGGCGCCGGGGTCGCCCAGCTGGTCACGTCCTTGCAGCCGACGACCTACGAGTCGAAGGCGTCGGTCTTCGTGTCCGTGTCACAGCAGGCGCGGGGCCTCGACCAGGCATACCAGGGAACGCTCTTCAGCCAGCAGCAGGTGCGGTCCTACGCCGACCTCGTGACGACGCCGAAGGTCACGGCACCGGTGATCCGCGACCTTCGTCTCCACCTACGACCGGAGAAGCTGGCGAAGCGCCTCAAAGTGGATGTACCGGTCGATACCGTGCTCCTCAACATCACCGCACGCGACACCGATCCGGCCATGGCGGCCCGCATAGTGAACAGCGTGACGCACTACCTGATCACCGCGGTCGCGGATGTGGAGGGGCCTCAGCCAGGCCGGTCGCCGACCGTGCGGGTCCAGGTCGTACGGCCGGGCGCGGTGCCGAAGGAGCCGAGCAGTCCCAAGCCGGTTCTCAACGTCTCACTCGGCCTCGTGCTCGGCGCGATCGCCGGCGTACTGGCGGGAATGCTCAAAGAGGCCCTGGACACTCGGATCGACGTCGCCTCTGACGCGGCGGCGGCGAGCGGGCTTCCCATCGTCGGCGAGATCGCCTACGAACGCGCGGCGCGCAAGCGGTCGCTGGTCTACGACACCGACCCGCTGGGGATGAGAGCCGAGGGTTTCCGGAAACTCCGGACCAATCTCCGGTTCATCAACGTCGACCGCCCCCCACGGACGATCGTCGTGTCCAGTCCCCTGGAGGGTGACGGCAAGTCGAGCGTCGCCCTCAACCTCGCGTTCTGCCTCGCCCAGGACGGCGCCCGGGTCGTCATCGTCGACGCGGACCTGCGTCGCCCGACCGTCGCGTCGTCCCTGGGCCTCGTGGAAGAGGCCGGCCTGACGAGCGTGCTGTCCGGTCAAGCCTCCGTCGCGGACGTCATCCAGCGCGCCGAGAGAGGCTCCACGATCAAGGTGCTGACCAGCGGCCCGGTCCCTCCGAACCCCAGCGAACTGCTGGGTACGAAGCGGATGCAGTCGCTGATCCAGGAACTGCGCGCCGACGCGGACTACGTGATCATCGATTCGCCGCCCCTGATCCCGGTAACGGATGCCGCCGTCATCGCTCCGAGCAGCGACGGTGTGGTGCTCGTCGTCCGCTCGGGGCGTACCAAGCGTGAGGAACTACGCACCGCGGCCAAGAGCGTCGACGCGGTCAACGGGAGCACGCTGGGCGTGATCGTGAACATGACGAAGCCGAAGCACGATCGTTACCGCTACTACGGCGGTTACCGCCGCAACGAGAACAAGCCGCGTCTCGAGGACCTCGGAACCGCGCCCTCCATCGAGAACACGCCCACGGCGCCCGTCGGATGAGCGCTGACTCGCGTCTCAAGCCCCTCCGCGGCTGAAGGAGACGTCCGGCCGGCGAACACCGGCTCCGCGAGCGGGGTGGCACCAAGGCCGTCGAAAGGACAAGTGCCCGGCGTGCCACCCCCGGCGCTCTCGCCGGAAGGAACGATTGAGTTTGGAGAGGCCCGTGTCATCTCGAACGGAAGACGCGACCGATGGTCGCCCGGCCCCCACGGGACACCGTTCTTTCACACCCCGGCCGCTGTCACAACGCCGGGGTACGTGGTGGCTGCACCCCGGCTGGAGCGGCGTCTTGAGCGTGCTGCCCTGTTTGGCCGTCACATGCCTCATCCCCGCCGACGACTTCGTTGAATGGTGGCGGACATCCAAATACTTCGACGGGACCGACGCGGTCCTCACCCTTCTGCTCCTCAGCGCCTTCATCGTCGGCACTCTCGTACCGAACCTCACCCACCGTCGAATTCGGAAATCCAAGGTCCTCGTAACACCCGGCCAGCAGCAGGTACTCGTGCGGGCCGGGCGCACGTTCCTGGCACTGACTCTGATCGGTTACGTGGCCTGGGCGATGGCGGCCGTGTCACGCGGTTACGGCCTCGCAGCCCTGCACAGCACGCTCAGCCTCGAACCACGAGCCCTGGTGACCGCCAAGCTGATCTATTTCGCCACGGTTCCCGGCGTCACGACCCTCACACAGTTCGGGCCGCTCGCCCTCATCTGCCTACTCCTGAATCGCCGGATCGGCTGCCAACGCCATACGTGGGAGCTCTCGGCACTCATCGGCGCCAGCCTGACACGTGTCTTCTTCAACGCCGAGCGCATCGCCCTCATGGAGATGGCGGTCCCTCTCATCGTTCTCACCGCGGCGACACTGCCCAGCACCAGGCGGCCGAGGCGAACCTGGATCTGGGCCATGATGCCGCTGCTCGCACCCGTCGCATTGGGCCTGTTCTTCGGCGCCTTCGAATACACGCGCAGCTGGAACGACTTCTATGCGCAACACAGCGACACCGGCTTCGGCGGTTTCATCATGCGCCGGCTGGGCGGATACTATGCCACCGCGAGCAATAACTCGATCATACTCCTCGATCACTATCCTTCATCTTCGCTACTCCCCCAGTTCACCCTGCCCTTTCTCTGGGGATTCCCGATCGTCAGATCGTTCCTCCGGGCGGACAGCGGATTCGTCTCCGGACTGGACACCTGGTCATCACTCTTGATGAGATACGGGAATCCGGAGTTCACCAATGACGGCGGGATCCTCCCGGCGATCGCCGACTTCGGCCTCGCCGGCGCCCTCATCTGGTGGAGCGCCGTCGGACTCCTCATCGGGATCTGTTACCGCGCCATGCGTTCCGGCCAGCCCAGTGGTCTGATCTTCTACTCCGTGACCTACATCGGCGTCCTCGAGATGGGATTGCTCTTCTACTGGGGTCTCGGCCGCGCCTTCCCCGTTCTCGCGGGCGGCCTCGTCACGTGGGCGCTACTTCACCGGACACGTCTCAGGGAGAACTGACCGTGTTCGCCCACGCGGTCCGTCGCGGCGGCTGGACCCTGGCCGACCAGGTCATCTCCAGCGGCACCAACTTCATGCTGATGATCCTGCTGGCGCGGCGGATGCCCGCTGCGGGCTTCGGCGCGTTCGCGCTGCTGTACGGCTACTACGTGGTCTGCCTCCAACTGGCTCAGACCACCTTCGCCGAACCGCTCATGGTCCGTTTCCCCCGCGATCCCCAGACGGCGCGCCGGGCCCTCCGCGACGGCTCGGGGGCGGCGGCGGTCTTCGGCCTGCTGGGTTCCGTCGTACTGCTCCTCGTGTCCGGGCCGCTCCTGGGGGGCATCACGGGACCGGTACTGATCCTGGCCGCCCTGCTGCCGGTACTGCTCGTTCAGAGCACTCTCCGGATGGGGTTCATCGCCGCCGGCCAGCCGTACAAGGCACTGGTGAGCGACGCGGTCTGGGGGATCGGGCAGTCCGTCGCGACGTTCGGCATCCTCACGGTGACGACGAAGGTCACCTGGGTCTTCCTCGGATGGGGCGTGGGCGGGCTCATCGCCACGGGCATCGCGGTCGCCCAGGCAGGAGTACTGCCACGCGTGGCCTCGGCCTCCGGCTGGCTCCGGGAGTACGGTGACCTCGCCCGGCCCTACCTGGTCGAGGGAGTGGTCCTCACCATCTGCGGGTACGTGACGCTGCTCCTGGTCGGCAAGATCGCGGGGCTGGCGGCCGTCGGCGCGCTCCGCGCCGCGGACACCCTCTTCGGCCCGGCGACGGTGATGATCGGCGCAGGCCGGGTGATCGCCATCACCGAACTGTCGAGAGTGCTCGCCGACCGGCCGCACCGGATCGACCGCGGAACCGTCCTGGTCACCCTCGCCTTCGGAGGAGTCGGCGCCGCCGCAGGACTCGCGGCGATGTCGTTGCCGACGAGCACCGGCACGTGGTTGTTCGGCGGGTCATGGACCCTCTTGGCCCCGCTGCTGCCGGCACAGACCGTCTACCGGATGGCCCAGGGCGCCGTACTCGGGCCGGCGGGAGCGCTGCGCGCCGTGCAGGCGGTACGCGCGTTGTTCGTGTTCCGGCTGACCACCGCGGTCGCCCTGCTCTTCGCGGGCGCGGCGGGCGCCGCATTCGCCGGCGCGGAGGGCGCCGCGATGGGCCTCGCGGGCATGATGACCCTGCTCTGCCTCTACGCGGCTGCCCTGTACGCGAAGTATCGCCCCCGGATGACCGCACGGGCGCCCGGTCGGCGCCCCGTATCCGTGATCTGCACCCGGCACCTCGGCACTCTCGACCATCAAGGAGTTGAGAACAACCGTGCGTAGGCAAATCGCCCGGCAGACCCTCAAGGTCTCCCGGAAACTGTTCAGACGGACACAAGTCCAACATCTGTCAATGATAAAAAGTATCCAGAAGAAGGTGTACGAGTTCGGCTGTGCCGCGAACCAGGCCGACGTCGCGACCATGTATCGCGGACTGAGCCTGACCGGCCCGGCGCGCGACTTCTCCATCGTTCACCAGCTGTTCGCCGGTTACTACGAAGAGGTCGAGGTCGCACTGTTCGAGCGCCTGGCCGCCGACAGCGAGACCATCATCGATATCGGCGCGAACATCGGACTCTATTCTTGCGTCGGAGCGAAAGAGCTACCCGAGAACGGGCGCCTGATAGCGTTCGAGCCGATCCCCGAGAACGTCGCCTACCTGCGGAGGAATCTCCTCCGGAACGGACACCTCGAGAAGGTGTCCGTCGAAGCCATGGCCGTCGGCGAGCACCCCGGAACCGTGACGATGTACCTCGCCGAGGGCATCGGCCACCATTCCGCTGCAGCCGAGAACGCGGTGGGATGGTCCACCTCGACGTCGATCCCCATGACGTCTCTGGACTCCTACCTGTCGCATCATACGATCGGCCGTCCCGACCTCATCAAGATCGACGCCGAGGGATACGACGGATTCGTGCTCCGGGGCGCCCAGGAGACACTGCGCCTTTCCCCTACCCTGTTGGTCGAGTACAACCCGCATGCGCTGATGAACTGCGGTTTCCAACCTGACGAGTTCCTCGACATCCTCTTCACCCACTATGAGCACGTCTTCCTCGCGCATCAGCTCAGGGTTCGCTCCTGCACGAGGCAGGAGGTCGAACGCCTCGGCACCCGGGAGGGCCTCGGCGCGAACCTCCTGGCGACGAACGACGACGGCCATCGGAGAATCATCAAGGCGGCCGACAACGCGCGTTCGAACCGCGGTTGAGGAGGCTCTCACCAGGCCGGCCGGCGGATCTCCGGTGACGCCGCGGGCCGTCGTCCGTCACTCCGTCAGTTCGTGAGCTCGTAGACGCGGCAGTCACCGGCCGTGTAACGCAGCCGCGCGAATCGCTCGAGACCGGCAGCCGGCCGGTCCCGACTCGCGTCGGCGAAGAGCCAGCGGACTCCGTACGTGTCGTGGAGCCGCCGTAGCGCCTCGGCGGAGGGATGGTGAAAGGCCGCGTCGTTGGCCGCCAGGCGTGGCCGGTCCCAGAAGGGCACGGATCCGTCCGGGAGGCCGCGTCGTGCCGCGATCGAGTGGTTCCTCGCGGTGAAGCGCCAGCTCTCCACCAGCACACGCCGTTCGGTGTAGGCCGCTACGGCGAAGTGGCGCTCGTCGCAGCCGTCGCCCGACCCGCATAGGGAATTGGTGGCGACCAGGTCATCGGGCCGCGAATGGTCGCGCAGCCAGCGCCCCGCCTCCAGAGTTCCCGCGCCGATCACGGCTGTCGAGGGGTCGAGGGGAAGACCGCGCACCATCTGACGGGCGTGCAGCAGGGTCGCGGGAAGGACGAGGCCGCAGACGAAGGCGAGCGCGAGGGCCGGGGACAGCGACCGCAGTCCGGGCCGTCTCCGCCCTGCCAGGACCAAGCCCACCGCGCAGACCCCACCGCTCGCGATCAGCAGCATGAACGGCCCGATGACGCGTCGTACCGCGTCCTCAGGTGTCGGCCTGGATGCGCCACCTGCTTCGCCGACCATCGTGATCACCGCGACGCCGACGGCCGCCGCCACCATGAGCGCGATGAGCGAACGGCGATCCACCCGCTCGGGAAGCATCGCCCGCAGGCCGCAGACGGCGACCACGGACAGGTAGGGCGCCGCGCCGTGCAGGAAGTAGATCTGAGAATCACCGGCGAAGCGCAGGGTGATCGCGACGGCGATCCCGGCCCCGCCGATCCCGGCGAGCAGGAGAACGGGCGGGTCGCACAACGTCTGCCGGCGGAAGGCGAGGCTCAGCGCCCCCACCCAGGCACAGCCCCGGCCGAACATGGTCACCAGTGCCACGGCGATCACCAGGACCGCGGTGGGCCTGGGTGTCGAAGCCGCTTCCGCGCCCACGGTGCCGAACAGCGACCAGGGGTGGACGACCATGCCGTCAGAGGTGCCGCCGAACAGCACGAGCTGCGCGAACAGCAGGCACGGCAGAGTGGCGAGGGCCGCCATGACGGCCGTGCGGTGCGGTCGTCGGCCGGCGATGAGACCACCGGCCACGACGACGAGGAGACCCGCCAGCAGCAGCGGGAGGATCGTGGCCTTCGCCCCCATCACCCCGAGCAGCAGAAGGACCAGGAGCGCCCAGGGGGCCACGCCCGGTCTCTGCCGGCGGAGGAGATCGACGAGGAGCAGCACGACGGCGGCGAACAGCATCATCCCGAACCCGTGCGTGGGACTGCGCCAGGCGATGTCGTCGCGCAGGAGGAGGCCCGCCCACAGGGAGGGCTCCCAGGAGTACATCCCGGGTCCCCACGCCAGGCAGCCGATGGCCAGGGCCGCCGGTCCGGCCCACCACCGCTCGGTCAACCGGCGGGCGATCGCGAAGAACAGCATCAGGGATGTCGCCGAGGCCGCCAGGATGAACAGGCGATACAGCAGGGTCTGCGGTTCGATGCCGGTCACCCAGCTGATGGCCGCCATGTCGGCGTAGGCGAACCAGTGATAGTAGAGCGGCTCGCCGGACACGAACGGTTGTGTCGGCGGCATGTGGTGCTTGAGCTCCCCGACGAGGCCCAGATGGAACGGCAGGTCTACGTACGGCCTCAGATATCCGGGTGACGTCAGGCCGTGCTGCCGGAAGAACCCGGACGCGGTCGACAGCACGACGAACCCGACCAGAGCCGCGCCTCCCCAGGAGCAGGCGAGAGGAACGCGCGTGATGTCTCCCGTTCTCCGCCAGTAGCGGCGCAACCGGGGCACGACGAGGAACACCGTGATCACCATCACCGGCGAGGCGAGCACGAACAGGGGATGCCCCGTCCATCGTGCGGGGACATAGGTGAGCACCGTGATCACATGGCCGAGCGCGGTGCCGGCGGCCATCTCTTCGGCGGCGAAGCGGGATCCGCCTCGACACGCTCGCCAGAGCAGCACACCCGGGACCGTGCACCCCAGGATGACGAAGGTCGCGAAGACCGCGGTCTCCCGTGGGGACACGCCATAGTGCCGCAGGAACATCGCAGCGACCGCGGCCAGGAGCGCCACGGGCGGCCACCCCGATCGCAGGGCCCTGGTCGTCCATCGCCGCCGATCCGCCGTGGCGGGAGTCGAGACCCGTGCGGCCAGCGGCGTCGACGTCATGAACAGCTCCCTTTGGTCGGACTCCGGCCGGCGATCGCGGCGCCCCTCCGGGCAACACTATCCAGACAATAGTCCCGCGAAAGTAGCGGCTATTAAAAATCACTTTGATTCAAGGTGACGATCATCGTTCGACACAAAGAATGAATCACCATACTCGCCACGACACTCACACAATGACAGATCGCCGCACATGAAACGCCACCCGATACCGCACCCCTAGGATGAATGCGTGGATGAAGAAGAAATCAGAATCCCTGCGTTCACCAGCGGCCCGGTCAGATCGGACGACACGGGTCCGCCCTCGTGGATGAACGCCGCAGTGGTCGTGAGCACCATCGGCCGGCCGCAGTTGCTCGACCGCCTCCTCGCCTCCCTCCACGAACAGACGCTCCGCCCCAGTGACGTGGTCGTCGTCGACCAGAGCGATGACGGGGACACGCGAAAGGTCGTCGACTCATGGATGGATCGGCTCCCGGTCCGTCGTTCGACCTCCGCACGGGGTCTGTCGATCGGACGTAACGTAGGAATCGCCGCACTGGGGGATTACGACTTCGTCGCATTCCCGGACGACGACACCAGTTATCTGCCCGACACGCTGGCCCAGGCGGCGGCGGCCTTCGCGAGTGCCCCAGCGGTCGGCGCGATCTCCGGGCGGCTCGTGGGCACACCGGGAAGACCGGCTCAATTCACTTCGTTCGCCGACCGGCGTATGCGGCTCGACCATCGGACCGTTTGGACGAGCGCCATCGAGAACTGCTGCTTCTTCAGGCGTGCTTTCCTCCGTGCCGTCGGCGGATTCGACGAAGACCTCGGGGTCGGCGCCGCGTCGCCCTGGCAGTCGGGCGAGGGAACGGACCTGCTCCTGCGCGGCATGAAGGCCGGTTGGCCGATCCTCTTCGATCCACGGATCGTGATCGTCGAGTACAACCCCGAGCTTCCGTCACTGGGTGAGCGCGCGTACCACGTCAAGGCCAGGCGGTACGCACGCGGCACCGGCAGAGTGTTCCGGCGCCACCACGGGATCGGTTCCCAGGTCCGGGTCGTCGTCCGTCCTCTCGCGGCGGCGGCGCTCAGTCTGGCCCGCGGACGCCGGGCCCTCGCCCTGTGGTACCTCCAACGGGCCATCGGCCGCATTGAGGGGATCACGGGCCGGGTCCTGTCCGGACCGAGGGAGTGAGCGGCGAGGCCCCGGCGGGAGTGAGCGGGGCGGCCGTGGCACGGGCGGGCCGTGGCGGGGGTGTTGGGCGTCGCGTCCCCGGCGGGACAGGCTGACGGTCAGCCCGGCAGGCGGGAGTAGCGGCGCAGCAGTGGATACGTGAGCGCGGACACCGCCAGGCGGTCGGCCCGGGGGAGCCGGGCCCGCCAGGCATCGTCGAGGCGAAGCGAGACACGGCCCGTCTGAGCGCGCATGGGATTCCCCCCGATGCTGTGCCCGGTGCCCAGCACGACATGATCGTCGGACAGGAACGCCGTCGTGTCGACGTCGGCCGACAGCCCCGCGAAGGACACCAGTTCCCGGAACGATCTCACCGGTTCGTCGACGAATCCCTCATAGGTGAGCCGGTGCGTCGGCAGTCCTCTCCTGCCGAGGATCTCCAACGCGACGTTGTGCACCACCCAGTTCAGCGAGGTGACCACCGGAAGGGCCGTTCCGAGATCGGCTCCATGGACGGAGTCCACCCGGGAGATCTTCTTCGTGCAGGAGTAGGCGACACCACGGCTGTCACGAATGATATGGACCAATCTGAGGTCGATCGCAGCGGACCTGCTGAGACAGCAGGCCAGGGAGGCACGCTTACTCGAATCGACGACGACCTCGGCCCCGCTGACCTCCAGCGCCGCGGCGTAGATCCTGGCGTAGTACGAGGAGTAGGCGGTCGCCGTGGCCTGGAGCCGGCCCGACCGCGTGTTACCGAGCAGCTCCGGCAGATGACGAGCCCGGTCCGTCAACAGGCGAAGGCGCCGCACCTCATGAAGATCGATGGCGTCCCACCCGCCGAACGCCCGCTCCGCCACCTCTCCCCAGAACCGGCAACGAGAGATGGATTCCCCGCATGTGCAAAGATCGTCGTACTTGAGGGCGCTATCCCAGAGGTTGCACACCTCCCCCAGTGAGACGACACCGGGCAATTGCTCGAGAAGCCGCTGAAGGAGCGTCGTGCCACTCCGGGAGAAGCCACCGATATAAATGACACGAGGGCGCATGTCAGTCCTCTCATCGATACTCGGGCCATCATAGGATCACGATCGCGTCATCCGGCTCTGCGACGCCACGCCGACCGGATACAAGAATTGAGCACCGAATGACCGGCTTGAAGAAAATTCAGCCGGGCATCCGAATCATTCTCGCGTCGGCGATCGCCATTCGTCATGGGGAGGCCGGACCGCATCACCGGCGTGGGCGGCCGCGATGAGCGGCCGCCACCAGTTCTCGTTCTCCGCGTACCAGCGCACGACCGCGGCCAGGCCGTCCTCGAAGTCGATCTCCGGCCGGTAGCCGAGTCCCTGGATCTTCGTCGTGTCGACCGAGTAGCGGCGATCGTGTCCTGGCCGGTCACGGACCTGCCGCACCCGGTCCCAGCCCTTCCCCAGCGCGTCGAGCAGTCGCCTCACGAGTTCGACGTTGGTGAGTTCGATGCCTCCACCGACGTTGTACGTCTCTCCTGGAGCGCCCTTGGCCAGCACCAGTTGGATGCCCCGGCAGTGGTCGTCCACGTGCAGCCACTCCCGAACGTTGCCGCCGTCGCCGTACAACGGGATCTCGCGGTCGTCGATCAGGTTGGTGATGAAGAGGGGAATCATCTTCTCCGGGAACTGCCACGGCCCGTAGTTGTTCGAGGAGCGGGTGATGCGGACGTCCAGCCCATGAGTGCGGTGATAGGCGCGGCAGAGCAGATCCGCCCCCGCCTTGGAAGCGGAGTACGGCGAATTCGGCAGCAACGGCTCGGTCTCCCGCCACGATCCCTCGTCGATCGAACCGTAGACCTCATCCGTGGAGACCTGCAGGAACGTTCGAATCTCGTGCCGCAGCGCCGCCTGAAGCAGTCGCTGAACTCCCATGACGTTCGTCGTCACAAAATCGGCGGCATCTTCGATCGACCGGTCCACGTGGGATTCCGCGGCGAAGTTGATGATCACGTCGTGCCCCGGGACCACGTCCTCCAGGATCCGGTCGTCGACGATGTCACCGCGCACGAAGGTGAAGGCCGGAAGGCCGGCGACCGGGGCGAGATTGGCGAGGTTGCCGGCGTAGGTGAGCTTGTCCAGGACGGTGACCTCGACGTCCTCCCACCCGGTGTAGGAACCGCGGAGAAGCGCCCGGACATAGTGCGATCCGATGAATCCGGCACCACCGGTGACGAGAATCCTCATATGCGCAGCTGCACCTTACTGTGATCGCCGACCATCAGGCGGTGGGCATTCGGGAGATGGACGGCGCGCGTGACCTCGACATCCCTGCCGATCAGGGAGTACTCGATGCGCGGCACGCCTTCGATGGTGGAGCCGCCGAGGACGATCGAGTACTCGATCTCGGCGTCCTCGATGACGCAGCTTTCGGCGACGGACGTGAACGGCCCGACATAAGAACGGACGATCTTGGTGCCGGCACCGATGATGACCGGCCCTCGGAGGACGGAGTCCTCGATCACCGCGTCCGGATGGACGACGACCCTGCCACCGATCTCGGAGTAACCCGCGACCACACCGCGAACGTCCGTCTCGATCTCTTCCAGCAGGATACGGTTGCACTCCAGGATGTCCTGGAGACGACCCGTGTCCTTCCAGTAGCCGCTGACGATGTGCGGGTCGACTCGGTGGCCACGGTCGATCAGCCACTGGATCGCGTCGGTGATCTCCAGCTCACCGCGCGCGGAGGGCCTGATCGCTCGCACCGCTTCGTGCACCACAGGTGAGAACGCGTAGACGCCCACGATGGCGAGATCGCTCCGTGGCACCTGCGGCTTCTCCTGCAGGCTGGCGATCGCTCCGTCGCGGTCGAGTTCCGCGACGCCGTAGAACTGCGGTTCGGCGACCTTGCTCAGCAGCAGGCGCGCGGCATGGCCGCTGTCCTGGAAGCCCGTGAGCAGGTCCTTGATCCCGCCGATGAGGAGGTTGTCGCCCAGATACAGGACGAAGTCCTCATCGCCCAGGAAGTCCCGTGCGATGAGTACGCAGTGCGCGAGACCGAGAGGGGCCTCCTGCGGGATGTAGGTGGCATGGAACCCGAAGCGCGAACCGTCACCGACGGCGGCGCGGACCTCGGCACCCGTATCCCCGGTGACGATCCCGACCTCGGTGATCCCGGCGTCGCGAATGGCCTCGAGCCCGTAGAAGAGCACTGGCCGGTTGGCCACCGGGACGAGTTGTTTCGCCGAGGTGTGCGTGAGCGGACGCAGCCGCGTGCCCCGCCCTCCCGTCAGCACGAGCGCCTTCACGATGAGGGCCTCCTTCCTGAGGTTCCGGCAGGGCTGAGCGTTGCCGGCGGGAGTCGCCCGCCAAGGCTCCGGTCCGGGCCGCCGAGGGGCGGAGGCGATCCGGCGACCGCCTTCCGGAAGGTCCACAGGTGCTGCACCGGGTAGGCCACGACCGGGCTCCACAGGGCGGTCACGATCTGCGCCGCCGGCACCGGCATTCCCGCGATCTCGACGAGCGACGTGAGGCAGGCGATGGACAGGAGAAGGACGGCGGCACACGCGACGTAGAAGCGGACGAGGCCCGGGACCCACGGCCCGGTCGCGCGGAAGACCACCGTGCGGTACGCCGGGTAGACGGCGAGCACCGTCAGGGCCTGCGCCCCCACCGCAACCAACGGGTAGGGAACGGCGTCACGGAGCAGCAGCCAGCCACCGGAGAAGATCCCCGAATGCAATATCGCGGTCATCGCCCCAGCGATGAGGTACTTCGTCTGTTGACGGCGCAGAAGAGCGAGCACAGGCCCATTGATTAGCATCTTGGACATTGCCTCCATACGCTCTGCCCACCCTCGAAGGCATGCACCAGGAAGCCTGCCATGATCTTGTCAAACCGCCGGCCAGCGCGATCACCTTTTTGCTTCAAACCGATGCCATGGCGTTTTAGAGCGGTTTCCCCGCATCGCGCCATAACGCAGTGTTCCTACCATCGGGTTCAACGGCGGTAAGGAATGAGGTCTATTCACGCCATCGGTTCGGTCAATTCACGGCCGCCGACAGTAGATATCGGCCTCGACTGGAAATGCTGCATCCAGATTCCCGAGCCGCCGCGTCCAGTCCGTGAGGTGCCCGCCCATGTTCGTGTCCGTCGTCGTCCCGTGTTACCGGTCGGCACAGACCCTGCCGGAACTGGTCGCCCGGCTCACCGCCGTCCTCCCCGGCGCGGCCATCGAGCACGAGATCCTGCTGGTCGTCGACGGCAGCCCGGACGACACGTGGAACGTCGCCGCCGGTCTGGCGCGCCGCCACCGGGAGGTGCGGGCCATCCAGCTGGCACGCAACTACGGCCAGCACAATGCCCTGATCGCCGGCATACGGGCGGCCCGTCACGGGGTCATCGTGACGATGGACGACGATCTGCAGCATCCGCCCGAGGAACTGCCGGGGCTGCTCGCCGCGCTCACCGACGATGTCGATCTCGTCTACGCGCGCCCGCGGGAGGAGGAACACGGGCCGGCGCGCAGCTTCGCGTCGCGCCTGGTGAAGCTCTCCCTCGCCGGACCGTTCGGCGTCCACGGTGCCCGGCACATCGGCGCCTTCCGGGTGTTCCGCGCCTTCCTCCGCAACGGCTTCGACGGGCTCACCGGCCCGCACGTCTCGATCGACGTGGCCCTGTCCTGGGCGACCACCCGGATCGCGTGCGTCGACGTGCGGATGGATCACCGGAGGTCCGGCCGGTCCGGGTACACCCTGCGGACGCTGCTACGGCATGCCGTCAACATGCTGGTCGGTTACAGCACCGCGCCGCTGCGATTCGTCAGCTACCTCGGCGTCGGGGTCGGTGTGCTGGGGCTGGTCCTCTGCGGCCTGGTGCTGGGCTGCTATTTCACCGGCCGGACGACCGTCGCGGGTTTCACCAGCCTCGCCTCCATGATCGCGCTGTTCTCGAGCGCCCAGTTGCTCGGCATCGGTGTTCTCGGTGAGTATCTGGGCCGCGTGCACGCCGGCGGCATGGGCCGGCCGACGTACGTCATCCGTACCGAGGTCGGACCCGCCGCGTCCGACGAGTCCGCCGGTCTCCGGCCCGACGTCCTGTCCCAGTGACACCCGGCAGGAGACCGTCCCGACTCCGTCAGTACGACACGACCGCCTCGACGATGCGGTGCAGTTCCTCCTCGGTCATCGAGGCGAACAGGGGCAGCCTGACGAGCCGGTCCGCGACGTCCTCGGTGACGGGACATCCTCCTGGGGCGACCCGCCCGTACCGCAGCCCTCCCGGCGCCGCGTGCAAGGGCTGATAGTGGAAGGCCGCCTGCACGCCCCGTTCACCGAGATGGCGGAGGAACGCCTGACGGTCGGCCAGCCCGGGCAGCAGCAGGTAGTAGAGATGCGCCGGATGGTCCCGGCCGGCGGGCACGACCGGCCGGCGCACCCCCCTCCGCGCCGCCCAGCCGGCCAGCCGCTCGTCGTACGCCGCCCAGATCCGGTGGCGCCGGACCTGGATGTCGTCGATCGCCTCGAGCTGCGCGACGAGGAACGCGGCCAGCAGATCGGACGGCAGATAGCTCGAACCGAGCTCGACCCACCGGTACTTGTCCACCATCCCGCGGAAGAACTGGGAGCGGTTGGTGCCCTTCTCCCGTACGATCTCGGCGCGTTCGACGAGCGCGGGAGTGTTCAGGACGAGCGCGCCGCCCTCTCCGCACTGCACGTTCTTCGTGGCGTGGAAGCTCTGGGTCGCCATCGCGCCGAAGGACCCCAGCGGACGACCGTGGTACCGGGCGCAGAGCCCGTGCGCGTTGTCCTCCACGACGACCAGGCCGTACCGGTCGGCGATCGCCGCGATGACGTCCATCTCGCAGGCCACGCCGGCGTAGTGCATGACGACGATCGCCCGGGTGCGCGCCGTGATCGCCGCCTCCACCCGCCGCTCGTCCAGATTGAGCGTGTCCGGACGGCAGTCGGCGAAGACCGGGACCGCGCCGCGCAGCGCGAAGGCGGTGGCGGTCGAGACGAAGGTGAACGACGGCATGATGACCTCGTCCCCGGGGGCGAGGTCGAGGAGCAGGGCGCTCATCTCGAGCGCGTGCGTGCACGAGGTCGTCAGCAGCGCGGCGGACGCCCCGACGAGCTCGGCGACGAGCGCGTTCGCCCGCCTCGTGAACGGCCCGTCGCCCTCCAGAGCACCGCAGGTCATGGCCTGCGCCAGGTATGCCTGCTCCGCTCCGGTGACGAAGGCGCGGTTGAACGGGATCACCGCGGTCTCGGTCACGGTCCACCGCCTCTCGCCTCGGCCCCCTCCCCCAGCAGGCCCCGCCGGAGAAGGTGGACGGTGAAAACGCTCAGCACGGGCTTGAAGCCGTAGTCGGCCCAGCGGCGCTGCACCCGGGTGTTCCGGCTCTGGGTGGTGCAGACGACGCTCCCGATCCCACGCGACGCCGCGCGGTCCTCCATCCCCGCGAGCAGGTGCGCGTAGAGCCCGGTGCCCTGGGCACCCGGCACCACGCCGCCGAGCGCGAACTCGGCGACGCCGCCGGCCTCCCCGTAGGTGAGGAACCCGAGCATCACGGGTTCGCCGCGTCCGCCGACGTCGCGGAGGGCGACGACCCCGCTCTCGATCTCCCGGCCGGCCCATTCCTGGTATCCCGCCAATGCCAGTGCCGGGTCGAACAGCGGATCGGCGAGGTAGTGGTTGCCGTAGTCGCGGAAGGCGTCCGCGACCATGGCGTCCAGTTCCGCCGCGCCGACGAAGTCGACGAGTTCGAGGCCGCGCGGCAGCGGAGGCGGGCGTCTTCCCTTGCCGGTGGCCAGTTTCCAGCCGACGAGATTGTCCGCGACGATCGCGGTCCGGTCGAGTTCGGTGAGGGCCGCGAACCACCTCATACGGTCGGCCGGATAGCGCAGGATCACGACGTCCGCCGTCGACGAGCGGACGGCTTCGAGCACGTCGGTGAGTTTCGCGGCCGACGCCGCGGACACGGAGATCCGATCGACGGTGACACCGAATCGTGCCGTTTCCCGTGGCGACGGCGCGGCCACCACGTCCGGCGCCAGGGCGACGTCGTGCCAGCTCATGATGCCTCCGCCGTATCGCCATCGCACCGCGGGTGTCCGGTGAAGCGTTGAATCCACCGGTCGTTTCTTTCGACTCGAAACGGTATCAAGACTGGATCGGCGCATTCGGACTTTCCGTTGGCGATGAGCCTCGACTCTTTAAAATCTCCATTAGGCGGCCGATCGAATGGGCGGGTAATCGACGTCGCCGGGCGACACGGACAAGCAGTCGATAAAGGGCTTCGCCCGCAGACGTTGAGGTCACGGTCCTACGATCAGGAGGATGACGGTGAAATGTCTTCGCGGCATTGGAGCCCAGTGATGACGGCGCCGAGTGATGCCGGACGGTGAGGCCGCGGTCTCGCCGCGGACCGAGGCCGGCGGGGCGTCGATCCCGCCGCACCGCGTGTCCCTGCTGATCGGCCAGTTGGGTCTCGGCGGGACCGAGAAGCAGGTCGCCCTGCTCGCCGAGGGCCTGCGAGCACGAGGCGTCGGCACGGACGTCCTCGTGATGTTCGAGGGGGGTCCCCATGAGGGCCCCCTCCGCGCCGCCAGGGTCCCGGTCGTGCACCTCGGGTTCCGGCGCGGCCTCGCGGACCGGCGGATGCCCCCGGCGAACGCCGCAGCGTTCCTCCGGCTGGTCGGTCACCTGCGCCGGACCCGGCCGGACGTGCTGCACGCCTTCCTCTTCCACAGCCAGGTGACGGCCGCTCCCGCCGCCCGGCTGGCGGGCGTCCCGGTGCTCGTCGCGGGGCGCCGGAGCCTCGGCGACTACAAGAGGGGTCGCCCGCTGGTGTCGGCCCTGGACGCCGTGGCGACCCGCATGACCGACCACCTCATCGCGAACGCGCGGGCCGTCGCCGAGGACGCGCTGCGCGACAGGTACGTCGAGGAGGACAGGCTCACGGTCGTACCCAACGGCCTGCCCGCCTCCGCCTTCGAGCCGATGCCGCCGGCCGTCCTGACGACCCGGCTCCCGGTCGTCCTGTGCGTGGCCAATCTCATCTCCTACAAAGGGCACCGTCACCTTCTCGAGGCCATGGCTCGGCTGGGGAGACGAGGGCTCCCCTGCACGCTCGCGCTGGCCGGTGACGGGCCCGAGCGGGCGGCGCTGCGGGCACGGGCGACACGGCTCGGCGTCGACGTCCGCTTCCTCGGCGCCCGTACCGATGTCGGACGGCTGCTGGCGCGGGCCGACGTCGTGGCCCTCCCCTCGCTGCAGGAGGGCATGAGCAACGCCGTCATGGAGGCCATGGCGGCCGGACGCCCCATCGTCGCCACCGAGGTGGGCGGCACCGGCGAACTGCTACGGGGCCGCGGTGTACTCGTGCCGCCGGCCGATCCCGCGGCCCTGGCCGAGGGGATCGAACGGCTGGTCACGGATCCGGCCTCGGCCGCCGAACTGGGCCGCAGGGCGCGTGCGTGGAGTGCGGCGCACCTGAGCGCGGACGTCATGGTGGAGCGGCACGTCCGTATCTACCGCGACCTGCTCGAGCGGCGGCGGCCCGATGCCGTACGGCCACCGGGCACCGCAGGCGCCAGGGGCTGACGGCCGCCGCCCGCCGGTCACTCGACGGGCGGGCGCTGGAAGACGAACTCGTTGCATCCCAGGCCGCCTCCGCAGGTCGTCAGGTGGCGGAGCTCGAAGCCCCGGGAGCGCAGGAACCGGAACACCTGCTCGGGCGTGGCCACCTCGAACGGGAAGCCGCCGACCCAGTCGACCAGGTCGTGCCGGGTGGACATTCCCCGCGGCCGCACCCGCCGGCCCGGGGAGACGAGGCCCGTGGAGGCGACACTGATCATCCGGCGCAGGGGCACATGGCGGCCGAGGTAGGCGGCGGCCGCCACGATGAGGAGCCGCCGGACCAGCGGACCGGACCTGTTGTAGCGCCGTTTCACCCGCCACCACAGCCGGCTCCGCGGCCCCTGGTCGTTGTACACCGAGAGGTAGATCAGGCCACCCGGCGCGACCAGCCGGGAGGTGGCCTCGATCGCCGCCCACAGGTCGCCGGTGTGGTGCAGGACGCCCCATGCGTAGACGACGTCGAAGGTACCCAGACGCCGGATGAAATGCTCGTCGAGGATGGACCCGTCCTCGATCGCCCAGTCACCGTCCGGAGCGAACCGTTCGCGTAGTCCGGCGGCCGCCGCCACCGACTCGGGATCGAGGTCGAACGAGCGGACCCGGGCCCCGAGCCGCTGGGCGGCCAGGGAGAACAGTCCGCTGCCGCACCCGACGTCGAGGAACGTACGGCCCCTCAGGTCGGTGACTCCGAGTGGGCGGCGGACGGCCTCGACGGCGGCCGAGATCCTGGTCTCGTCGACGAGTGCGTTGAAGGACCGCCAGTTCTCGCCGAAGCGGAACCGGTCGTCCCGCCGGAGGCCGGCCCGGGCGTCAGGCACGTGGCTCCGCTCCTTCTCCCACTGATCTGACAAAGGAGGTCCTTCCTCGCCTCTCTCGAACCGCCCGGACGGCACCGGCCACGAGGGCCGCCGTGGTGACGCCCCGGTTCGGCCGGGACGCCAGGAGGCACCCCATCGACACCCAGAAGGGCACGCTGACCACCAGGTTCGCCAGCGGATTGGCGAACAGGAGGATCACCGTGTAGGTCAGCACCACGGCCCGCAGCAACGCCAGGTCACCGGCCTGCCGCCGCCCCAGGCCGAGCCAGAGGAGGACGAGGAACAGGATCAGGGTGATGACCCCGGCCTCGGCCGCCAGCCGCAGGTACTCGTCGTGCGTGGCGAGGTAGGCGCCGAAGCGCGGGGAGCGCTGGGCATAGCCGGGGAACGTCGAGAGTCCGATCCCCCGGAGCGGATGATCGGTGATCACCTGGAGCGCGAACTCCGCCACGCGCCGGCGCAGGCCGTTGCTGAGGCTCAGGTCGGTGACCGTCCGGCCGCCCGCACCGAGATTCTCGATCCGCCGTCCCATCGGCCGGAGCATCCCGCCGGCGGCCACCGCGATCGCGGTCGCGGCGCCCGCGGAGACGAGCGCGCCCTGGAACAGCCGGGAGTGGCCCTGGAGGAGGACGATCGCGCTGCCGACGGCGGCCGCCAGGAAGGCGCTCCGTGAATGCGTCTCGGACAGCGCGAGGCCGCACACGGACGCGGGCACCAGCCATCGCGGGTTACGTGCGTAGCGCACCAGCCCGAGGGCGGTGACGGCCGGGAGCGCGAGGAGGAAGCCGAGGTAGTTCGGGTTGCAGCCGAGCCCTTCGAGACGCACGTTGTCGAAGCCGCCGCGGACGAGGACGTACGCCGCCGCGGTCGTGCCGGACAGCGCGATGACGCGGGCGACCCGCCGGGGATGCGGCGAGGTGACGAGGCTGACGCCCAGTAGCGCCAGGCCCGCCAGGATGCCGGCGAGGTCGAAGAACCGGCCGAGGTCGGTGGCGGCCATCCCCCTCAGCGGCCCCACGAGGTCGACGGCCCCGTGCCGCTCCCCTGGCGCCGGTGGCGGCGCCACCGAGGGGAAGGTGAAGCTCACGGTCAGCAGGCCGGCGAAGACCGCGATCCAGGAGTACGTGTGCCGGATCGGCACGAGGCCGAGGAGCACCGCCGCGGCGGCGATCAGCGCCGACGCGGCGATCGCGGTGACGACGACGAGCCGGCCGCCCGTGGACGCGCCCGCCCCGAGCATGCCCAGCGGGATCAGGACGAGGACGACCGTCGCCGGCCGGCACAGGTCCCGGAGGCCCGCGGCCGGTGGGTGATCCATCGGCCCGGCCGAGATCTCGGCGGCGGACGCCGGGCGGTCGGTGCCGTGCCCGGTCGCGGACGCGACCGCGTCTCGCGGCACGTCATCCCGGCGCCGGCACGCTCGCACCCTCGTCTCCCCCACGACGTTCCCGGGGATCCCGCAACGGATCCCCACACTGTGAGCACCTGTATAACTACGGAGAGTATCAACATTCGTCCGCCGGACGGCGCAGGAGACCGGGCCGGCGGGACCGCGTCCGGCGACGAGCGGAGGAGCCGCCGCACCATGAACCCTGACGGACCCGCGTGGAGGCCGGCGGCCTTCCTGCCGAGGTACGGCGGCCGGCGGTGGCCGTACGCCGTACTCGACATCCTCCTGGTGGGCCTGCTGGCGTCGGGCCTGTTCCTCGAGACGGGGTTCGGCCGGACCGCCGCGACCGCCCCCTACCCCGGCAAACCGACGTGGGGGCTCGGGGAGGACTGGCTCCTGGTGACCCATGACGACCCACCTGAGCCGGGAAGGGGACCGCGGGGAGGACACGCGTCACCGGGCGCCACGGAGCACCGGATCGACACGGTCATGGAGCTGCACCTCCGCCACGACGGAGGCAGACCGCTGCTGGTGAGCCTGCCGTTGCGCACCTCCGCGACGGTCGCCGGATACGGCCCCGCCGACCTCGGCACGGCGTACCGCCGGGGCGGGCCGCGACTGCTGATCCGCACGGTCGAGGGCATCCTCCACGCCAGCGTCGACCACTACGTCGAGGTGGGCCTCGGCGGGCTGGCCGCGCTGGTGGACGCCCTCGGCGGGGTACGCGTCTGCGCGGACCACCCGGTCCGGGCCTCCGTGCCTGCGGCGGCCGGGAACTGCCCGAACGTCTCCGGCGGCCGGGCGCTGACCTATCTGCGCGCGGGCGGCCTCCCTCCCGATCATCCGGGCCGGGCCGAACGCCGGCGCCGGATCATCGCCGCGGTGCTCGAGAAGGCCGTGTCCCCGGAGACGGCGCTCCATCCGGCACGGGTCGCCGCCTTCGCCAGGACGGTCCTGGCCGTCGTGACGGTCGGCGCGGGCGACCACCTGCACGACCTCGTCCGGCTGTCGCTGGCCCTGTGCGATGGCTCCGTCACCGCCCAGACGGTGCCGACCGTGGAGGGCGATCGGATTCCCGGCGTCGGCCGGGTCGTCAGGTGGGATCCCACGGCGATGGCCCAGCTCATCCCCGCGGTCGTCATCGACCGCCCGGAACCGACGACGCTGATCCCGGGCTGAATCTCGCGACGGCCCACGACTGTTACTCTGAGCGACTACTCGTGACTTGGAGTCACGTAGCGACGCGTCCGCCCAGAGGAGAGACGGGGTCTCCCATGAACACGACGGCAGTGAGTCCGCCCGAAACGGCGGCGCGCTCACGCACGCGCCACCTTCTCCACCGGTCGCTGACCTGGCTGATCGCCGTCGGCGCGCTGTGGGCGCTCGCACGGCTCACCGGCGCCGACAGGCTGCCGCTCCTGACCGGGCTGCTGGTTCCGATCATGACCTTCACGCCGTACGCCGCCGTCGTCTCGGTCATCCTCGCCGTCGTGGCGCTGGTCCTCCGCCGCTGGAAGGCGTTCGGTGTCACCCTCGGGGTGGTGAGCGCGTTCGCCGTCGCCGTGCTCCCCCGGGCCATCGGCGACACCACGCCCGTGACCGGCGGCCCGGTGCTGCGGGTGCTCACCGCCAACCTTCGTCTCGGGCGGGCCGACCCTCGCGTGCTCGCCGGGCTCGTACGCCGGACCCACGCGGACGTGCTGAGCATGCAGGAGTTCACCCCGCAGGCGGGGGCCGCCCTCGACCGCGCGGGGCTGGGACGTCTCCTGCCCCACAGGATCACCACGCCGCTCGGCAGCGCGCTGGGCTCCGCCCTCTACGCCCGCTGGCCGCTGCACGCCCTTCCGATGTTCCAGGTGCACCTCATCGGCCTCGCGATACCGCACGCGGAGATGGACGTCCCCGGGGGACGCCGCGTGGAGATGATGGCCGTGCACCTCGCGCGCCCGATGAACCCCTCCGGGGTCGGGCAGTGGAACCGCGCCTTCGTCCTCCTCCCCGCCGGACGGCATCGGGGCCCCGTGCGCATCCTGGCCGGTGACTTCAACGCCACGCTCGATCACACGTCGCTGCGGCGGCTCGTCGGCGAGGGCTACGTCGACGCCGCGTACCGGACCGGGAACGGCCTCGTCCCGACCTTCCGGCAGTGGTGGGTGCCGCCGATCACCCTCGACCACGTGCTGGCCGACGCGCGGTGCGCGGTGCGGCGGACGCGGGTGTACGACCTGCCGGGCAGCGACCATCGTGCCGTGCTCGCGGAACTGCGGCTGCCGTGACCGGCGGAGACTCCCCCACGGGACCCGAGCGGTTCCAGCTGCTGTTCGTCTGCACGGCCAACATCTGCAGGTCTCCCATGGCCGCGGAGCTCACCCGGCTGAGGTGCGAGGCCGCCGCGCGGTCCGGGGACGTCATCGTCGGCAGCGCCGGGACGCACGGCCACGACGGGGCCGGCATCGATCCGGGCGCCGCCGCCGTCCTCCGGCTCCGGGGCGGGCGGACGACCGGCTTCTCCGCCCGTACCCTCACCGAGTCACTCCTGGCCGCGGCCGATCTCGTCCTCACCGCGGAGCGCCGGCACCGCGCGGCCGCGGCGGCACTGCACCCCCGGTCGCACGCCAGGGTGTTCACGATCCTGGAGTTCGCGCGGCTCACCCGTCAGGTGCCCCCGGACCGGCTCTCCGGCGAGAGCGTCGCGGCACGGGCCCGGTCACTCGTCCGGGAGGCGGCCCGCATGCGCGGCACGTGCCCGCCCGGGCCACCCGACGAGGACATCGCCGACCCCTACCGGGGTCCGGCCGAGGGCTATCACGCGTGCGCCGCGGCGATCGAGGAGGGTCTGGACCTGCCGCTCCGGCGCATCCTGTCCGAACCGCCACCGCCGCGGTGACAGGACGGCCGCCGTCCCACCGCGTGGCACTTCCCGGGAGTCCGCGCGATCTTTCCCCGGTCTTTGACGGCGGCGGGTTGTTCACACGGCGAGTTGCGGCCATGTACTCTCCGTGACCGATTCGGTACGAGGGGGCGCATGGTGGCTGGCGATCGGATCAGAGTGATGCGGGTGATCACCCGCATGAACGTCGGCGGCCCGGCCCTGCAGGCCGTGGAGCTGATGCGCGGCCTCGACCCCGGGCTCTTCGACCAGCGTCTGTACACGGGGACCGTCGAACCGGGTGAGGCGGATCACCTCGACCTCCGCGGCGCCGGAGTCGTCCCGCATCGGATCCCGGCCCTCGGGCGTACGGTCCGGCCGGGCGACGACGCCCGTGCCGTCGCGGCGCTGGTCGGCGAGATGCGCCGGTTCCGGCCGCACATCGTGCACACCCACACCGCCAAGGCCGGCCTGCTGGGCCGCACCGCCGCCGCGGTGACACGGGTGCCCGCGCGGGTGCACACCTACCACGGGCACCTGCTGCACGGCTATTTCTCGCCCGCCAAGACCCGGCTGGTGGTGACGGCCGAGAGAGCCGCCGCCACGATGACGGACCGGCTCATCGCCGTCGGAGGCCAGGTCCGTGACGAGCTCATCGCCGCCGGGGTCGGCCGTCCCGGGCAGTACGCCGTGGTGCCGCCCGGCACCACGCTCGGCCCGCTCCCCGGCCGCGCCGACGCCCGGTGCGCGCTGGGGATCCCCGCCGACGGCCCGCTCGTGGCGTACGTCGGCCGGCTCACGAGGGTCAAGCGGCCCGACCGGCTGGTGGCGGTGGCACGCCAGGTGCGCCGTCTCCACCCCGAGGTACGGTTCGCCGTCGCCGGCGGCGGTGACGCGACACCGGCGACGGAGGCCGCCGCCAGGACCTTCGGCGGCATGTTCACGCTGCTGGGCTGGCGCGCCGACGTCGAGACGGTGTACGCGGCGGCCGACCTGGTGCTCCTCACGTCCGACAACGAGGGCATGCCGGTCTCGCTCATCGAGGCCGGGCTGGCCGGGCTGCCCTGCGTCGCGACGCGCGTGGGCAGTGTCGCCGAGGTGGTGCGCCACGGCGAGACCGGGCTGCTCGCCCGATGCGATACCCATGAGCTCACCCGGCACGTCGTGCGGCTGGTCGAGGACGAGCCGCTGCGCCGCAAGATGGGCGACGAGGCGCGGGCGTGGACGACGACGCGGTTCGGGCCGGAACGGCTGGTATCCGACATCGAAGAGATCTACGCGCCGTTCACCGAGACGTGGGGCCGGTGGCCGGGGACGGCCGGAGGGTCCGTCCGGTGAGGGTCGTGGTCACCGGCGGTGCCGGTTTCATCGGCGGCAACCTGTGCCGGGAGCTCAGCGCGCGAACGGGCGTCGACCAGGTCGTCGCCCTGGACGACCTCAGCACCGGCCGTGCCGAGAACCTCGAGGGCTCCGGGGCCGAGCTGGTCGAGGGCAGCATCCTGGACCAGGGGCTGCTGGCGGATGTCCTGGCCTGCGCGGACGCGGTCGTGCACCTCGCCGCGCGCCCGTCGATCCCGCGGTCGCTGGCGGCCCCGGTGGCGAGCCACGCCGCCAACGCCACCGGCACGCTCCTTCTCCTGGAGGCGTGCCGCCGGCGATCCGTCCACGTGGTCGCCGCGTCGTCCTCCTCGGTCTACGGCGGAACCCCGGATCTGCCCAAGCACGAGGACCTGCCCACCCGCCCTCTCAGCCCCTACGGCGCCAGCAAGCTCGCCGCCGAGGCGTACACCCTGGCGTACGGCGCCAGCTTCGGGCTTCCCGTCCTGGCGCTGCGTTTCTTCAACGTGTACGGCCCGCTGCAGGCGGCGGACCACGCGTACGCGGCCGTGGTGCCGGTCTTCATCGACGCCGCACTACGTGACGAGCCGCTCACCGTGCACGGCGACGGGCTGCAGACGCGCGACTTCACGTTCGTCGGCACGGTCGTGGCGGTCCTCGCCGACGCGGTCCTCCGGAAGGTGACGAGCCGCCGGCCGGTCAACCTGGCGTTCGGGACGCGCGTGTCGATCCTCGAACTCACGCGGCGGCTGTCCGCGGTACTGGACCGGCCGGTGCGTCTCGCGCACGTTCCGCCGCGGCCGGGGGACGTCCGCGACTCCCAGGCCGCCGACGGCCGGTTGCGCCGTCTCTTCCCCGGTGTCGAGGCGGTGCCGCTGGACGCCGGCCTCGAACGGACGGTCGCGTGGTTCCGTAGCCGGCCGGCCCCCGCTCAGGGGCCCGCCGCGCACTGAGCCGGCCGGTCACCGGCGCCCACGCCGCCGGCACCCAGCGGCAGGATGGTCCGGTACGGTCGCCGGCGCCGGGCGCGAGAGGGCCCGGTACGGTCGCCGAGGCCGGGCGGCGAGAGGGCCCGGTACGGTCGCCGGCGTCGCTCGTGCCGGCGCAGACGATCAGGCGGGACCGGCTCCCGCCGTGGACGCCGGAACGACCCGGCGGCGGGGCGGCACGGGGACCCGGTCCAGGTCGCGCGCGACGACGATGTCGCCGCCGAACACGGTGGCCGCCTCCTCGGCGAACCTCCGCTGGTCCGCGGCGGGGTACCGCTCGGAGAAGTGCGTCAGGACGAGGCGGCGGACCCCCGCCTCGGCGGCGACCCCGCCCGCCTGCGCGGCGGTCAGGTGGCCGTACTCCTCCGCCAGGCGGGCGTCCGCGCCGAGGAACGTCGACTCGATGACGAGAAGGTCGGCGCCCGCGGCGAGCGGCGCGACCGCGTCACAGAGACGGCTGTCCATCACGAACGCCGCCTTCTGCCCGGGCCGTGGCACCGAGCACTCCTCAAGAGTGACCGTACGGCCGTTCGGCGCGACGACCGATCCCTCGCGCTGCAGCGTGCCGACGAGCGGTCCGGCCACGCCGTGGGCGGCCAGCCGATCGGGCAGCATGGTGAGACCGTCCGGCTCCTCGAGCCGGTAGCCGTACGACTCGACCGGATGCGACAGGCGGCGCGCGGTGAGCGTGAACGGCGCCCCCGGAAGGCCGATCCGGACCTCGGCGCCGGCGATCGGCTCCTCGTCGATGACGTCGGTGTCGGCGAAGACCGCCGCGTGCCGGAGCCGGCGCCAGTATTCCGAGCCGCTCGCGGGGAAGACCGCCCGGACGGGGTGCGCGACACCGTCCCGCGCGATGCGCTGCACCACGCCGGGCACGCCGAGGCAGTGGTCGCCGTGGAAGTGGGTGAGGCAGAGACAGGTGATGTCGTTCGCGCTCACGCCGGCGTGCAGCATCTGCCGCTGGGTGCCCTCTCCCGGGTCGAAGAGGATCCCGTGCCCGTCCCACCGCAGCAGGTAGCCGTTGTGGTTCCGGACCCGGGTCGGCACGGCGCTGGCCGTGCCGAGGATGACGAGATCACGCGTCGACATGGTCTCATCATGCTCCCGGCCGGGAGCGCGTCTCGCCCGGCGGGCGGGGACGCGGAGCGTGTCGGTCAGCGGCCTGGACGGCATGTGACGCTTAGCATGCGTCCATTGACCGCCGGTGATGACCATGAGGAGGCGGGATGGGCGGGACACGAGACGACCGGGTCTGCGAAGGCGGGCTCGCGGTGATCGGGCTCGGCTACGTCGGGATGTCGCTCGTCCGTGAGGTGGCGCGCACCGGGACACGGGTCGTGGGAGTGGACGTCGACCGCCGTCGCGTCGACGGCTTGAACGCGGGCGTCTCCCACGTCGACGACCTCTCCGACGCGGAGGTCGCCGGCCTGGTCGCCCAGGGGTTCCACGCGACCATCGACCCCGGTGTGCTGGCCGGCGCCGACACGGTGATCATCTCCGTTCCCACGCCCCTCGACCGCGACCGGCTGCCCGATCTGCGCGCCGTCACCGGCGCGGCCGAGATGGTCGCCGGACGGCTGCGGCCCGGCACCCTGGTCGTTTTGGAGTCGACCACGTGGCCGGGGACGACGGAGGAGGTCGTCCGGCCGCTGCTGGAGAAGAGCGGGCTGAGCGCCGGACTCGACTTCCACCTGGCCTACTCGCCGGAGCGCATCGACCCCGGCAATCCGGTCTTCGGCCTGCGCAACACGCCCAAGGTGGTCGGCGGGCTCACGCCCGCCTGCCTGGACCGGGCCGTGGCGTTCTACGGCACGTTCGTCGAGCGGGTCGTGCCGGTCCGCGGCACGCGCGAGGCCGAGATGGCCAAGCTGCTGGAGAACACCTACCGGCAGGTCAACATCGGCCTGGTCAACGAGATCGCGATGTTCTGCGACGAGCTCGGCATCGACGTCTGGGAGGCCATCGCGGCGGCGGCCACCAAGCCGTTCGGCTACGAGGCGTTCCGGCCGGGGCCCGGCGTCGGCGGCCACTGCATCCCGATCGACCCGAGCTACCTCTCCCACCGGGTGCGGCGGCTCGGCTACCGGTTCCAGTTCGCCGAGCTCGCGCAGCAGATCAACGATCGGATGCCCGCGTACGTCGCCGAACGCGCCGCCCGGTTGCTGCACCGCTACGGACGCTGCGTCAACGGGGCGACGATCGTGCTGCTCGGGGTCACCTACAAGCCCGACGTCGCCGACGACCGGGAGTCACCGGCCCGGCCGCTCGCCCGGCGGCTGCACGCCTCCGGCGCGAAGGTCCGCTACGTCGACCCGCTGGTGGACGACTGGACGGTCGAGGGCGCCGACGTCACCCGCGCCGAGGATCTCGGCGCGGCGGTGCGAGCGGCCGACCTGGCGATCCTCCTGCAACCGCATCGCGCGTTCGACCTTGACCTGCTCGGCGCCCGCGCCCGCCTCCTGCTGGACACGCGCGGCGTGCTGCCGGCCACGGGCAACGTCGAGCGACTCTAGGGCAGGCCCCGGCCGGCCGCCGGGCGGTCACCGCGTCGCGAAAGGCCGGCGGGTGCCGCGCCGTGGCGCCGGCACCCGCCGGTGAGGAGGTCGCCGCGGGAGCGGCCGTCGTCAGGCGTAACGCGGCGAGAAGTGATGGCGCGCGTGGTGGTGCGCGTGCCGGCCGCCCACCCGGCGGATCTGGACGCGGACGATCGGAGGCTTGGCGTTCTGCGCGGCGGGCTGCTGCGTCTCCTGAACGGGCGCCGCGCCATTGGCCTGCCGGTCCTGCACCGGCACCATGCCGGTGCTCTGCTGCGGATCCTGAGCGGGCGCCCCCTGCGAATCCTGCACCGGAGCCCCCGGCGTCTCCTGGGCGGACGCCGGGGCGCCGACCTGCTGCGCGTCCTGCGGCGATCGCGCCATGTCGGCGCGCTGCGGCCGTTCGGCGGGTTGCGCCTGCTCGGCCCTGTTCGGGCGCTGGTGGGCCTGCCGCCCCGGCATGACCCTCAGGCCCGTTCCTCTCCGCAGGCGGTGGTGGCGGCGCGGGCCCTTGGCGACGCCCGAATTCCCGCTGCGTACGACGTGCGGGTTGTTCGAGATATTGATGTCGTCCGGGCCGGCTTCGTCCTCATCGGCCCCGCTCGTGCCGGGAGGAAGGAACCGCTCGACGCTGTCCGTACAGTCGCTCGCGTACGCGGACGGAACGCCCTCGCAGTAGGAGTCGACCCCGGTGAGTTCCGTGTTCACCGCGGGCGCCGCCTGCGCCGCCCCCGCCGGCACCGCCGAGGCCGCCGCGACCGCGAGACCGCTGAACGTCAGGGCGGCGACCAGAGCCAGCGGGCGCAGCCTGATCGTGGCTTCGGCCGGCCGTTCTTTTCTGCAGTAGGTCAATTTCGACACCTTCATCCTGTCGAGTATCTGGCTTTTCGTGCGGCATTACAGCGGACGAGATAGCGATACCCGTCTCACCGTCCACCGGGACATATGCCGGGTTAATGATCGAGCAATACCCATTCACTTCTCGCAGGATGGACGGCATTTCCGAAAGCCCGCCTTGTATCGGGTCGAGAGCGACTTTCCGGAGTGCGCGTCCTCTGCCGTGCCGAGGGTCAGCGGGTTCGCCAGGTGTACTGGTGCTCGGGACGGCCGGTACTGCCGTAGCGCAGCGTGACGCGCACCCGCCCGGACTGGGCGAGCGACGCGAGGTAGCGCTGGGCGGTGGCGCGGGAGATGCCCACCTCGTCGGAGATCTCGGCGGCCGACCGCGGCGCGCCGGCGCGCCGCAGCGCCTCGGCGACGAGCCGGGCGGTGACCGACGACTGTCCCTTCACCGCGCGCCGCTCGGCGCGCGGCACGGTGTGCAGGGCGCGGACGGCGCGGTCCACGTCGGCCTGACCGAGTTCAGCGGACGCGGCCAGGTGTTCCCGGTAGCGGGCGTACGCCTGGAGCCGCTCCCCCAGTTCCTCCGCGGTGAAGGGTTTGATGAGGTAGTGCAGCGCGCCGCGGGCGAACGCCGTGCGCACGGACCGCGGGTCGGTCGCCGCGGTGGCCATGATGACGTCGGCGTCGAGGTCCGGCAGCAGGGACAGCCCGGACTCGTCCGGCAGGTAGACGTCGAGGAGCACCAGGTCGACGCCTGCCGCGCCTGCCCTGGCGTCCGCGGCGGTGTGCGCCCGTCCGGCCACGCGGAAGCCGGGGACCAACTCGACGAATCCGGCGTGGATCTGCGCCACCCGGAAGTCGTCGTCGACGACCAGCACCTCGATCACTGCAACACCTCCGGGAGACGCGCCACGAACACGGCGCCGCCGTCGGGATCGGGTTCGGCGATGGTGATGTCACCGCCGCGTGCGCGGGCCGCCTGCCGGGCGAGGGCGAGGCCGAGCCCGCGCGGCCGGCCGTCCTCGGACCGGCGGGTGGACACCCCGTCGCGGAAGACGGCCTCCCTGAGGTCCTCCGGCACGCCCTCGCCCGAGTCCGCGACGGTGATGTGGAGGTCGGCGCCGTCGCCGAGCAGTTCGACCTCCACCCGCGCGGGACGGCACGCGCCGAGCCGCGCGGCCTCGATGGCGTTCTCGACGAGGTTGCCGAGCACCGTGGTCACGTCCAGGGGGTCGACGACCCGGCCGGGCACCCAGCTCGTCCCGGCGACCTCCAGGGCGACGCCCCGCTCCGTCGCGACGGCGGCCTTGGCGGCGAGGAACGCCCGCAGGTACGGGTCGGGGACGTCGTCCGGCGGCGCCTCGCGGGCCGCCGGGACCCCGGCGAGGGTCTGGATGTAGCCGGCCGCCTCCTCGTAGTGCCCCAGGCGGAGGAGCCCGGACAGCGTGTGCATGCGGTTGGCGTACTCGTGCCGCTGCGCGCGCAGTGCGTCGAACAGCGCGCGGACCGCGTCGAGCTCCCGGGCCAGGGACTCGACGTCCGTACGGTCCCGCAGGGTGATGACCGTGCCGAGCAGGCGCCCGTCGTGGCGGACCTCCCGCCGGTTGACGACCAGGACGCGCTCTCCGGCGGCGACGAACAGGTTGCGCGCCTCCTCGTCGCCGTCGAGCACCGACCTCAGCCGGCCGCGTACGGGCAGCCCGGCGACCGGTTCGCCGCGGTCCGGGGTGACGCCCAGCAGCCGCGCCGCCTCGGCGTTGCAGGCGGTGACGCGGTTCGCGGCGTCGACCGCGAGCACGCCCTCGTTGATTCCGTGCAGGACCGCCGCGCGTTCCTGCACGAGCTCGGCCAGCTCGTACGGTTCGAGGCCCAGCGTCTGGCGTTTGAGACGGCGCCCGATCGCGAAGGACGCGGCCACGCCCAGCGCGACGGCGGCCGCGGCGAACAGGGCGGCGACGGCCATCGTGCGGTGCACGCCCCGGTCGATCTCCCTGGCGTCGAAGCCGACGCTGACCTCGCCGACGAGCGTGCCCCGCCGGTCGTACAGCGGGACCTTCCCGCGCGCGGACAGACCGAGGGTGCCGCGCTCGATCACCTTCACCTCCCGGCCGGACAGCGGCGCCGAGGGGTCGGTGCTGACCCGCTTGCCGATGAGCGCGCGGTTCGGGTGGGAGAGGCGGATGCCGTCCCGGTCGGTGACGACGACGAACAGCGCACCGGTGGCCCGCCGTACCCGCTCGGCCCGGTTCTCCACCGTGCCCGCCGGGTCGCCGCCCACCGCCACCGTGTCGCCGATGACGGGGTCGGCCGCCACCGAGCGGGCCACGGTGAGGGCCCGCCAGGCGTACTGGTTGCGCAGTTCGCCGCGCTGCATCCAGGCGGCCAGGGCGTATCCGGTCAGGGCGACGAGCACCACGACGCTGATCTGCAGGATCAGCACCTGGTGCGCGAAACGGATCCGGACGCGGGGGGACATCACCGTGCACATTAGCCGGGCGCGGCCCTGATGCCGCCGAATCAAGTGAGCACAATGCGATAAACGCCGAAAAGATCATCAACTACCGGAAACACGGCTTGCGATTACATCGCGAGCAAGGCTTAACGACCTGGAAACGCACTCGTAACCTCCGGGCATGCCAACGCAAGCAGAGCCTGACGGCCCCGCGATCGAGCTCCGCGACGCGACCAAGCGGTTCCGCTCCTCCTCGGGAGGAGTGCACACCGCCGTCCGGAACCTCGACCTGACCGTGCGCGCCGGTGAGTTCGTCGCCGTGGTCGGCCCGACGGGGTGCGGCAAGTCGACGACCCTGTCCCTCGTCTCGGGCCTGGAGCCCCCCTCGGCCGGTGAGGTCCTCGTCCACGGGCGGCCGGTCGAGGGCATCCCCGCCGGAGTCGGGTACATGTTCCAGAACGACGCCGTGCTGCCCTGGCGCACGGTCCTCGACAACGTCGCCGCCGGCCCCCGGTACCGCGGCGCCGCCAAGCGCCAGGCACGGGAGCAGGCGCGCGACTGGGTCCGCCGGGTGGGCCTGGGCGACTTCGAGTCCTACTACCCGCACCAGCTCTCGGGCGGCATGCGCAAGCGCGTCGCCCTCGCCCAGACGCTCGTCAACGAGCCGTCCATCCTGCTCATGGACGAGCCGTTCTCCGCCCTGGACGTACAGACCCGCGGGCTCATGCAGGACGAGCTGCTCCGCCTGTGGGCCGGCGACGACCCGCTCGGGGAGGGCGGCGGTGCGGCCGTCGTCTTCGTCACGCACGACCTGGAGGAGGCCGTCGTGCTCGGTGACCGGGTCGTGGTGATGACTGCGAGTCCCGCCACCGTCAAGGCGGTCTTCGACGTGCCGCTGGAACGGCCGCGCGACGCCGAGGAGATCCGGCTCACCCCGGAGTTCCTCGAGATCTACCGCGAGGTGTGGGAGTCGCTGCGGGAAGAGGTTCAGATCGCCCGCGAGAGGGGTGCCGGCAATGCTGCTTGAGCTGGACGACCAGGCGACCGCCGTCGCCCAGGCCCGCGCCGCGGGCCGCCGCCGGGCCGTCACCGTGAACGCCGTACGGGTCCTGCTGGTCGTCGCCGTGCTCGGCTCGTGGGAGCTGGCGGCGACCTACTGGATCGACCCGTTCTACTACTCGAAGCCGAGCGCGATCTGGCACCGGCTCACCGACTGGTTCACGACCGGCACGTCGCAGGGTTCGATCTGGACGCAGATCGCCTACACGCTGGAAGAGGCCTTGATCGGGTTCGTGCTGGGCAGCGCCGGCGGCGTGGTGCTGGGCATCGTCCTGGGCCGCAGCCGGTTCCTGTCCGACGTCTGCGCGCCGTTCATCAAGGCCGCCAACGCGATCCCCCGCATCATCCTGGCGTCCCTGTTCGTCATCTGGTTCGGCCTCGGCATGTCATCGAAGGTCGCGACCGCGTTCGTCCTGGTGTTCTTCGCGGTGTTCTTCAACGCCTTCCAGGGCGCCCGCGAGGTCGACCGCAACCTGGTGAACAACGCGCGGATCCTCGGCGCGAGCCGTACGGCGGTGCTGCGCACGATCGTCGTGCCCAGCGCGACCTCCTGGATCCTCGCGTCGCTGCACTCGGCCTTCGGCTTCGCCATCATCGGCGCGATCGTCGGCGAGTACAGCGGTGCGGACAAGGGCCTCGGCCTGCTGATCAACCACGCCCAGGGCACGTTCGACTCGGCCGGCATCTACGCCGGAATGA
Source organism: Actinoallomurus spadix (assembly GCF_024055725.1). Taxonomy (GTDB): domain Bacteria; phylum Actinomycetota; class Actinomycetes; order Streptosporangiales; family Streptosporangiaceae; genus Actinoallomurus; species Actinoallomurus spadix. The sequence goes on along the minus strand of NZ_JAMXMX010000016.1, from coordinate 98,284 downwards.
TCGTAATCACGGTGATCGCGCTGCTCGCCGAGTGGCTGCTCACCCTCCTCGAACGCCGCCTGCTGCGCTGGCGCCCGCCCGTGGCCGGCAACGAGGCGCGGATCTGACCCCGCAGCCGGCCCGTCCCTCCCCCGCCGACCGTCCGCCCCGCCCCGGGCGGGCGTCCCCACCCGCCTCAAGGAGAGCTCACATGCGTACCCTCACCCGCGTCGCCGCGGCGGCGCTCGCCGCCACGACCACCCTGTCCCTCGCCGCCTGCCGTGACTCGCGCACCGCGTCCGGCGGGAGCGGGGGGAGGCAGAACGGAACCGTCAAGATCATGGTCGGCGGCATCGACAAGGTCATCTACCTGCCCGCCAAGCTGACCGAGCAGCTCGGCTACTTCAAGGAGCAGGGCCTCGACGTCCAGCTGCTCACCGAACCGGCGGGCGCACAGGCCGAGAACGTCCTGATCTCGGGCGACGTCCAGGGCGTCGTCGGGTTCTACGACCACACGATCGACCTGCAGACCAAGGGCAAGTGCATCGAGAGCGTCGTCCAGCTCGCCGCGGTCCCCGGCGAGGTGGAGGTCGTGGCGGCCGGCAAGGCCGGACGGATCACCTCCCCGGCGGACTTCAAGGGCAAGAGGCTCGGCGTCACCAGTCCCGGCTCCTCCACCGACTTCCTGACGCAGTACCTGGCGACCAAGAACGGCGTGCCGACCTCCGGGTACACGACCGTGAAGGCGGGCGCGGGCCAGACGTTCATCGCGACGCTGAACAACGGCGGCATCGACGCGGGCATGACCACCGACCCGACGGTCGCCAAGCTGCTCGCCACCGGCCAGGGCAAGGTCCTGCTCGACATGCGCACCGAGGCGGGCACCAGGGCGGCGCTCGGCGGCCTGTACCCGTCCAGCTCCCTCTACATGAACTGCGACTACGTCAAGAACAACACGGCGACCGTCCAGAAGCTGGCCAACGCCTTCGTCAAGACGCTCGGCTGGATTAAGGCGCACAAACCGGCGGAGATCGCCGCGAAGATGCCGGCGGACTACGCCGGCGGGGACCCCAAGCTGTACGAGAAGGCGGTCACCGACAGCATCGGAATGTTCACCGCGGACGGCGTCATGCCCGCCGACGGGGCCAAGAACGTCCTGAACGTCCTCGCCCAGTTCTCCCCGAACGTCAAGGGCCGGCAGGACAGCGTCGACCTGTCCAAGACGTACACGACCGAGTACGTCTCCAAGGCGCCGAAGCAGTGACCGGACGCGGGTCCCGGGACGGCGTGGCGTACCCGGGGCCCGCGCACCGTTCTCACAGGCCGACGGCGAGGTACTTCAGCTCGACGTAGTCGTCGATGCCCTCGAAACCGCCCTCGCGCCCGATCCCGGACTCCTTGACCCCGCCGAACGGCGCCGCCGGGTTGGACACGAGCCCGCGGTTGATCCCGACCATCCCGGTCTCCAGCACCTCCCCGACCCGCAGCGCACGGCTCAGGTCACGGGTGTAGGCGTAGGCCACCAGGCCCGCCTCGGTGTCGTTGGCCGCCGCGATCATGGACGCCTCGTCGGGGAAGGCGGCGATCGGCGCGACCGGGGCGAAGATCTCCTCGCGCATCACGCGGGCGTCCACCGGCACGCCGCTCAGCACGGTCGGCGGGTAGAACCACCCGGGTCCGTCATCGGGCTTGCCTCCCGTACGCAGGGTCGCGCCGCGTTCGAGGGCGTCGGTCACCAGGCCGGCGACCCGGTCGCGCGCCCGCTGGTCGATCAGCGGGCCGACCTCCGTCTCCGGGTCGAGACCGGGACCGAGCCGGAGGGCGCCGAGCCGCTCGGCGAGGCCGGCCGCGAAGTCCTCGGCGACGGCCTCGTGGACGATGAACCGGTTCGCCGCGACGCACGACTCCCCGGTGTTGCGCATCTTGGCCAGCACGGCGCCGTTCAGCGCGGCGTCCAGGTCCGCGTCGTCGAACACGAGGAACGGGGCGTTCCCGCCGAGTTCCATCGTCGTCCGCAGCACCTTGCCCGCGGCCTGCTCCATGAGCTTCCTGCCCACGGGCGTCGAGCCGGTGAAGGACAGCAGCCGCAGCCGGCCGTCGGCGACGAGCGCGTCGGTCACCTCGGGCGCGCGGTTCGTCGGCAGCACGCTGAGAACGCCCTCCGGCACGCCGGCGTCGGCCAACAGGCCGCCCAGCGCCAACGCGGACAGCGGCGTCGCCTCGGCCGGCTTGATGATCATCGTGCAGCCCGCGGCGATCGCCGGGCCGACCTTGCGGGTGACCATCGACAGCGGGAAGTTCCACGGCGTGACCAGATAGGCCGGGCCGGTCGGCTGCCGGGTCGTCAGGATCCGGTAGTCGCCGCCCGGGGCGACCCGGTACTCGCCGCCGACGCGGACCGCCTCCTCGGCGTACCAGCGCAGGAACTCGGCGGCATAGGCGACCTCGCCCAGCGACTCGGCCAGCGGGCGTCCCATCTCCCGGGTCGTGAGCCGGGCCAGTTCCTCGGCGCGCTCGTGCATCAGCTCGTACGCGCGGCGCAGGATCTCCGAACGCTCGCGCGGCGCGGTCGCCGCCCAGGACGCCTGGGCAGCCGCGGCGGCGTCGAGCGCGCGCACCGCCGCGTCGGCGCCGGCGTCCGCGACCGAGGCGAACACCTCGCCGGTCGACGGATCGGTGACGTCGAAGGACGTCTCCGCCGCCGTCCAGGTGCCGCCGATGAAGAGCCTGTTCTCCATGCTGATCGCCTCCCAGAGCCTCTCGCTCCGCACGTTACCCACCGAGACGGGGGCCATCCTCCGCAGGTCGGCACCGGCACGGCGGACGCTCTGGCGTCCCTAGGCATACCTGAACCGACGCCCTAGGCATACCTAAGTCGGCGCCCCCTCGGCATACCTAAACCACAAAGACCCCGAAGTTCCGGTAAACATCCCGTAAACCTGGCAATCTGCCAGAGCGTCTCACGGAGTACCAACCAAAATCCTCCGGCTCGGCGCGTTCCGGGCCACCCTCAATATGACCAAGGGGCCAACCGTATGAAGTTCACGCTGGAAGAGGTGAAGTCCCAGACCTTCAAGGCCCGGGACGCCTGGTGGACGGTGTTCCTCGTGGATCCCCTGGCCGGCCGGCTCGTCGTCGGAACCGCCAACCGCACCTCCATCACGCCGAACCAGATCACCTGGGGCGCGCTCTTCCTCGGCCTCGGCTCGGCCGGCTGTTTCCTCACGGCGGACTGGAAGTGGCTGGTCCTGGGCGCCGTTCTCTACCACTTCAGCTTCGTGCTGGACTGCATGGACGGCAAGATCGCGCGGCTCAAGGGCACCGGTACGGTGCTCGGCGGCTGGCTCGACTACGTCTTCGACCGCATCCGGGTCCTCACCTGCACCCTCGCGCTGATGTGGGGGGAGTACCACCACACCGGCAAGGACATCTACCTCCTCCTCGGCATCGCGGTCGTGTTCCTCGACATGCTCCGCTACGTCGACGCCCTCCAGGTGGCGAAGGTCCGGCGCCAGATGCGCGCGGAGCTCAAGAAGGCGGTCGAGGAGTCGACCGCCGGCCAGACGCCCGTGTTCGCCGAGGACCTGCTGCGTGAGGACCCCGAGCTCGACCCGGACGAGATCAAGACGCGTGCCGTCGAGGTCATCGACCTGCAGCAGGAGTTCCGCTCCCGCTTCTCCTGGTACATCCGCGTCCGCGACTGGCTGCGTGACCACCGCGTCCGTACCCACCTGGTGAGCGGCATCGAGTTCCAGATGGCGGTGTTCATCATCGCCCCGCTGGTGAACCAGATCATCCCCGTCACCATCGGCGCGGCCGCCCTGTTGCTCGTGTTCGAGTTCGCCATCATGTACAAGCTGTGGCTGTCCTCCCGCGACTTCACTCGCGCCCTCGCGGAGATCAAGAAGGGGAGCCCCGAGCCCGCACGGGTCTCGTGACCGGTTCGTCCACCCCTTCCCTAGAGCCCGGTACGACGCCCGGGCCGGAACCGCTCTTCGGCGGCCCCGGCCCGGGCATTTGTTTTGACCAGATTTTTGCGGGCACGTGGCGTTCATCACAGCCCACCATCGGAGGCAATCATGTCGACCGCCACAGTGGCCGTCATCGTGATCGTCGCGGTGCTGGTCGTCGTGGCCTTGGGCCTCCTCGCCCATCGGCAGCAGCAGCGCCGCCGGCTGCGCGAGAGGTTCGGGCCCGAGTACGACCGCACCGTGGAACGTCATAACAACACCCGAGAGGCCGAGCAGGAACTGCGCGCCCGCGAGCAGCGGCACCGGGAACTGCCGATCCGTCCCCTCGACCCGGCGGCGCGCGACCGGTACCGCGCCGACTGGCAGCGGGTACAGGAACACTTCGTCGACTCCCCCCAGAGCGCCGTGGCCGAGGCGGACAACCTTCTCGTCCGCGTGATGAAGGACCGCGGCTACCCCACCGAGGACTACGAGCAGCAGGTCGCGGACCTGTCCGTGGAGCACGCCGGCACGATCGGCCGGTACCGGACGGCCCACGACATCCGCGGCCGAGCCGACGCGGGGCGGGCGAGCACCGAGGACCTGCGCCAGGCGATGGTCCACTACCGCGCCCTGTTCGCCGACCTGCTCGGCGACGATGGGGCGTCCGGCCCCCGCGAGCCCGCCGGCACCCGGCGCGCCGACGAGCCGGACCGGTCCGGGCGCGCCGATGAAGCGGACCGATCCGGGTCGGCCGAGGGTCCGGTCCGGTTCCAGCGGGTCGACGAGTCCGGCGAGCCGGTCAAGTCCGGCGAGTCACGGGAGGACGCCGAGGCAACGAAGGGACGGAGACGATGAGGGATCGCCAGGACCGGACCGATGAACGTGCCCGTCCCCTGCCCGGTGACCGCCCCGTCGCGGGCGTGCCGGTGACCGGCGCCGACGAGGGACGCGGGCGGACGGCCGCCGAGGACCGCGACACGGAACCGGACAAGATCATCCTGTCGAGCCGCACCGAGGACGAGCAGCGGAGCACGACCGGCTCCGGCCGCGACGACTCCCGCGCGTCCCAGGTCGTGCCGGGCGGACCGGCCGACCCGCTGGGCGAGCGTACGGCCGGGCCCACGGCCACCGCCCGGCCGTACGCTCCTGGCGGATCGCCGGCGTCGACGGCCCCGGTGGCCACACCGGACCCCGGCGCCACGGCGGACGGGTCCGGCCCGGGCGCGACGCCGGATACGGCAGCCGAACGGCTGATCCGCCGGGACGACGCGGACCGGTTCTCATCGCGGTGGCGCGAGGTCAAGGCCGGCTTCGTCGACGACCCGCGCGACGCCGTGAAGCAGGCCGGTGCCCTGTGCGAGGAGGCCGTGACCGCGCTGACCGGTGCCCTGGCGGATCAGCAGCGGGGCCTGCGGGACCGGTGGAACGGCGACGCGGACACCGAGCGCCTGCGCACGGCGCTGCGCGCCTACGGCGATCTGCTCGACCGCCTCACCTCACTCTGACGCCACCGGCCAGGCCGTGGGAGCGGCGGGCGCCTCGGGCGCCCGCCGCTTCGCGTTGACGTCAGGCAACGGCCCCCGGGAGAACCTCGCGGGCCTCGCCGCCCTGGGATTCACGAAGGGTGCGGGGCGGACAGGCGGGCGCTCAGCCAGGCGTACGCCTGCGGCAGCATCGAATTCCAGACGGAGGCGTTGTGGCCGCCCTTGGGCAGGACGTACAGGAAGGCCGTCGTCGGCGGCCGTACCAGCGGCATGATCTGGTTGATCGCCCGATCGGACCCACGGTCCTGCCGGGTGCCCGCCAGCAGCAGGGCGATCGGCGGGCGGTGCGTGCGCAGCAGGTCGAGCACCGAGTTCTGGGTGAACAGGGCGTGGTCGCGGCGGACCTCCGGCGTCTGGGGCACGGCGTCTCCCTGCATCGTGACGGCCGCGCTGAACAGGTCGGGCCGGCGGATCGCCATCTTCGCCGCGCAGTAGCCGCCGGTGGAGAAGCCCATGAGCCCCCAGGCGCTCCGATCCGGCTGGACGCGGAACGCCCGTGTCACCGCCTGGCGTACGTCGTCGGTGAGCCAGGTCTCGACGCGGGGCCCGCCGGGGAAGTCGACGCACTCGGTGTCGCGGCCGTGCACGACCGTCGTCACGGGGGCGACCAGGATGAACGGATGCGCGTGGCCGGACGCCATGGCCTCCTTGAGGGCGATGGCGCCGTGGACGGCGTGGAACCACGTCGAGGGGGTCCCGGGGTAGCCGGGCAGCAGTTCCACGACGGGATAGGTCTGGTGGGCGTTGGCCGGCGAACCGTAGCCGGGCGGCACCCAGACCAGGATGCGGGAGCGCACGCCGGAGCGCTCGCCGGTGACCGTCGCGGTGTAGACGTCCGGATCCACCTTCGCGGTCCGTTCGAAGCGCACCCGCGCGCCCGTGCCTCCCGCGCCGACCTGCTCGATGGGGGTCCCCCCGCCCTTGCCGCCGCCGAACAGGTCGCTCCATGAGGCGTAGAACTCGAAGTAGTGGTTCAGGCCGACTCCGCCGACGAGGACCGCGAACACCTGGCATATGACGATCATGAACAGGCGGCCCGCGACGGCGAGCCGCCCCGTCACGCGGTTCCACAGGTAGAGGCAGGCCACCGGGCCCGCGACGGCGAGGACGATGACCGCGACGAGTAGCGGCCAGCCCATCAGTCCCATGAAGTCCCCCGGAGAACCGTTGACGCGAGCAGGCCGAGGCTAAGCGGCGGACAGCGGCCTCGCCTCCCGGTTCATCCTCATTTCGGGCGTTGTTCACCCCCGGAATCCGCCCGCGGCCCGTTCGCGGCTCGCCCGTGGCCCGCCCGCGGCGCGCGTCCGGCGGCCGGCGGTCCCGTCCGTGCGCACGAGGGGCCGGGTGGACGCGCCACCCGGCCCCGGTCGCTCGTCGCCGTGCCGTCAGCGGGCGAGGAAGGCGATCACCGCGTCCCGGCCCGCGTGACCGTGCTCGCGGTTCTGGATCGAGTGCGAGGCGCCCTTGACGACGACGACCTTGCCGTTCGGCGCGTGCGCCGCCTCCTCGTACGCCCACTCGAGCGGCGTGGACAGGTCGTGGTCGCCGTTCAGCAGCAGCACCGGGACGCCGGGCAGGCGGGCCGGCGGCTCGGCGGCCGGGCGTGAGGACCAGCGCAGGCACTCCTGGGTGAAACCGTTGCCCGCCGACGTCGCGAGCGTGTAAGGCCATACGCGGCGCGGGTCGGTGCGCCGGAGCGTCCGGTCCAGCCTCGCCTGCCGGCTGCCCAGGGGCGCGTCGGACCGGCCCCACGGAAAGACTCCGTCGGAGCAGAACGCGTCGATGTGCAGCCCGGAGCTGTACGAGGTGACGGGGTCCCCGCCCGGCGCCAGGTCGGCGATGATCGTGTCGAGGCGGGCCGGATCGCCGTGCCGGGCGGCGTGCAGCGCGCCGACGAGGTCGCCGTGCCCGGAGGGCAGGCCGGGCGGGTTCGGGTCGCGGTAGGTCGGGTCCAGGAACTCGTAGGACACGATCGTGTCGAAGATCTTCACCCCGTCCGCGGCGGTGCGGTGGCGGACCACCCAGGCCAGGTCCTCGGCGGGGTCGGAGGCGCAGGCGGGCGCGGTCGCGCAGGCGTCGCGCAGCACCCGCGCCTGGGCGTGCAGGCCGACGAAGTACAGGCCGTCGTCGGCCTGCGGGTCGACGTGCGGCAGCACCGAGTCGAGGACGACCTTACGGACGCGGGCCGGATGGGCGACGGCGTACCGGGCCGCGGTGAAGCTGCCGTACGAGACGCCGTCGACGACCATCGTGTCCACGCCGAGCGCCCGGCGGAGCGCCTCATAGTCGGCGACGGTCTGTTCGGTGCTGTAGAGGCCGCGCCGGCCGCCGAGGACGCCGGCGCACTCCTCGATGGCGGCGGAGGTGGGCGCGGCGATGTCGGAGCTGCCGACCTCGGCCTGCAGCCGCGGGCAGTCGATCGCGCCGAACTCACCGGTGCCGCGCTGGTCCAGCATGACGAACCGGTAGTCCTTGGCGAGCTCCGGCAGCCGCTGTGTGGCGATCCGGGAGATGTACGGCACGCCGGGCTGGCCGGGCCCGCCGGTGAGGAACAGCAGGACGCCCTTCGGCGCGCCCGTGTTGTCCGCGGTGGCGACCTGCAGGTCGAGCGTCCCGGGCACCTTGCCGCGATGGTCGAGCGGGACGCGCAGTGTGGAGCAGGTGAAGCCGGGCTGGTCCGGGCAGGGGTGCGGGTCGGCCAGCCGGGGGCGGCCCGGTGCGGCCGGAGCCCCGGCGGGGTGCGCGGTGCCGCGGGCCGCCGGTGACGGGGTGCCGTCCGCGGCGGCCGGGCCGCCGATCGCGGCCACGGTGGTGGCGACGACCGCGGTGACGAGAAGTCGTGATCGCATGTGCGGATTCTGACGACCGGCCGCGCCGGGGACCATCCCCGGCGCACGGGTTGGCGCTTCTCTGACCTCTGCCGGCCATTCGGTACGCCGTACGGCCGCCTTGTGCGTCCCCGGACCCGGCGGTGGCGGAGTGAACGTGAGCCAGGGCCGGGCGCGGGTGAAGCCGGGCCGGACGCGGCGGTGGCGGTGTGGACGCGGAGGAGGGCGGGGCGCTGCGGACGTCAATCGATCACCGTGACCGCGCCAGAACTGGGCCAAGTCCCGCGCGCTCGCCGGATCGCCCGGGGAGCGCGCGGCTAGCGTCTGCGCTGATCACCACCAGGGGGGACGTCATGCGCTCATACGCGATCACCGCACTCATCGGCACCGGCCTGCTCGGTCTGGCCCCGCAGGCTCAGGCGGCGCACGCCCGGCCGGCGCACCCGCAGCCGGAACGGCCCGGCGCGCAGAACGCCGCGCACGCCCGGCCCGCCGACGCACAGCACGAGGCGGCACGGCCCGGCGCGCAGAACGCCGCCCACGCGCAGCCCGAGCACGCGCGGCAGGCGGCGGTGCCCGCCGCCCACGTGCGGGGTGGGCAGACCCGGCCTCTCGCGCACACCGCCGTCCAGGCGAGGCGCGCCGAGCCGCGTCCCGACCGCCCCGGCGAGCAGAACGCCGGCGTCCGGCCGGGAGACGCGCAGCAGGGCCGGCCGATGCCCGGGCGTCCGGTGCGGATCCGGCCCGGCGACCCGCAGCCGCAGCCGCAGCCGGGCCGGTCGGCCTACGCGATGCACCTCACCGGACAGGCCGCGCACTGGGAGGTCTCGCCCGGCGAGCTGCAGACGGTGCGCTGGACGCTCACCAACACCGGCAACCGGCCGCTCGAACACGCGCAGCTGGTCGCCGCCATCCCGGCCGGCTGGTCCGCCCGCGAAGGGCGGGGCTGCCTGCGCCGCGGCGAGTACCTGGGCTGTGACCTGGGTGCGCTCGCGCCGGGGCACAGCGCGGCCGTCCTCGTCCCGATGGTCGTTCAGGGCCGGCCCGGTGCCGTGCGGCTGACCGCCTGGTCGCGGGGGATGGTGGGAGTGCTGACCATTCCGGGCCCGCAGACCTCGATCCGCGTCATGGTGAGGGAACGTCGATAGATCCTGGCCAAGACGGACCTCCTGGGGCCAAACTGAACGGAATTCGGTTCTGCTTCCAGGAGGTACCGGTGCCCGAGTTCACCATGACGATCGGCGGCGCGGCCGTGGAGACCACGGCGGCGTTCGAGGTGATCAATCCGGCGACCGGGTCGCCGCACGCCGCCGCGCCGGACTGCTCGCGAGCCCAGCTCGACGCGGCGTTCGACGCGGCGGCGACGGCGTACCCGGCATGGCGGAGCGGCGAGGCCACCCGGCGCACGGCGCTGAAGGCCGCGGCGGACGTGCTCATGGCCGCGGCCGGCGGTGACCTCGCCGCGACTTTGACGGCAGAGCAGGGCAAACCCCTCCAGGACGCCCGGGTCGAGATCATGGGTGCCGCCATCTGGCTCCAGCACTTCGCCGATCTGGAGATCCCCCGCGAGGTCATCCAGGACGACGACCGCGCCAGGGTGGAGGTCGTACGCCGCCCGCTCGGGGTCGTCGCGGCGATCACGCCGTGGAACTTCCCGCTCATCCTCGCCGCGTGGAAGATCGCCCCGGCGCTGCTGGCCGGCAACACCGTCGTTCTCAAGCCCTCCCCGTACACCCCGCTGACGACACTGAAGGTCGGCGAACTGCTGCGTGAGGTGCTCCCGCCCGGCGTACTGAACGTCGTCAGCGGCGGCGACGACCTCGGCGCGTGGATGACCTCGCACCCGGTGCCGCGCAAGATCAGCTTCACCGGGTCGATCGAGACGGGTAAGAGGGTCGCCGCGGCGGCGGCCCCGGACCTCAAGCGGACCACCCTGGAGCTCGGCGGCAACGACCCGGCGATCGTGCTCGACGACGCCGACCCGGCGCTGGTCGCCGGTCGGGTCTTCGACCAGGCCTTCGCCAACAACGGCCAGGTGTGCTCGGCCATCAAGCGGGTGTACGTCCCGGACCGGCTGTACGACGACGTCGTCGAGGCGCTCGCCGCGAAGGCGCGGTCGGTGAAGGTGGGGAACGGCCTCGACGAGGGCGTCCAGTACGGTCCGGTCAACAACCGGCCGCAGTACGAGCGGGTCCGGGAACTGGTGGCCGACGCGCTCGCGCACGGGGCGCGGGCCGCGGCCGGCGGCGCGCCGATCGACGGCCCCGGCTACTTCTTCGCGCCGACCATCCTGACCGACGTCGCCGAGGGGATCCGGATCGTCGACGAGGAGCAGTTCGGGCCGGCCCTGCCCGTGCTGCGGTACACCGACGTCGAGGACGCGGTCGCCCGCGCGAACGCCACCCACTTCGGCCTGTCCGGCTCCGTCTGGGGCACCGACGCGGACCGGGCCGCCGAGGTCGCCGAGCGCCTGGAGTGCGGGACCGCCTGGGTGAACACGCACCTGGCCCTCGCGCCGCACCAGCCGTTCGGCGGTTTCAAGTGGAGCGGTATCGGCGTCGAGAACGGAACGTGGGGCCTCGCCGGCTTCACCGAGATTCAGGTCGTGCACCGCGCCAAGCGCTGACCGCCACTCCGGGGCGGGACACGCGCCCGGGCACCGGCGCCGGAAGGCGCCGGGTCATCTCAGGTTCGTCAAGTTCGCCGCGAAGACGGTACTTCTGCCGAATCTGCCGGGACCCGACCGCCTACGATGAGCGCGTGCCCGAACTGTTGTTCCCCTTCCTGGGCGTCGTCGCGCTCCTCACCGTGACCCCCGGCCCCGACATGCTCCTCGTCGTACGCAACGGCCTGAGCGCCGGCAGCCGTGCCGCCTGGCTGACCGGGCTGGGCTGCTGCCTGGGCATCTCGGTCCACGCCACGGCGGCGGTGCTCGGGCTGTCCGCGATCCTCGCCGCCTCCGCCACCGCGTACACGGTGGTCAAACTGGCGGGCGCCGCCTATCTCGCCTATCTGGGCGTCCGGATGCTGATCTCGGCGATCATGTCCGTCGACGGCGCCGGAGAGGCCGAGACCGGCGCCGCTCTGGAGGCGATGCCCGGTGCGGCGGTCGCCGAGGCGGCGGTTCCGGCGCACCCGGTCGCGACGACGGCGGCCCCGGGGAGGCGTGACCCGGCCGGGCGTGTCCGCAGAGCGGCGCCGGGCACGGCGGACGGCCCGCGGTCCGCGTCCCCCACCGGCGGCGCCGTCTTCCGGCAGGGCCTGATCACCAACCTGCTCAACCCGAAGATCGCGCTGCTCTTCCTGACCCTGCTGCCGCAGTTCGTGGCGCACGACGAACCCCGGCTGCGCACGACCGCGACCCTCGCCGTCATCTTCCTCGCGGTCGCGGTGGTGTGGTGGCGGACCTTCTCCTTCGCGATCGGGCCGATCTCCCGGGTGCTGCGCGGAGGCACGGCCCGGCGGGTCCTCGACGGCCTGGCCGGCGCCGCGCTGATCGCCATCAGCGCCGCGGTGGCCCTGGAGGGCGATCGCTAGCCGGGCCCAGCCAGGTGCGCAGTGCCCACCACCAGTGCGCGGAGTGGGCGACCGCCCCGCCGGTCGGCGGCACCAGGCACCGGCCGGTGATGTCGCCGAATCGCCGCACGCGGTACTTCACGGTGTTCGGGTGGACGTGCAGGGCCCCGGCCGTCGGCTCGATCCGCTTGTCGTTGTCGAGGTAGGCCAGGGCGGTCTCGGCGAGTTGCCGGTGGAAGTCATCGCGCGGATCCAGCCGGTCGAGGAGGGTGTCGGCCAGCAGCCGCCCGAGGTCCGGCGCGCCCGAGGTCGCCACCGCGAGAGCGAGGTCGGGCAGCCGGTGCAGGCCGTGTTCCCCGTCGACCGCGCCCAGCGCCGCCCGGCAGAGCGCGTACATCGCGGGGATGTCGGCCAGGGGCACCGCCGGGGACGCGACCAGCAGCGGCGTGCCGGGTGGCAGGTCCGGCAGCCGCGGCACGAGCGCGGCGAGGCGGCCGTCGACCAGCCCGCACAGGCCACCGGTGAGCCGCCGCTCCAGGGACACGGCCGTGCGCGGGTCGGCGACGTCGCCGGCCAGGCAGTGGTAGGCGCGCGCGGCGTCGAGCGGCGCGAGGTCACCGCCCTCGCCGTGCAGCACGCGCCGCAGCACCTGCGCGTGCGCGTCGCGCGTCGTCCGCGCCATCTCCATCTCGGCGATCCGGTGCGCGTGGACCATGCGGTGCTCCAGCGCCGTGGTGACCGCGTCGATCCGGATCATCCCCTCGAGGAGGTCGTCGGCGGGCAGCCCCGCGGCGCGGCCGCGTTCGACGACCGTGCGCACGATCAGTGCCCGCCCGGCCTGGAACCCGTCGAGGAGCGCGGCGACCGGCACACCCTGGCGCGCGCGGTCGGCGCCGAGCCGCCCGGCGGCCCGCAGGTCCGTCTCGGCCAGCTCTCCCCCCGCCGTGATCGCGCCGATCGCGGCCCGCACCACCGCCCGTACGTGCCGGCGGACCTCGTCCTCCGGGAGGGCCGCGACCGGGGCGGAGTGCACCCGGGCGGCCCGCACGGCGGCGTCCGCGATCGCTCCGTCGTCGTCTCTCAACAGCTCGCTGAACCGGTCCATTGGCCCCTTCGGATAATCACCGCAAGCTTCCTTGGCGCCGGCACGGCTATGCGAGGCGTCATCGGATCAGGTTTGGTATTAGGAGACAACCGGCGAAGGAGTCAACCCCATGGCAGACGAGTTCCTGGACAAACTGCCCCCGCAAGAGCTGATCTTCAACCTGCCGCCGACGTTCGAGACGGTCGAGGAGGAGCGGCGGCATCGCAAGGAGCGGCTCGCGGCGGCGCTGCGGCTGTTCGGCAAGTTCGGCTTCGAGGAGGGTGTCGCCGGGCACATCACCGCGCGCGACCCCGAGCTGACCGACCACTTCTGGGTGAACCCGTTCGGGATGTCGTTCAAGCACATCCGGGTGAGCGACCTCATCCTCGTGAACCACGAGGGCAAGGTCGTCCAGGGCCGCTACCCCGTCAACGAGGCGGCGTTCGCCATCCACTCCCAGATCCACCAGGCGCGGCCCGACGTCGTGGCCGCCGCGCACAGCCACTCCGTGCACGGCCGGGCGCTGTCGGCCCTCGGCGAGTTGCTGGAGCCGATCACGCAGGACGTGTGCGCGTTCTACGAGGACCACGCCCTGTTCGACGACTACACCGGCGTGGTGACCGACCTGGAGGAGGGCCGGCGCATCGCCACGACCCTCGGCGACCGGAAGGCCGTGATCCTGCGCAACCACGGCCTGGTCACGGTCGGGGACACGGTCGACGCCGCCGCCTGGTGGTTCATCACGATGGAGCGCTCCTGCCAGGTCCAGCTGCTCGCCAAGGCCGCCGGCCGGGTGGTGCACATCTCCCAGGAGAACGCCAAGCTCACCCACGACCAGCTCGGCAACGACCTCGTGGCGTGGATCAACTACCAGCCGCTGTACGACCAGATCGTCCGCGAACAGCCCGACCTGTTCGAGTGACGATCGGCCGGCCCGGCGGCGCGGCCCGCGCCGCCGGAATATCCGCAGGGGGCGGCCATTTCCAGTTCCGTAGGCATACGACTGGAAGGGTGACCCCGATGCTGTTCGGTGAAGAGCACGTACGCCGCTACGTCGAGACCGACGGGGCGGAGGGCCATGACTGGCAGGGCACGGTCACGCTGCTCCTGACGACCACCGGCCGCAAGACCGGCCGGCGGCGTACGACCCCGCTGATCTACCAGAAGAACGGCGACGACTATCTCGTCGTCGCGTCCAAGGGCGGCGCGGACGAGCCTCCGCTGTGGTACCTCAACCTCCAGGCCGACCCGGAGGTGACCGTGCAGGTGCGCGGTGACAGGTTCACCGCGCGCGCCCGCACGGCCACCCCGGAGGAGAAGCCCGGCCTGTGGCGGAAGATGACCGCCACCTGGCCTGCGTACGACGAGTACCAGCAGAAGACCTCACGGGATATCCCCGTCGTGGTGCTCGAACGCGTCTGACGCGTCCGGTCTCACGGCAGGAGCTCGCTCCACAGGGGGACGCGCGGCTCGATCAGCAGCCGCATCCCCGCCTCCTCCGGCGTGCGGTCGCGCTTGCGATTGTTGCACGGGCCGCACGCCAGGACGGTGTTCTCCCAGGTCGACCCGCCGCCGCGCGACTGCGGGAAGATGTGGTCCACCGTGTTCCCGCGCCCGCCGCAGTAGGCGCACAGCCCGCGGTCCCGACGCCGGAGCCCCCGCTTGCCCCACGCCGGGCGATGGCCGTGCCGCCACCGCATCGTGACATAGCGGACGAGCCGCAGCACCCGCGGTAACGGGAAGTGACCGATCCGCCGGCCCTCGACCGCCTCCTCGACCACCGCGACGCCGCGTACGAGCATCCGTACGGCGTGCCGCACGTCGACCTTGTGCAGCGGCTCGTACGACGCGTTCAGCACGAGTACGTACACCGAAAATCCCCTATCGAATGAAAAGGCCGCTCCCGGAGCTCCGGAGGCGGCCGACGTCGTGTCAGGGCGTCATTCGCCCTGACGGTGGTCTCCGTCGGCTATTCGATCGTGTCTGCGGTGCCGGTCCGGGCCGTACTCGACCGGGTCACCACAGGCCAGAACCTCGGTGGACATGCGTGAGCGCCGCTCCGGCGGGGTGTGCGCGGCCGGTGCGTCGCTCGGCGTCTCGTCCGCCGACTCGATGTGGTCGTGCATCCTCTCCCCCCTTTCTTCCCCGAAAACGGGAATAGCATGATTCAACGGTGGCACCGCGGGCAACGCCTTTTTCGGAATATCCCACGGGATGCGGCCCGCGGCAATGGGCATATCGGTCACCCGCTCCGGGCGCGCTCCGCCGCGCCGGCCCCCTTCAGGTCCTCTCCGGGTGCGCGCCGGCGCGCCGGCCACCTCCACGCCCGCTTCGGTACGCCGGCCGCCGATGCGGCCGTCTCCTCCGGAGACGCGCACGCATCGGCCAGGCAGGGCCCACGTCCGCGGCCGGTTACCGTACGAGCTCCCGGATCGCGGTGAGCGTGCGCTCGCCTCCCGGGTCGCCGCCCGTCGCCGGAACGACCGCGACCTCGTCCACGCCGGCGTCGGCGTACTCCCGCAGGCGCGCCCGCACCTCGCCGGCGGCGCCCACCAGCCCCACCCTGGCCGCGACGTCGAAGGGCAGCGCGGTCAGCAGTTCCTTCGGCTCGGCTCCGGCGCGGGCCATCTCCACCGCGTCGCCCAGCCCGACGCCGCCGAACGTCTCGGCGTACTCGGCGAGCCCGAGGTACGGGACGATGCTCCACATCAACTGGGCGTACGACTCGGGCGTCGGGTCGACGGCCGCGGGCAGCCGCGCGACGAGCCGGGGCGCGCGGCGCCCGGCCTCGCCCGCCGCCTCGTCCAGCTTCGCCCGCAGGCCTGCGGCGACCGGCGGGGACACCATGTCGGCCACCATCCGGTCCGCGTGCCGGGCCGCCGTGCGCACCGCGCCGTCGCCGAGGGCCGCCACGCTGAGCGGGCCGCCGGGCGGTGCCAGCCTGAGCCGGAACCCGTGGGTCCGCACGACCTCACCGTCCAGGTCGACCCGCTTGCCCGCCAGCAGGCCGCGGACGGCACGCGCGCTCTCCTCCAGGGCGGTCGCCGAGCCCTCCGGGGAGCGGCCGTGCCACCGCTCCGCCACCCGCGGACTCGACGTGCCGAGCGCCACCCCGATCCGCCTGCGGGTGAGGGCGGCGACCGACGCGGCCCCCATCGCGATCATCATCGGGTCGCGGACGGTCACGGAGAGCGGGCCGACGGTCATCTCGATCCGGTCCGTGGCCAGGCCGATCGCCGACGCCAGGGCGAACGCGTCCCACGTGTCCGTCTCGCCGATCCAGAGTTCCCCGAACCGCAACCGGTCGGCGATCGCCGCCGTGTGCAGGGCCTCTTCCGGCGGGCGGTCGGGCCAGTTTCCGATAACGACGCTCGTGTCCATGACGTTCATCGAACCAGAGGGCCCGGCGACACGGGGCCGCACCACGGGTGGGCGGCGTGGACGCGGTACGAACGCCCCGTACAGTGGTCGCCGTGGCTGAAGAGGCATGGAAGGTAGAACCCTCGGGACCGCTGCGCGGCGACATCCACGTGCGCGGGTCGAAGAACGCCGTCACCAAGCACATGGTGGCGGCGATGCTAGCCGAGGGAGAGAGCACGATCCGCAACGCCCCCGAGGTGGGCGACGTGGAGATCACCGGCGCGATGCTGGAGGCCCTGGGACACACCGTCGAACGCGACGGCCCCGACATCACGATCTCGCCGGGAGCGGTGACCGAGCCGCGCGTGCCCCGGGCGTTCACCGGGCTCAACCGCATCCCCATCCTCATGGTCGGCCCGCTGCTGCACCTCACCGGCGAGGCGTTCGTGCCCCTGGTGGGCGGTGACCCGATCGGCCGCCGGCCCGTCGACTTCCACGTCGACGCCCTGCGCGCGATGGGCGCGGAGGTGGAGGTCGGCGACACCGGCATCGCCGCCCGCGCGAGCCGCCTGTACGGCGCGCGGATCGACCTGCCCTACCCCAGCGTCGGCGCCACCGAGACCGTCCTGATGACCGCGGTGCTGGCGGAGGGCAAGACCGTGCTGCGGGGCGCGGCGATGGAGCCCGAGGTCGTCGAGCTCGCGTTGTTCCTGCAGCGCATGGGCGCGCACATCGAGCTGAGCCCCGACCGCCGCATCGTGATCGAGGGCGTCGACCGGCTGAAGGGCGCGTCGACGCGGCTCGCCGGCGACCGCCTGGAGGCGTTCTCCTACCTCGTCGCCGGCCTCATCACCCGCGGTGAGGTCCGCGTGCACGGCTGCTCGCAGGACCGCCTCGTCACCGCGATCACCACGCTGGCCCGGATGGGCGCCCGCTTCGAGATCACCGACGAGTGGATCACCGCGTCCGCTCCGGACGGGCTGCGCCCGGCCGCCGTGCACACCGACACCCACCCGGGCTACATGACCGACTGGCAGCAGCCGCTCATGGTGCTGTTCACGCAGGCCGAGGGCATGTCGGTGCTCCACGAGACGGTGTTCGAGAACCGCCTGGTTTACGTTCCCGCGCTGAAGAAGATGGGGTGCGAGATCGAGGTCTTCAACGCCTGCCTCGGCGGCCCCGCCTGCCGGTTCCACGACAGCAACTCGGTGCACTCGGCGGTCGTGCGCGGGGTGTCGAAGCTGACCGGCGCCGACGTCACCATGCCCGACGTACGCGCCGGGTTCTCGGCCGTCCTGGCGGCGTCCGTGGCCGACGGCACGTCCACCCTGCGCGGCGTGCACCACATCGAGCGGGGCTATCACCGCCCGGCCGAGCAGTTCGCGTCCCTCGGTCTCAAGCTGGAGGCCGTCGCCGTCTGAGCGCCCGCGGCGGCCGTCGCGGGTCACGCCGCGGCGGCCTCCGGAATCAGGGGTGGTAGACCTCGGCGACCTTCGTGACGGTGCGGCCCTTCATCGTCAGGTAGGCGTCGACCTGCGCGCCGTCCTTGACGGCGGCTTCGAGTTGCCGCAGCGTGCAGGGCTTGACGCCGACACCGGTCTTGTCGTCCACCGTCGCGTCCTCGCCGGAGCAGATGTTCACCGCGCCGAGCACGGTGGCGTCCTTGGCGACGGTGGCGGTCTGCACGGGACCGGACGGCTCGATGGCCTCGTCGGGCTCCTGGACCTTCTTCGTGCCCTGGTACTCCAGGGCGCCCGAGGCGGCGTCGTACTTCTTGATCAGGACGACCGGCGTCGTCACGACCTTCCCGGAGTCCGCCGCCGCGGCCTTGGGCTTGGCGCCCGAGCACGCCCCGCTCAGCAGCAGGGCGGCCACCGCGCCGGCCGCCGCGAACACTCGCACCGATCTCGTCATGATCACGAGACGATACAACAGCGGCCGGTGCCGTGCCCGCCGAGCGGTGGAATCGCTCACGATCAGGCGCGCAGGCGGCGGACGGCCTGCCGGGCGCCGGGGATCCTCTTGATCGCACGCCGCAGCAGCGTGCCCTGAGAACCGGCGCCTTTCCTCCCCCGTGGCTCGGCGGCTTCGTCCCCGGCCGCGCGGACGCGAACGCTCAGCCTGCCCTTCTCCGTGCGGTACGGTGCCAGGCGGCCGCGGCGGTCCGTCTTCTCGCCGCCCTCCAGACGCCGCTCGACGGTCCATCCGCCGGTGTCCAGCCGCGCGACGAAGTCCCAGACACCGGGCGTCAGCTCCGGGCCCGCGTCAGGGTCGACCACGGCCTCGCCGGACATCGCGAACGGCTCGGACGACGTGACCGTCACCGGCAGGAGATGGTCGGCCGAGTCCGCCCGGCGCCGGACGTAGAGGTCGAGACGGCGCCCCTCGGCGGCGGCGTCGAGCACCTCGGCGGGAACGGGCAGCGGCACGTGCGGCCGCCACCGGCCGTCGCGTACGGCGAACGGCGTGCCGTCGGCGTGGACGAGACGGGCGGTGAACCGCACGACGAGCCGGGTGCCGTCCCAGCGCAGGCCGTCCACGGCCGTGGCGAGGGTGACGCCGCGTTCCGTTTCGAGGAGGGCGCACAGGTCGTCGTACGCGTCGGCGCGCAAGAGCGCGGCGCGGACGCGCATCCGGAGCGGCAGCGACCGGTCGACGCCCTCACCGAAGCGCTCGGTCACCAGCCGCCGGGCCTCGTCATAGACGGCGCGGCGGTAGTCCGGCGGAGCGTCCAGGAGGCTCTTCTCCCCGAGCCGCTTGAGGATCTTCCCGCGGTACCAGTGCGCGTAGTAGCGCGCGCGGTCGGGACCGGGCACGACGTGCTCGTCGACGATGTCGAGGACCTCCCGCAACGCGCCGTAGTAGTGCACGGGGTCGGGCAGGGTACGGGAGTAGCTGCCAGGGCGCCGGACCCAGTGGCAGCACGGATAGTCGGCGAGCACCGAGATGACGCCGGCCCGGAAGTACGCCTTGAGGACGAACCGGTGATCCTCCAGCCGCACCGGTCCCTCCGGGAACCGGAGCCGGTGGGCGTCGAGGAACGACCGGCGGAACAGCTTGTGCGGCGTGAGGATGCCGTACAGCGCGTCGCCGAGCACATCGGCGCGGTCGCGCGAGCGCCGGAACATCGCGCGGGGCACCGTACGGCCGTGGCCGACCATCTTGCCGATCACGATGTCGGAGTCGTTGCGAACCGCCATCGCGTGCATGCGCTCGAGCGCCTCGGGCCCCAGCCAGTCGTCGTCATCGAGGAAGTAGACGTAGTCGCCGCGGGCCGTGTCGATGCCGGCGTTGCGCGGGCCGCCGGGACCACCGCTGGGCGGGAGGTGGACGACCCGGACGCGGTCGTGCTCGGCGGCCAGCTCGTCGAGGCGCTTCTCGGTGCCGTCGTCGGACCCGTCGTCCGCGAAGATCACCTCGTAGTCGTCGAGGGTCTGGCCGAGGACGGACTCGACGCACCGGGACAGGTCGTCGCCGGTGTTGTACACCGGCACGACCACGCTCACCTTCACCGCGTCAGCTCCAGCGCGGCGCGCACCGCCGGGGCGAGCAGGTGCTCGTCGCCGGGGCCGACGTAGAGCCACTCGTCGACCTCTCCGGTGGCGGCCAGCTCGCCCTCGTAGTCCGCGGTGTAACAGGCCATCCGGACGCGGGTGCCCGGCGGCTGGTCGTGCGCGGGCGCCTCGACCACTCCGAGCGACCGGAAGGTGCGCCGGTCGAGGCGGACGCCGAGCTCCTCGCGTACCTCGCGGGACAGCGCGGTCCAGTCGTCCTCCCCTGGCTCGCGCTTGCCGCCGGGCAGGTAGAGCCGGTCCCGGGCGCGGGCGCGGACGGCGAGGAGCCGCCCCTGCGACATATGGACCCATCCCACGACATCGAGCACCCGCTCATCCTGCCAGGACTCGCCCGAACCCGCTCGTCACCGTCCGTCTCGCCCGGAGTCAGGGCAGGGCGCCCGCAGCCGGAGGTCAGGGCCGGGCGCCCGCCGGAGGTCAGGGCACGTCGCCCGCCGGGGGTCAGCGCAGGGCGCTGCCCTTGACCCAGTCGGCCCAGGACAGCTGCCAGTAGCCGTAGCCATTGTCCGATTCGAGCTCGCGATCGGTGCCGGTGACCTTGACGATGTCCCCGCGGTTCGACAGGTCGTAGAACCACTTGGCGAAGGAGGGCGGGGCGTTCACGCAGCCATGGCTGACGTTCTCCCGCCCCTGCGAGCCGACCGACCAGGGTGCGGAGTGGACGTACTCGCCGCTGGAGGAGATCTGCACGGCCTGGTAGACGGTCAGACTGTAGTAGTTCGGGTCGCTCTGGTCCGTGACGCCCATCCAGCCGGACGTCATCGTGACCGGGCTCTGCTTGCCCATGACGGCGTGGACGCCGTTCGTGGTGGTGTACTTGCGCTCACCGCCCTTGCCTGCGCTGATCGGGACGGTCTTGACCGTCCGCCCGTCGACCGTGACGGTCATCCGGTGGGTCTTCACGTCGACGGTGCTGACGTGAGAGTCGCCGATCGTGAAGGAGCGGCTGTAGTCCTTGGTGCCGTAGGTGTCCTGGGCGCCGCGGACACCGGCGAGGCGCGCGGTGAGCGTCACGGTCTGGTGGGGCTGCCAGTAGTCCTTGGTCCGGTAGACGGCCTCCTGGTTCCCGAACCAGTGCCAGGCGCCCTCGGCGGGCCTGGTCGAGGTGACGCGCAGCGCCCGCTCGACGTTCGCCTTGTTGTAGACCGGGTCGCTGAACTTGACGATGAGCGGCATGCCGACGCCGACCGTCTCCCCGGGCATCGGCGTGATGTCGGCGATGCCGAACGTCCGCTCCGGGGTGAGCGTCTGGAAGGCGCTGGTCGCCGTGGTGGTCTTGCCGCCGGAGTTCCTCGCGGTCGCGGTGACGGTGTACTTCGTCGCCGGCGTGAGGGTTCCGGCCGACGTCCACTGGGCGTGACGCTTGTCGTACGTCCCGGCGACCCGCCCGCCGGCGGACCGTACGGTCACGTCGCGCAGCGTGCCGTGGGCGGCCTTGACGACGACGGGCTGGTCGGGCCGGCTGCCGGCCGCGCCGTTCGCCGGCGTGATCGTGACCGTGGCCGGCGAGGACGAGCCGCCCAGCCCGCATCCCGCGGACAGCAGCAGCGTCGCTCCGGTCACCGCGAGCATCACTCGGGGCTTCACCGTGAACCTCTCCCTCTACGGACGATCGTTTGTCCGGAGCCAGATGCCCCCATACGGGGAGATGTCACGCGCGCCAGGATGGTTCGCCGCGATGGTGGATCGTCGACGATCCGTCGCGCCGGGAACGGTCAAGCGGGAACGGTCAAGCGGAGACGGTCAGGCGGGGACGGCGGTGACGCGGCTGACGCAGCGCTGGAAACCCCACACCGAGATCAGCACCGCGGTCGCGCCGAGGAGGGCCACCGCCGCGGTCCGCACCCACAGGTACGTGCCGATCGACTGGCTGAACAGCAGCCACAGGCTGACCGCGGTGTTCAGCGTGAAGGTCAGGGACCACAGCAGCGAGATCCGCAGGAAGAAGCGGCGGACGCGGGCGTGCGCGAGGAACGCCTCGGGCAACGGCACCAGGTCGGTGGCGACCTTGGCGGCGAGGGGACGGCCGAGCGGCACCGAGGCGAGGAAGGAGACCGCGACGAGCATCGTGCCCAGGGTCGGCTGCAGGAAGTAGACCACGGCGCTGCCCGTGACGGCCGCGAGTGCGGCGCGGGCGGTGACACCGAGCGCCGCGAGCAGCAGCGTGCCGGGCACCGGCCTGCGGCGCAGGACACGGACGAGGATTCCGCCGTACACCCAGGCCACCGCGGTCACCAGCGCGCCGTTCAGGCCGAGGACGACGAGCCCCGCGTAGAACAGGACGACAGGGGCGATCATGCCCTCGACGACCCTGGGCAGCGCGTGCCGGAGGAGAGCGGTCAGGCGGGGGATCTCGAACCGGTGCGGTGTTCCCATAGTGCCGGGCGACTCCATGGTGCCGGGCGACTCCCGAACGTTCGACTTCACGAAGACCCCGCCCACGCTACGTCAAGATCCCCACCGGTTCGGCCGGTTCCGAGACGGCGCCGTCCCCGGTCCAGGCCGTCGGCACCGGCACTCCGGACGGCAGCGAGGGACCTTCGCCCCTGCCCTCGCGGTCGTACCCGCGGGAGCCTCATGGGTAGGAGGCACACCTGTAAAGGGGAGGCAGAGATGCGAACGGAAGAGCACTGGTCCGTGGAGCTGTTCCTCGACGAGGAGGACGGCCAGACGCGCGCGGAGGCGCGGCTGATCGCCAGGGACGCCGAGAGGGTGCGCGGGCACGGACGGGCACGCTGCAACCCCGCCGACTGGGACGTTCCCGAGATCGGCGCGGAACTCGCGGCGTCACGGGCGCTGTCCGACCTCGCCCATCGGCTGCTCGATCTGGCGGCGACCGACATCGAGGCGGTGACGCACGAGCACGTCCGGCTCAGCCGCTGATCAGAATTCGATCACGATCACGCTTTCACTCGCCCGAAAGATCTCTATCATCCGAGTGGGTTGACTCGGAGAAACCGGGAGAGTGAATGCGTAGGAGAAGACTGACCGCCGTCCTGGCCACCGCCGTCGGCGTCCTCCTCACGGGCACGGCCGCCCACGCCGACGCGGGGCCGGGATCGGCGGGCATCGGCGACCCCTACTATCCGGACTACGGCAACGGCGGCTACGACGTCGCCCACTACGGCCTGGAGCTGAAGTACCGGCCCTCCGACGACCGTCTCGAGGGCACCGCCACGATCACCGCCCGGGCGACGCGGGACCTCACCCGCTTCGACCTGGACTTTCTGCTCGACGTCTCGTCCGTCACGGTCGACGGGCGGCCCGCCCGGTTCACGACGTCCGGCGCCCACGAGCTGGTCATCACCCCGGCGCACGTCCTCCGGCGGGGACGCCCGCTCACCGTCGTCGTCCGCTACGCGGGCGTCCCGTCGACGAAGAAGTACAACGACTACGTCGGCTGGGCACGCACCCCGGACGGCGCGGTGGCCGCGCAGGAGCCGGAGAGCGCGTGGTGGTGGTTCCCGAGCAACGACCATCCACTCGACAAGGCCACGTACGACATCGGGATCACCGTGCCGCAGGGCCTGCAGACGATCAGCAACGGCGTACCGACCGGCTCCCGTACCGCGAACGGCTGGACGCGATACGGCTGGCGTGAGACCCGGCCGCAGGCGACGTACCTGACCACGCTCGCCGTCGGGAGATTCGACGTCCACCACTCCCGTACGAAGAACGGCCTGCCGGTCATCACCGCCTACAGCCCGGACCTGCCGGCCGACCGGGCGGCGGCGGCCCGGACGAGCGTCGAGCGCACCGCCGAGGTCGTCGACTGGGCGAGCGGGATCTTCGGCCCTTACCCGTTCACCGCGCTCGGCGGATACGTGCCGAACGTGACCTCCCACTTCGCCCTGGAGACCCAGACCCGGGTCTTCTACAGCCCGTACGGCTTCCGCAACGGGCCCCGGCCGTACCTCATCGTGCACGAGAACGCCCACCAGTGGTTCGGGGACAGCGTCTCACTCGCCCGCTGGAGCGACATCTGGCTGAACGAGGGGTTCGCGACGTACGCCGAGTGGCTCTGGTCGGAGCAGCACGGTGAGGGCACGGCCGCCGAGCTCGCCCGCACGACCTATGACTCCTATCCGGCCGATGACCCGTTCTGGCAGGTCAAGCCGGGCGACCCCGGGCCGGGCGAGAACCAGTTCGCCGACGCCGTCTACGACCGTGGCGCGATGGCCCTGCAGGCGCTGCGGGCGAGAGTCGGCGACCACGCGTTCTTCACGATCCTGCGCACCTGGGCCGCGCACAAGAGGTACGGCAACGGGACGATCCCGGAGTTCATCGCGCACGCCGAGCACGTCTCCGGGCAGCGGCTCGGCGCGCTGTTCCAGACCTGGCTGTACACGCCGGGACGGCCGGCCGCGCCGCCGCAGCCGACCGCGACTGCGGCGCGGCCGAAGTCCTGGTCCCAGATCCGGCAGGCCCACGCGGCGCTCCACCCGCCCGCCTCCCGCGGCTGATCCGGCGGAGCCGGGGCGGTCCTGTGCCGAGGGTTCTCGTCGTTCCGGCGACGCGGATCCTCGGCGCCGACCGCCACCCCGCGCCGGAGACGCGGGGTCGAAATCCGCCGCGACGAGTGGAACCGACGGTATGTCGCGCTCGTCTGAGCGCTCACGTGTGCATTCAACCGCGTATGTGGACGATCTCAGACGAGGAAACGGGGTACATCCGTGCGCAAGCGCCGGGCCGCATGTCTCACAGTGCTGCTCGCACTGACCGTGTCGAGCGGATGCGGGAGTTCGGGGACCTCCAGCAAACCGTCGGCGTCGCCGACCGCCGCCGCCACCTGGAAATACACGACGCTCGACCTCGGGATCCCGGACAAGGTGCTCAAGGCACCCGTGACCGGCCGGGTCCCGGACGGTCAAACGCTCCACGTCGGCGTCACGCTGAAGGTCAGCGACGACGTGTGGAAGAAGTACGGGCACGGCAAGAGCCCGTCGCAGACCGCTGGTGACGTCGGCAAGGAGCTCGGCGTCAGCGATGCGACGATGCAGAAGGTCCAGGCCTACCTGAACAGCGCCCACATCCAGGCCAAGACCAGCAGGACGCGGACGAGCGTGACCTTCGACGTGAAGGCCGGGCAGGCCGCACAGCTGCTGCGGACCTCTTTCGTCACGCACCGGCTGAACGGCCGCACCTACTTCACCCCCGACCCGAACCACCCGCCGCAGATCCCCGAGGCGCTCAAGCCCTACATCCTGGCCGTCACCGGCCTGGAGAGCTACAGCATGGCGCCCAGGGCCCGCGGAGCACTGGGCGCCGCGGCGCCCGGGCGCGCCCTGCCGGCGCGCGCGGCCCGGTGCATCCAGCGGTTCCCGCAGCGGTTCGCCTCCCACGACCGGGTCGCCGCCGCGTACGGCTACAACCAGCTGTGGAACCAGGGCTGGCACGGGGAGAACATGCGGGTCAACCTCGTCGAGATGGACGGGTACGACCGGAATGACATCGCCAACTACGTCGCGTGCACCGGATCGCACATCCAGCTGAGCAGCGTGAACCTGGGCGCCACCGAGCCGGCGGTCGGCGCGGAGGCCACCCTGGACATCCAGATGCTGGCGGGCCTGGCCCCCAACCTCACCATCGTGGACTACCAGGAGGATCCCGCGCTGCTGAACACCGGCAACGGCGCGGACTCCTGGACGGCGCTGAACAACGCGCTGCAGCGCATCATCGACGAGAACTACGACAAGTCCAAGAGCCCCCCGGGCAGCATCGTCAGCATCAGCATGGGCGGCCCGGAGGGCTACCTGTCCCCCGGGATCATGCAGTCGATCGACCAGAGCCTGCGCATCCTCACCGTCGCCGAGAGGATGACGGTCTTCATCTCGAGTGGTGACTGCGGGGCGTTCGGCGACCGGGTCTACGGCTCGCTCGACGTGTCCTTCCCCTCGACCTCGCCCTACGCGGTCGCGGTCGGCGGCACCCGCCTGGGCTTCGCGCCGAACGGGGCCCGCACGCAGGAGACCGTCTGGTCCGACCGGTCGAACCTGTCCCGGTGCGAGAACCAGTGGGGCAGCGGCGGCGGTGTGAGCAAGTTCTACCAGCGGGCGCAGTTCCAGCAGGCGCCCGGCGCGGACAACCGGTATTCCACCACCGGTGGCCGTGAGGTGCCGGACGTCTCCGCGGTCGCGATCGACCTGCCGATCTACTACCGGGGCCGGTGGGTGTCGTCCGGCGGCACGAGCGCGGCGGCGCCGATCTGGGCGGCCGGCATGGCCCTGGTGAATCAGGGACTGCTCACGCGCGCCCACATCTTCTGCTTCGGCCCGGACACCCTCTACCACGCGCTGAACGTGGCCGGCGGCAACAAGCCGTACACCGACGTCGTCGCGGGCAACAATCTCTACTACCCGGCGACGGCGGGCTTCGACCTGTCGACGGGAATGGGCAGCCCCAACCTGCCGGCCCTCTTCAACACGCTGATGGCCAACCCGGGCTGACCCGAGCCGCGGCGCTCCCGGCGCGGCCTGACGGTGGAGCCGTGACGGTGGCGGCCCGGCACGCGAGACCGCGCGCCGGGCCGCCACCGTCACAGGTCCGGGTCGGTGTCCTTGGCGCTCGCGACGGGCCGCAGCGGCTTGCGCAACGGAACGATCATCATGCTGAAGTCCGCCGCCGCGATGACGCGATGCTCGATGTCGGTGACCCGGCACTCCACGACGATGAGCTGGCGGCCCGCCTTGAGGACCTGGGCGCGCGCGTAGACCTGGTCACCGTGCGGGCGACCGAGGTACCTGACGTGCAGGTCGGCGGTCACGAGGCTCTGCCGGCCGGGTTCGAACCCGCTTCCCCGCGCCGCCGCCGTGCCCGCCGCCACATCGATCAGCGTGGCGATGGCGCCGCCGTGCAGGTTGCCGGTGCTGTTGAACGCCTGCGGCCGGATCGGCATGGACAGCACTGCGTGATCCTCGCCGAGCTCGACCATCTCCAGGCCGAGCAGGTCGTGCAACGGCGTGTCATGCCGCAGCGCCGTCCGGAGGGACTTCTGGTCCGACTCCGGCAGGTCGACGATGCGGACCGTGCCGCCCGGCCCCTGCGGCCGTCCCGGCACCGGACCGGACGCCGCCGATCGCCCGGCCGGATCGGCCCGCCCGATGTTCTGCGATTGATCCGGCGTCGCCGGCCGTTCCTGCGGCAACTCCGCTTGCTCGGCCATATGACTCCTTCGACTCGCACCTGATCCGCCGGTTCGAGTTTACGGACAGTCACGCGTTTCCAGCGGGATCGCCGCCCCGGTGCCGCCCTCATCAGCGTCATCACCGACCCGGACTCCACCGGAACCACGGAGAGTGACCTGAGCGGAGGATAAGCCGACGTCGCGCCGCAGGTCCGGATCGTCCAGGTCGAGGCGCCGGCGGACCGCGCGCACCGCGTCCGCGTTGATCTTCCCCTTGCGGTAGAGCCGGTCCAGTCTCTCCCGCTGCGCCCGGATCAGGTCGCGCCGCAGCGCGATCAGGTCGGCCGGCCCCTCTTCCTCCACGTCACCGTCCAGCTCGGCCCGGACGCGCCGGAGACGGTCCTCGTACAACTGCCGGTACGTCTGCGCGGCGCGTTCGTCGACCTCGTCCCTCTCGACGAGCGTGTCCAGCCGGTCGAGCGCCGCCTCGAGCACCGCCCGGCGGGCGGCCATCTGCTCGAGGCGCTGCCGGTCGGACTCGGCCAGCCCGAACCTGCGCAGGATCACCGGCAGCGTCATCGCCTGGCCGACGAGGGTGACGAAGACGATCGCGGCGGTGAGGAAGACCATCTCCTGCCGGCCGGGCAGCGGCGAGCCGCGGACGGTCCCCGGCATGGACAGCACGATCGCCAGCGAGATGGCGCCGCGCATGCCGCTCCAGCCGATCGCGAAGCGCTCCCTCGCGTGGAGGTGGCCGACCTCGAGATGACGGCCCGGCAGGTACCGCCCGAGGGGGAACACCCACAGCGACCAGGCGAGGCGTACGGCGACGATGATGGTCGACACGACGAGGACGGCGATGATCAGCTGTGACGGCGAGTGGCCGGTGATCTCGCGCATCACCGGCCGGATCTGCAGGCCGAGGAGCACGAACAGCGCCGACTCGAGGAGGTAGACGAGCACCCGCCAGAACATCTGCCCCACCAGGCGCGACGCCGGCTGCAGCATGCCCTCGCCGCGCGTGCCGAGGAAGAACCCGGCCGTGACGGTCGCGAGGATCCCCGAGAAGCCGAGTTCGTCGGCCGGCACGAACGCGAGGTAGGGCGTCAGCAGGGACACGACGATCTGGCTGCTCGGGTCGCGGATCCGCCGCCGCAGACGGGCGACGATGAAGCCGACGAACAGGCCGTACGCGACTCCGCCCACGACCACCTCGGCGAGCCGCGCCGCGCCGTGCCCGAACGTGTAGGAGTGCGTCAGCCCCTCGACGGCGAGGACGAACACCGTGAGCGCCACGCCGTCGTTGATGAGGCTCTCGCCCTCGAGGATGGTCACGATGCGGCGCGGCGCGCCGACGCGTTGCAGGATCGAGGTCGCCGAGACGGCGTCGGTAGGGGCGACCGCGGCGCCGAAGGCGATGGCCGCGGCCCAGCTCAGGCCGGTCACGACCGCGTGCGCCGCGCCCGCCGCGGCGAACGTCGTCACAGCGGTCAGCACGACCGCCAGCGTGATGATCGGGACCGCGTCCGCCTTGGCCTCCCGCGGCGCGGTGAAGAACGCCGCGTGGTACACGATCGGGGGCAGGAAGCCGATCAGCACGACCTCCGGGGGGACGTGGACCTGCGGGATGCCGGGGACGAATCCCATCACGGCGGCCAGCACGACGAGCAGGGTCGCCTCCGGTAGCCCCAGCCGGCCGGCCAGGTTGCGGGCGAGCAGCACCACGACGGCGAAGGCCAGCCCACCCAGGAAAAGCGACATCGGACCCATGTCGCCCACTCTTCCCCAAATCTCCGAGGACGCCCCCGCAGGGGCCGTGCGGGACGTCACAATGTGAGAACACGGGACCGCAGGCCGATGTAATTAGCGTATCGTCGTACGCTAATTACTCCAGGACCGTGACGCCCGAACGGGAGTCGAAGTGCTCTTCAGCCATGACACCGAACACGCCCTCCAGATCGTCGTCGATCTGGTCAACACCGGGCCGCCGGCCACCACGGCCGAGCACCTGCCCGACCTGCCGAGCCTTCAGCGGTTCGTCGAGGTCAACCGGCTGAGCGACGCCCGAGACCTGGACGCCGACGACCTCAGCGCCACGCACGGCCTCCGCGACCGGCTGCACGAGGTCTTCCGCACGGCGGACGACAAGGAGTCGGCCGTGCGGCTGATCAACGCGATCATCGCGGAGGCGCGCATCTCGCCGCGTCTGACCGACCACGACGAGTGGGACTGGCACGTGCACTACTTCGCGCCGGGCGCAC
The DNA here is from genome assembly GCF_024055725.1 of Actinoallomurus spadix. Taxonomy (GTDB): domain Bacteria; phylum Actinomycetota; class Actinomycetes; order Streptosporangiales; family Streptosporangiaceae; genus Actinoallomurus; species Actinoallomurus spadix. The sequence goes on along the minus strand of NZ_JAMXMX010000016.1, from coordinate 69,061 downwards.
GCCTGGCCGAGCATCTCGCGGCCGAGGGCGGCATCGCCCTCGCGTACGTGATCGCCGCCGACGAGCTCGACCGCCTGCGCGTGTGCGAGGCCCCGGACTGCTCCCGGGTGCTCGTCGACCTGTCCCGCAACCGCTGCCGGCGCTACTGCGACAGCCGCACCTGCGGCAACCGCATGCATGTCGCCGCCTACCGGGCGCGCCAGCGTGAGTCCGCGGCCCGCTGATCACCGGCGGGAGTCCGCGGCCCGCTGATCCCCCACGGGGGCCGCGCCGGGTCCGCTCCGCCGGGGAGCCGCGTCACGTCCGCCGGACCTGACCGGAGCACCGGCCCGCCGGGGGCCGCGCGGGTCAGAGCGGGCGGCGGTGGGCCGCGGAAGCGTCCGCGCCGCCCGTCGCGGGACCGGTCCGGCCCGGCTCTCCGGGGCCGCGGCGCAGCGCGGCCACCGCGTCGAGGGCCCGCCGGGCGCCGGCGGCGTCGTGTACGCGGAAGACCCGGGCGCCCAGCCACGCCGAGACCCCCAGCACCGCCATGGTCCCGACGCCGCGCTTGCCGACCGGCCGGCCGAGCGTCTCCCCGATGAAGTCCTTGTTCGACACGGCCACCAGGACCGGCCAGCCGGTGGCGGTCAGCTCACCCAGCCGGCGGGTGATCTCGAGGGAGTGGCGGGTGTTCTTCCCGAAGTCGTGGGCGGGGTCGATGAGGACCGCGTCGCGACGCACCCCCAGGGCGACGGCCCGCTCGGCCTCGGCCGTCACGTGCCGGATCACGTCCGCGACCACGTCGTCGTAGGCGACACGGTGCGGCCGGGTGCGCGGGCGCAGCCCCCCGGCGTGCGCGCAGACCAGCCCGATGCCGTACGCGGCCGCCACCTCGGCCAGCCGCGGGTCCGGTCCGCCCCAGGTGTCGTTCAGCAGGTGGGCTCCCGCCTCCGCCACCGCCTCGCCGACCTCGGCCCGCCACGTGTCGACGCTGACGATGACGCCCGGGTGCCGCTCGCGCACCGCCGCGACCAGGTCGACGACCCGGCGGAGCTCCTCGGCGACGCCGACCTCCTCGCCGGGACCGGCCTTGACGCCGCCGATGTCGATGATGTCCGCGCCGGCCTCGGCCGCCGCGCCGACCGCCGTCAGGGCGGCGTCGAAGGCGTACGTCGCCCCCCGGTCGAAGAAGGAGTCGGGGGTCCGGTTGACCACGGCCATCACCGCGAAGCGGCCGAGCGTCCGCCCGCCGAGCCGCAGCGGAACGAGGTCCCGGCCCGTCGCCGCCGCGCCGGCCTCCGCGGACGCGGGCTCCGGTGCCTCCGTCTCCCGGAGACGCGCCCCTCCCTCATCACGCACCACGACATCCTACGCGGGCGGTCCGCCGGCGTGATCCGGCCGCCGCGCGCGCCGGTACGGGGGACGCGGCTGTCACGTCGGGCCGCTATCGCCATCACCCGGTGGTGCGGCTAACCTCTGGATTCACACGAAACGGGCAAAGCCCCGTGAGCTTGGAGGTTCCGCTGACAACGGCGCTCATCACCGGGATCACCGGGCAGGACGGCTCGTACCTCGCCGAGCATCTGCTCGAGCAGGGGTACGAGGTGTGGGGCCTGGTCCGAGGACAGGCGAACCCGCACGTGTCCAGGCTGCGCAAGCACATCGGTGACGTGCGGCTGGTGCACGGCGACCTCCTGGACCAGGGCAGCCTGATCTCCGCCGTGGAGAAGGTCCGGCCCGACGAGGTCTACAACCTCGGCGCCATCTCCTTCGTGCCGATGTCCTGGCAGCAGGCGGAGATCACCGCCGAGGTCACCGGGATGGGCGTGCTCCGCATGCTGGAGGCGATCCGGGTGGTGAGCGGCATCAGCGGCTCCCGTACGCCCGGCGGCGGCCAGATCCGCTTCTACCAGGCGTCGTCGTCGGAGATGTTCGGTCAGGTGCGCGAGACGCCGCAGAACGAGCGGACGCCGTTCCACCCGCGCAGCCCCTACGGCGTCGCCAAGACCTACGGCCACTTCATCACCCAGAACTACCGCGAGTCGTACGGCATGTTCGCGGTCAGCGGCATCCTGTTCAACCATGAGTCGCCGCGCCGGGGCGCGGAGTTCGTCACCCGCAAGATCTCCCTCGGCGTCGCGCGCATCAAGCTCGGCCTGGCCCGCGAGCTCCGGCTGGGCAACCTGGAGGCCCGGCGCGACTGGGGCTACGCCGGGGACTACGTCCAGGCGATGCGGCTGATGCTCGCCCAGGACACGCCGGAGGACTACGTCATCGGCACCGGCCGCACCCAGTCGGTGCGCGAGCTCGTCGAGCTGGCGTTCAGCACCGCCGGCCTCGACTGGCGGGAGCACGTGGTCGCCGATCCCGGCCTCACCCGTCCCGCCGAGGTCGACCTGCTCTGCGGTGACCCGAAGAAGGCGCGCGACACGCTCGGCTGGGAGCCGAGCGTGTCCTTCGAGGAACTCGTCGCGATGATGGTCGAGTCGGACCTGGCCCTGCTGGCGCGTTCGGACCGCCCCGAGGACGAGCCCCTCAGCTTCGACCACTGGTGACCGGCCGACTCAGGGCTTCCGGCCGGAGCGTGCGAGTATGCGCGGTATGACGAATGCGACCTGTGCCCACGTCTCCACGCTGCCGGACCCGGCCCCTCAGGCGCGGACCCCGGAGGGATGCGAGGACTGCCTGCGCTCCGGTGGCCGCTGGGTCCACCTGCGCCTCTGCCTGACCTGCGGGCACGTCGGCTGTTGCGACTCCTCCCCGAACAAGCACGCCACCGCGCACCACCATGAGACCTCCCACCCGATCGTGCGCTCCTTCGAGCCGGGTGAGGACTGGCGCTGGTGCTACGACGACGAAGTGATCCTTTGAACCTCAGGCTGTCGGAGGCCCGTGGTCGCTGGGTGCTGTCCGCCACGGTCCTCGGCTCCAGCCTCGCGATGCTCGACTCGACGATCGTCAACGTCGCGCTGCCGCGCATCGGCGCGGAGTTCCACGCCTCCGTGGCCGGACTGCAGTGGACGGTCAACGCCTACACGCTCACGCTCGCCGGGCTGATCCTCCTCGGCGGGTCGCTCGGCGACCGGTACGGCCGCCGCCGGGTCTTCACGATCGGCGTCGCGTGGTTCGCCGTCGCCTCGGCCCTGTGCGGCCTCGCCCCGAACACCGGCGTCCTCGTCGCGGCCCGTGCCCTGCAGGGCGTCGGCGGGGCGCTGCTGGCCCCCGGCTCGCTCGCGATCATCCAGGCGTCGTTCGCGCCGGAGGACCGGCCGCGGGCGGTCGGCGCCTGGTCCGGCCTCGGCGGCGTCGCGGGGGCGATCGGCCCGTTCCTCGGCGGCTGGCTCATCGCCGCGGCCGGCTGGCGCTGGGCGTTCCTGCTGAACCTCCCGCTCGCCGCCGTCGTCATCCTCGTCGCCGCCCGGCACGTCCCCGAGAGCCGCGACGAGACCGAGCACCGCGGCTTCGACGTCCTCGGCGCCGCGCTCGCGGCCCTGGCCCTCGCCGGCGTGACGTACGCCCTGACCGAGGCGCCGGAGAAGGGGGTCTCCCCGGCCGTCGTCGCCGCCGCGGCCGTGGTCGGCGTCGCGGCGGGAGCGGCGTTCGCCGTGGTCGAGCGGCGCAGGTCGGCCGGGCACGGTCCGAGCGCCATGCTGCCGCTCGGGATCTTCCGGTCCCGCCAGTTCACCGCCGTCAACGTGGTCACCTTCATCATGTACGGCGGGATGGGCGTCCAGTTCTTCCTCCTCGTCGTCGAACTGCAGGTCGTCGCCCACTACTCCCCGATCGTCGCCGGGACGGCGCTGCTGCCGGTGACCGTGCTGATGCTGCTGCTGTCCTCCCGGGCGGGCGCGCTCGCCCAGCGCGTCGGGCCGCGCGTCCCGATGACGGCCGGGCTGGTCCTGGCCGCCGCCGGGATGCTGCTCACTCTGCGCATCGGCCCGCACGCCTCGTACGTCGCGGACGTGCTCCCCGCGGCCGTGGTCTTCGGGCTCGGCCTGTCGGCCTCGGTGGCTCCGCTGACCGCGACCGTGCTGGCCAGCGCCGACGTACGGCACGCCGGCGTCGCCAGCGGCGTCAACAACGCGGTCGCCCGCGCGGCCGGCCTCCTCGCCGTCGCGGGCGTCCCGTCCGCGGTCGGCCTCACCGGGAACGCCTACGCGAACCCGCGCATCTTCGACCACGGGTTCCACACCGCCATGACCTTCGCCGCCGCGCTCCTACTCGCCGGCGCGGCGCTGACGTTCCTCACCGTTCGCGACGACGCCCTCCGCCCCGGCCGGGCCACCGCGCAACCCGAGTGCGACGTCAACTGCGCGGTCGGCGCGCCGCCCCTCGAACCCGGCACCGCCACCGCCGAGCCCGCCTGAGCGCGGACCGGGAACGGCGGCGGCGCGGAAGGCGCCCGTCAGCCGCGGGACTTGGCGAAGACGAGGAAGTCCCGCGCGACGGGGGTGAGCGGGCGGCGGGCGTGGACCAGGCCGATGGTCGCCATGATGGGCGGGGCGAAGGAACGCACCGTGACACCGTCGGCGGCCTCGACCTGGTTGCGGTACCAGAGAAGGGAGCCCCGGCCCGCGCGTACCGACGGCAGCCACGAGCCGCGGTCGTCGGACTCGACCGCGGCGACCGGCGCGACGCCGAGGCGGGTCAGCAGCGCGTCCAGCTCGGCTCGCCGCGCACCGCCCGGGGCGGGCATGATCAGCCGCATGCCGTCGAGCACGGCCACCGGGGCGGGATCGCGGATCCGCAGGGTGGACGGGCAGATCAGGACGATCTCCCGCTGTTCGAGCGGATGGGCGGCGAGGTCACCGGGGACCGGCAGGTCGGTCAGGGCCAGATCCGCCCGGCCGTCCCGGATCACCGCGCCGACCGCGTCGCGGCCGTCACAGCGGATGACCCGGACCCGTACGGCCTGCTGGTCGCGCGCGAACTCCGGCAGGAGGCGGGCGGTCAGCTCCGGCTCGAGGGTCAGGGTCGAGGCGACCCGCAGCTCCCCCGTCCGGCCGCCCGGGCGGCCGCCGGCCGGCGCGGAGCAGACCGCGGTGATCGCGTCCACGGCACGCAGGGCGTCGCGGGCGTAGCGGACGATCTCCTCGCCGGTGTCCGTCAGCGCGACGCCACGGCCGGCGCGCGCGAACAGCTCGACGCCGAGCTCACGCTCCAGGTCGCGGATCGCCCGCGACAGTGCGGGCTGCGCGACGAACAGGGCCTGCGCCGCCGCGGTCATCGTCCCGTGGTCGGCGGTCGCGACGACATAGCGCAGCTGCCGCAGATTCATGCCACGACGGTATGACAAGGCGCCGGATTGGTCGTTGACATAGCCGGAATTGGCCTGGACTTCCGGTGTTGCCGAAGTTTTCTCGAGCCGGTCAGATGATCATTTCAATGACCGGCGGATTTCACTCCGGCCGCTACGGCAGCTCCGCCCCGTAGACGCGCTTGACGACGTCGAGGTGCTGCCACGTCTCCCCGACCCATACGCCGGGGACCGCGCGGACCGCCTCGAGCGTGCTCAGCAGCACGTCCCGGGAGGTCGCGTCGATCCCGCAGAGCAGATCATGACGGCCGAATCCGGTCACCACATAGTTGACGCCGGGCAGCGCGGCGATCCGCGACGCGGCCGCGCCGATGTCGGAGGACACCCGGACCCCCAGCCCGGCCAGCTCACCGGAGCCGAGCGCCTGGGAGTCGACGATGCCCGTCACGTGGATGATCCCGGAGCGCATCAGGCGTACGGCGCGGGCCCGCGTCGCCGCCTGCGAGAGACCCACGACCTCGGCCAGCCTCGTGTACGGGGTGCGGCCGTCCCGGGTCAGCTCGCGCAGCAGCCGCCAGTCGATCTCGTCCAGCGACACGTCGGGCAGCTCGGTCACGACCGAGTGCGCGTCCTTGACGACCGTCGTCACGCGGAACACCTCGATACCGCGGACTCCGGGCAGCGCGCGCACCGCGTCGACCTCCTCGACGAGCGCCGCGTCATCGCGTACGCGCAGCTCCGCGACCACGGGGTGCGCTCCCGCCGCCAGGGCGGCGAACCACGTCGCGGCCCGGCGGGAGACCGCCTCGGCGACCTGGCGCGCCGGACCGTCGACGTCGACCGCCAGGTGACCGATCGCTCCGGTCCCGACCACCGACGCGTGCACGATTCCCACCACGCGCACGATCCCCGAATCGAGGAGGTGCTGTACGCGCGTGCGCACGGCCGTGCGGGACAGCCCTACACGGTCGGCGAGCGCCTGGAAGGTGGCCCTCCCATCCCGCTGCAGCTCGCGTACGAGCACGGCGTCGACCGCATCGAGCACGGGGTTCCTCCTGGGGATGTATGGTCCTGCAGTTGTTTGCATGATCATTTCATTAGTGACGTGTTCGTCGCGAAAACGAAGCGTTGTTCGTGTTTGTTCGCTGAAGGACCACGAATGTGTCGGCGAGGGGGGACGTGGGTGCCGAAATCGGCGCGTGGCACGATCCGTCGGCATGGCAACGTCCACGATCATCTCGTCGGTAGTCGCGAACCAGTTCCCGCCGTATTCGCGCGACGCTCGTCACATGCGCGCCGGGCGGTCGCGCTCGGCAAGCGACGGCGTCATCCCGTGCGCGGGGTGATGGGAGCGTCCGCTCATCGGCCAGGGCCCGGGGCGGCGTGACACGCAGGACTCTGAACTGCATGAATGCCTCTCAGCGAGGGAATGCGCCCCCCGCACCCGGCCAACCGGGCCGGAGGCGGCGCCGGATCCGCAAAGTGCGGTGGGACAGCTCAGAGGTCAAGTGTTCCATGGGGAAATGACGGGGGGTCAATGCCCCTGGCAGGAAAGTTTCCTGCCCAGGAACGGGCCGGAGCCCGGCGGCCGGACCACTCCGATCCGACGGGATGGGGAGCTCTTGACGCACCGCTTCCACTCATGGTCGCCGACCGTGGCCCGCCGGCGCCGCCCACCCCCCGATCATCCGGGCGGCCACCCGCTCCGCCCACCGACCGGCCACCCACTGACCGGCCGGCCGCCGGTCGCCCACCCGCCGGCCGGCGGACCGATCCAGGGCCGCCGGACCTTCCGGCCATCCCATTGAACCGGGCACTCTGGGGTATCCCCGACAATGGACGGCGGCCTTCCTCGTGCCGATGATCCCCGAGTTCCGGATGGTGTAGAACAACGTGCGCCTGCTGAACGGTGAGCGACCGGCCCATGACCTGACCTACAACGACGTTTTCATGGTTCCCCGGCGTTCGGACGTCGGGTCCCGTCTCGACGTCGACCTGTCGACCGCGGACGGCAGCGGTACCACCATCCCCATCGTCGTCGCGAACATGACGGCGGTCTCCGGCCGGCGCATGGCCGAGACGATCGCCCGGCGCGGCGGCCTGGCGGTCATCCCCCAGGACATCCCCCTCGACGTGGTCTCCGACGTCATCCGCTGGGTGAAGACCCGGCACCTCATCGTCGACACGGCCATCAAGCTCGGTCCCGGCGACACGATCGGCGCCGCGCTCGGCCTGCTGCACAAGCGGGCACACGGCGCGGTCGTGGTCGTCGAGGACGACCGCCCCGCCGGGGTCGTCACCGAGGGCGACTGCATGGGCGTCGACCGGTTCACCCAGCTCCGCGAGGTGATGTCGCGGGACGTCCTCACGCTCCCCGACGACATCGACCCGCAGAAGGCGTTCGAAATCCTGCACGGCCGCGGCCACCGGCTCGCCCCGGTGATCGACGGGCAGGGCCGGCTCGTCGGCGTGCTGACCCGTACCGGCGCGCTGCGCGCCACGCTCTACCAGCCCGCCGTCGACGCGGACGGCCGCCTGCGCGTCGCCGCCGCCCTCGGCGTCAACGGCGACGTGGAGGAGAAGGCCGGCGCGCTGCTCGACGCCGGCGCGGACGTACTGGTCATCGACACCGCGCACGGGCACCAGGAGAAGATGCTCAGCGCGCTGCGGCGGGTCCGCGCGCTCGATCCGCGCGTCCCGATCGTAGCGGGCAACGTGGTGACCGCCGAGGGCGTACGCGACCTGGTCGAGGCGGGCGCCGACATCGTCAAGGTCGGCGTCGGTCCCGGGGCGATGTGCACGACGCGGATGATGACGGGTGTCGGCCGCCCGCAGTTCTCCGCGATCGTGGAGTGCGCGGCCGAGGCCCGCCGGCTGGGCCGGCACATCTGGGCCGACGGCGGTGTCCGTCACCCGCGCGACGTGGCCCTCGCGCTCGCTGCCGGAGCCGCCAACGTCATGATCGGCTCGTGGTTCGCCGGGACGTACGAGTCCCCCGGCGACGTTCAGCGCGCCGCCGACGGCCGGCTGTACAAGGAGAGTTTCGGCATGGCCTCCGCCCGCGCCGTCCGGCTCCGCACGTCCGAGGACTCCCCGTTCGACCGCGCCCGCAAGGCGCTGTTCGAAGAGGGCATCTCGACGTCGCGGATGTACATCGACCCGCAGTCCCCCGGCGTCGAGGATCTGCTCGACACGATCATCGCCGGGCTGCGCAGCGCCTGCACGTACGCGGGCGCGCGGACGCTGGAGGAGCTGCACGAGTACGCCCTGGTCGGCGTGCAGAGCCCGTCGGGCTACGCGGAGGGCAAGCCACTGCACGCCAGCTGGTAGATCCCCGATCCGCGGGCCGGGCCCCGCATCGGCCTCCGCCGTCAGGGCACGTCCGTGATGGGTGGATCATAGAGGTGATGTCTAGGCGAGGACGGTGACATGCCCCGCATCGAGGGGTTCGAGGCCTACCGCATGACGATGCCCCACGGCCGGCGGCCGGAGAGCATCGTGGTGCGGGTCTGCGACCAGGACGGCGCCGTCGGCTGGGGCGAGGTCGCGGCGTCCGACGCCTGCTGGGCCGACATCGAGGAGCGCGTCGGCCCGGCGCTCCTCGACCTCGACTGGGAGCTGCCGGAGGAGGTCGTGGACGTCGGCGGACTCGGCGGCCACCCGGCCGCCTCGGCCATCGACATCGCCTGCTGGGACCTGTGGTGCCGCCGTCAGGGCACCCCGCTCGCGCACGCCCTCGGCGGCACCCGCACCTCGATCGTGGCCGGCGCCCGCCTCACCGCCGAGCCCATGCTCGACGTGCTGCTCACCCGCGTGAACCGTCTGGTCAGCGCCGGTTATGCCCGTGTCACGCTGGCCGTGCAGCCCGGCTGGGACATCGAGCCCGTACGGGCCGTGCGCCAGGCGTTCCCCGCGCTGGCCCTGCAGGCCGACGCCGGCGAGGCGTACACCGAGGAGGCGGCGCACCTGTCCGCTCTGGAGGCCCTGGACGCGTACGGGCTCCTCGCGATCGAGCGGCCGTTCACCGGCGCCGACCTCGCCGCCCACGCCCGGCTGCAGCGCGCGATCGAGACGCCCGTGTGCCTGGACCCCGCGGACCTGGACACGGTCGACGCGGCGATCGCGATCGGCGCGGGCCGGATGCTCGGCCTGCGGATCTCACGCCTCGGTGGCCTCACGGCCGCGCGCGGCGCCCACGACCGCGCCCTCGCGTCCGGCTGGGACGCCTGGTGCGGGGGCGCGGCGGGCTTCGGCATCGGCCAGGCGGCGGCCGTCGCGCTGGCCGCGCTGCCCGGCTGCGACCTGCCCAGCGACGTCAGCGAGACCCCGTCCCAAACCGCCGTGGTCTCCCCGCCGGTCCGCGCCAACGGCGGTGTCGTCGCCGTCCCCCTCACCCAGCCGGGCCTCGGCCACGACATCGACTCCGCCCTGGTCACCCGCCTGTCCCGTAACACCCTCCGCATCCCCGCCTGACCGACCAGCGGCCCGCCCGCCTGCGCCCCTTCGCCGCCGCCGTGGTCACATCGCCGCCGCCGCAGACTCATTGCCGTCGGCGATGACGGAGGGATGACCGGTTCGCCCGGCCTGCCACGTCCGTACCGATGTCGAAGTGGCTGATCGATCCGGCCCCCCACGCCGCCGCGCGGCCCGGATGAGCCGGGTGGGGCTCAGAGGACGTCGCTGAGGAACTGGCGGAGTCTCGGGCTGTCCGGGGAGTCGAAGATCTTCTCGGGCGGGCCCGTCTCGACGGCGACGCCCTGGTCGAGGAAGACGACGACGTCGGAGGCCTCGCGGGCGAAACCCATCTCGTGGGTGACGACGACCATCGTCATGCCCTGCCGCGACAGGTCGGCCATCAGGCTCAGTACGCCCTTGACCAGCTCGGGGTCGAGGGCCGAGGTCGCCTCGTCGAAGAGCATCACCTCGGGCCGCATCGCGAGCGCGCGGGCGATCGCCACCCGCTGCTGCTGCCCGCCGGACAGGTGGCCCGGCCGGGAGCCGGCCTTGTCGGCGAGCCCGACGAGCTCCAGCTGGTGGCGGGCGACCTGTTCGGCCTCGTCGGCGGACAGCTTGCGGATGCGGCGCAGCGGCAGCATGAGGTTGCGCAGGACGTTCATGTGCGGGAACAGGTTGAACTGCTGGAACACCATGCCGATCTGCTGCCGCAGCCGGTCGGGGTCGCGGTCCAGGACGCTGACGCCGTCGAGGAGGACGTCGCCCTTGTCCGGCTCGATGAGCCGGTTGATGGTCCGCAGGAACGTCGACTTGCCCGAGCCGGACGGGCCGATCACGCACGCGGTCTCGCCCTTGCCGACGTCGAGGTCGACGCCGCGCAGCACCCGGTTCGTCCCGAAGGCCAGGTGGATGTCGCGGGTGGCCAGGCTGACGGAGGAGAACGTCTCCTGCTGTTCTTCGGTCACTTCAGGCCCTCACTCGTCACGGGAAGCGGCGTCTCGCCGGCCGTCAGGAGCGTCTCGTCGGCGTCCGGCGGGCCGGTCCTCGTACGGCGTCCCTGGCGCAGCCGGTGGTCGACGTAGTTCACGAAGTGGGTCAGCGGCACCGTGAGCACCAGGTAGACGAGGCCGGCCAGCAGCAGCGCCGACTCGTTGCCGGTGTTCGCGGCGGCGTCCTGCCCGATGCGGAACAGCTCGCGCTGGCCGGCGGCCAGGCCGAGGAAGTAGACGAGGCTGGAGTCCTTGATCAACGCGATCAGCTGGTTGACCCAGGCGGGCAGCACCCGGCGGATGCCCTGCGGGATGATCACTAGCAGGAGGGCCGCCGAGTGGGAGAAGCCCAGGGCCCGCGCCCCCTCGAACTGGCCGGGGTCGACGCTCTGGATCCCGGACCGGAAGATCTCGCCGATGTAGGCGGTGGCGATCAGCGAGAGGGCCAGGATGCCAAGGGGGTACGGGTTAGGTCCCCACATCTTCATCCCGATCTGCGACAGGCCGACGCCGATCAGCAGGATGGTGACCACGGCGGGCAGGCCGCGGAAGATGTCGGTGTAGACGCGCGCGGGCCAGCGGAGCCAGCGGTGCCGGGAGATGCCGGCCATGGCCAGCAGCATCCCGAGCACCGTGCCGATCAGCGCCGAGATGGCCGAGAGGATCAGCGTGTTCGGCAGGCCCGTCTTGAGCATGTCGGGCAGGGCCTGCCGCATGGATTGCCAGTTGAAGAAGGTGTCCCACAACGTGCTCAGCTGGTCCATCGGACTTCTCCCATCGGCCCGCGCGCGTCAGTGTTCGGTCGGCCGGTCAGGACGACGGGGACGCGGCGGGCGCGCCCGAGGCCTGGACCGGCGGGAAGGTCACCGTGCCGCTGCCCGGCTTGAACTCCTTGGGCACCTGACGCCCGGGGTAGTACTCCTCCTGCAGCTTGGTCCAGGTGCCGTCCTTGATGACCTCGTCGAGTCCCTTGTCGAGCGCCTCGCGCAGCTTGGGGTTGTCCTTGGCGACCGCGAACGCCATCGGCGTCGAGCCGAGCATCTTCGCGGCGGCGACGACCTTGCCGCCGCTGTCCTTGGCGGTCTTCTCGCCGATCTCGGCCGGGGCGATCCAGGCGTCGGCGGTCTTGGACTTCAGCTGGTTGAGCGCGCCGTTGTAGTCGGGGACCCGGACCGGGTTGAGGCCCTGCTTGGTCGCGTAGTCGTCCTGGACCGTTCCCTGGACGACGACGACGCGCTTGCCCTTGAGCTGGTCGAAGCCCGTGAGGGGCGAACCGGCCGGCACGTCGAGGCCGAAGTAGCCGAAGTCGTAGCCGTTGGTGAACGCCACCGTCTTCTTGCGGGCCTCGGTGATGGTGATCGAGGAGCTGCCGACGTCGTACTTGTGGGTGGCCACCTGCGACAGGAGGGCCGAGAAGTCGGTGCCGGCGAACTGCACCTTCAGCCCGATCTTGGCTGCGACCGCGGTCAGCAGGTCGTTGTCGAAGCCGGTGAACTTGCCGTTCTTCAGGTAGACGTTCGGCGGGGCGTCGGTCAGCGTGGCCGTGCGCAGGACGCCGGGCTGGAGCAGCTTGTACGGGTTGTCGGCGGACGCCTTCGAATCGCCTCCGCCGCACGCCGACAGGGCGCCGGCGGCGGCGATGGCGACGGCGGTGGTTGCGAGGGCTCGCAACGGACGCATGGGGGTTCTCCTCCGGGCAGTATGCGCGTATGTGCCCGCGTCGATGGGATGCCGCGACGCGGAAGCGGCGAGAAGGCGTCTGCGGGGACCGGCCGAGGGGTCGGCTCAGGATCGGTGCAGACTCGAGGAAGGCGCCCGGTCAGTGTGTGACGGGGCGGCCGGAGCTCGGCCGACAGCTCATCGACGTGACGCGGAGCAGGTCGATGTGCCTGCGCGTCACGAGGTAGCTGTTCATACCGTTAATCCTGCACATTCGCCCGGGATAGCGTCAAATCGACGATACCCCGCCACATTGATCCACTGACCTGCGAGAACACCGTTTCCGGGGTCCCCGGGCGCGACCTATGTCACTCTGATCGGCCGGGCGGCCACCGCGCCGGCAGGCGTCGCGGCCGCTACGCGGGACCCGTCCTGGCGCTGGGCGGGGGCCCGCTAAGCCGACTTCTCGGGGCGCTCCTGTCCGTCGTACGGGCGCTCGCGCGGCACCAGGGTCGGGTTGACGTTCCGCAGCACCGTCTCCCGGGTGACCACGACCTTGGCGATGTCGTCCCGCCCCGGCACCTCGTACATCACGTTGAGCAGGACCTCCTCGCAGATGGCGCGCAGCGCCCGGGCCCCGGTGCGGCGCAGGAGCGCCTGGTCGGCGATCGCGTCGACGGCGTCGCCGGTGAACTCCAGCTCGACGCCGTCCATCGCGAACAGCTCGCGGTACTGCTTGAGCAGCGCGTTGCGCGGTTCGGTCAGGATGCGGACGAGCGCCGCGCGGTCCAGGGGCTCGACGACCGACAGCACGGGGAGCCGGCCGACGAACTCCGGGATCAGCCCGAACTCCCGCAGATCCTCGGGCATCACCCGGGCGGCGGGCTCCTCCCGGCCGGTCTCCGCGCCGGCGACGGCGCCGAAGCCGACCTCCCGGCGCCCGGACCGCCGCTCGACGAACCGCTCCAGGCCGGCGAACGCGCCGCCGCAGATGAACAGCACATCGGTGGTGTCGATCTGGACGAACTCCTGCTGAGGATGCTTGCGGCCACCCTCCGGCGGAACGCTCGCGACCGTGCCTTCGAGGATCTTCAGCAGGGCCTGCTGCACTCCCTCCCCCGAGACGTCCCGCGTCAGGGAGGGGTTGTCGGCCTTGCGGGCGAGCTTGTCGATCTCGTCGATGTAGACGATCCCGGTCTCGGCCCGGCGGACGTCGTGGTCGGCGGCGCGCAGCAGCGCCACCAGGATGTTCTCGACGTCCTCCCCGACGTAGCCGGCCTCGGTGAGCGAGGTCGCGTCGGCGATCGCGAACGGCACGTCGAGGATCCGGGCCAGGGTCTGGGCCAGGTGCGTCTTGCCGGAGCCGGTCGGCCCGATCATCAGGATGTTGGACTTGCCCGGCTCGACGGCGTCCCGGTGGTCCGCCCGGCGGCGGGCCCGAAGGCGCTTGTAGTGGTTGTAGACGGCCACCGCGAGGGTCTTCTTGGCCTCGTCCTGGCCGACGACGTACTGGTCGAGGAACGCGTGGATCTCGCGGGGCTTCGGCGGCGCGCCGACGGCGGCCCGGTCGTCCTCGTCGTCATCGATGAGCTCGTTGCAGATCGCGACGCACTCGTCGCAGATGCAGACCCCGGCCGGACCCGCGATCAGCCTCCGCACGCGCTGTTGGCTCTTTCCACAGAACGTGCAGGTCAGCGGGTCGTCACCGGCATCGCTGGGCGCCATTCGCCACGTCTCCTCGAGGTCCGCAGGGCCGGGTGGTGAGACCCCATGATCCCATCTCCCGGCTACGACGGTATCGCCGTCACGGTTGTACTTCGCCCCCTGAGGACGTCGAGCGGGAGCACGCGCGGAAGTGCTCGCGATGGGACCTGGGCGCGGGCCGGAGAACGCGGCCGGGCAGGATCAGGCCATGCGCGATCTGAATCCCGCCGACCTCTGGATCGTCTCCGGGCCGCCCGCCGCCGGTAAGTCGACCGTGGCGCGGCTCCTGCTGTCCCGGCTGCGGCCGGTGCCCGCCCTGCTGGACAAGGACACGATGTACGGGCCGTTCGTCGCCGCCACGCTGCGGGCGGCGGGACGGCCGGACGGCGAACGTGAGGGCCCCTGGTACGACGAGCACGTGAAGGCCCACGAGTACGCGGGGATGACCGCGACGGCGCGGGAGATCCGGTCGTACGGCTGCCCGGTGCTGCTGAGCGGCCCGTTCACCGGCCAGGTCCATGACGCGGGGCGCTGGCAGGCCTGGGTAGAGGAGCTGGGCGGCCCGCCGGTCCACCTCCTCTGGGTCCGCTCCGACGCCGAGACGCTGCGTGCCCGGCTGCTCGGCCGCGGGCTGGAGCGGGACGCAGGGAAGCTGGAGGGCTTCGAGCGGTTCCTCGCGGGCGTACGGTTCGACGAGCCTCCGGTCGTCCCCCACACCGTGGTGGACAACCGGTCCGGGGCACGGCCGCTCGCCGACCAGGTCGACGCGGCGTTCTTCAGCGATGGAACAGTTCACGGAGGTTGACGACCAGGAGCACCCCGGCGACGACCACGAGGGGCGCCAGCAGGACGTACCGGCCGCCGTACTTCACCGCCAGCCCGAGCCCCACCGCGACGGCCAGGCCGCCGGCGAGCGTCAGCAGCCCGGTGGCGAAGGACAGCAGTTTGCGCCGGACCCACGCCTCCATCGTGACGAACAGCAGCACGACGGCGGCGAGGAGGATCGCGACCGGCTCGTGCGGGACGACGAAGACGCCGACCACCGCCAGGAGGAACAGCGGCGTGCTCAGCGCCGCCCACGTGTGCAGGAACCGCGTGCGCGGCCCCCGGAACGGCGTGTACGGCAGGTGCGGCTCGCGCAGGTGCGCGTTCGGGGTCTCCGGAGCGAACGGGCGGGTCAGTGTCGCCTCGTGCGCGGCGCGCTCCTCGGCCAGTTCGGTGCGGTCGCGGACGAGCACGGCCAGGGCGGCCTCGGCCCTGGCGACCTCGGCGGCCCGCCGGCGGGCGAGGTTCCTGGTGTTCCGGTGCCCCGCGAGGGAGGTCGCCGTCGCGCGGAGCCGGCGCAACTCCTCGCGGTCGCGCTCGATGGCGGCATCGGCGGCCTTGATCTCCTCGTCGAGGGCCGCGATCCGGGCTCGCAGGTCCCGTCGTTCCTCCTCGGGGCTCGGCGGGATCTTCTGCAGGCCGGCCCAGCCGAGGGGGTCGGCCCACAGGGTCCGTACGCGGCCGTCCCGTTCGTAGCGCGGACCGGCGGGGGCGCGCTCGCCGCCGACCCAGTCGCGGGTGTCCCGGCCCCACAGCCCGCGGAACCCCCGGACCCATGGCGTCTCGTCGGAGATGAGCACCGCCCGCCACGTACGGTCCCGGCCGGGGCCGATGCGCTCCCCGTCGCCGAGCGCGTAGTCGATGAAGGGGATGCCGACGCCGTGCCGCCGTTCCTCCCGCGACCAGGGGAAGGCCAGGCCCATCAGGCGCTGCGCCCAGCGGACGTAGCGCCGCAGCCGCGCGGGGTTGACGGTGACGAGGTACTGGCCGGGCAGGAACGCGCCGGAGTGCGAGCCGGCCCCGACGAACACGACGGGGTGGTCGCCCTCCTTGCGCAGATCGGGGTCGTCCCACCGGCGGCGCAGGTCGTCGCCGCGCTCGTCGTGCGCGGAGACCGCCACCCAGGCCGGGCGCGGGCCGTCCTCGGTGTCGGTGAGGTAGACGGTCACCGACTCCCAGTCGGCCTCGTGGTCGTTGACCCCGGCGAACGTCGTCCGCCAGTCGTTCATGGCGTACAGGTACCAGTACTGCAGCACGATGTAGCCGCCCTCGCGGACCACCCGGCCGTAGTAGGTGGCCTGGTCACGGCTCAGATGCCGCTCGCCGAGGTCGGCGGCCGCCGCCGCGACCCCGCCGGGCACCGAGCCACGCAGGAACAGCGAGGCGCGCAGCAGCACGTCGAAGACCCGCCCGATGAGGCCGACGGCGGCCAGGCGGCCGGAGCGGGCGATGGGCGGCTTGGCGTGGGCGCGGTGGGCGCGGACCTCCCGCCGGTCGAACGGCCGCTGGACGAGCAGCAGCGACAGCTCGGCGCCGGCGCGGTCGGCGGCCGCGGCGACGAGGCGGTCCGCGGTGAGCTCACCCGCCTCCACGAGCCGTTGGTCGCCCTGCCACAGACTGCAGCAGCGGATGTAGTCCTCGGCGTCGACGGGGAAGAACCGCTCACCCCTCGTGTAGGTAAGGATCGGCTCGTACCGCCGCAGCAGCGCGAGGTCACGGTCGCGTGGGATCACCACGCCTTCCTCTGTCACCGGTCCCCTCTCATGACGACGACTCCGCCCGTTATACCGGCCCAGATGCCCGCGAAGCACAGGGCAAGGACGCGCTTGAAAGGGTCATCTCCGGGTAATCCGTAGGCGCCCGAGACTTCAGGGAGCTGATTTCCAATGACCGGGATGCTACGAGTACCTCGCAGCAGGGGTGCGCTCAGCGGCGTCATCCTCGTGCTGCTCGGCCTGTGGGGCGGGCTGGCCGCGCTCGTCGGCCCGTACTTCCACTTCGCGTTCGCTCCGGACAAGGCGTGGTCGTTCACGGCCGGGCGGGTCTGGCTGGAGATCCTGCCGGCCTGCGCCCTGCTGGTGGGCGGCCTGATCCTGCTGGTGAGCGCCAACCGGGCCACGGCCGCCGCCGGCGCGTGGATCGCCGCGCTCGGCGGTGCCTGGTTCATCGTCGGCGGCCCGCTCAGCACGCTGTGGTCCGCCTCCGACCGGCTCGGCGTCCCCGTCGGCGGGACGACGCGCCAGGTGGTGGAGCAGGTCGCGCTGCTGTCCGGCCTGGGCGCCGTGGCCTTGTTCTTCGCCGCGGTGGCGCTCGGCCGTCTCGCCGTGGTCGGCGTCAAGGACGCCCGCCTCGCCGAGCGTGAGGCGGCGTACACCGAGGAGGCTCCGACGGTGGAGGAGCCCCGGCCGGTGCGCGAGGACCGGCCCGGCCCCATCCAGGCGACGCAGCCGCTGCCGCGCCGCACCGGGCGTCCCCCGGTGACCCCGCCGGAGCACGCCGAACCCAGGCAGGCCACGCCCCAGCCGATCGCGACCCCGCCGGCCGGGCGGACCGCTCCGGCCGGGCGGACCGCGCCGCGGGCACCCGAGCCGAACGACCGCCGGGTCGCCGGTGACCAGGCGGAGGACACCGGCCCGTTCGGGCGACCGGGCGAGAACGCCTGATCCGCGAACCGTCCCGCCGGGCAGGGCGCGAACCCTCCCCGGCGGGACGTGTCACGTCCGGGCGGCGTCGTAGCGGTCGAGCATGGCGCGCGCGGACGCGATGACGAGCTCGCGCAGCTCCGGGGGTTCGAGGACCTCCGCCTCGGCGCCGAACTTCAGCAGCTCGGTGTGGGCGTGACGGACCGACTCGATGGGGATGACGGTGCGCACCCAGCCCTCCTCGTCCGGGGGGCCGGCGTTGCGCTGCGCCGCGCGGATCACCTCCGGCGTGACCAGGTGGCGGAGGATCCGCAGCCCTGCCGGGGAGAACCGGACGACCGCCTCACCGTTGAACATCGCGTCACGGAACCGGGCGAGGTAGGACCGCCAGAACTCGCCGAGATCGAAGTCCGCCGGCCGCTCGAACTCCTCCTCCAGCGGCTGCAGCGCGAGGATCCGGTCGACGCGGTAGGTGCGCTCCCCTCCCTCCGAGCGGCCGACGAGGTACCAGCTGCCCGCCTTCAGCACCAGGCCGAGGGGGTCGACGGTGCGGGTGACAGGCGTGGGCGTCTTCCACCGGCGGTAGCGCATGTGCAGGCGCTGCTGCCGCCAGACGGCGTCGGCGACGGTGTTCAGGTACGGCGTGGGCTCGCCGTCGTGGAACCAGCCCGGAGCGTCGAGGTGGAAGCGCTCGCGGATGCGGGCGGCGCGCTCGGCCAACTGCCGGGGCAGCGCCGCCATGAGTTTCAGCTCGGCCGCGGCGAGGACCGTGCCGAGGCCGAGCTGGGCCGCAGGCCCGGGCAGGCCGGTGAGGAACAGCGACTCGGCCTCCTCGGCGGTGAGCCCGGTCAGGCGCGTCCGGTAGCCGTCGAGGAGCCGGTACCCGCCGGCCGGGCCGCGGTCGGCGTACACCGGAACGCCCGCCGCCGACAGGGACTCCACGTCGCGGTAGATGGTGCGCAGGGACACTTCGAGCTCGTCCGCCAGTTCCTGTGCGGTCATGCGGCCCCGTGACTGCAGGAGGAGCAGGAGGGACACCAGGCGGCTCGCGCGCATGCGCCCAGTCTGCCGTGCGCCGGCTGCCGGCCGGGCGCCGCAGCCGAGCGGGGGGACGACCGGGCACCACGGCCGAGCGGGCACCGCGGCCGGCCGCGCACCGCCGCTTGCCGCGCACCGCCGCCGCCCGCCGTGCACCGCGGGCGGCGGGCGGGCGTCCGCGAGCTCACGCCCCCGGTCAGATGACGATGACGGTCTTTCCCCGGGCCCGCCCGGCCCTGCTGCGGGCGAGCGCCACCGGTGCCTGGGGCAGGGTGACGGTGTCGCCGATGAGGACGCGGACCCGGCCCGCGTCGATCTCCCGGGCGATGCGCTCGAGCCGTTCGGCGCCCGCCTCGTTCAGGAGGTTGGCGGCGTCGACGCCGGGGAGGCCCTCCTCCGGCACTGCGAAGACCGGGCTGAGCACCGTGCCGCCGGGACGGACGACCGGCAGCAGCCCACGGAGGCCCTCGGTGTCGCTGACCAGGTCGATCACGGCGTCGACGGGGGCGGCCGGCTGCCCCGCGAGGGGCCCGGCGGTGTGGTCGACGATCTCGGCCGCGCCCAGCGCCAGCATCAGGTCGGCCTTGTCGGCGGTCGCGGTGGCGACGACCGTGATCCCGCGGGCGGCGGCCAGCTGCGTGGCGAAGGTGCCGACGCCTCCCGTCGCGCCGACGATGAGCAGGCGGTGTGCGTCACCGATCCGGTCGACGAGGTTGAGCGCCGTCGTCCCGGCGGTCGGAACAGCCGCGGCCTCACTCAGCGCGATCGTCTGCGGGGGCGGCGCGACGGCACCTTCCGGGGCGATGGCCCACTCGGCGTACGACCCGCGTCCGCGCCGTGGATCGCCGAACTGGCCGAAGACCGGATCACCGGGGCGTACGCCGGTGACGTCAGGTCCGGCCCGCTCGACGGTGCCCGCCCCGTCGGTGCCCACGATCAGGGGGAACACCGCGTCCGGGATCGCTCCGTCGATGACCTTCCAGTCGAACGGGTTGAGCCCGGCGGCGTTCATCCGGACGAGAACCTCGCCGGGGCCCGGCTCGGGTACCGGCTGCTCGGTCAGCTCCGGCTCGGCCCCGAATTCGGACACCGTAATGGCTCGCATTGGTCCCCCCGGAATTCACCGTCCGCCACGAGCACTACCCTGAGTAGTCAAGGCTCATTCGTCGTGACGCGAGATGGGCGATCTTGCCGCCCACGGCGGATAGCCTGCAGGGGTCCGTGCCCCTGGGGATCATTGGCAGGTTCGACAAGTGCGACCGACACGCCGTGGAGCGACCATGGCACGTCTTCATCCGGCCCGTACCGGCGCCGCGCTGGCGCTGCTCGCCGCGACGGTCACGGGGTGCAGCAGCGATCCCGGCGGAGGGGAGGCGCATCCGCCGCGCGCGGCCGCGACCTCCGCGTCCCGGGCCGCCAGTCCCGCGCCGAGCCCGCTGGCCACGTCACCGGCGCCACCCGGCGACCCGAGCGCGGCCGCCATCGACTCCTACCTCCGGGGGCTGGCCCGGAAGGGGAAGCTCACGGGCGCGGTGACGGTCGTGCGGCGCGGCCAGGTGCTGGCCCGTTTCGCCGCCGGCAAGGCCGATGAGGCCAAGAACATCCCCAACCGTCCGGACACCATCTTCCGGATCGCCTCGGTGAGCAAGCAGTTCACCGCCATGCTCGTGCTCAAGCTGCGCGACCAGGGCAAGCTGAAGCTGGACGACCCGGTGTGCCCGTACCTCGTCCCGACCTACATCAAGGGCTGCCCGAGCGCGTGGAAGCGGATCACGATCCGCCAGATCCTCGTCCACACCTCCGGCATCCCCGACATCTCAGAGATGCCGGATTTCTTCCCGAAGCTGGACAAGCCGACCACGCCCAAGGAGATCATCAGCCGGTTCGTCAACAAGCCCCTTGATTTCAAGCCGGGGACGGGCTGGAAGTACAGCAACTCGGGCTACATCCTCGCCGGCGCGATCATCGAGAAGGTCACCGGCAAGAAGCTCGGCGACGTACTCAGCGAGCAGATCACCGCGCCGCTGGACCTGCGGCACACCGGCTACACCGACGGCGACCCGCCGGACGGCTGGGCCAGGGGCTACCTGTCCGTCGGCAAGCCGGCGGGCCACATCATCGGGTCGGAGGCGTACGCCGCCGGCGGCGTCTACACCACCGCCGACGACCTGACACGCTGGGACCGGTCGTTCGGCGCGCACCTCGTCGCACCGGCGGCCACCGTGAAGCTGGCCTTCACCTCCCAGGCCGACTGCCCGTCCGGCGGCTGCCTCGACTCCCCCTCCACCGGTTACGCCTTCGGCTGGCTCGTCGACCGGCTGAACGGGCACCGGTACCTCTACCATCCGGGCCTGCTCGAGGGGTTCCACGCCAGCAACGTCTACCTGCCCGACGACGACATCGCCGTCGCCGTGCTCAGCAACGTGCAGAACACCGACGTCAACGGCATCGCCCGTCACCTCGCCGGGCTGGCCCTCACGTCCTGACCTCCCGCCGGCCGCCGGCGTCGGCTCCTCAGGCGGCCCGGGCGGGGCGGCCCGGCCTCGGCCAGACGGCCGAGCCGGAGGCGGCCCGGCACCCGGCCGGTCAAGCGGGAGGCGGCCCGGCGCCCGGCCGGACCGAGCCGGCGGCGGCTCGGCCTCAGGGAGACGGATCCGGGGCGGCGCGCAGCCCGTCGAAGACGACGGCGAGGGCGCGCGCCCGTACCCCGGCGTCGCCGCCGACGTGCTCGGCCGCCTGGGACGCGCCGACCAGCAGGGTCAGGATCTCGGGCAGGCCGACGTCCGACCGCACCGCCCCCGCCTCCTGCGCGCGTCCCAGGAGCGCGCCGAGCGCGCGCCTGAGCTCCCGGCCCGTCCCGGCCGTGCTCGCCCGTACGTCGACCCCCGCCTCGGCCAGCGCGGCGGACAGGGCGTTCTTGGTCGCGGCATGATCGACGACGCGGGCGAAGAAGCCGAAGAAGGCCGCGCCCGGGTCCTCCGCGCTCATCAGCGCGTCGGCCTCGGTGGCGAGCCGGTCCAGGCGGGCGACGAACACCGCCTCGAGCAGTGCCTCCTTCGTCGGGAAGTGGCGGAAGACGGTGCCGACGCCGACGCCGGCCCGCCGGGCCACCTGCTCGGTGGAGGCGGTGGTTCCGTGCTCGGCGAAGACCGCCTCGGCTGCCTCCAGGACCCGCGCGCGGTTGCGCAACGCGTCGGCGCGGACCGGCCGTCCTCCGCCCGTGGCGGACGCACGCCGCGGTGCCGTCATGTACACCTTCCTCATTGACGTACGGAGTCGCCACTCCGGATAATCCGATTCGGAGTGATCACTCCGAATCGTTCGACGATCTCGTCAGGAGTCTCGCATGCCCGAATCCACCGGTCCGCGCGCCGTGTTCGAGCGCCTCAGCCGCGGCATCGCGGAGGGACGCTGGAACGACCTCGCCGACCTGTACGCCGAGGACGCCGTGGCCCACCAGCCGTTCGCCCCCTCGGGACAGGACGCGCCCCGCCGCCTGGAGGGCAGGGAGGCGATCCGGGCGCGATTCGCCGGCGCGGCCCGGATGGGCCTGCGGTTCGGCGTCCGCAACGTCGTCGTCCACGAGACGGCGGACCCCGAGGTGGTCATCGCGGAGTTCGACTACGACATCCCCGCCGCCGACGAGGTCCTGACCGCGGCCAACGTCCAGGTGCTGCGCGTCCGCGACGGCCTGATCGTCGAGACGCGCGACTACCACGACCACCTCACCATCGCCCGCGCCACCGGCGGCCTCCCGGCCCTCACCGCGGCCCTGTCCGGGGATGCCTCATGACCCCGCGCGAGGTCGCCGCGCGGCCCGCGACGGGCTGATCGCCTAGAGGCCGGCGCCACACACGGTCTTGAGGATTCTTGAGGTGGCCTAAGGTGGCCATGATTTACCGTGATCATTACAGCTTGTCGGGTCACCCTCTAGGCTTGGCGATCATGGAGGAACGGATGCCCGACGTCATCGACGTCCACACACCGTCCCCCGCTCGCATGTACGACTACTGGCTGGGCGGCAAGGACAACTTCGCCGCCGACCGGGAGGCGGCCGAGAAGGTCATCGCCGCCCACCCCGAGCAGCGGGAGCTCGTCCGCGCCAACCGTGCCTTCCTCGTCCGCGCCGTGCGCCACCTCGCCGAGCAGGGGATCGACCAGTTCCTCGACCTCGGCACGGGTATCCCGACCTCGCCGAACGTGCACGAGGTCGCCCGTGAGATCCGCCCGGCCGCCCGCGTCGTCTACGTCGACAACGACCCGATCGTCTTCGCGCACAACCAGGCCTTCCGCGTCACCGACGACCGCGTCGCCACCGTGCAGGCCGACATCCGCCGCCCCCACGAGGTCCTGGGCGACCCGGCCCTCAAGCGGCTGATCGACTTCGACCGGCCGGTCGCCCTGCTCGCCGTCGCCGTCCTCCACTTCGTCCCGGAGGGCGAAGAGGTGATCACGACGTTGAAGGAGGTCATGGCGCCCGGCAGCTTCCTGGCCCTGTCCACCGGCACGTCCGAAGGGCTCACCCCGGAGCAGCGCGAACGCATAGAGAACGCCTACGCCAAGGCCAGCGCCCCCGCCGTGATCCGTTCCCGGGCGGAGATCGAGCGCCTGTTCACCGGCTTCGACCTCGTCGACCCCGGTCTCGTACACGTCGCCAAGTGGCGGGCCGACGGCCCGGAGACCAAAGGCCGGCTGCTGGCCGGCGTCGGCCGGCTCACGACGTCACCCGCGGCGGGCTGAAGCATCGTGACCTGTGCTGAGCGCGCTCACCTGCGGTCCCGGTCGGCTGGGCGTTCCCCGCGGCGCGGCCGAGTGCCTCTCCGCGGCCGGCCGGGCGGGCGCGCTCAGGGGGCCGGTTCCCTGCTGCTCAACGGCTCGTCCAGTACGGACCGGGCGATCTCCTCGGCGAGCCGTTCGAGGAGGGGGCCCGCGTCCTCCATGCAGCGCACCGGGTCGGGTTCGAGGTCGGTGAGCGCGTAGGCGCCGGCGAACCCCGCGCCGCGGAGTTGCTCCTCGCTCAGTGCCCGCCGCCCGGACACGGCGACGACCGGCACCCCCGCCCGCCGGGCCGCCTGCGCCACGCCCACCGGCGCCTTGCCGCGCAGGCTCTGAGCGTCCAGGGAGCCCTCCCCCGTCACCACGAGCCGCGCGCCATCGAGCCGCGCGGCGAATCCCAGCAGGTCGAGCAGGTAGGCGATGCCCGGCTCCATCCGGGCGGACAAGAACGTCAGCGCGCCGAACCCCACCCCACCGGCCGCGCCGGCCCCGGGGAGGCCGGCCATCACCAGGCCGAGGTCGCGGCGGACGACCGCGTCGAGGCGGGCCAGTCCCGCCTCGAGGATCTCGACCTGGTCCGGGCCCGCCCCCTTCTGCGGCGCGTACACGCGGGCAGCGCCGTCCGGCCCGAGCAACGGGCTGTCGACGTCGCCCGCCACCACGACCGTGACCCCGCTCAGCCGATCGGTCAGCGCGGAGGTGTCGACGGCGTCGAGGTCCCGCAGCGCGGCTCCACCCGGCGGGAGGTCCCGGCCCTGGGAGTCGAGGAGACGGGCGCCCAGCGCGGCGGCCATGCCCGCGCCGCCGTCGGTGCAGGCGCTGCCGCCCAGGCCGAGGACGATCTGACGCGCGCCGTCCGCCACCGCCGCGGCGATCAACTCGCCGGTGCCGTGGCTGGAGGCCGTCAGCGGCGCAGGCACACCACCGGGGAGCACGCGCAACCCGGACGCCTCGGCCAGTTCGACGACCGCGGTCTCACCACGGACCGCGTACGACGCCGTGACGGGCTCACCGGTCGGCCCGCTGACGACCACCCGGCGCCGGCCGAATCCGGCGGCGACCGCGGCGTCCACCGTCCCGTCACCGCCGTCCGCGACCGGCATGGTCATCAGCAGAATCTCCGGATGGACGCGACGCAGCCCGGCTGCGACGTGCGCGGCCACCTCGGGAGCGGTCAGCGACCCCTTGAACTTGTCGGGTGCGATGACGACGTGGCTGCTCATGGATTCCCTTCTCACCGAACCGGAATCACGATCTTGTGCCGCCGATTATCCAGTCTCGTCCGGGTGCTTCCGCACCGATCGACGGTCCGCCCGGGCGGCGGCCCGGCCCATGACCCGGCCGCCGCCACCCGGCCGCCCGGCTCCCGGCCGCGTCCGTGCGGTCCCCCGGCGTCTGAGCAGGGCGGACGGGGCACGTGACGGAATCCTCCACTACCTGTGGTTGTTAACCTCTTGGGCAGCAGACGATTGGGGTTCCATTGATGACGGGCGACCAGCTCACCACCGGCGACCAGCCCCCTGCGCGTAAGAAGTCCTATGAGGAGAAGTTCGCGGAGCGTCTCGCCAAGCGCCAGGCCGGGCGCAAGCCCCTCAAAGAGGGCAAGGTCTTCGAGCACGGCCCGGCCAAGTTCGTATTCATGTTCATCATCGGGTTCGTCATCGTCACCCACGTCGCCATCCTCATCGTCATGATGATGAGCGGCATGCGCTGACCCCCGGTACGAGGCGCCCGAGGCCGCGAAGCGCGCGAGAGGGAACGATGATCTTGCCGTGGCCCCGGCCGCGGCTCTAGGGTGCGGAAGATCGACCGGTGAACGACCGCCGACAACGGCGCGCCGGCCGTTCCCGGTGACCCGGTGACCCCGGGTCACGACGGCTTCCTTCAAGGAGATCGTCCTTGCGCCTCCGCCGGCTCGCCTCCCTCATCTCCGTCGCCGCCGTCGCCGTGTCGCTCGGCACCGCGCCGCCCGCGGGCGCGGCGACGGTCCCCGACGACCGGCCCCTGCCGCCGTACACGATCAGCAACCCGGCGCTGCCGCCGCTGACGGTGGGCGGCCGGACCACGACCGTGCGCCAGGGCGTGTTCCACCACGCCGCGTACGACATCGAGGTCCCGCCGAACTGGAACGGCGAGCTGGTGATGTGGGCGCACGGTTACCGTGGCGCGTCGACGACGCTGACCGTCGATCCGCCCGCCTTCGGACTGCGGCAGAAGCTGATCGGCGAGGGGTACGCCTGGGCCGCGTCTTCATACGCCGACAACGACTACGACGTGCGATCCGGAGTGGTGGAGACCCGTGACCTCGCCGGCCTGTTCACCCGGCTGCAGCGCCGCCCGCGCCGCACCTACCTCGCGGGCGTGTCCATGGGCGGCCACGTGATCGGCCGGTCGATCGAGCAGTACCCGGGCCTCTACTCCGGCGCGCTGCCGATGTGCGGGGTACTCGGCGACAACCGGCTGTTCGACTTCTTCCTGGACTACAACCTGGTGGCCCAGGACCTGGCCGGCGTGCGCGCCTATCCCCCACCGGCCGACTACCTGACCGACGCCGTGCCCCGGATCGAGCAGGCGCTCGGGCTCGGCGGGCTGAAGCCGGGCGGCCCGGACACCGCCAACGACCTCGGCAAGCAGCTGCGGGCCATCACGATCAACCGTTCCGGCGGCCCCCGGCCCGGTGCCGAGGCCGCCTTCCCCCTCTGGAAGGACTTCCTGTTCAGCCTGGGCGCTCCGGCGGCCGGTACGAGCCTGGCGCAGGACCCCGCGCGGCTCGCTGGCAACGCCGCCACGCCGTACACGCCGAACACTCCGGTCGACGTGAACGCCACCGTGCAGCGGGTCCGTCCCGCCGACCCGGCCGACCGGCACTCCGCGCGGCTGTCCCAGATCCCCCGGATCTTCGGGCTGCCCACCGCCAAGGTCGTGACCCTGCACGGACTGGGCGACATGTTCGTGCCGTTCTCGATGGAGGAGATCTACGGGTCGGAGGCCGCCCGCGCCCACCGGTCCGGCCTGGTCGTGCAGCGCGCCATCCGTACCGCGCAGCACTGTGAGTTCTCGGCGGCCGAGGCCGGGCAGGCCTGGGACGACCTGGCCCGCTGGGTGCACGGCGGCCCCCGCCCGGCCGGCGACCCGGTGACCGACCCGGCGAAGGTCGCGCGCCCCGGTTTCGGCTGCCGGTTCACCGACGCGACCGCCTATCCCTCCGGCACGCGCGGACTATTCCCCGCCTGCACCGGGTCCTGACGAGGTCACCGAGATGAACGTTGAGGAGCAGCGGGCGTACGCGCGGCGGCTGGCGGCCGAGTCGATCGCCGCGGGCGACGACCCGGGCCGGATGCCCTGGCCGCTGACCCGCGCCGAGATCGAGTCGTTCCCCCTGCCCGCCGTACGGATCGAGGATCTCTTCGACGACGAGGACCCGCCCGTACGCCGCCGGCGCGTGGAGTTCCGCGGGCCCGCCGGGTCCTGACCGCCGGGGTCACCGGGCCGGCGAGTCCCCGGCGACCTCCCACAGGATCGCTCGCGCCTCGTCGGGGTAGGTCTCGATCAGCCGCCGCAGCTCCGCCAGGTCCACGCCACGGTTGGCCCGCCCGACGGTAGGCAACGCCAGGACCTTGCGGAACTCCTGCAGCGCGCGGGCGAGGTCGTCGTTCATGCGCGCCGAGCCCGGGAGCGCGAGGAATACCAATAATGCACGTTTCGTAGTCAACTCGTTACTCCAAGTGCAGGCAAGCCTTGAACTCCCCGGAGTTCAATATGCGAGACGATTCTTCTTGTAATGTGAGATGGCCGCTAGGGTGACCAACGAGGAGAGGTGATCACCGTGATCAGAGAATGGGACGCCACCACGTACGACGCCCTGCCGCTACCGCATCTGCGCTGGGGCCGGCGCACTCTCGAGCGGCTGCCGCTCTCCGGCGCCGAGACGGTGCTGGAGGCCGGCTGTGGCACCGGGCGCGACACCGCGGAGCTGCTCGACCGGCTGCCACAGGGGCGCGTCATCGCGGTGGACGGCTCCGCCCGGATGCTCGATCGGCTTCGCGCCAAGCTCGCGGATCGCCTCGACCGGGTCGACGCGATCCAGGCCGACCTCACCGGACCGTTGCCGGTCACGGACGCCGACGCTGCGTTCAGCGTGGCGACCTTCCACTGGATCCACGACCACCACGCACTGTTCGCGAACATCGCGCGGGCGCTGCGGCCGGGAGCGCCGTTCGTCGCCGACTGCGGCGGACAGGGCAACATCGCGCGGGTGCGCGCCGCCCTGGCGAAGGTCACCGGGGAGGAGCCCGAGCCGTGGCACTTCGCCGGCGCGGAGGAGACGCGGCGGCGCCTGGAAGCGGCCGGCTTCACCGCGGTCGAAGTCGCCCTGGTGCCGGACCCCGCCCGGCTCGAGACCGGCGAGCAGTTCGAGAGCTACCTGGCCACCGTGGTCCTCGGGGCGCAGCTCGACCGGCTGCCGGCCGCCGAGCACCGGGACTTCGTGCGCGCGGTCGCGGCCGAACTGCCCGAGCCGGTGGTCGACTACGTCCGCCTCGAGTTCTCCGCCCGGCGCGCCGGTGACTGATCTCCGACGGTGGCCTGCGGTGACGTCCGGTCGTCCGACCGAGATCGCCACCTTTACGTTGTAGATCATGGGGGTGGCCGTCAGGAGGCCCGCTCGACGAGGAAGCGGGAGAGCACCGCGAGGTCCTCGGCGGCCGGGCCGCTCGCGCCTTCGGCGTCGAGGACGTCCAGCGCCCGGCGCAGGCATGCGGTGGCCCGCTCCCGGGTCCGCTGCCGTCCCCCGGCGTCCTCGATCAGGTCGCGGACCAGTTCGAGATCCCCCTCAGCGGTGAGCGGCGCCGTGAGGAGCTCGCCCAGCCGCCGCGCGGCCGGCGTACCGGCCTCTAGAGCGGCGAGGACCGGCAGGGTCTTCTTGCCGCGCCGCAGGTCACTCGACGCCAGCTTGCCGGTGACGGAGGGATCACCCCAGATGCCGAGAAGGTCGTCGGTCATCTGGAAGGCCAGACCGAGTTGCCGCCCCATGACCGCGATCCTGTCGGCCCTCTCCGGCGAGCCTCCACCGAGCAGGCACCCCAAGGCCGCGGCGCAACCGAGCAGCGCACCCGTCTTGGCCTCCGCCATCGCGACGTACTCCTCGACCGTGACCGCGTCCCGCCCGGCCCAGGGCCGATCCTCGAACGCGAGGTCCTCGGCCTGACCGTGCACCAGCTCGATGAGCGTGGCCGACAACCGCTCCATGGCGACCGCCGCGCCGGGTCGGGGCACCCGGGCCAGCGTCGCCATCGCCAGGGCGAGGAGCGCGTCACCGGTCAGGACGGCCGGGCCGACACCGAAGGCGTGCCACACCGACGCGCGGTGCCGACGGCGTTCGTCGCCGTCCATGATGTCGTCGTGCACGAGAGAAAAGGCGTGCACGAGCTCGACCGCGACCGCACCCGCCAGCGCCGACTCGGCGGGCGCCCCGGCCGCCCCGGCGCACAGCAGCACGAGGGCGGGCCGGAGTCCCTTGCCGCCGGCCGCCATGCCCCGGCCCGAGGGCCGTCCGTCGCGGTCGGCCCAGCCGAAGGCGTACGCCGCCATCCGGGCCGGCCAGGGATGCAACGTCTCCACCGCCGCCCGCAGCGCCGGAGCGGTCAATGAGTTCCAACGGGACAGGATCGCGGTCGCGGCATCGCCGGTTCCCGCGTACGGGGAGACATCGAGGGGCATACGGGTGTCCGTTCCGCGGCCAGGTGGAAGAGCGCCGAACGACGCATTCCCGACATATGGCCCGTTCCAAACCCCGGTTCCATTGAGAAGAAGATCACACTCCGCGCTGCGGCGAGCGCGGGCAGTGTCGCACGGCGGTCCTGCGGCGCCCCGCGCGCTCCCGCCGGCGCCGCCATCCCGCCTCCGGCCGCACCTGGCGACCCACTCCTCTCGGAGACGCGTTCGCGCCGCTCAAAGGGGGCTGCGCCGCACCGGTTCCGCGACGCCGCCAGGTCCTGTTTCGCGGAGCCGGCCG
Source organism: Actinoallomurus spadix (assembly GCF_024055725.1). Classification (GTDB taxonomy): domain Bacteria; phylum Actinomycetota; class Actinomycetes; order Streptosporangiales; family Streptosporangiaceae; genus Actinoallomurus; species Actinoallomurus spadix. Next base: position 39,724 of record NZ_JAMXMX010000016.1, on the reverse strand, counting down.
GTCCCCCCAGGTGCTCCGAGCGCCACGGAGACCGGGCACCCCGGTCGATGTCCGCCTCCTCGCCAGGCCGCCGGCCGGACAGGGGGGAAGCGTAACCTTACCTTTCCGTAAGTAGCATTAGATGTACGACTCATGTGACATTTCGGATCGCCGACCACAAAGGGGAAAGGATTGGCGTGCTAAACGAGTTATCGGCCGCACAGGCGGCCCGGTTCTCATCTCCTCACCCGGGTTGACCGCCATCTGACCAGACGAAACTCGTCCGCCACACTCCTTCCGTCGATCACGAGGAAGAAAATCCCCGGCGCCGGTCCGCCGTTCGCGGACGCCGCCACCGACTTTCCAGATTGGGACGACCGTGACGTCGACCGACGTTGGCATGCCCGGACCACGGGACCCGAAGACCATTTCCTCGTTCCGTTTTCTCCCCGCACTGCTGCGCGATCCCGTTCAGGCGACCGACGAGGTCGGCAGGATCTCCGGCGGCGACATCGTGCGCCTGGGCGTCGTCGGACCGTTCCGCCCGTACCTCGTGACCCGTCCCGACCACGTCCAGCACGTCCTCCGCGACCACGCCGACAACTACCGTCGCGAGGGTCTGCTGTGGAAGCCACTGAGCCGGCTGGTCGGCGAGCCCTCGGGCGCGGACCCCGCCTGGCCGCTCAAAAAAGGAGCCTTCCAGGCCCTGTTCTCCGGTCCGAACATCGCGTCCTTCACCGACGACGTGGCCAGGGCCATCGTCGAGGCCGTCGACGAGCTCGCGGGGCGAGCGGTCGGCCGCCCGGTCGACGCCGCCGACGAGATGACCCGGCTGGTCTATCGAGCGATCACGCGCGTCATCGTCGGCGACAAGATAACCCTCGACCAGGCCGACGAGCTCGGCCGGGTGCTGGCGGCCGCGACGACGTCCTCGTTCCGCTCGCGGATGCTGCTGCCCTTCATGCCGTTCTGGGTGCCGCTCCCTGGCGACCGGGCCTTCCAGCGCGCCGTCCAGGCGGTCGACGACCTCATCTTCCCGATCGTCCGCGACTCCCGGCGGCGGGGGGCGGACGGCGGTGACATCGTCTCCCGGCTCATCCGGGCGCGCGACGAGAACGGTCAGGGCCTCGACGAGCAGAACATCCGCGACGGGGTCGTCGCCATCTTCGTTGCCGCGACGGAGACCTCGGTGAGCATCCTGACCTTCCTATGGATGGTGCTCCACTCCCGGCCGGACATCGCCGCCAAGCTCTACGCGGAGGTCGACCGGGTGGTCGGGACGGACCATCCGACGCGCGCCCACCTGCCCGAACTGTCGTACGCCAAGATGGTCGCCCAAGAGGTGCTGCGGCTCTACAGCCCGGGGTGGATCATCCCCCGAACCGTCGTCGCGGACGATGTCATCGACGGCGTCCGCATCCGGAAGGGATCGATCGTCGTCATCAGTCCCTACCTCACACACCGGCTGGACGACGTATGGCCCGATCCGCGGGTCTTCGACCCCGAGCGGTTCGCGCCCGGACGGTCACGGCACCGGTTCGCGTTCCTCACCTTCGGCGGCGGACCGCACCAGTGTGTCGGCAGCTTCTTCTTCACCATCGAGGCACAGCTCATCATTGCGGCGCTGCTGAGCCGGTTCGAACCGGTTATCCACGGCTCACCGTCGATGGAGCCCCGGCTCGGCCTGACGCTGAAGCCGAGTGAGCGGATCCGGTTCCTGCTGCGTCCTCGCGACCGCGTCGCCTCGAACGCCTGAGGAACGCCCATGTCCCTTCCCGACACCAGTGGCACGACCCTGCCCGCCGTCGCGATCGGGCGGGTCTGCGCCGTGGCCGGCCGCGCCCAGCGTGAGGCACGCGAGTGGGCCGCGCGCTACGAGGGCCTGTTCGGCGCCAAGCCGTTCGACGCCACTCTGTTCAACACCGTCTGCCTCTGTACGGCGTTCAGCGCGCCGTGGCTGGACGCGGCCGAACTGCGGATGACGAACCGCGTCGCGGTCTGGAGCTTCGGCGCCGACTGGCTCATCGACTATGTCGCGACCTCACGGGCCGAGGTACGGGACGTGGTGGCGCGGTGCCTGGCGGTCGCCGACGGCGCGCCGGCCCCGGACGGTGACGACCTGGCACGTGCTCTCGCCGGCATCCGCGACGACCTGGCGTCGTCTGCCGCGTTCCCCGCGCTGCGGGACGTCTGGCGCGAGGAGCTACACCGCTTCCTCACCGCGATGGCGGTGGAGTGGGACTGGAACGCGGCCCGCGGGGACGGCCCCGCGCCCGCGTTCGCGGACTACCTGAACAACACCGACAACCTCGGCTTCTCGTTCGCCTTCGTCTCGCACTGGGCGGCCACCGCCGAACCGCCCCCGGCCGAGGACGTCCCCGCCATCCTGGCGGCGAGCCGGGAGGCCCAGCGAACCATGCGCCTGATCAACGATCTGGGCACGTACGAACGGGACCTGTCCTGGGGCGACCTGAACGCGCTCATGCTCGGGGTCACGGAGAGAGATGTACGCGAACACCTCGCCGTGATCGGCACGCGGTTCCGGACGCTCCTCGAACCGCTGCGCGCCGCTCACCCGCGCCTGGCCGCCTACATGGAACGCCAGGTCGACTTCTGCGAGGGATTCCAGGAGCTCACCGACTACTGGGGGACCCTGTGACGGTCGGCGGGGACCCGACCGCACGCGCGGTCGAGCGGATCGGCCCGGCGGAGCCGGACGTCACGGCGGCGGCCGCCGACCTGATGGCCGGGCTGGCGACGACGCCCTGGGGCCAGGTCTCCCCGTCGGTGTACGAGACGGGACGGCTCGTGGCCCTGGCGCCCTGGCTCGCCGGTCATGCCCGGCGGCTCGACTTCCTCGTGGCGGCGCAACGGCCGGACGGGGGCTGGGGCGGGCCGGACGGCTACGCCGTCGTCCCCACGCTGAGCGCGACCGACGCGTTGCTGGCCGAACTCCGCCGGTCCGGCGGCGGCCACGCCCGTACGGACCTGGCCCGGGCCGCCGACCGAGGGCTGGCGGCGCTGTCCCTGCTGGCCGACGAACTGGACGATCGGGCGATTCCGGACATGCCCGCAGCCGACCTCATCGCGGCCGCACTCGTCGAGTCCATCGACCGGTCCCTTGCGGCTCCCGTCCCGGGCGTCGCGGGCGGCGGTCGCCCGCGCACGCCGCGCGGGCTGGACGGCGCCGGACGACTCGCCGCCGTGCGCGCGATGCTCGGCGCGGGAACCGCACCGCCGGAGAAGCTCCTCCACGCCCTGGAGGCGGTGGGCGGGGACGCGCGCGGCGTCCCGGCGGCGCGCCCGGGCCCGACGGGAATCGTCGGCGCCTCGCCGGCCGCGACCGCGGCCTGGCTCGGCGAGAAGGCGCCCGATCCCGAGGACCCCGCCCGGCGGTTCCTGGAGACGGTGGTCGAGCAGTACGGCGGTCCGGTGCCCTGCGGGCTGCCGATCACGGTGTTCGAGCGTGCCTGGGTGATCTCCACCCTCGTCCGGGCCGGAATCGACGTTACCGTGCCGCCCACCGTCCTCTCGAGCCTGCGGCAGGCCCTGAACCCTGCCGGAACGCCCGCCGGAGAAGGACTGCCGGCCGACGCGGACACGACGGCGGGAGCGTTGTACGCGCTCGGCCTGCTCGGCCTTCCGTTCCGCCTGGACGGTCTGGAGCCGTACCGGAGGGAAGAGCATTTCTGCACGTGGCAAGGTGAGGACGGCTTCTCCGTCAGCACCAACGCCCACGTCCTGGAGGCGTTCGGGCAGTACCTCGTCCGGCACCCGGACTCTCCGCCGCGGATCACGGAGGTCGTCCCCGGGCTCGCGGCACTGCTGCTCGACCATCAGCGGGACGACGGGAGCTGGCACGACCGGTGGCACGCCTCGCCGTACTACGCCACCGCGTGCTGCGCGCTCGCCCTCGGCCGGTTCGGCGGCGGCCGTGGGCGGCCGGCGGTCCGGCGCGCCGTGCGGTGGCTGCTCACGACCCAGCGCGCGGACGGTTCGTGGGGCCGATGGGAGGGCACTCCGGAGGAGACCGCCTACGCGATGCAGGTCCTGCTCCTGGTCGGACCGGGCGACGGTGCCTGCCAGGCCGCGGGGGCGCGCGGATACGCCTACCTGGCCCGGTCCGCGAGTTCGGGAGAGGACGGTCCGGCCCTCTGGCACGACAAGGACCTCTACCGGCCGGCGGCGATCGTGCGGGCGGCCGTCCTGGCCGCGGTGCGGCTGGCACGGCTCGAGTCTGGAGTGATGGTGCGGGCCGGGGATGACGCGCCAATCGGCAGATGACGGCATCCCCGTCTCACGGCAAATAGTTCCGACATCAGTGGACAAACTCCACTTAAACGGTCAAACGTTGAACAGTCTCCATAATTGCAGCCTGTGAGTTGTTCATTGCTAAAGTGCGACGAGCGTTGATCGGCGCGATGGCGCCCTGAGGCGTTTCGACATCGGGTGGCGGCACCGTCCATACCTTCGTGACGGGCTGCGGATCCCTGAGGATCTGGTTTGGAACTGGTGGATGCGCTTTCGTAACTCGCGTCTTCGCACGAAGATCACCGCACTTCTCGTGTCGCTCGCCGCGCTCTGGGCCTTCGCCGCCTGGGTCACGCTCCGGGACGGTCTGAACCTCCTGGGCGTCAACACCATCGACCAGAAGGTCAGCCGGCCCGGCGTGACCTTGGTCACCGCGCTCCAGCAGGAGCGTCGGCTGTCCATGGTGTACCTCGGGCGTCCCAGGGCTTCAGAGCGGCAGGCACTAGACGCCCAGCGGCCCCGAACCGACGCCGCCGTCGGGCGATTCCGGTCCCTGGCCGCCGGCGGGGACGTCTCCCGCTTCGCCAGCGCCGAGCTCAAGGCGCGGATCAAGGAGTCCTTCACCAGGCTCGATGACCTCCGGACGGGCCGGCAGGCCATCGACACACGGCTGGTGAAGCGCGACCGGGCGACCGCGGCGTTCGACGACATCATCGACGCCACCTTCCGGATCTACCGCGCGGCGGGCGGCCTCAGCGACCAGCGAGTCGCCGCCGACAGCCGCACGCTGGTCTCGATGACGTGGGCGAAGGAAGTCCTCGCCCGGGAGGACGCGCTCCTCGCCGGATCCCTCGCGGCGGGCCATTTCACCGGCACCGAGCACGCGCAGTTCGCCGAGCTGGTCGGCGCACAGCGGCTGCTCCACGAGCAGGCCGCGGCGGAACTGCCGGCGGCCGACCGCGCCCGGTACGACCGACTGACCAAGGGCGCCGAATTCGTGCGATTCCGCCAGATGGAGGACCGTCTGGTGGAGAAGGGACGGACAGGCGCGCGCCCGCCCGTCTCCGCCGCGCAGTGGCAGACGACCGTGCAGCCGATCATGACCCAGCTGGAGAAACTGACGCTGGACGCCGGCGACGAGCTGGTGGACCGCGCCGCCCCTGTCGCCATCGGCGTCATCGTACGGCTCGTCCTGGCGGGCGGCCTCGGCCTCATCGCGGTCATCGCGTCCGTCGTCGTGTCCATCACCACGACCCGTGCCCTCCTCCGGCAGCTGGAGAAGCTGCGCAACGCCGCGCTCGAACTGGCCGACCGGCGTCTTCCCAGCGTCGTGGAACGGCTCGGCCACGGCGAGAACGTGGACGTCGCCGCGGAGGCCCCACCCCTGGCCTTCGGTAACGACGAGATCGGCCAGGTCGGCCACGCGTTCAACTCGGTACAAGAGACCGCGATCCGTACCGCGGTCGAACAGGCCGAGCTGCGGCGCGGGTTCCGCGACATCCTGCTCAGCCTCGCCCGCCGGTCCCAGACCCTCGTCCACCGGCAGCTCACCCTCCTCGACGATATCGAGCGCCGGAACGACGACCCGAAAGACCTGGAGGAGATCTTCCGCGTCGATCACCTCGCGACCCGGATGCGGCGCAACGCGGAGAACCTCATCGTCCTGTCCGGCTCCACACCGGCCCGTGGCTGGCGGCGTCCGGTCCCCATGATCGACGTCGTACGGTCCGCCGTGGCCGAGGTCGAGGACTACACCCGGGTGACCGTCGCCTCGACCATCGGCGACGTCTCACTGGCCGGCCGGTCCGTCGGCGACATCGTCCACCTGCTCGCCGAGCTGATCGAGAACGCCCTTTCGTTCTCCCCGCCCTACACCCAGGTCGAGGTCAGCGGCCGCAAGGTCGCCAAGGGATACGTCATCGAGATCGAGGACCACGGCCTCGGCATGACCGACGAGCTGCTCGCGTCCCTCAACGAGCGGATCAGCGACCCTCCCGAGTTCAACCTGTCCAGCTCGGTCCACCTCGGGCTCTACGTCGTCGGCCGGCTGGCCGAGCGCTACGACGTCGGGGTCTCACTGAAGCATTCGTCCTACGGCGGGACGACCGCGGTCGTCCTGATCCCCCGGGAGCTGATCAGCGAGACCTCGCCCGAGGACGCCGCGCCGAGAAAGAGCACCAGGACGCTCGCCGAGAGCCGGCCCGTCGCGATCGCCGCCGCGCCCACGACCACCGCCACCGCCGTGGCGGCCGTCGTCTCCTCGTCCCGATCCCCTGACGAATTTCCCGATGCCGATGACGAGTCCAGTGCCACGTCCGGAGACGAACCCCGGGAACGCACTCCCGAGGGATTCCCGAGAAGACGCCGTAAGAGCCCGATCCGCCGGCCGGCCGACAGGTCGCCGGGACGCGCGGTGGCGCCCGTGACGGCGCTCACGCCGCCACCGCGGAACAGCCCCGAGACGGTGGCGGGAGAGGAGAACGAGGAGGCGACGCACGCCGCCGAGGCGTCGACCACACCGTCGGGACTGCCGATCCGCGTGCCCCAGGCGAGCATCGCCGCTCCCCTGCGGACGGGCAAGCGGCCCGCCGTCGCACCGGAGGAAGACAGGGACAGGACCGTCGGCGGCGGCCGGTCGCCCGACAACGTCCGCAGGTCCATCAGCGGCCTGCAGGCCGGCACCCGGCGCGGCAGAGCCGAGGCGGCCAGGTCCCCCGGGGAAACCGGCCTCGAGACCGACCCGACCGTAGACGAAGAAGCGTAGAAGGACTGGTAGTGGCGCAGAAGACAGAACCTCCCGCCGAGCTGGCCTGGTTGCTCGACGACCTCGTGGGGCGTGTCAAGGAGGCCAGGCACGCGATCGTCCTGTCCGCCGACGGCCTGCTGATGGCCGCGTCGAAGGACTTCGACCAGGATGACGCCGAGCACCTGTCCGCGGTCGCGGCAGGCATTCAGTCCCTGGCCAAGGGGGTGGGAGAGCGCTTCGACGGCGGCCCCGTGCTGCAGACCATCGTGGAGATGCGATCGGCGTACCTCCTCGTGACCGTCGCCGGCCAGGGCGCCTGTCTCGCCGTCCTCAGCAGTGAGCAGGCCGACATCGGCCTGATCGCCTACGAGATGGAGATGCTCGTCACCGGACTCGGCCATCACCTGACGGCCGCCTCCCGCACCGCGGACTCGGTGCCGTGACCATGAGCGATCCGGAGCAGGAGGAGGCGTCGAAGGGTCTGCCCGACGCCGAGCCGGAGGGAGCGATCGTGGACGGGGACGAGTCACACGAACGGTGGCTCGACGAGCAGGCCGGTCCGCTCGTCCGCCCGTACGTCATGACCCGTGGCCGTACGGAACCGGTCCGCGGCACGTTCGACCTGATCACGATGGTCGTGGCGACGGGGCTGCCCGCGGCCCCGGAACTCGGCATGGACCCCGAGCATCAGGCCGTCGTCCGGCTCTGCGAGGAGCCGATGTCGGTGGCCGAGATCGCCGGACAACTGAACCTTCCGACCGTCACCGTCCGCGTCCTGCTCGGCGACCTGCTCTCCAAGGGCCTCATCACGGTCGAGGACCCGCAGACGGAGGACGAACTGGCGGACGACGACGACCTGTACCTGGCGGTGATCGATGGACTCAAGGCGCTTTGACCGACGGGGCCGGAGGCTCCCGAAGGCGACCAAGATAGTGGTCGCCGGCGGCTTCGGGGTGGGGAAGACGACCCTGGTCGGAACCGTCTCCGAGACCAAGCCCCTCCGGACGGAGGAGCTCCTCACCGACAAGAGCGTGGGCGTCGACGACGTCGAGGGCGTGGAGGCCAAGTCGACCACCACGGTGGCCATGGACTTCGGGCGTATCACGCTCAAGGACGAGTTCGTGCTCTACCTCTTCGGCACTCCCGGCCAGGAGAGATTCTGGTTCATGTGGGACGAGATCACGCTCGGGGCGCTCGGCGCGGTCGTCCTCGCCGACACCCGGCGGCTGGCCGACTGCTTCCCCGCGGTCGACTACTTCGAACGGCGCGGCACGCCGTTCATCGTCGCGGTGAACTGCTTCGAAGGATCCCGGCGGTTCGAGCTGGACGAGGTGGAGATGGCACTCAACCTCGGCGAGCACGTGCCGATCGTGCTGTGCGACGCACGGGACAAGGAGTCCTGCAAGAACGTCCTGGTGACGCTCGTCCAGCACGCCAGGAAGACGCGGCGGGAGAAGCGTCCCGTCGAGGTATAGGCCCGCGCCGTCGGCATCGGGGCGGTGGCGCGGGCCCGCCTCGGCGTGAAACGCCCCGCACCGGTCCGCCCCGGTCCGGTCCGGTCCGGTCCGGTGCGCGGCGCGCGGTCACACGGGGACGCTGAGGAGGACGCCGCCGCCCTCCACCTCCACGTCGAACCTCTCCAGGTCCCGGCGCTGGACGGCGGTCCCGCCGTGGACCTGCAGGTGGTCGGGCGAGTCCGCGACGCCGTAGCCCCTGGGCGGCACGGCCCACTCCGTCACAACGTGCCGCTGCCCGGACCGGGTGACCGCGACGAGCCGGCACGTCAGCGGACCCCTGATGCCGCCGAGGTCGAGGGCGACGTGCGTGCCCCAGGCCTTGGGCTCCATCGCCACGATCCCGCTCGCCCCCGTACGCGGATTCACCGCCCGGTGCGTCTCGCCCCAGCCGAGGAGGTCCGCGGGCATGTTCGCGTGGCCGTGCGCCATGACCCTTCCGTCGCCGTGCCCGGACAGGGCGGCGCCGAGGGTGGCCCCGCCCGCCAGCAGCGCCAGCCCGGCCGCCGCGCCCAGGATCACCGTGCCCCGGCGCCGGCGTCGCGCCGCCACTCTGCGCCGGCGGAGCAGGCTCGCGAGGTCGGCCGTACCCTCGCCGCCGCCCTCGCCGCCGCCCTCACCGTCGACCGCCCCGGCCGAGCCGCACCCGGCGGCCGTGCCGGGCGCGGTCGTTCCGGAACCGGTCATGCCGGCTGCCGGCCGGGCGCCGACCAGCAGGTCCCGCAGGCCGGACAGGTCGGCCATCTCGGCCGAGCACGCGGGGCAGTCTGCCAGGTGGACTTCGAAGGCCCGCCGGTCGTCCTCCTCGAGCAGCCCGAGGGCGTACGCTCCGACATCGGTGTGCTGAACGGGCCCATCCTCGCTCACGGCGTCACCCCCCTCTCCTCGAGCACGACACGCAGCGCCCGCAGCGCGTAGTAGACGCGGGACTTGACCGTGCCGACGGGGATGCCCAGCGCCTCCGCCGCCTCATTGACCGTACGATCACGCAGCACCGTCTCGGTGAGCACCTCGCGGTGCGCGGGGCTGAGTGCCTTCAACGCCTCGGATACGACCACGCCGCGCAGCAGATCCTCCATCCCGTCCGGGGTCTGGAGCCTCTCCAGAGGGCCCTCGCCCGCCTCTTGGGGCCGTGCTCCCCGGCGGCGCCTCTCGTCGATGACGATACGGCGGGCGACCGTCGCCAGCCAAGGCATCAGGCTGTCCGCCTCCGTGTCCAGCTGGTCGAGGCTGCGCCAGGCGCGGATCATCGTCTCCTGCACGATGTCCTCCGCCCACTGCCGGTCACCGCCGGTCAGCCGGATCACGAACCCGAGCAGCGGCTCGCGGTACTCCTCGTACAGCCGAGCGATGATCTCCTCTTCGTCGGCATCGGTCACCGGGCGCAGCGCCCGCGACCAGGTCCGTGCGTTCGTCCTGCCGCGCGTTCCGGGAAAGGCCATGGTGGGGGGTTCTCCGGACGGTCGGGAACGATCAACGATAGACCCGGGCGTGCTCGGCCACAACGCGATCGGGAATGTCTTGACTTGTCGGATTACCGGGCCTACAAGGGCAGGTAACGATCTCCGCCGGGGGCGCCGAGCGAGCGAAAGGGATGGTGACGATGGCAGACATCCACGGCAAGGGGAAGCGCAGGGGTGGCGAGCAGACCACATGGAGGAAGCCGGACTACGAGATCGTCGAGACGTCGATGGAGGCGACCGCGTACTTCCTCTCCACCCGGTAACACCGTTGCTGCTGCAGATCCTCGGCACGGCCGCCGGCGGTGGCCTGCCCCAGTGGAACTGCGCGTGCCCGGGGTGCGCCGGTGCCCGCTCCCACCCGGAGCGGCGGCGCCGGCACGCTTCGGCGGCGGTCCGCGCCGGCGACCGATGGTTCGTCATCAACGCCACGCCGGACATCGCCGACCAGGTCGAGTTCTGCGGCACGCCGGTCCCCGGTTCCCGGGCCACCCCGATCGCGGGGGTGATCCTGACCGACGCCGAACTGGACCACACCCTCGGCCTCGCGCGGCTGCGCGAGGCCGATTCCGTCGATGTCATCGCGACGCCCGCGGTCACCGGCGCGCTGTGCGACCGGCTCCGCCTGAACGACGTCCTGACCCCGTACACCCGCCTGTCCTGGCACGATCTCCCCGAGGACCGCCCGGTACGGCTCGGCGGCAACGTCACGGTGCGGGCCGTGCGCGTGTCGGGCAAACGGCCGCGCTACGCCGCCGACGCCTCCGCCGACGGCGCCTGGTCAGTGGCCCTCGTCCTCGCCGACGGCGACCGGACCGCGGTCTACGCGCCCTGCGTGGCCGACTGGTCGCCCGCCCTCGACGAGGCCCTCGGGTCGGCGGACTGCGTGATCGTCGACGGGACCTTCTGGGACGACGACGAGCCCCGCCGCATGGGGATCTCGGAGCGGACCGCGACCCAGATGGGGCATCTGCCGATCACGTGGACCGCCGGCCCGCTGTCGCGGCTGCGGGCCCGGCGCCGCCTGTACACCCACCTGAACAACACCAACCCGCTGGTCGACCCGACCGCACCGGCGCACGCCTCACTGGCGGCCCTGGGTATCGAGGTCGCCCCCGACAGGACGGTGATCGAGCTGTGAGCGTCCCCGCGGCCTCGGTCACGCGTTCGTCAGGTCGCGAGGTCCAGGGCCAGAGCGGTGACCGCCAGCGCCAGGAAGCCGCCGGCCAGGCCGAACTGGACCGAGTAGTCGTGCGCGCGGATGTGGGTGTAGAGGGCGCAGACGAAGTAGAGGATCAGCCCGATCGCGGCGGCGGTTCCGACGAGGGGGACGCCGGCGAGGCCCAGCAGGAGGCCCGCGGCGCCCGCGACCTTCAGCATGCCGATCGGGCCTGCCGGGCCAGCGCCCGGTTGACCGCGATCCGGACGAGGTAGGCGCGCGGGTTCGCGATCGGCTCACCGCCGGACGCGCGGCAGCGGGCGTCCCACGCCAGCCAGGTCTCCTGCAGGACGTCATCGGTGTCGGCGACGCTGCCGAGCATCGTGTAGACGACGGAGAACAGCAGCTCGCGGTGCTCGACGAAGACCCGCGTGACCGGGGTGGGATCGGGTGGGCCATGGGACATCGTGGATTCCTCCTGCCGTGCGTCTCGGGTCACCACCTGAGAGCGACACCGGCGCGGGAGTGTGACATCGCCTCGGGTGCGGCGGGCCCGCGCGACCGCGGCCGGTGGTGGCGCGGGACCGGTTGTGACGGTCCCGGCTTTGGGGAAAACTAGGCAGCCGACAAAAGGCGATAACAGCACAAACTCGTCCGCATGGCGTCCTTTCCGGGGGGTCGACGTATGCGGGCTGGAAATGGGGCGGGGGCCGGTGAACCGGGATGAGGTCGACCGCGTCCTCGGCCGCCTGCGCGACGAGCGGGACCGCATCACCACCGGGCTGCTCGATCTCGAGGCGCAGCAGGGCTACAAGCTCCTCAAGGGCGCGCCGCTGACCGGGGTCACCGCGGGCCGCTGGGCCGGGATCGGCGACCGGATGGCGTCGCTCTGGCGGCTGTTCGAGGCGTACGGCGGCGTGCTCGGCCGGGCCGAGGAGATCCGGGCCCGGCGCGGCCGGCTGGACCAGGGCGAACTCGCCGAGCTGGAACACCTGCTGCGCGGTCCGTCGATCGAGCTGGCCACCCCGATCCCCCTCGAGAAGCGGACGCTGCTCGGCCCGTCCGCCGAACGCCTCTCCCTGGACGACGTGGTGACCCGGATGACCGCGCTGTACGAGGAGGCGGCGCGGGACATCGCCGAGGTGGACACCGCCTGGTCGGCGCTGCTGACCCGGCTGGACCGGGCGGCCGAGACGGCGCGGGCCGTGGAGGGGATGCTGGACACGCTCGGCCCCGACCCGGACTACGACCGCGTGAAGGGCGAGCTCGACGGCCTCCGCGAGACCGTCCGGACGGATCCGCTGTCGATCGGCCCGGCCGCCTTCGACGGCGTCGACGCCGCCCTCGCCGCGCTGCGCTCCCGGCTGGAGGAGGCCGCCCGCGTCCGGGCCGAGTACGACGGGCGGCTGCGGCGCGTCGAGGAGACGATCGGCCTGATCCGCGCGGCCGAGGACGAGGCGGCGGTCGTACGCGACCGGGTCCTCGCGAAGATCGCCGCACCGATGCTGCCGGACCTGCCGGACTCGTCGGCGGCCCTGGCCGACCGGCTGGCCGCGCTGGGCGCCGTACGCGGCCGGTGGACCGAGATCGCGGGCCGGGTCGCGCAGCTGGAGGAGGCCGCCGCGAGCGCCCTCGACCAGACGCGGACGACCGTGGCGACGATCGCCGGGCTCCTCGAACGGCGGGACGAACTGCGCGGCCGGCTCGACGCGTACCGGGCGAAGGCCGGGCGGCTCGGCGGCCTGGAGGACCCCGAGCTGACGGCGCTCTACCAGCGGGCCCACGACCTGCTCTGGACCTCCCCCTGCGACCTGCGGGCATCCACGGCGGCGCTGGCCGAGTACCAGCGCGCGATCGGAGACAGAAAGTGAACTGCACTCAGCCCGGCTGCGCCGGAACCGTCGAGGACGGCTACTGCGTCGTATGCGGTATGGCACCCACCGCCGCCGCGCCGGGGAACGACCGGTGCGCCCAGCCCGGCTGCTCCGGGACGATTCAGGACGGCTACTGCGACGTCTGCGGCATGGCCGCCGCCGCGCCGGCCCCGGCGGCCGCCCCGGCCGCGTCGCGGGCGGCGGCCGTGCCGCCTCCCGCCGCGGCGCCCGACGACCGCTGCGCGCGGCCGGGATGCGGCGGCACGATCGTGGACGGGTACTGCGACGTCTGCGGGCTGGCTCCGGCCGCCGGGGCGACGCCGGCCCAGACGGCGGGCGGGTCCGCGGCGGCGCGATCCGCGTCGGCCGGCACCGCCGGCCGCGGGACGGGCGTCACCGGGTCCACCGGCCGCGGGACCGGCGTCACCGGGCCGACCGGGATCACGGGCAGCACGTCGAGCCGCAGCGTCCGCACCGGCTCGTCACGGTCCTCCTCCCGCCGGCGCGGAATGCTCGGGGCGGGCCTGGTCGAGGTGCCGCGCGTGCCGTACCGCGACCCCGCCTCGGCGATCATGTCCGACCCCGTCGTCGCGGAGAACAAGCGCTTCTGCAGCAACTGCGGCGAGCCGGTGGGACGGTCGCGCGGCGACCGGCCGGGCCGCGCGGAGGGGTTCTGCCCCAAGTGCGGCACCGGGTTCTCCTTCACGCCGAAGCTGAAGGCGGGCGACCTGGTCGGCGGGCAGTACGAGGTCCTCGGCTGTCTCGCGCACGGCGGCCTGGGCTGGATCTACCTCGCCCGCGACCGGAACGTCAGCGACCGGTGGGTCGTGCTCAAGGGCCTGCTCGACACCGGCGACGCCGACGCGCTGGCCGCCGCGACGGCCGAACGCGCGTTCCTCGCGGAGGTCGAGCACCCCAACATCGTCAAGATCTACAACTTCGTGCAGCACGGCGGCTCCGGGTACATCGTCATGGAGTACGTCGGCGGCCGGCCGCTCAAGGACATCCTCAAGGACCGCCGCGCGCAGGAGGGCCCGGACGCCGCGCTGCCGCTCCCCCAGGTGATCGCGTACGGCATCGAGGTGCTGCGCGCCTTCGACTACCTGCACGGTCTCGGCGTGCTGTACTGCGATTTCAAACCGGACAACGCCATCCAGTCCGAGGAGCAGCTCAAGCTGATCGACCTCGGCGGCGTCCGCCGCGTGGACGACGTGGACGGCGCGATCTACGGCACGGTCGGCTACCAGGCGCCCGAGATCGCCGACGTCGGCCCGTCGGTGAGCTCCGACCTGTACACGGTGGGCCGGACACTGGCGGTGCTCAGCTTCCCGTTCAAGGGCTACACCGGTAAGTGGGCGGCGAGCCTGCCGCCGCGCGAGGAGGTGCCCGTCCTCGCGCGGCACGAGTCCTACGACCGGCTGCTGCGCCGCGCCACCCACCCCGACCCGGACTTCCGGTTCCAGGACGCCTCCGACATGGCGGACCAGCTCACCGGCGTGCTGCGCGAGGTGTTGTCCGCCGGGGACGGCAAGGCCCGCCCGGCCGCCTCGACGCGGTTCGGGCCGGAGCGGTTCACGGCGGGGGACGTGTTCGACCTCCTGCTGCCGGCGGACGCCGCCGCGACGCTTCCGGCGCCGCTGGTGGACGCGGCCGACCCGGCCGCCGGATTCCTCGCCGGGCTGACCGCGCTCGAGCCCGAGCGACTCGCCGACGCCCTGACGAGCGCCCCCACGCGGACGCCCGAGGTCGACCTGACGCTGGCCCGGGTGCGCGTCGAGCTGGGCGACACGGCGGGTGCGCAGGCGGTGCTCGACGCCCTGCCGCAGGAGGACTGGCGGGTCGGCTGGTACCGCGCGGTCGCGGTGCTGGCGGCCGGGAACGTCACGGAGGCGGCCGGCCTGTTCGACGAGCTGTACACGCTGATGCCGGGCGAGGCGGCGCCGAAGCTGGGCCTGGCGTACTGCCGTGAGCTGCTCGGCGACCCCGCCGGCGCGGCGGGCCTGCACGAGGCCGTATGGCGCACCGACCGGGCGTTCGTCACGGCGTGCTACGGGCTGGCCCGGTCGCGGCTCGCCGTGGGCGACCGCGCGGGCGCGCTGCAGGCGCTGGACTCGGTGCCGAGGATCTCCAGTCACCACATCGCGGCGCAGATCTCCGCGGTGAACACGGCCGTACGCGACCGGGACCCCGCCGAGATCACCGAGGCCGACCTCGTCGGCGCCGGCGCCCGGCTGTCCGCCCTCGGCCTCGACCCCGGCCGCCACGGGCTGCTCGCCCTCGGCGTGCTGGAGGCGGCGCTCGAACGCGTGCGCCGCGCCGGCGACGGCACCGGGTCGGTGCTCGGCACGCCCCTGACCGAGTCGGGTCTGCGCCGCAAGCTGGAGGAGACCTACCGGTCCCTCGCCCGGCTGGCCACCACCCGTGCCGAGCGGCACCGGCTGATCGACCAGGCCAACGCCGTACGCCCGATGACGGTGATCTGAGCATGAGCGTCCAGGAGAGCTGCCCGTGGTGCGGCAGCGAGGTGTTCGCCGGTGAGGCGTTCTGCGAGGCGTGCGGCCGGTCCCTGACCGAGGTCCCCGCCGCCGGGCACGGCCCGTCCCCGGAGGCGGCGCCCGCCGCCGGGGCCTGCGCGGAGTGCGGTTCGACGGCGTTCAGCGAGGACGGGTACTGCGAGCGGTGCGGCCTGTTGCGGCCCGGTGACCGGGACCACGTCGAGACGGAGGCGGGCGGCGCCGCCGGGGTGACCGACCGGGGCCTGCGGCACAGCCGCAACGAGGACGCGATGGCGCTGGCGGCGGTCGGCGGGGGCGTCGCGGCGGTCGTCTGCGACGGTGTGTCGAGCTCTCCCCTGCCGCAGGTCGCCTCCCAGACCGCCGCCGACGCGGGCCTGGCGGTGCTCACCGAGCGCCTCGGTGCGGGCGACGACCCCGAGAAGGCCACGCGCGCCGCGCTGGCGGGCGCCATCGAGGCGGTCACGGCGCTCGCCGGGTCACCGCACGACGCGCCCGCCTGCACCTACGTCTCGGCGTACGCCGGGCCGGCCGGCGTCACCCTGGGCTGGGTCGGGGACAGCCGCGCGTACTGGCTCGGCCGGGAGGCGCGGCGGCGGCTCACCACCGACGACTCCTGGGCCGCCGAGATGGTGGCGCACGGCGCGCTGACCGAGGCGGAGGCGCGGGTCCACCCGAACGCCCACGCCATCGTCGCCTGGCTCGGCGCGGACGCGGGCGAGGTCGAGCCGCACGTCACGACGTTCGTCCCGGAGGGGCCCGGCACGCTGCTGCTGTGCAGCGACGGGCTGTGGAACTACTACCCGGAGGCGGCGGACCTGGCCGCCGTCCTGCCGGACGCGGACCCGCTCACCGCGGCCCGCCATCTCGTACGCCTCGCGCTGGACGCCGGAGGTCGCGACAACATCACCGTCGTGGTGATCCCCTTGACGACACAGGAGCACGCGCAACATGAGTGAACAGCCGGACTTCAGCATCCGGATCGACCAGAACAAGTTCCTGCCGCAGGGCGGCCATGAGGTCCACGCGATCGTCACGGTGGAGTCGGCCGGGGCGCCGGTCGCCGCCACGGGCACGGGGACGTCCGCGGCCGAGGTCATCATCATCGATACCTCCGGGTCGATGGACTACCCGCGGAACAAGATGACCTCGGCGATCAAGGCGGCGCAGGCGGCGGTGGACACGCTGCGCGACGGGGTGAACTTCGCCATCGTGTCCGGGTCGAGCCGCGCCACGATGGTGTACCCGCGCGCCGAGGAGCTCATCCCCGCCGACGCGCACACCCGCGCGGAGGCCAAGGCCGCCCTGAGCCGGCTCACGGCGACGGGCGGCACCGCGATGGGCGCGTGGCTGACCCTCGCCGGGCGGCTGTTCGCCCGGCACCCGGACGGCATCCGGCACGCGATCCTGCTCACCGACGGGAAGAACCAGCACGAGTCGCCGGAGCAGCTCGACGCGGCGGTGGCCCAGGCGGTCGGCCGTTTCGTCTGCGACTGCCGCGGCGTCGGCACCGACTGGGAGGTCGCCGAGCTGCGGAAGGTCGCCTCCGCGCTGCTCGGCAGCCTGGACATGGTGGCGAGCCCGGAGGCCCTGGAGGCCGATTTCCGCGCGATGACCGAGGCCGCGATGGGCAAGGCCGTCGCGGACGTGGCGCTGCGGGTGTGGACGCCGCAGTACGCCAAGCTGCGGTTCGTCAAGCAGGTGCTGCCGAGCGTGGAGGACCTCACCGGGCGGCGGGCCGACGTCGACGAGCGGTCCGGCGACTACCCGCTCGGCGCGTGGGGCAGCGAGAGCCGCGACTACCACATCTGCGTCGAGGTGCCGGCCGGCGAGGTGGGCCGGGAGATGCGGGCGGCGTGGGTCAAGCTGATGCTCGGCGACCAGGTGGTGGCCAGCGGCAACGTGCTGGCCGAGTGGACCGACGACGAGGCGCAGTCGACCCGGATCAACCCGAAGGTCGCCCACTACACCGGCCAGGCCGAGCTCGCCGAGAACATCCAGGTCGGCCTGCAGGCCCGCAAGGACGGCGACCTGGACACCGCGACGGCGCGGCTGGGGCGGGCCGTCGCGCTGGCCCACCAGTCGGGCAACGAGGCGATCGCCTCGCTCCTCGGCAAGGTCGTCGACGTCGACGACCCGGCGACCGGCCGGGTACGCCTCAGGAAGGACGTCGACAAGGCCGACGAGATGTCCCTCGACACCCGTTCCACCAAGACCGTGCGCACGCGGCGGGGCGAGGGCTGAGCATGGCGATCTGTCCGGCCGGGCACAGCTCGACGGCCACCGACTACTGCGATGTGTGCGGCGCCCGCATCGACGGCGCGGCGTCCGCCCCTTCCGCGTCCGTCCCCTCCGGATCCGCCCCGGTCACCTCGCACCTCGGGACGCCCGCGCCCGGGACGCCCGCCTCCGGCGTGCGCGCGGCCGGCGAGGCCTGCCCTGACTGCGGCGCGCCCCGCACCGGGCGCTTCTGCGAGGACTGCGGGTACGACTACGCGGTCGGCGGCGGCCGGCCCACCCCGCGCCCCCCGGAGGCCGCGCCCCCGCCTTCCGCGCCCGCGCCACCTCCGCCCCCGGCGGCCGGGGACCCGGACGAGGAGGATCCGGTCACGCGCGACTGGGCGCCGCCGAAGGCGCCCCCGCCCGAACCGCCGGCGACCGACTGGGCGGCCGTCGTCATCGCGGACCGGGAGTACTACGACCGCGTCGTGACCGAGGACGAGGACTTCACGTTCCCGCCGTACTCCCCGTCCCGGCGCATCCCGCTCTCCGGCGAACAGGTGCTGATCGGGCGGCGGAGCGCGTCGCGCGGCATCACCCCGGAGATCGACCTGAGCGAGCCGCCCGCCGACCCCGGCGTCTCGCACACCCACGCCGTCCTGCTGGCCAAGCCCGACGGCAGCTGGACGCTGGTCGACCCCGGCTCCACGAACGGCACGACCGTCAACGAGGGCGATACGCCCATCCCCGTCAACGTGGAGGTGCCGCTGCGCGACGGCGACCGCGTGCACGTGGGCGTCTGGACCACCATCACGCTGCGGAGGCTGCGGTGACGATCACGACGACTCCCCCGTCCACCCCGGCTCGGCGGGGAGGACGGGTGACCGGGCGGCTGCGGATCCGCACGATGCCCGGCCGGATCCGCGCGCTGGCCGCGCTCGCGGCCCTCGCGGTGCTCGTCGTGCTCCTCGTCACCACGCTGACCGTACGGAACGCCCGTGACGGCCTGCGGGTCATCGGTCACGACGCCGGCCCGCAGGTGGTCGCCACCGGCGACCTGTACTTCGCGCTGAGCGACATGGACGCCCAGCTCGCCGACGCGCTGCTGATCGGCGGCGACGCCGGGCTGGCCGGCCGGCGTGCCGCGGCGCTGAAACTGTACGAGCAGCGCCGGTCCGAGGCGAACGGCGCGCTGCTGCAGGGTTCGCGACTGGCGGGCACCGACCCGACCGAGCAGCGCGACGCGCAGGCGATGCTGGACGCGCTCGGCCGGTACGAACGCCTGGCGGGCCAGGCGCTGCTCGCCGACGAGCAGTCGAGACACGCCGCGGGACCGCCGCCGGCCGCCGTCACCGCGCTGTACCGGCAGGCGACCGACCTGATGAAGCTGGACATCCTGCCGAAGGCGTACAACCTGACGCTGGACAACGGCACGAAGGTGCGCCGCACGTACGAGGCGAAGCGGTCGGCGGTGCTGCACGGCCGCGTCTGGGTGGCGCTCACGGGTCTGCTGCTCGTCGTCGTCCTCGTCGGCATGCAGATCTACTTCGCCACGCGCTTCCGCCGGATGCTCAACCCGGCGCTCGCCCTGGCGACGGTGGGCGCCCTCGTGCTCGCCGTGGTGAGCGTGGCACTCCTGAGCACCGAGGCCGGGCGCCTGCGGACCGCGAAGGAGGACGGGTTCGACTCGGTGCTGGCGCTGTCGCGGGCCCGGGCGATCAGCAACAGCGCCCACGCGGACGAGAGCCGCTACCTGCTCGACCCCGGGCGCGCCGACACGTACGAGCAGGTCTACCTGGACAAGTCCCAGACGATCCTCTACGTCCCCGCGGGCAACCTCGACACCTACTACTCGCTGGTCGACGAGAAGATCGGCGGCAGCGACTTCCTCGGCTTCTACGGAACCGAGGCGCACCACATCACGCTGCCCGGGCAGCAGGCGGCGCTGCGGAAGGTGCTGTCCGGATACCAGAAATTTCAGAACGACGACCGGACGATCCGGCTGGTCGCCACCGCCGGCGACCGCCGCAGGGCGCTCACCGCCAAGCTCGGCGGCGGGACGGAGGACTTCGACGCCTACGACAAGGCGCTGGTCGCCCTGAAGGACCTGCACGGCCGCGCCTTCGACCAGGCGATCGCCTCCGGCGACCACGGGCTCCGCGGGTGGAACGTCATCCTGCCCGGCGCCGCGATCGTCCTCATCATCCTCATCCTCGCCGGGGTCCGGCCGCGGCTGTCCGAGTACCGGTAAGGGAGCACGCAGATGCGACTACGTCGAATCGGCATCGCGGTCACGCTGTTGCTGGCGTCCGCCGGATGTGGGGTGGCGGGCGGAGCGACCGCGTCGGTCAGCGGCCGGGACCGCCTGGTCGTCGGCGTCGGCAAGGACCAGCCGGGCCTCGGCTTCCGCGACTCGAACGGCGCCTACAAGGGCTTCGACGTCGACGTGGCCCGCGACGTCGCGCGCCGGATCGGCGCCACGCACCTGACGTTCAAGCCGCTGACCAGCGGCGAGCGGGAGGCGGCGCTGCGCGGCGGGGACGTCGACATGGTCGTGTCGAGCTACTCGATCACGCAGCAGCGCAAGACGCAGGTGGCCTTCGCCGGGCCGTACTACGTCGCCCATCAGGACATCCTCGTACGCGGCGGGGAGACCGCGGTGCGGAACGTCCGTGACCTGCGCGGCAAGCGGCTGTGCCAGGTCGCCGGGTCGGTCTCCTGGCGCCGCGTGACCGAAGAGCGCAAGATCGACGCCCGGCTCGTGCCGGCCTCGACGTACGGCCAGTGCCTGGACGACCTCGTCTCCGGCACGGTCGACGCCATCTCCACCGACGACCTGATCCTCGCGGGCTTCGCCGCGCAGCGCGGGAACCAGGTGCGGTTCGTCAACGCGCCGTTCTCGGACGAGCGGTACGGCATCGGGCTCCGTCCCGGGGACGTCCGCGGCTGCGAGGACGTCAACAAGGCGATCACCGAGATGTACCAGGACGGCACGGCCGCGCGGCTGCTCAAACG
This sequence comes from Actinoallomurus spadix, assembly GCF_024055725.1. GTDB lineage: Bacteria > Actinomycetota > Actinomycetes > Streptosporangiales > Streptosporangiaceae > Actinoallomurus > Actinoallomurus spadix. Next base: position 18,993 of record NZ_JAMXMX010000016.1, on the reverse strand, counting down.
GTGGTTCGGCTCGACGGGGCTGAACGTCACGACGACGGTCCCGCAGTTCGAGGGATGTGGCTGAACGGGACGGCGGCCGAACCAGGAGGACGACGGTTGAGCCGGGAAGACTGCGGGGCTGAAGAGGGAGAGCGGCCGCGGCCGAAGCGGAGGTCACCTCTCCCGGCGCGGGCCGGCGGCACACACGCCGCGGCACGACTCGCCTGACGAGTCGTGCTGCGGCGGAACGGGAACGCGCCCGGTTCCGGAGGCCGCCGCCGAACGGCGGCGGGTCAGCGCCGTGGGAGCGAGACGGCGCCCTTGAGACGAACGCCGGAGGTGGCAGGCGGCGGGATGGTGGCCGTCTCCTCCGTCGCGGCGACGGCGGCGACCGCGGATGCCGTTCCCACCGCCGGTTCGCCGTCGGCGAGCGGCTCCGGAGCGGAGCCGGACTGGGGCAGGAGACGGTCCTCGTACAGAATGGTCACCAGCACGGCGAAGGCCACCGCGGGCATGACGAGCAGCGCGGCCATGATCCTCACCCTTCCCGCGCCGGAACGCATCGGTGCGGCCTTCGTTCGCTCGCCCATCGGGTGGCGGTCATGGTTCGAGCCTCCTGTCTCGACGACCGGTCAGTGCCTCGGTGCGCCCTGCTTACCCGCGACGATGTGCCATTAACGCCCGATTTAGACCGATCCGAAAGTCGACGTCGTTCCCGCTGCGGCCGACCCGCTCCGACCACCCACGGCTACCCGTGAGTAACGTAGGCGGGGCGAGCCCTTCCTTCACCCGCAGAGGAGACGTAAGCCATGAAGACGCGTGAGGTGCACCTCGTGTCCCGCCCCCGCGGCTGGCCGGAGCCGGCGGACTTCGCGCTGGTGGAGCGGGAGCTGCCGGCTCCCGGCGACGGCGAGGTGCTGGTACGCAACCGCTTCATGTCCGTCGACCCGTACATGCGCGGGCGGATGAACGACGTGAAGTCCTACGTCCCGCCGTTCGGCCTGAACGAGGCCATGACCGGCGGCGCGATCGGCGAGGTCGTCGAGTCCCGCTCCCCCGGCCTGGAGCCGGGCGACCTCGTCCTGCACGACCTGGGCTGGCGGGAGCACGCGGTGGCACCCGCGAAACGGTTCCGCGCGGTGCGGCCGATCGACGGCGTGCCACCGTCGGCCTACCTCGGCGTCCTCGGCATGCCGGGACTGACGGCGTACGTCGGGCTGCTCGACATCGCCGGCCTCAAGGAGGGCGACACCGTCTTCGTGTCCGGCGCGGCCGGGGCCGTCGGCTCCCTCGTCGGCCAGATCGCCCGGCTCCGCGGGGCCGCCCGCGTCATCGGCAGCGCCGGATCGGACGAGAAGGTCGCCTACCTCACCGACCGGCTCGGCTTCGACGCCGTCAACTACCGGTCCGGCCCGGTGCGCCGGTTGCTGGCCGAGGCCGCGCCCGACGGCATCGACGTCTACTTCGACAATGTCGGAGGCGACCACCTCGAGGCGGCGATCGAGGCGTTCAACGACCACGGGCGGGCGGCCATCTGCGGCGCGATCTCGCAGTACAACGCCACCGAGCCACAGGCCACACCGCGCAACCTGGCCCTTGTGATCGGCAAGCGTCTCACCCTGCGGGGCTTCATCGTCAGCGACCACTCCGCCAGGTTCGGGGACTTCGTCCGCGAGGTCGGCGGCTGGCTGGCGGAGGGGCGGATCGAGTTCGACGAGACGGTGTTCGAGGGCCTCGACCACGCCGTCGATGCGTTCCTGGCCATGCTCCGTGGCCGGAACACCGGCAAGATGATCGTCCGGCTGTAGCCGGACCGACCCGCCGGGCCCCGGTCGCCCGGGGTCCGGCGGGATGTCACGGTGCCGCCCCGGCCGGACGGCCGGGGCCCCAGGCCCGGCGGACGGGCGCCGGCCGGGCCAGACGGACGCCACGCCCGCCGGGCCGGGCGGACGTCGCGTCGGCCGGGCCGGGCACGGCCGGGTCAGGCGGCGCGCGGCCGGAGGAGGACCACGGTGACCGCCAGGGCGACCAGCACGAAGACCGTGCCGACCGTGAACGCGACGTTCACGCCGTGGGTCAGGCCGCCGTGCCGGAGCGCCGGCCCGTACACCGCGACCAGCACGGCCATCCCCAGCGCGCCGCCGACCTGCTGCGCGGTCTGCAGCGTGCCGGACGCCGCGCCGGAGTCCTCGCGCCGCACTCCCGCCAGGACGGTCGCGGTGATCGGCAGGAAGACCAGGCCGGCGCCCAGCCCGAAGAGGAGCATCGGCCCGAGCACCCCCGGCGCGTACCCGCTGTGCGCGGACAGCCGGGTGAGCCACACCAGCCCCACCGCGATGAGTGGCAGGCCGGCGAACAGGAGCCGCCGCGGGCCGACCCGTGGCATCAACCGCGGCGTGGTCCGCGCCATGACGAACAGCAGCCCCGACATCGGCAGGAACGCCACGCCCGCCTTCAGCGGACTGAAGCCCAGGACGTTCTGCAGGAACTGGACGATGAAGAAGAACATCCCGAACATCGCCGCGGCCAGCAGGAGCATGATCAGGTAGGAACCGGCGCGCGGCCCGTCGGCGAACAGCCGCAGGGGGATGACCGGCTGCTCCGCCCGCGTCTCCACGACGACGAACGCGCCGAGGAGCAGGACGCCGCCGGTGAAGGCCGCCAGGGTCACGCCGTCGCCCCAGCCCGCGTCGGCCGCGCGGATGAAGCCGTACACCAGCGCGACCATGCCGGTGACGACCGTCACGGCGCCCGCGACGTCGAGGCGTCCGCGGTGCCGCTCGGTCTCCCGGAGGATCCGCGGGGCGAGGAACAGGACGACGGCGCCGACCGGGACGTTGATGAACAGCACCCAGCGCCACGACGCCCAGTCGGTGAGCAGGCCGCCCAGGACGAGGCCGATGGAGGCGCCGGCCGATGAGGTCGCCGAGAACACCCCGAGCGCCCGGTTGCGCTCCGGTCCCTCCTGGAAGTTCGTGGCGATGAGCGCGAGCGCGCTGGGCGCGGCCAGGGCGGCGCCGACGCCCTGGGCGGTACGGGTGGCGAGCAGCCACGCGGCGGATCCGGAGAACCCGCCGAGCAGGGATGCGAGGGTGAACAGCGCGATGCCGGCGATGAACGTCCGCCGTCGCCCGAGGATGTCACCGGCCCGGCCTCCGAGGAGGAGCAGCCCGCCGAACGCGAGCGAGTAGGCGTTGGTCACCCACGACAGGCCGGTCGCGGAGAAGTGGAGGCTGTGCTGGATCTTCGGAAGGGCGACGAACATGACGCTCGCGTCGAGGACCACCATCAACTGGCAGGCCACGATGACGGCGAGCGACAGTCCGGGGTGGTGTGTTCGCCGCCGCTCGGGGTCGAGCGGCGGGTCACCCATCTGGACGGTCTGCTGGGACATGGGTCGTAGACTCCTCGTGCAGGAAGGGTTACGGCCGTCCCCCGAAGTGGCTGTCGGGATCGGCCGCGTCTAACCGGAGGGTGCCTCCGCAACAATACGGAGGTAGCCTCCGGTTGGCAACCGCGCTTTTGGAGGGGCGATGTCGACGACCACCGGGCAGCGTCCGATGCGGGCCGACGCGCGCCGCAACTACGAGCGGCTGCTCGCCGAGGCCAAGGTCTCCTTCCGCGAGCACGGCGCGGACGCGTCACTGGAGGAGATCGCCCGGCGCGCGGGCGTCGGGATCGGCACGCTCTACCGCCACTTCCCCACCCGGCTGGCCCTCCAGGAGGCCGTCTACCGCGACGAGATGGACCAGCTCGCGGCCAAGGCGTACGAGCTCGCCGAGACCGCTCCCCCCGAGGAGGGGCTGGCGGCCTGGATCCTGACCATCTCGGAGTACGCCTGCCGGAAGCGCGGGCTCACCCAGACCCTGAAGGCCGTCATCGACCTGCACTCGGAGACGTTCATCCGCTGTCACGAGGACATCGAGCGGGCCGCCGGGACGGTCCTGACCCGCGCCCAGGAGGCGGGCACCGCCCGGCCAGACCTCCGCCCACGCGACGTACTGCGCCTGGCCCATGCCCTCTCCGTGGCGAGCGAACGGGCTCCGGAGGACACCGAGCTGCTGCTCTCCTTCATCATGGACGGCCTGCGCCCCCGCCCCTGACCCGTCTCACCGTCCGTGCCGCTGCCGGGGCCCGACACGGAGTGATCCACGGCATATCGGGCTCCCTGTGGGAATTCCCCCGGCTTGCGAGCCGGTTGCCTCCAATCGGATCCGCGCCCGCCGCGGCGCGCCGACGGAGAGAGGTGCCATGCCCGCGACGGCGAGCGAGACCATCGAGGCCGCGCCGGCTCAGGCCGGCCGGCTCCGGCTGGCCCTCATCCTCGGGGCGCTCAGCGCCATCGGCCCCCTGTCGATCGACATGTACCTGCCGGCCCTGCCGAAGCTGACCCACGACCTGTCGGCCGGGCCGTCGCTCGTCCAGCTCACCCTGACCGCCTGCCTGGTGGGCCTCGCCGTCGGTCAGGTCGTCGCCGGGCCGCTCAGCGACGCCTGGGGGCGGCGCCGGCCGCTCCTCGCCGGCGTGGTCCTGTACACGCTCGCCTCGCTGCTCTGCGCGGTCGCCCCCAGCGTGCCGATGCTGATCGCGCTGCGCCTGGTCCAGGGCGCGGCGGGCGCCGCGGCCATCGTGATCGCCCGCGCCATCGTCCGCGACCTGTACGACGGGGCGGAGGCCGCCCGGTTCTTCTCCCTGCTGATGCTGGTCAACGGTGTCGCGCCGATCGCGGCGCCCGTCATCGGCGGGCAACTGCTGCGCCTGACGTCGTGGCGCGGGGTGTTCGTGCTCATCGCGGTCATCGGCGCGCTCATGGTCGCCGCCACGTGGGGCGGGCTGCGCGAGACCCTCCCGCCGGGCGCGCGCCACACCGGCGGGCCGGGTTCGACGCTCCGGACGTTCGCGGGGCTGTTCGGGGATCGCGTCTTCGTCGGCTACGCCCTGTCGGGCGGCCTGGCCTTCGCCGCGATGTTCGCCTACATCTCCGGGTCGCCGTTCGTCGTCCAGGACATCTACGGCCTGTCCCCCCAGGCGTTCAGCCTGATCTTCGCGGTGAACGCCCTGGGCATCGTGGCGGCCGGCCAGGTCAGCGGGCGGCTGGTCGGCCGGGTGCGGCTGCGAACCCTGCTCACCGCGGGACTGGTCATGTCCCTGGCGGGCGGCCTGGCCCTCGTCGTGGCGATCGAGGCCGGCCTCGGCCTGCCGGGCGTGCTGCCCGCGCTGTTCCTCGTCGTGTCCGCGATCGGGCTCATCACGCCGAACGCCACCGCCCTCGCCCTGACCGGCCGCCCGCCCGCCGTAGCGGGCAGCGCCTCCGCGCTGGTCGGTCTCGGGCAGTTCGTGATCGGCGGGGTCGCGGCGCCGCTCGTCGGCGTCGCCGGCTCCGGCACCGCCGTCCCGATGGGCGCGGTCATCGCGGCCCTGACCGCCGCCGCGTTCCTCTCCTACGTGACCCTCACCCGGGGACATCGACCGATCGGTTGATGTCCGGGATCCACCGGAGCCGTACCCGACCGGTCGATCCGCGGGCACCCCGCCGCGGGCCATCCTCGGAGTCCGTCACCACGGAAACGAGGAATGAGAGGCCATGCCGGTCATCGACGTCAGGAATCTGCACAAGCGGTACGGAGCGAAGGTCGCGGTCGAGGACGTGTCCTTCGCCGTGGAGGAAGGGGAGATCTTCGGCGTCCTCGGGCCCAACGGCGCGGGCAAGACCACCACGGTCGAGTGCCTCGCGGGGCTGCGCGCCGCCGACCGGGGCACCGTCTCGGTGCTCGGGCTCGACCCCCGCCGGGACCGCGCCGAGCTGACCCGCCGGCTCGGCGTCCAGCTCCAGGCGAGCCGGCTGCCGGACAAGATGAAGGTCCGCGAGGCCGTGGAGCTGTACGCCTCCTTCTACGACCGGCCCGCCGCCCCCGGACGGCTGATCGAGGAGCTCGGCCTCGCCGACCAGCGGGACACGCGCTTCGGCCGGCTGTCGGGCGGCCAGCAGCAGCGGGTGTCGATCGCGCTCGCGCTGGTCGGCGACCCGCGGATCGCGGTCCTGGACGAGCTGACCACCGGCCTGGACCCGCAGGCGCGCCGCGACACCTGGCGGCTGATCGAGGACGTACGCGACCGGGGCGTCACGATCGTGCTCGTCACCCACTTCATGGAGGAGGCCGAGCGCCTCTGCGACCGGCTCGCCATCATCGACGCCGGCCGGGTGGTCGCCATCGACACGCCCTCGGGCCTGGTGGCACGGGTCAGCCCCGAGCAGCGGGTACGGTTCCGGCCCTCCGCGCCGCTGGACGACCACCTGCTGCGGGACCTGCCCGAGGTACGGACCGTGACCAGGACGGGCGGGCAAGTGGTGGTCACCGGCACTGACGGCCTCCTGCAGGCGCTCACCTCGGTCCTGGCCCGCAACCACATCATCGCCGCCGACCTGCGCGTCGAGCAGAGCAGCCTCGACGACGCGTTCGTCGCGCTGACCGGCCGCACCCTCGACTGACCGGCCGCACCCTCGACCGACCCGCCACACCCTCGACCGACCCGCCACACCCTCGACCGACCGGCTCACCTGGGAGACCCCCATGCTCGCCAAGCTCACCTACCTGGAGCTGAAGCTCCTCGCCCGCGAGATCATCGTGCCCGCGGTGGTCCTGCTGCTGCCGCTCGCGCTGCTGCTCGGATTCGGGTTCCAGCCCGGCGCGAACAAGGCCCAGCACGACCTCGGCGGCCAGACGGCCCCCGAGTACATGGCCGCGCTGGGCGTGGGGATCGCGGTGACGATCCTCGGCCTGTCCATCCTGCCCACCACGCTCGCCGGATACCGGGAGAAGGGGGTGCTGCGCCGGATGGCGACGACCCCGGTTCGTCCCGCGTACCTGCTGATGGTCCAGCTCCTCATCTACGTCGCCATGGCGATCGCCGCCGTCACCATACTGATCGTCACCGCCCGAATCCTGTTCGGCACTCCCGTGCCCGAGCGGTTCCCCGCGTTCCTCGCGGCGTTCGTCCTCGGGATGGGCGCGCTGTTCGGGATCGGGCTGGTCATCGCCGCCGTCGCGCCGAGTTCCAAGGCGGGCACCGGAATCGGCATGCTGCTGTTCTTCCCGAGCCTCTTCCTGGGCGGCGTGTACATCCCCCGCGAGCAGATGCCCGGCGCCCTTCGCGCCGTCGGTGACTACACGCCGCTGGGCGCGACGCTCAAGACGATGCGGGACGCCTGGATGGGCAGTGAGCCCCGCCTCGTCCAACTCGCCATAATGGCCGCGTACGCGCCCGCCGCCGGGCTCGTGGCCGCCAAGACCTTCCGCTGGGAGTAGACGATGGCAGTGCTCTCGGACGGCCTCGACCGGCCCTCGGGCGGCCTCGACCGACGCGAGGCGATCCTGCTCCGGGTCATCCCGTACGGGGCACTCGCCGTCTCCACGGTCCTCGTGCTGCTCGCCGACGCGAAGACGCCCGCCCAGGTCTGGGCGACGCTGGGCCTGGCGGCGGCCGCCGCCGCGTGGATGCTGATCGTCGCCCTGCCCGGCACGTCCGGTCCGGGGCCGCGGCTGGGCGGCTTCTACTACGCCGGCCAGCTCGTGCTGTTCGCGCTGCTGATCCTGCGAAGTCCGCTGTTCGGCCTGTTCGGCTGGACGGGCTACGTGCAGGTGGTCTACCTGCGGGGGCGCTGGAAGCAGGCCGGTGTGGTGGCGACGGCGCTGATCGTCTCCGTCACCTACATCGGCGGCTTCCAGTCATTCCGCGCCGCGACCGTCCCGGTCTACCTGATCCTCGCCGTGGCCACGGGTGCCGTCGGCATGCTGTTCACGGTCCTCGAGATGAGACGCCGGGCGATCCTCGATCGGCTGGCCGAGGCCAACGCCTCGCTCAAGGTGGCGCTGGAGGAGAACGCCGGGCTGCACGCCCAGCTGCTGATCCAGGCGCGCGAGGCCGGCGTGCTGGACGAGCGCCAGCGCATGGCCCGCGAGATCCACGACACCCTCGCCCAGGGCCTCACCGGGATCGTCGCTCAGCTGGAGGCCGCCCGGCAGAACCCCACCGAGTGGCGGCGGTACGCGGACCAGGCGCAGGCGCTGGCCCGGGAGAACCTCGCGGAGGCGCGCCGCTCGGTCCAGGCCCTCCGCTCGCCGCACCTGGAGAACGCCCGGCTGCCGGAGGCCATCACGGGGCTGAGCGAACGCTGGGCGACCACCTCCGGTGTCCCCGTCGGCGTCGAGGTCACCGGGGAGGCCCGGCCCATGCTCCCCGATGTGGAGGTCGCGCTGTTCCGCGTCGCGCAGGAGGCGCTCACCAACGTCGCCAAGCACGCCGGCGCGTCGCGGGTCGGCCTGACCCTGTCCTACCTCGACGACGTCGTGCTGCTGGACGTCCGCGACGACGGCGTCGGCTTCGACCCGGCGGCCGGCGGGCCGGGCTTCGGGCTGACCTCGATGCGGCAGCGGCTGCTCCGGGTGGCCGGCCGGCTGGAGGTCGAGAGCAGTCCCGGCGAGGGCACCGCGATCAACGCGACCGTCCCCGCCCTGGCCGCGGGAGCGCACCTGTGATCCGCCTGCTGATCGTCGATGACCACCCGATCGTCCGGGACGGCCTGCGCGGGGTGTTCGCCGGCGACCCGGACTTCACGGTGACCGGCGAGGCGGCCAACGGAGCCGAGGCGCTCGCGCTGGCCGACGGCGCCGACGTCGTCCTCATGGACCTGCGCATGCCGGAGATGAGTGGCGTCGAGGCGATCACCCGGCTCCGCGAGACCCATCCCGGCGTGCGGGTCCTCGTCCTCACCACCTTCGACACCGACAGCGACGTGCTGCCCGCCATCGAGGCGGGGGCCACCGGCTACCTGCTGAAGGACGCCCCGCGCGAGGACCTGATCCGAGCCGTCCGCGCGGCGCACCGCGGCGAATCGGTGCTGTCCCCGTCCGTCGCGGGCCGCCTGATGGGACGGGTGCGAGGCCCCTCCCCCGGCGCGCTCAGCAAGCGGGAACGCGAGGTGCTCGCCCTCGTCGCCGACGGCACCACCAACCGGGAAGTGGCGCGCCGGCTCTTCGTCAGCGAGGCGACCATCAAGACCCACCTGCTGCACATCTACGACAAGCTCGGCGTCAGGGACCGCGCCGCCGCCGTCGCCAAGGCCTACGAACGCGGTCTCCTCCCGTGACGCGAGCCGGGCGAGACGGCGGCGGTCCGTGACCTACCGCGCGCCCGCCCCGGTCAGTGAGCGTACGGACAGCTCGGTGTAGCGCTCCGGATCCGTTCCGTCCCGGCCGAGGAATGTGCCGGCAACCGCGCACAGGAACCCGAACGGGATGGAGACCAGGCCGGGGTTGTCGAGCGGGAACCAGTGGAAGTCGACGCCTCTCGGGAACAGCGACAGGCTCTGCCCGGTGACCGGGTCGACCTTCCCCGACACCACCGGAGAGAAGGCGACGAGCACGATCGAGGCCGCCAGCCCGCCGTAGATCCCGGCCACCGTCCCCGCGGCGTTGAACCGGCGCCAGAAGAGGGCGAAGACGATCGCCGGGAGGTTCGCCGACGCGGCCATCGCGAAGGCGAGCGCGACCAGGAACGCGACGTTCAGGTGCTTGGCGAAGACGGCCAGCACGATGGCGACCGAGCCGATGAGGAACGCGGCGAACCGCGCCACCGCCACCTCCTGCCGCTCGCGCGGCCGCCCCAGCATCAGCACGTTGCCGAAGTAGTCGTGCGCCAGGGACGTGGCCGAGGCCATGACCAGTCCGGCGACCACCGCCAGGATCGTCGCGAACGCCACCGAGGCGACGAACGCGAGCATGACGTCCCCGCCGATCCGCCCCGCGACGTGCCGGCCGAGCTCGCGGGCCAGCAGTGGCGCGGCCGTGTTGCCCGCCGGATCGTGGGCGAGGATCTCCCGCCGCCCGACCAGCGCGGTGGCGCCGAAGCCCAGCGCGATCGTCATCAGGTAGAACGCGCCGACCAGGCCGATCGCCCAGTTCACGGAGGTGCGCGCGGCCCGGGCGTCCTTGACGGTGTAGAAGCGCGTGACGACGTGCGGCAGACCGGCCGTGCCAAGGACGAGGGCGAGTGCCAGGCTCACGAAGTCGAGCTTGTTGAACAGCGTCCGCGACGAGTGCCCGGTGACCTCCCTGCCGTACTTCAGGCCGGGTTCGAGGAAGGCGTGCCCCTTGCCGCTCGCCCCGGCGGCCGCGCCGAGCAGCCGGCTGAGGTCGAAGCCGAACCGGCCGAGGACGAGCACCGTCATCAGCGTCGCGCCGAACATCAGCAGCGCCGCCTTGACGATCTGCACCCAGGTCGTGCCCTTCATCCCCCCGAAGGTGACGTAGCAGATCATCAGCGCGCCGACCACGACGATCGTCATGACCTCGGCGGTGTTCGCGGACATGCCGAGGAACGTGGCCCCCGGCCGCACGCCGAGGAGGAGGGCGATGAGCGCGCCTGCCCCGACCATCTGCGCGATGAGGTAGAAGACCGACACCGTGACCGTGGACACGGCCGCGGCGATCCGCACGGAGGACTGCCGGCGGACCCGCTGGGCGAGCACGTCGGCCATCGTGAAGCGGCCGGTGTTGCGCATCAACTCCACGATCAGCAGCGCCGGCAGCCAGGCGACGAGGAACCCGATGGAGTACAGGAAGCCGTCGTAGCCGGACAGCGAGATGATCCCGGCGATGCCGAGGAAGGACGCCGCGGACATGTAGTCGCCCGCGAGCGCCAGGCCGTTCTGCGGGCCGGAGAACACCCGGCCGCCCGCGTAGAAGTCGTCCGCCCCGTCGGTGTGCATCCGGGCCCAGACCGTGATGGCCAGGGTCACGCAGACGAGCGCGAGGAACAGGCCGAACGTGATGGTCCGGCCGTTCCCGGCGAGAGAGGCCGCGCCGGCGAGCGTCATCGCGTCCCTCCCGCCGACCGATGCCACGAGGGCGGCGGGCCCGGATCGGCGGGCAGCGGCATCCCGTCCGGAGGTGTCGGCCCGAGGTACGGCGTGGTCCCGCCCCGGGGTTCCGCCGCCGCGTACGACACCGTCCCGTCCGGCGGCGTGGGGCCCAGGTAAGGCCGCTCGTCGCCGGACCCGGTGCCGTACGGCGGGATGGCCGAGCCCGCCGCACGGCGGAGCGCCTCGTCGACGCGCTCCTCGGCGTCGGCGAGGATCTGCGCGGCCAGCGGGTCGAGGGCCGCGCGGGCGTAGCGGGTGTAGCGCCAGGCGAGCACGAACGCCGCGACGAACTGCAGCACTCCGGCCACGAGCGCGACGTTGATGTTCCCGAACAGCCGGTACGCCATGACGTCACGGGCGAAGGCCGCGGCGAGGACGTAGAGCAGGTACCACCCGAGGAACGTCAAGAGCACAATGAGCGCTAACCTGCGGAATCTCCCTTTCAGAATGGCGAACCTTTCATCATGCCTTATCGCCACAAATCGGGCGCGATCTCGCGGATTCGTGCTGCGACGCGGCGATGGCCGTGACCCGGTGACCACCAGGCGCCCCTCTCTACTCGACCGTGACCGTACGCGGTCCTCCCACTGCGCTATGAGATCAGACCAGCCCACGTCACATTCACCACTTCGCAGATATTCGTCCGGGGAAAAATCGGGCTCCCCGGCGAGGACCACCGGGGAGCCCCGCATTCAGGAGCGGGCCGGCCGGCCACGGCGCGCCAGCGCGGTCAGCGCGAGGAGCAGCGCCGGAGCCGCCGCCGCGGCGAAGCACCACCCGAGCGGCAACCGGCCGACCAGCTGGCCGACCGCCGCCGCACCGGCCGAGGAGCCCGTGTTGAACGCGGTGTTGACCCAGGTGCCCGCCCGCGTACGGCCGCCGGGTGCCGCGGACTCCTCCGCGAGCAGGTACGCCGTCGTCAGCGCGGGCGCGACGAACAGCCCCGCCACCCCGGCGACCGCCGACAGGACGTACAGGTCCGGCGCCGCGCCGGCGACCGCGAGCGGCGCCGCGACGGCGGCGGTCAGCAGCGGAAGCCGCACCCGCGCCGGCACCCGCCAGGACAGCGACCCGTAGGCCAGGCCGCCGGCCGCGCTGCCGACGGAGAGCGCCGCCTCGGCCCACGCGGCGCCGGCGGCCTCGTGGCGACGGGCGGCGAAGGCGACCACGAGCAGGCCGAGCGCGCCCAGGCACATGCCGATCCCCGCCGCCAGGACGACGGGCCGCCCGAGCCCGCCGAAGGAGCCCGCCCGGGGCCGCGGCACGGGATCGTCCCCGGCCGCCGCGGCTTCGCGGGTCCGGGACCGGGCCACCGGAGAGGAGACGAGGGCGAGGGTCCCGGTGAGGACGAGCCCCGCGCTGACGGCGACGCCCACGGCCGGGTCGAGGAGCGCGGCGAACAGGCCCGCCAGCAGCGGCCCCGTCACGAACAGCAGCTCCTCCGCGACGGTGTCCAGGCTGTACGCGCGCTGCAGCAGCCGCCGGTCGGGCAGCAGGTCGCTCCACAGCGTGCGCATGACCGGGCCGAGCGGCGGCGGGAACCCGCCCGCCGCGAAGGCCAGGACGGCGACCGCGGCGGCGGGCACGTCATGCCGCGCGGTGACGAGGGCGAGGGCCGCCAGCAGCAACGCGTAGGCGACCGCCATCGGCGGCAGGGCACGCCGGGGCCCGTACCGGTCGATCAGCCGGGCACGCACCGGGGACAGCACCGAGACGGCGAGCCCGAACAGCGCGACCGCCGCGCCGGCCATGGCGTACGAACCGGTCGCGCCGGCCACCGCCAGCGTCAGGGACAGCGAGACCATGCCGTACGAGAGGCGGCCCAGCAGCGCGGCGCCGAAGGTGCGCCGAGCGTGCGGGGCGCGCAGGACGGCGGCGTACGAGAGGGAGGGAGAAGACACGGGAACGTTCCTCGAGAAGACCGGCGCGCGTGGGAGTCGGCGCCGGGAGCGTCAGAGACACCGGAGGACCGCGCGACGACGCGCGGCCGAGAGCGGTGTCTAGACACGGGGAACGATCATGCCGCCACTTTAGCGCCCCGTGGCGGCGGCCGCCGCTCGCAGTTCCGCGCCGAGGGTCTCCGTCGCCCCGGCAACGAGGATCCTCGGCGGCGGCCGCCTGATGCGTCAGCGGCGGCGGGGGTTGGCCTTCCTCGTCGGCTCCGCCGTTGACGGATCCTCGGGCCAGGGGTGGCGGGGGTAGCGGCCGCGCAGTTCGGCGCGGACGGCGCGGTAGCCCTCACGCCAGAAGGAGGCCAGGTCGGCGGTGACGGCTGCGGGACGGCCTGCGGGCGACAGCAGGTGGACGAGCAGCGGCACCCCGGCGACGCGCGGCGTCTCGGTCCATCCGAACAGCTCCTGCAGCTTCGCGGCCAGCACCGGCCGCTCGCCGGAGTAGTCGATCCGGATCCGCGATCCGCTCGGCACGGTGACGCGCTCGGGGGCGACCTCGTCGAGCCGGGCGGCGCACTCCCACGGCAGCAGGCCGCGCAGGAGCGCGGTCACGTCGACGCGCGCCAGGTCGGCGCGGCTTCGAGCGCCGCTCGCGGCGAGGTCGAGGGAGCCGCGCAGCGCGTCGTCGTCCACGGCCGGCCACGGCGGGCCGAGCACGCGGTGGCAGAACGCCAGCCGGGCGCGCAGGTCCTCCGCCTCGCGGGTCCACGTCAGCAGGCCGAGTCCCTCGCGGCGGAGGCCCTCGCGCAGCGCCGCACGTACGAGGCCGGGGTCCGGATCCGGCAGGGGTACGGCCGACAGTTCGATCGCGCCGAGCCGTTCGACGCGGCGCGCGACGACGTCGCCGCGCCAGGCGACCTCCTCTTCCACCACCGCGCCGACCGCCAGGCGGGCCGTCTCCTCGTCGATGGGCACCGCCTGGCGGATCCGCGCGGCCGGGGCGCCCGCGGGCCGGTCGGCGACGGCGATGGCCAGCCACTCGGCGCCGCCGAGCGCGGAGCCCCGGGCGGGTTCGGCGGCGGTCCCGGACGCCATCAGGTACCCGCCGCCCGTACGGGCGCGGGCGACCCGCTCGGGGAAGGCGAGGGCGACCACGACGCCCGCGGTCGTCTCGTCGTCCGGCCCGGAGTCGGCGGCGCCGGGGACGGCGCGCCGCAGCCGGCGCGCCTCGTCCCGCCACCGCGGGTCACCCCGCAGGCCGCGCCACTGCCGGACGAGGTCCTCGTCCGCGCGCTGCTGGTCGGACAGCACCGCGACCACCTCGGCGGCCCGCGCGCCGACGTGCTCGGCCCCGTCGAGGAGGGCGCGGGCCAGGCGGGGGTGGACGCCGGCGCGGGCCATCCTCCGGCCCCGTCCGGTGACCCGGCCGTCGTCGCCGACGGCGCCGATCGCGCGCAGCGTCTCGCGGGCGGCGCGCATCGCGGCGGGCGGCGGGGCGTCCAGCAGCGCCAGGCCGGTCGCGCCCGGGTCGCCCCAGCAGGCCGCCTCCAGCGCGAACCCGGTCAGGTCGGCGAGCGCGATCTCCGGCCGCGGGCGCTCGGGCAGCCGGTGGTGCTCGGCCTGCGACCAGCAGCGGTACACCGTTCCCGGCGCCTCCCGCCCGGCGCGCCCGGCGCGCTGGTCGGCGGCGGCCCGCGACGCCCGTACGGTGGTCAGCGCGCCGAGCCCGCGCGCGTGGTCGGTGCGGGGCTCCCGGGAGAGGCCGGCGTCCACGACGACGCGGACGCCCGGCACGGTCAGGCTCGACTCGGCGATCGACGTGGCCAGGACGACGCGCCGCCCGCCGTCCGGGCCGCGCAGGACCTCGTCCTGCACGTCGGCGGGGGCGCGGCCGTGCAGCCGCAGCACGCGCTGGTCGCCGAGTGCGCGTGCGACCCGGTCGATCTCGGCGGCGCCGGGCAGGAAGCACAGGACGTCGCCGTCCCGCTCGGCCAGCGCCCGGCGGACCGTGGCCGCGACGTGGTCGAGCAGCGCGGGGTCGACGGACAGGCCGTGCGGCGGGCGTACGGGGCGGGGCGGCGGCGCCCAGACCACCTCGACCGGGTGCGCGGCGCCGTCCGCGGCGACCACCGGGGCGCCGCCCATGAGCTCCGCCCACGGCCCGGTGTCGGCGGTCGCGGACGCCGCGACGAGCCCGAGGTCGGGGCGCAGCGTCGCGCGGACGTCGAGGAGGAACGCGAACGCGGTGTCGGCGTCGAGGTGCCGCTCGTGACACTCGTCGAGGATGACGACGTCGGCGCGCACGTCGGGGTCGTGCTGCAGGCGGCGCAGCAGCACACCGGTCGTGACGACCTCGACCGCACTGCCCGGCCTGCGCTCGCCGCGGATGGCGTACCCGACCCGTTCGCCGACCGGCTCGCCGAGCATCCAGGCCATGCGGCGGGCGGCGGCGCGCGCGGCGAGCCGGCGGGGCTCGGCCACGATGACCCGGCGACCCGTCTCCGCCAGCGCGAGCGGGATGAAGGTGGTCTTCCCGGTCCCCGGCGGCGCGGCCAGCACCGCCGTCCCGGCGGAGTCGAGGGCGGCGCGCAATTCCGGCAGGGCGGTGGCGACGGGCAGGTCGGGCGAACGCACCCCACCAGTGTGGCGGACCCGCGCGGACCGCCCGTCAGGCCGGGCTCTCGATCCAAGCGCGGGCTGCCGCGTTCCGACCACCACTGGAATCGAGGGTCTACCTTCTCGGACATTGATCATCAGGGAGAATTTCGTCGGGTAGCGCTTGACCTGGGCATCCGCCGCGACGACCTCGCCGCCGCTCGGTGGGACAAGGCGCTGACCGTGACCAATCTCGAGGCCCCGTGACCGAGCCGAAGTCCAGACTTAGCTGACGAATTTCAGGCGCATGACACTAGGGTCCTGTGCGGCGGCGGTGACCGGTCCTGTCGGTCGCCTTGATCAGGCTTGCCGGAGCCGATGGTGCCCGCCACACCTGGATCAGGTGCTCCTCTCCGGTACCGGCGTCCCTGCCTCGGACGCTCACCCGGACTCGGTACATGCACGTGGACGGTTGCACCGGGTCGAACTCGAACAGGATGACGGCCTCGCGTTCGGGCGCTGCGGCGCGGAGCGTGCGGCCAAGGGGCGGATCTTCCCCAACGGGGTCGGTGGTCCAGAAGACCCATGAGTATTCGGCGACGTCGTCCCACGGGCCGGTGTCCAGCGGCGGACATCCGCGCAGCAGTTCAGCGGTCAGGCTGATGGTGCCCTCACGGGTGCCGGTGAGGATGAGCGAGCGCACGGCGAGCCCGTTGCCTTCGTCGATCCAGGCGTCGTAGTCGAGCCGGTTTCCCAGAACCGGGGTCGAGTCCGGGATTTTCGTGTTCATCGCGCCGAACAGCCAGTAACACCCCAGCGCGCCGACTTCGACCCTGACGTCGCGGCGTTCCGGAGCCGATGGCTGCGCAGGCGCGGGGAAGGCGTCGCCGACATTCGCGCTGATGTGATCGCGAAGCCGCCGCGTACGGCGGGAATCCTTCGGGTGTCGATCTTCGAACTGGAAAGCCCAAACGTCCAGCGAGCCGAAGAGCAGGGACCAGCGCTCCGGCGTCATGGACACCGTGGTCAGGGTTTCGCCCGGGACGTCGACGCCGGGGACGCTGATCGCTCTCCAGAGCTCGTCCATCATGGCGTCGCACTCGTCGGCCTCCGATTGGTGACCGTTTTCGCGTAGAGATTGCCCCGCATTGTCCAAATGACCGACTAGAGTGTTGCACTCTGTGACGGTAAGTTCTACTGGATGCAGCTTACTCATATGCTCATTCCACTCGAATCAGGCTGACCGTCCGGCGAAGCGAGGTACTGACCGCGGATACGGTGGCCGAGCCAGGAAAGCCTGGGCGGCGAGATGGCCATGTCCTCCTGGAATCTTGACAGTTCCAGAGTACGCAGACAGGGTGCGCGTCAGGCCGGGTTCCCGCCGTCCTCGTGCAGGGCGTGGCGGGCGAGGACGATCTCGACGAGGTCGAGGGGCCGGGAGGTCGAACGGCCGGAGATCCGTTCGAGGTGGCGCAGCCGGTTGAGCACCGTGTTGGGGTGGCAGTACAGGCGCCGTGCCGCCTCGGTGGCCGACCCGCCGCACTCCAGCCAGGCGTCCAGCGTCTCCAGCAACAGCCCGCGCTTGGCCGGGTCGAGCGCGGTCAGGCCGTCGAGGACCGAACGCCGGAGGTGCTCGGCCAGCTCCGGCTGGGAGACCACGAGCGCCGCCGGCAGCCGCCGATCGAGGCGGGCCACCTCCTGGCGCGGTGACCGGCAGGTGCGCAGCGCGAGCTCGGCGAGCCAGCGGGCGTGGCCCAGGTCGGCGGGCGAGTCGACGACCGGGCTCAGGCCGACGTGGTGGCAGGCGTGCGCGCGCAGCACCTCGGCCAGGTCGTCCAGGTCCGCGTCGCCGAGGTCGGCCACGGCGATCCGGGCATCGGCGCGCAGGCGCCACAGGAACCGGATCCCGCCGGCCGTCTCGGGGCGGCCGGCGACGGGGCGGCTCAGCGCGTCGTCCTGCCGGAGCACCGCCACGGCGAACCGGCCGCGCGCCGGCAGGCCGAGGACGGTCGTGGCGGCCGCGAGCAGCCGTCCGTCCGCGCCACGGCCCTCCAGCAGCGCGTCGACGACCGCCTGCACCTGCTCCTCGTCGCGCCGCAGCAGTTCGAACTCGGTGCGGCGGTACGCCTCCGCGGCGACGCTCGACTGCTGGTCGATCGTCTGCCAGACCCGTACGGCGTGGTGGGCCAGGGCGGGTAGCTGGTCGGGGTCGTGCTGCGCGGCGACCTCGACGAGCGACTCCCAGAAGACCCGGCCCGCCAGCCGGTAGGAGCGCAGGAGCTGGTCGAGGGGCAGTCCCTGCTCGGCCCGGCGCCGGCCGAGTTCGCGGGCCCAGTGCAGGTCGGGCCGCCGGCCCGGGTCGAGGATCGCCTCGATGCCGTGCCGCAGGCCGGTGTGGCAGGCGTCCCACAGGTCGTCGGTCAGGCCGGCGGGCCGCAGCGCGCCGTCGCCGCTGAGGATCTCGGCGGTCAGCCGGTCGGCGAGGTCGGGCAGCCGCTCGACGAGCCGCGACGCCGCTCTGCGCGCCGGCGCGCCCGCCGTACGGCCGGTCGTGACGGCACGGGCGTCCACACGTCACCTCCGGGGCCGGTGATCGCTCATGGTCCCACCGCGGGCGCACGGCCGCCAGCGTCCCGCCGCCCCGGCGGTCTGCTCTGTGGCCGGGCACAGGCGGGCCGCCCGCGCGTTGTGCCGTCGCCCTCGTTACGGAAGCCGCACTGGACGTATCGCCGGAAGCCTGCTGCCGTTAAGGCGCGAACGTCCCTTTTCCGGGAGGAACCCTCGTGTTGCATGGGCGGGAACGTGAGCTCGCGGTCGTGGAGGAGACCCTGAGCCGCGTACGCGATGGGAAGAGCGCGGCGCTGGTGATCGTCGGGGAGGCCGGGACGGGGCGGACGGCCCTGCTCGAGCACGTGCTCGGCCGGGCCTCGGCGTCGTTCCGGACCCTGGGTACGTCCGGTTTCGAGCAGGAGACGGCGTTACCGTACGCGGGTCTGCACAAGCTGCTGTGGCCGATCTCCGGCCGGATCGGCGGGCTGCCACCGGCCCAGGCGGCCGCGCTGGCCCCGGTCACCGGGGAGGACGCGGCTCCGGCGGCCGAGCCGTTCGTCCTGGGCACGGCGGTGCACCGGCTGCTGACGGACGCCGCGGGCGACGGCCCGGTGCTGTGCTGGGTGGACGACGCCCACCTCCTGGACCGCGTCTCCCTGAACGCCCTGGCCTTCGCCGCGCGCCGGCCCGGTGACCACCCGCTCGCCATGCTGCTCACCGCGGTCCCGGAGGCGCCCGCCGCGCCGGCCCCCTTGGCCGGCGTCCCGTCGCTGCGGCTCGGTCCGCTGGGTGACCGGGCGGCCCGGGCCGTGCTGGAGGACCTCCTCGGCACCGGGCCGGGCGCGGACCTGACGGCGGACCTCGCCGACCTGGCCGCCGGCAACCCCCTGGCCCTGTCCGAGCTCGCCGCCGCCCTGACGCCGGACCAGCTGGCCGGCGTGGCGCCGCCGCCGGCGGCGCTGCCCGTCCACAGCCGCCTGCGCGCCTCCCACCGCCGGCGCTACCGCGCCCTGCCACCCGACGCGCGGCGGGTCGTGCTGCTGGTGGCCTGCGACG
>NZ_JAMXMX010000015.1 GCF_024055725.1 Actinoallomurus spadix | reverse complement strand
CCCCGTCGCCCTGGGCATCCAGAGCGACTCACTCCAGACAAAACGATCTTAGGGAGTACTGATGAGCTCACATCGAATCGGCCTGGCGCAGGGGACCGCCATCTACGTGGGAGCGATCCTGGGCGCCGGGATCCTGGCGCTCCCGGCGCTGGCCGCGGAGGCGGCGGGACCGGCCTCGCTGCTGGCCTGGCTGACCCTGCTGCTGTTCTGTGTCCCGGTCGCGACCACCTTCGCCGCGCTCGGCGCGCGGTACCCCGACAGCGGTGGCGTGGCGACGTTCGTGTCCCAGGCCTTCGGGCCCCGGGCGTCGGCCGCGGTGGGGTATTGGTTCTACTTCGCCCTGCCGGCCGGTGCGCCGGCCACGGCGTACGTCGGCGGCCAGTACGTCGCCCACGCGCTCGGCGGCGGCCAGCGCACGGCCCTGACCGTCGCCGCGGTGCTGCTGCTCGCGGCGTTCGGCAGCAACGCGGTCGGGCTGAAGGTCTCCGGGCGGGTGCAGCTCGTCCTGGTCGGGCTGCTCGCGGTCCTGCTCGCGGTGGCGGTGGTGACCGCGCTGCCGTCCGCGCACCCGGCGAACCTGCGGCCGTTCGCCCCGCACGGCTGGCTGGCCGTCGGCCAGGCGGCGAGCCTGTTGTTCTTCAGCTTCGCCGGCTGGGAGGCGGTCACGCACCTGTCGGGGGAGTTCCGCGACCCGCGCCGGGACCTGCCGCGGGTGACCGCGACCACGCTGGTGGTCGTCGGTGTGCTGTACCTCGGCCTGGCCCTGACCTGCGTGCTGGTCCTCGGCCCGCGGCTGGCCGGCTCCACGGCCCCGCTGACGCTGCTGCTCCAGCGCGGGCTGGGCACGGCGGCCTCGGTGATCACCGCGGTGATGGCCATGCTGCTCACGTTCGGCACCATGAACGCCTACCTGGCCGGCGCCTCGCGGCTGGGCGCCGCGCTGGCCCGCGACGGCGTGCTGCCCGCCGCGCTCGCGCGGGGACATCGGCCGGGCGAGGTCCCGCGCCGCAGCCTTACCCTGCTGTTCGTGCTGAGCGCGCTGGTGTGCGCGGTGGCGCTGTCCACCGGCTCCCCTCTGTCCCGGGTGATGCTCGCCGCGTCCGCCTGCTTCATCGCGGTGACCGTGGCCGGCCTGGTCGCGGGCGTCCGGTTGCTGCCCCGCGGTACCGCGGTCTGGTGGGGATCGGTCCTGGCGGCCACGGTGATGGGCGTCGTGCTGGTCTTCAGCGGCTGGGCGCTGCTGGTGCCGTTCCTGCTGGGCGTCGCCGCCGTCGGCGGTGCCCGCTGGGCGCGCGGGCCGCGTACCGTCCCGGCCGGGCAGCCGCTCGCGCAGCACGAATCATGACCACGAGATGGACGGAGGACTCGGGTGGATCTGGGACTGCGCGGCCGTACGGCGGTGGTCGCCGCCGCGACCAGCGGGATCGGGCTCGCGGTGGCCCACCGGCTGGCCGCCGAGGGCGCGACCGTATCGATCTGCGGGCGTGACCCGGACCGGCTGAACGACGCCGTGCGCCTGCTGCGGGAGCGGACGCACGGCGTCGTGCACGGTGTCGCGCTGGACGTCACCGACCACGACGCCGTACGCCGCTGGGTCGAAGAGGTCGCCGGGGCGTACGGCGGGCCGCACGTGGTGGTCGCGAACGCCGGCAGCCCGCCGGAGGGCGGGGCCGAGCGCTTCGACGTGGCCGACTACCGGGCGGCGCTGGAGCTCAACCTCCTGTCGGCCGTCACCCTCACGCGCGCGGCGCTGCCGCACATGCGCTCCGCCGGGTACGGCCGGATCCTGTTCGTCACCTCGCTCGCCGCACGGCAGCCCATCCCGGGGCTGGCGCTGTCCAACACCGTGCGCCCGGCCGTGCTCGGGTACGCCAAGTCGCTGGTGCAGGAGCTGGCCGAGGCCGGTGAGGGGGCGGTCACCGTGAACGTCATCGCGCCCGGCATGACCCGGACCCCCACGCTGGAGGCGTGGGCCGAGCAGCTCGACGGAGGGCTCGCCGGGCTGAGCGCCGACATCCCCATCGGCCGGCTCGCCGAGCCGGAGGAGATCGGCGCCGCCGCGGCGTACCTCGCGTCGGCGCCGGCCGGCAGCGTCACGGGCGTGGTGCTGCCGGTCGACGGCGGCGCCGGACGGTCACTGCTGTGAGGGTCACGGTCCCGTCGCCGTGACGTTCCCGGCCCGCGCCCCCGACCCGGCGGCGCGGGCCGGGCCGCCGGGTTCGTCCTGCAGCGCCGCCGCGAGCTGAACGCGCCGGCTGATGGCCAGCTTGCGGTAGATCCGGGTGATGTGCTGCTCCACCGCTCGCTGGGACACGCCCAGCCGGTCGGCCATCTGCCGGTTGGTGAGCCCGTCCAGCATCATCCGCGCCACGCCCCACTCATGCGGGCTCAGCCCGGCCGGGCCGGAGCGTCCCCGGTCGGCGTGCGCGGCATGCGGGCGGCCCCGGTCCGCGGTCCGGCCCGGCAGCAGGTCACCGAGCCGGCGGACCCGGGTGCGGGTCACGACGCCGTCGCGGACGTAGGGGTCACCGGCCAGTACGGCGCGCAGAGCCTCGGGGCCGTGCGTGTTCAGCAGCAACGTGTCGCCCGGGCCGTCCGTCCAGCTTCCCGCGTAGAGCAGCACGCCCTCGTCGGATCTGCGGCGCCAGTAGGCCCGGTGTCCCGATCTCACCCTGGGCGGTACGGTCCCGCCGCGCAGCTCCCGTTCCACCAAGAACCTCATCGTCGCTCCTGATCTTCGGTCGTGCTCACGGCACTCCGGATCTTCGGATACGCCGACAGCGTCGCGCCGGCCGCTCCCCGTGGCGTCCCGTCTCGTTACCGCTCTGACTCCACTCCCCGTACCTCAGGAAAACCCTAGGTCAGGTAATTACGGCTATATTTGCTGTTATCTTCACGGCGGATTCGTCCTGGAGAAAAGACGGGAGCGGCACGGTGACCGATACGGACATCGAGTCTGTCCGATTCGATATTCTCGGTTCACTCGAATGCCGCACGGGGCAGGGACGATCGCTCGCCTTGGGTGGACCGGTCCAGGAACGCGTCCTCGTCTGCCTGCTGCTCGCCGAGGGACGCGTGGTGCCGGTGCCCCGGCTGATCGAGGCGGTCTGGGCCGAGGACGCCCCCACGACGGCGGCGCACCAGGTCCGCAAGGCGGTGGCCGGACTCCGCCGCCGCATCCCCGGCGGCCCCGGGCTGATCGTCACCACCGGACCCGGCTACCGCACCGCGCTGCGGCCGCGGCAACTCGACCTGACGATCTTCACCGATCTGGTGCGGCGGGCCCAGCAGGAGGAGGCCGCCGGCCGCCCGGCCCAGGCGGTCGCCGTCCTGCGCGAGGCCCTCGCGCTGTGGCGCGGCCCGGTGCTGGACGGCACGGGCGGCGAGGTGATCGCCGCGGCCTCCGCGGTGATCGAGGAACGCCGGCTCGCCGCCATCGAGCGATTCTTCGAATTGCGCCTGCAATCGGGGGAGAGCCGCGAACTGATCGGTGATCTGCGGGACCTGGTCAACGCCTATCCGATGCAGGAGGCACTGCGCGCCCAGTTGATGCTGGCGTTGTACCGTTCGGGCCGGCCGGCCGAGGCCCTCGTCGAATACGAACGCGTCCGCAAACTGCTCGCCGAAGAACTGGGCGTCGACCCGGGAGACCGGCTGGTCACCCTCTACGACGCAGTCCTCCGCAACAGCCCCGACCTGGCCCCGGCGCCGGCCGCCGCCACCGCCACCGCCCCGCTCGGCGGGGGCACGCCCGCCGCCCCCAGCGCCGTCGCGCCCGGCGCGCACCGCTGCACGCTGCCGTACGACCTGCCGGACTTCACCGGCCGCGCGGAGGAGCTCGCCCAGCTCGTCGACCACCCCAACCAGCCCGACGTGGGGCACCACCGCGGTCCCACGCGGGGCCCGGGGTGGAGCCCCCGCATCGTCGCCATCGACGGGATGGGCGGCAGCGGCAAGACCTCGCTCGCGGTCCGCGTGGCCCACCGGCTCGCCGACCACTACCCCGACGCCCATCTGTACGTCGACCTGCGCGGGTACACGCCCGGTGAGCGCCCCCTGCGGCCGGGCGCGGTCGCCGGCATCCTGCTGCGAATGCTGGAGGTGCCCGGGGAGCAGATCCCCGAGGACCTGCCCGGCCGGCTGGCGCTGTGGCGCAGCACGGTGGTCCGCCACCGGCTCCTCTTACTGCTCGACAACGTCGCCGACAGCGCTCAGGTGCTGCCCCTGCTGCCGAACTCCGCCGACACCCTGGTCATCATCACCAGCCGGACCCGGCTCGTCGAGCTGGACGGCGCCGAATGGGTGTCCCTGGGCGTCATGCCGGCCACCGACAGCGTCGCGATGATCACCAGCATGCTCGGGCCGGACCGCGCCGCCCGGGAGCCCGAGGCCGTCGCCGAGCTGGCCGGGCTCTGCGGCCACCTGCCGCTGGCGCTGCGGATCGCCGGGGCCCGGCTGCGCAACCGTCCCCGATGGTCGGTGCGCTACCTGGTCGACCGGCTGCGCGACGAGACCCGCCGCCTGGACGAGTTGCGCGCCGGCGACCGCAGCGTCACGGCGACCCTGAGCCTGTCGTACGACGCGCTGGACGACGAGCACCGCGCGTCCTTCATGCTGCTGAGCCGGCATCCGGGCACGGACATCGACATGTACTCGGCTGCGGCGCTGCTCGGCACGGATCCGGCGCACGCCGAGGATGTCCTCGAACACCTGCTGGACACCCACCTGCTCCAGCAGTACGAGACGTCCCAGTACGCCTTCCATGACCTGGTCCGCAGCTTCGCCCACTGGCTGCGCGCCCGGGACGAGGCGCCGGACGACCACACCGGCGACGCCGCGTTGACGCGGCTGTCCGACTACTACCGCGCGGCCTCCGACCTGGCCTGCGACCTCGCCTTCCCCGGGCGGAACACCACCCGGTCCGGGCCCGGCCCGCAGCTCGCCCTGCCGGTGCTGACGGACGGCCGGACCGCCCGGGCATGGCTTCACCGCGAGCTGGACAGCCTCGTCCAGGTCGCGGTGCAGGCCCACGCGGCGGGCCGTTACCGGCCCGCGGCGCAACTCGCGCACAACGCGGTCCTCGTGCTGGAGGCCCGCGGCCGCTTCGAGGAGTTCCACCAGGTCGCCACGCTGGGCGTCGAGTGCGCGCGCGCCCTGCGCGACCGGTCCCTGCTGGCGCGCGGCCTGTCCGACGTGGCTGCCGCGGAGTGGCGGCTGGGCCGCCTCGAGGACGGCCTGGCGGCGACCGAGGAGAGCCTGAAGCTGGCAGTGGCCCTGGACGATCACATGGGGGAGGCCAAGAGCACGGGTACCCTGGGCCTGCTGCTGACGACCCTGGGACGGTACCGGGAGGCGCTGCCGTACCTGCTGCGGTCCATCGCCCTCAAACACGAACTCGGCGCGCACCGCGCGAAGGCCGCGTCACTGGTCGACCTCAGCGGCCTGCACGAACAGTGCGGCCGCTACGGCGAGGCGGCCGACGCCGCGCGCCAGGCGGTCGAGATCGACCACCGGATCGGCGCCTGGGACATGGAGGCCGTCGCCCTCACGGACCTCGCGGTGGCCCATCTCCGCCTGGACCAGGCCCGGCAGGCGGGCGACTGCCTGGACCGCGTGCTCGAACTCACCGCCGACACGGCCCCCGTCGCGGAGATGTCCCGCGTGCACGCCCTCTGCGCCACGGTGCGGCACCGCCTGGGAGAGAGCGCCGCGGCCATGCGGCACGCGGAACGCGCGCTCGAACTCGACCGCGGCAGCCGGGCCCCGATCCGCCAGGCCGCCGTGCGCAACATCGTCGCCGGCGTCTACCGCGCTCAGGGACGGTACGCCGTGGCGGCGGACCTCCACACCGAGGCCCACGAGATCGCCACGCGGGTCGGGTACCGGATCGAGGCCGCCCGGGCGCTGGCGGGCCTGTCGGCGACGCTCCGGGCGAAAGGCGACCGCGAGGCGGCCGAGACCTACCGTGGGCGGGCCGACGAGGAGTTCGGCCTGCTGGGCGTCCCGCCGGCACCGTCCGGCAGGTGCGCCTGAGCGCCGGCCCCTCCCGCCGCGTCGGCCGTCGTAGGGGCCGCCGGACCGGCCGTGGTCAGGCCCGCCGCCCCGGCGTACCCGGGGGTTGTCGCGTCGGCCGTGGTCAGGCCCGTCGCCCCGGCGTGCCCGGGGCTCGGCTCGCAGTCGCGGATCACGACCATCACCGCCTCCGGCGGGCAGTCGGCGATCCGGGCCACCACGGCGGCCAGTTCGGCCCGCAGCGCCGCCCGGATACGGCGGTCGTTGCCCTGCTTGCACTCGAGCGTGAGCAGGGGCATCGGGACCTCCTTGACGTGTCGGGGAGGAGGGAGGATAGGAACCCCGCTTCCCGAACCGGTCCCGGCTCGTTCCCGCGTCACCCGCCGCGACACTCCCCGGGCCCGGGCTCCGGTCTCAGGCCAGGCCGCGCCGTGAGACGGCCGGCGGGCGGATCCCGATGATCGAGGCGACCATGTCGAGCACCTGCCGCGTCGCGTCGGGGTCGGCCGTACGGAAGACCCGGGCGCCGGTCCAGGCGAACACCGACGCGACGGCGGGCTCGGCCGCGTCCACGACCACCGCCCACCCCGCCCCGGCGAGGCGTTCGGCCTCGTACGGGTCGGCGGCGCGGACGAGCACGCCGTCCGGACGGACCCCCGCGGCCCGCTCGGGCGCCGAGCACAGCAGCGCGGCGCCGGTCGCCGCGGCCACGCCGGCGAACGCGTCCCCGATCAGGAGGCCGGCCCCGGCCCGTACACAGGCGGCGGCCTGCTCCTCCGAGGCCGGTGCGACCGCGACCACCGGCGCCCGCGGGGCCGCCCGTACCGCGCGGACGACCTCCGGGTCGGCGGCGACCTCGGCGATGTCGGCGCCCTCGACGAGACCCTCCGTCATCACCGTGAAAACGCCGGGAAAGACGACCCGGGTCCCGAGACGCAACTCCATGCTCTGATCGTGGCATATGCGGCGGGAACGACGTCCGCCGAGCGGGTTGCCGCACCGTCCCGCATGGATGTGGCACGATCGGTACATGCTCGTCACCATCACCGTGGCCCTCGCCGCGCTGGCCGTCCTGGCGGCGATCGTCGTCGTGGCCACCGGTGGCGGCGGGGAGCTCTCCGCCGAGCATCCCGACCATCCGCCGCTGGCGCTGCCTGGCCGGCGCCCGGCCGGTGGCACGGACGCCGCGCTGCTCCGCCTGCCGATGGGGCTCTGGGGCTACCACAAGCAGATCACCGACGAGGCGCTGGAGCGCTTCGCGCACGAGCTGACCGAGCGCGACACGCGGATCGCCGTGCTGGAGCAGGAGCTCGCGGAGGCACGCCAGCGCCTGAACGAGCCGGCGGAACGCTCGTCCTGGCGGCCTGCCGTCCCGCCGGCGTCCCCGGCCCCCGACTCCATGGACCTGCGCGACCCGTTCGAGCCGGTGGATCCGCCGCCCTCGGGGGGAGCCGACCAGCCCCCGCCGCCTCTCTACTCCCCGGAGACGGAGCGGGAACGGCCGGCCGACCCGCCGCAGACCCGCTGGGAGCGGCCCGCCGAACCGCCGCAGACGATCGTGGACAAGGTCGTCTTCGACCCGCGCGCCGGCCGGGACACCGAGGAGGAGCCGGCGTCCGGCCGGGAGAACGCCGCGGAGGGGCGCCGGCCGGGCGAGACCTACGAGGCGGCCGAGGGCGACCAGCGGGGGGAGAACGGATGAGCAGAGTCGCGGTGCACGCGTCGGCCGACGTCCCGGCGCCCGCGGAGCGGGTGTGGGAGGTCCTCGTCGACTGGCCACGGCACGCGGAGTGGGTGCCGCTGACCCGCGCGGAGGGCGGCGCCGGCGACGGCGCGGGCGTCGAGGCGTGGACGGGCGTCGGTCCCGTCGGCTTCCTCGACACCATGGTGATCACCGAGTGGCGGCCGCCGCACCGGGTTCGCGTGCGGCACACCGGCGGCCTGGTGCGCGGTGAGGGCCGGTTCGACCTGCTGGACCTGCCCGAGGGCCGGTGCCGTGTGACCTGGGCCGAGCTGCTCGACCTGCCGCTCGGGCCGCTCGGCCGGGCCGGCTGGCTCGCGATCGGACCGGCGGCCCGCCTCATGCTGCGGACATCACTGCATCGACTCGCTAACCTGTTCGAATGACTGTCATCGGCACGGACGGGCTGGCGCGGTGCCCGTGGGGCGTCTCCGCGCCCGACTACATCGCCTACCACGACGACGAGTGGGGCCGCCCGGTCCGCGACGACCGCGGGCTGTACGAGCGGCTGTGCCTCGAGGCGTTCCAGTCCGGGCTGTCGTGGCTGACGATCCTGCGCAAGCGCGAGGGGTTCCGGCGGGCGTTCGACGACTTCGACCCCGAGAAGGTCGCGGCGTACGGCCCGGGTGACGTCGAACGGCTGCTGGCCGACGCCTCGATCGTCCGGAACCGCCGGAAGATCGACGCGACCATCGCGAACGCCCGCGCGACCCTCGACCTGCCCGACGGCCTGGCCGCGCTCGTCTGGGCGTACGCCGACCCCGACGCCCCGGCGCCCAAGACCGCCGGTGACGTGCCCGCCACGACGCCCGGTTCCGTGGCACTCGCGAAGCAGCTCAAGAAGCACGGGTTCCGGCACGTCGGGCCGACCACGGTCTACGCCCTCATGCAGGCCTGCGGCCTGGTCGACGACCACCTCGCCGACTGCCACCGCCGCGGCGCCTACCGGTAGGGCAGGGTCACCCGGGCGCGCGCGGCGGTGGCGGATCCGTCCCGGCGGCGGTCACTCCGCCTTGGCGGCCTCCAGCACCGGAACCCCGGCGGCGCGGCGGGCGGGCAGCGCGGACGTCGCCCAGGTGACGGCGGCGGCGCCCAGGACCACGGCGGCGAGCAGCCACCACGGCAGGTGCACCCGGATGAAGGAGCTGCCGGTGGCGACGTGCAGCAGCGCGATCGTGCCGACGGCCGCGCCCATGCCCAGCAGCACGCCCAGCAGGACGACCGTCGCGGCCTCCCAGCGCACGATCGACC
The DNA here is from genome assembly GCF_024055725.1 of Actinoallomurus spadix. Taxonomy (GTDB): domain Bacteria; phylum Actinomycetota; class Actinomycetes; order Streptosporangiales; family Streptosporangiaceae; genus Actinoallomurus; species Actinoallomurus spadix. Next base: position 171,983 of record NZ_JAMXMX010000015.1, on the reverse strand, counting down.
GGATCTGCCGGACGGTCGTCCCGACCGCCCCGAGCATCCCGAACTCCTTCGTCCGCTCCGACACGCTCAGCGACACGGTCGTGGCCATGCCGAACAGCGCGATCACCAGGGACATCGCGATGAACCCGTAGATCACCCGCAGGCCCTTCTCCATGGAGGACGCCGCCACCCGGACGTAGGCCGCCCGGTCGTACACCTCGGCCACCGGGATGCCGGAGACCGCGGCCGTCAGGGCCGCCGTCGACGCGGTGCCCCGGACGAGCACGGCCGAGGTGTTCGCGTCCGGGTCCAGCGCCGCCATCGTGGCCGGGGCGACGAGGGCCTCGTCGGCGAACAGGTGCGACGGGTCGTGGTACCGGCCGGCCACGGTGAGCGTCACGTCGCCGCGTGCGCCGTGCACGACGATCCGGCGGCCCGGGCGCAGGCCGTACGCCTTCGACAGGGCCGACGCGACGCCGATCTCACCGGGCCGCAGCGCGGGGAGGTGGCCGCCGAGGCGCAGCACCGGCCGTACGTCGGACGCGCCGGTGACGGTCAGCATGATCGGCGTGCCGGGGTCGCCGTCGAACGCCTTGATCTTCGGTGACACGAGCCGTACCTCGGTCTGCGTGAGCGCGACCGCCGTGGTGACGCCGGGGGCGCGCGCGGCGCGGGCCGCCGTGTCGCCGGGCAGCGGAGCGGTCCCGCCGGACGTACGGCCGTTCGCCGCGATGACGTGGTCGGCGGCGAGGGTCTGCGCGCCGGCGGCGTGGGACCGCTCGCGGACGGAGGTGATGAGCAGCCCGGTCGCGGCGACCAGCGCGACGCCGAGCATGAGGGAGGCGGCGGCGGAGGAGACGCGGCGCGGGCTGCGGGTGATGGTCGCGCGGGCGAGCCGGCCCGCCTCTCCGCTGACGAGCATGCCGAGCCGGCCGACCAGGCCGCCGAGCGGGCCGACGAAGAAGGGCGCGAGCACGGCCAGCCCGGCGACGCACACCATGGACCCGAGGAGGATGAGCATGGTGATCCCCACGGTCCGGTCGGCGCCGACGGACGTCGGGTCGTTCGCCACCGCGAACACCGGGCCGAAGAACATCCAGGACGCGCCGAAGACGGCGATGGCGCCCACGATCCGGGGCCACTTGCGGCCCTTGTCCTCCGCCGTGGCGGACCGCAGCGCCTCGATCGGCGCGACCTTCGACGCCCGGCGGGCGGGCCGCCAGGCCGCCAGTTGCGTGGTGACGACGCCCGCCGCGAAGGGGAAGGCCAGCGCGATCCAGCCGAAGTCGACCTCACCGGCGGAGATGTCGAAACCGTCCTGGGCGAACAGCCGGGTGAGGACGTCCGAGACGCCGTACCCGACGAGGAGCCCGCCCGCCGACGCGATCACGGCGAGGACGAGCGCCTCCAGGCGGACGAGCCGCCTGATCTGCCGGGGCCGGGCGCCGATCGCCGCGAGGAGGGCCAGCCGCCGGGTCCGCTGGCGGACCATCGTGCCGAAGGCGTTCGCGACCACGAACAGGCCGGTGAACACCGCCACGGAGGCGAGCATGCCGATCGCCCCGCCCACGGACGCGCCCACGCCCTGCAGCTCGGCCGCCTGACGGTGCCGCAGGTCGGCGGCCGTGCGGACGACGGCCGGGCGCATCGGCGCGGCGAGCCGGCTTCGCAGTTCTCCGGCCCGGACCCCCGATGCCGCCTTCACCCACAGGCTCTGCCACGCGCCCGCGGCAAGGCCGGTCGCGTCGTGCACGGCGGCGGGCGTGCCCAGGATCAGGTCGCCGGACGCGACCGATCCCCGGCCCTGGACCGTGACGACGCCGACGATCCGTACCCTGCTCGACGTCTTCGGCAGCAGCAGCGTCGTCGTGGTCCCCGTCCGCAGCCGCCCGGCGTTCGCGACGTGCCGTACGACGGCCACCTCGTCGTCGGCGGCCGGGGCACGGCCGGCCACGAGGTGGTAGGCGCTCAGGCGCGCGTCGGAGATCCAGGGGCGGAAGGTCGTCACCGCGCCCGCCGGGGACGGCACCGGCCTGCCGTGCGCGCCGACGATCGTGACGGGTACGGCGGCGTCCCCGGCGACGGCCGCCACGCCGGGTACGGAGGCGATCGAGCCGGGCCGCACCTCACCCCGGGGAACGGCGAACGTGTCCTCCGGGTCGGCGCCGGGCGGCTGCACGAGCACGTCGGCCCTGGCGTACTCGCTGGCGTCCGACCCGGACACGGCCGACTGCGCCCGCAGCGCGAACTGCAGCGATCCCGACATCAGTCCCACCGAGAACAGCACGGCGAGCACCGTCGCGGTCAGCCGCGCCCAGTCCTGGGCGAACGACCGGCGTGCGATCAGCCACATGCTCAGGCCTCCATCCGCCGCATGACGCCGTGCACGGCGTCGATGGTAGGGCCGGCGAGTTCGTGCACGATCCGGCCGTCCGCGAGGAAGAGCACCCGGTCGGCGTACGACGCGGCGAGCGGGTCGTGCGTCACCATCACGACGGTCTGGCCGTACGTGTCGACGGCGGCGCGCAGGAACCGCAGCACCTCACCGCCCGCGGAGGAGTCGAGGTTGCCGGTCGGCTCGTCGGCGAACACCACCTCCGGCCGGGTCAGGAGCGCCCGCGCGACCGCGACCCGCTGCTGCTGCCCGCCGGAGAGCTCGGCGGGCCGGTGCCCGAGCCGGTCCCGCAGCCCGAGCGCGTCGACGAGGGTGCGGAACCACTCCCGGTCCACGCGCCGGCCGGCCATCCGCGCGGTGAGCCGGATGTTCTCCTCGGCGGTCAGCATCGGGAGCAGGTTGAAGGACTGGAAGACGAAGCCGAGCTTCGCGCCGCGCAGCCTCGTCAGCCGGGACCGTGACAGCGTGGTGATGTCGACTCCGTCGATGACGACCGCGCCCGATGAGACGGTGTCCAGCCCGGCGAGGCAGTGCAGGAACGTCGACTTGCCCGATCCGGACGGGCCCATGATCGCGGTGAACTGGCCACGGGCGAACGCTGCCGAGACGCCGCGCAACGCGGCCACCGCGTTGTCTCCGGAGCCGTACGTCTTCACGAGCGCGTCCGCATGGGCGACCGGTGCCGGCGCAGTCGTCTGTGTCATGGTTCAAGCCAACTCGGAACCGGTTCCGGCCGCACTGGCGCGCTCTGGAGTTCCGCGGTAGGGCTGCCCCCACCCGGCCACCCGCAGGCCCGAGGCCGGCCATGGCCGCTCTCGAGGCCAGGTGCCTATGGTGGTGACTCCGGAGCGTTACGGACATCCGAAGGGAGCCGGCCGTGATCCTCGTGACCGGAGCGACCGGGAACGTCGGCCGTCAGGTGGTCGAGCGACTGCTGGCAGAGGGCGCCGGGGTACGGGCGATGACCCGCCGGCCGGACGAGGCCGGGCTGCCGGACGGCGTCGAGGTCGTGCGGGGGGACCTGACCGAGCCGGAGACCCTGCCCGCCGCGCTGCGCGGGGCCGAGCGGGCATTCCTCTTCCCGCTGTCCGGCGCCATGGAGGGGTTCCTCGCCGCCGCGAGGCGGGCCGGGCTCCGGCAGGTCGTGCTGATGTCCGCCTCCGCGGTGGCGTACGCGCGGCCGAACGCGATCGGGCGCCGTCACGAGGCCATCGAGCGGGCCGTGACGGAGTCCGGGCTGCCGTGGACGATCCTGCGGCCCAGCGCGTTCATGAGCAACGACCGGAACTGGGCCCCGCAGATCCGTGCCACCGGCGTCGTCCGCTGGCTCGGGGACGACGCGGCCTCCGCGCCGATCGACGAGCGCGACATCGCCGCCGTCGCCGCCCGCGCGCTGCTCGACGACGGTCACGCCGGCCGGACGTACCTGCTGACCGGGCCCGAGGCACTCACCGACCCGCAGCGGGTCGCGGTGCTCGGCGAGGTGCTGGGCCGCGAGCTGCGCTTCGAGGGGCTGTCCCCGGACGACTTCCGCGCCGCCATGTCCGCGCACATGCCCCGCGAGATCGCCGACGCCCTGATCGCGATGCGCGCGGAGTCGAAAGAGATGGCCGAGGTGTCGCCCGCCCCGGCCGGCCTCATCGGGCGGGCGCCGCACACCTACGCCGAGTGGGCCGCCCGCCACGCCGGTGACTTCCGCTGATCAGGCCGCCCGGCGAATGATCAGTACCGCATGCCGAACGGTCAGTACCGCGTGTCGAGCGACACCTGCTCCCAGGCGTCCAGGTCGGCGAGCTGACGCCGCAGCTTCTGCCGGATCCGCTCGACCGCCTCCGGGCCGAGCGGCAGGCGCAGCGGCGAGTCGTCGTCGTCCACCGCCTTGATGATCGCTTCGGCGGCCTTGGCCGGGTCGTTCGGCTGGGTGCCGTCCTGGGCGGAGAAGCGTCCCCGGAGGGCCCCGGCCGGGGTGTCGCGGTAGTCGTCGATCGGGTCGGCGAACCGCATGGACCGGCCGGCGAAGTCCGTACGGAACGGACCGGGCTCGACGATGGTCACCCGGATGCCCAGCGGTCCGACCTCGCCGGCCAGCGCTTCGGACATCCCCTCCAGCGCGAACTTGGACGTCGCGTAGATGGCGTGGCCGGGGTTGCCGACCGCGCCCCCGACCGAGGACATCTGCACGATGTGGCCCCGCCGCCGCGCCCGCATGTGCGGCAGTACGGCGCGGGTCACGCCGATGACGCCGAGCACGTTCGTGGCGAGCACCGCGTCGATCTGCTCGTCGGACAACTCCTCCAGCGCGCCGATCAGCCCGTGGCCGGCGTTGTTGACCAGCACGTCGATCCGGCCGAACTCCTCGATCGCGGTGCCGACCGCGGCCGTCACCTGGGCGGGGTCGGTGACGTCGAGCGCGACCGCGCGGACGAGCCCGGGCGCCCGCTCGGCGAGGTCCTTGACGCTCTGCGGATCCCGCGCCGTGGCGACGACACGCTCACCGCGGGCCAGCGCGGCGTCGGCGATCGCCCGTCCGAGACCGGTGCTGGTGCCGGTGATGAACCACACGCGCGGGTCGTGCTGAATATCGGGCACGCTCGATCCTTCGCATCGGATACCTTGAAACTCAAGGCAAAGTATCTTGAGACTCAAGGATGTGTCCAGTGGCCGCAGAACCCGGGGAGGCGCTCCCCGACTCGGTCGGCGCCGAGCTGCCCCAGTGGATCGGGCAGATGCCCTCCGGAGTGGATCCGGGCGTGGAGGCCGCCCGCCAGCGGATCGGCCGGATCGCCCGGCTTTTCGAGCGGATCCTCGAGCGGGCGGCCGACCGCGAGTCGATCACCGTCGGCGACTGGGCCGCCCTCTCGGTCCTGCGGCGTTCCGGTCCTCCGTACGAGCGCACGCCCCGGCAACTGGCCGACGCGCTCGGCCTGACCTCCGGCACGATCAGCGTCCGCGTCGACCGCCTCACCCGGGCCGGCCTCGTCGAGCCCGCCCCCGCCACGGACGGCCGGAGCCGCCCGGTCCGGCTGACGGACGAGGGCCACCGCCTCTGGAGTGCCGCCACGGCCCGGCGCACGGTGGAGGAGCATCGCCTGTTCGGCGGCGCCCTCGACGCGGACGAGCTCGACCGGCTGAACGCCCTGCTCGGCACGCTCCTGCTCCGCCTCGAGCAGGAGTTCGGACCCGCCTCCCGCCACGACCGCCCCCGCCCCGGCGCCTGACCGGCGCCCGACGCGGGGCGCGCGGATCACCGGGGGAGCCGCCGCGCGGGTGGGGCCGCGCCTCAGCCGATCGCGGCGAGATGGCGCGACACCGCCGAGGCGTCACCGGCGTCGGAGATCAGCGCGACATGGCCGTCGGGACGGATCAGTACGAGGGTGCGGCCGGTCGCGCCGTAGGCGCCGGCGAGATGGCCTCCGGTGTCGGCGACGTCGCCGGGGCCGGCCGGCCGTCCGACGACGCGGAGCGTCCTGAGGCCGAGTGGAGGGGCTGCGAGCGCGGGCGCGTCCCCGAAGGCCAGCAACGTGAAGCGCCCGCCGCGCGTCAGGTCGAACAGCCGGCGTTCGCCTTCCACAGTCATCAGCCCGGTCGCATCGGGGGCGCGGTCGCCGGCGCGGAGCGGGGCGGTCTCGTCGCGGTCGTCGTGCGCCAGGGTGGAGCCGCGATAGCCCACGTTCAACTGCGTGGTGTTCGCGTCGCGGCGGGCGGGGAAGGCCTTCTGCTCGATCGCCTGCGCGAGTCGCGCGTTCGAGAGCGCGAGCACGCCGGCCGCGACCGGTCGCCGCTCGGCCTCGTAGGTGTCGAGCAGCGCCGGCGAGGCGCCCTTCGCGACCGCCGCGAGCTTCCAGCCGAGGTTGTGCGCGTCCTGGATGCCGGTGTTCATCCCCTGGCCGCCGGCGGGCGAGTGGATGTGCGCCGCGTCGCCGGCGAGGAACACGCGACCCTCGCGGTAGCGGTCGGCGAGGCGGACGTTGGCGCGCCACAGCGACGACCACTCCGGCCCGTGGAGGCGGATGCCGGTGCGGCCGCTCCGCCGATCGAGGATCGCCTGCAGATTCGCGCGGCCGAGCTCGGGATCCTGTCCCGGCGCGAGGACGGCCTGGTACTGGAAGAGGCCGGTCGAGGGCAGCGGGCAGAGGCTGACGAGGCCCTCCTCATGCCGCCACATGTGCCAGGCGTCGCGATCGAGGCCGTCGACCTCGACATCGGCGACGATCATCCGCACCTCCTCGCGGGTCTCGCCCGCGAAGCCGATGCCGGCCCGCTTGCGGACGATGCTGTGGCCGCCGTCGCAGCCGACCAGCCGGCGCGCGGTGACCGTCTCGGCCTCGCCGCCCTTGACGACCACCGCCGTGACGCCCTCGTCCGACTGCTCGAAGCCGCTGAGCGCGGTGCCGAACTCGACCGCACCGCCGAGCTCGGCCAGCCTCAGCCGCAACGCTTCCTCGGTCCGCCATTCGGGTGTGATCAGGCTCGCCGGATACGGGATGTCGGGGCGGTTCCGCGACGTCTCGGCGCCGGTCCGCGTCACCTGGCCATCGGGCGCCGTCGAACGGATCGGCATCGCCATCCGGCCGTTGGCGATCACGCGGTCGACGATGCCGAGATCGTCGAACACCTCGAGGGTGCGCGGCTGGACACCCTTGCCGCGCGATCCGGGGCGCGGGCCGGGAGCGGCCTCGATCAGCCGGAAGGAGACGCCGCTGCGGGCGAGCTCGCAGGCCAGCGTCAGCCCGGTCGGGCCGGCGCCGGCGATCAGCACCGTCGGCGCGTTCCGCACTCGCGGCGTCGGCTTCTTGTCCGTCGTCTCCGTCATCTCATCCCCAGCGATAGAGAGGAATCCCTTTCTTGTCAGCGTAGGGATGGTTGCCAAGAAAGGAAAGCCTTTCTATCGTGAGGTGGTGGTCACCGAGGCGTCCGAACCCGTCCGCCGTCGCCGGCACGGCAAGCAGCTCGAGTCCGCCCTGCTCTCCGCCGCGTGGGACGAGCTGGTCGAGGCCGGATACGCCCGCCTGACGATGGAGTCGATCGCCGTACGCGCTCGCACCAGCGAGGCCGTGCTCTACCGCCGCTGGGCCAACAAGGACCAGCTCGTGCTCGCCGCGCTCGAGCATCACCGGAACGCCAACCCGGTCCCGGTCCCCGACACCGGCGCCCTGCGCGGCGACCTGCTCGCCCAGCTGACGGCCCTGAGCGAGGCCCTCGCCGGCTTCTTCGCCATCGCCGCGGCCGCCGCCTTCTCGGGGCTGCGGGCCGACAGCGGCCTGACCCCCGCGCAGATCCGCGACAAGGTCATGGGCGACCGGCCGCCCCCGCACGAACGGGCCATCTACCAGCGCGCCCACCACCGCGGCGAGATCGACCTGGCGCGCATTCCCGCCGGGGTGCTCGCCATGCCGTTCGACCTGGTGCGGCACGACATGCTCATGGACCTCAAGCCGCTGGAGCCCGCGCGCATCCAGTCGATCGTCGACGAACTCTTCCTGCCCCTCCTGCGGAGTCATCAGGCAGGCCGGAAGTCCCGCCCTTCGGCATGAGGCGCCACCGTCCCGGTGGAAAGGCGCACCGCCGGGCTCCGCGCCGCCCACCGGGCCGTGCGGGTCGCCTCAGCGCTCCTTGCGGGTCGCCTCAGCGCTCCATGCGGCGAGCCGCCTCAGTCGTCCTGGCGCCGCGGCGGGTCGGCGGCGGGCGTGTCCGCCGGTGCCGGATCCTCTGGCGCGGCGGCCGGGATCTCGTCGTCGCTCGTCCTCCGTCCCCCAGGAGCGGGCGGGGCCGGCGGCGGGAACGGGAACGCCGGGCCGGAGGGCGGTGGGAGGCCCGGGCCGCCGCCGTACGGCGGGGCCGGGACGGGCGGTCCCGCGGGCGGGGCGAAGCGGGACACGCCTGCGGGCGGGACGAACCGGGCCATGCCTCCGGCGTCCTCGTCCGGGCCGGTCGTGATGACGAGCCGGTCCAGGTAGAGGATCTGCAGCGCGGCGAGCGCGATGAGGGCCAGGACGACCACGACGACCGGCGTGGTGAGGCCGACGTTCGCGTTCACGCGGAACGTCTGCTGGATCTGGAGGATGAGCTCGATCGGCGCCGTCCGGGTGCCGGGACGGTCACCGGTCAGGAACGGCCACAGCAGGCCCTGCCCGCCGATCAGCGTGACGGCGCCGACGAGCAGGCCGGCCAGGGGCAGTGCCGGGACCACGACCGTCGCGAAGAACGCCGGTGCGGCCGGAGCGCCGGCGGCGCGCCGAGCCCGCCATCGTGCCGCGTGTCTCCGGCAGAAGAGCGTCAGGATGAGCAGCGCGGGGACGCTGACGAGGATCGGTGAGATCAGGGAGGGGAACTTCCCGAGGAGGTGGAGGTCTCGCTCGTTCTGGTAGTCGGCGACGGCGAGCGGGCCGATGCCCACGAACAGCCACGGGGCGGACGGCAGGAGGAGCCACTCGCTGCGGCGGCCGAGCGGGCGGAGGCCGCCGATGCCCAGTGCCGCCAGGAACGCGGCGCCGACGGAGACGAGGGCACCCAGCAGCGGCGGGAGCCAGGTGTTCAGGTACAGCCGGGCCGGGGACGCGGGGGCCCGGCCGCCGTACCCGCCGGAGAACAGCGCGGAGAGCCAGGGCCAGGAGGCCAGGACGGCGAAGATCAGGACGACCACCGCGGCCAGCAGTCCGAGCACCGCGCGGCCGGGGTCCGGTCGCCGGCCGGGTTCCGGTGCTCCGCGCGGGGGTGCCGGAGCGAGTTCGACGCCCAGGCCCGTCCTGATCGCGATGAGGGTCGCGGCGACGCCGAGGACCGCCAGGATCAGGCCGACGATGGTGGCCTGGGCGGAACCGACGCCCAGATCGCCCATGCGGAAGGTCAGGGTGTACTCCAGGCCGACGGGGGTGGTCGCGCGCCGCGCGCCGCCCAGCACCGTCGGGAAGGTGAACGCCTGCACGCACGTCGCGAGCACCGCGAGCGCGACGACCGACGCGACCGCGACCATGGCCGGGGCGGCCCGCCGTCCTTCGCGGCGGCCGCGCAGGACCGGCAGGAACACCAGCAGCGCGAGGCCGCACACCACGCCGAACGTCGCCGCGCCCGTGATCAGCGGGACGACGCCGAACGCCTTGCCGGGGCTGTCGATCCGGCCGAAGACCTTCGCGACGCCGCTCCCGCCGGCGCCGGTCTGTCCCATCTGCCAGGCGAGGGCGACGGCCGCCGGGGAGAACACGACGAGCGGCAGGGACAGCAGGACGCGGCCGGTCCTCCGTGGCCAGGTGCCAGCCTGGTCCAGGGCCGCGGCCAGGGCGGGGCCGATCAGTACGGCGACGATGACCGGGACGATGGCGAGCAGGACGCAGAAGCCGAGCGTGTGCCAGAAGTCGCCCTGCTTGAGCAGGGTGAGGTAATTGTCGAGGCCGGCGAAACCGTGGGATCGGCCGAAGAGCCGCGACTCCTGGAGGCTGCGCACGATCGTCTGGCCGGTCGGCACGACCAGGCAGACGATCGTCAGGAGAGCGGCGGGGAGGGCGAGCAGCAGTCCGATGCCGCCGTACCGGCCGGTGGCGGGTCGGCCTGTGACGGGTGGCGGCGGGGGGTGAGGGGCCATCGTCCGCTCCGCGTTCTTCAAGGCTGATTCGTCAGGTGGTCAGTGCAGACCGTAACGCGTCGGCATGTCGTTGTCTCCTATCGATCGCCATGAACTATGACCATCATGATGAATGTCCTCAAGAGCGTATGATCATCGGCATGGCGGACAAAAGCCACGAACTCGCGAAGAGTGGTCCGGTCACGCCGCCTGAGCTCCGCGCCGATACGGGCTACCTGCTGACCCGGCTCGGCGGCGAGTCGCGGCGGCGATGGGCGCGCATGCTGGCCGAGCACGGCATGACGCCGCATCACTACGGTGCCCTGATCACCTTGGAGAACGTGAAGGTCACGCACCAGCAGCACCTCGCCGAGCTGATCGGTGTGGATCCGCGCAACGCCGTCTCGGTGGTCGACCTCCTGGAGCGCAGGGGCCTGATAGAGCGGACGCGGGATCCCGCCGACCGGCGCCGTCACGCGATCAGGCTCACCGCGGAGGGCCACGCCACGTTCGAGACCCTGCGCCACGCGGGCGAGGCCATCGAGCGGGAGATGTTCGACGGGCTGACCGGCGATGAGCGGACCGCGCTGCACGCTCTGCTGCAGCGGTTGTTCGAGGTGACCGTCGATCGGTGACCGGCTCCGCGGAGCGTCACCGCGTTTTTGGCGAGTTCGCACCCGATTCTGCCCACTTGGGGGATCTTGATCGCGTAGTCTCCCGGACACCAGCCGTGATGTTCCGCCGGCGCGTGCCGCCGGCGGATCCTGACCTTCGCGGAAGAAGGCCATGACCGAACCTGTGCCCGCCGCCTCCGCCCCATCGGGCGGCTGTCCCGCCCACGCCGACGTCCTGCCGTTGTACGGGCCGAGGTTCCTGCGGAATCCCTCGGAGCTGTACCGCGAGATGCGGCAGGAGCACGGCCCGGTCGTTCCCGTCCTGCTCGAGGGGGATGTCCCCGCCTGGTTCGTGATCGGCTATCGGGAGGTCCATCACGTCCTGAGCCACCCGGAGGTCTTCGCCCGCGACTGCCGCCGCTGGAACCAGTGGGACGACATCCCGCCGGACTGGCCGTTGCGGCCCTTCGTCGGTTACCAGCCCTCCACGTTGTTCGCCGAAGGCGACGAGCACCGGCGCCGTGCCGGTGCCATCAGCAACGGCCTGTTCGCCGTCGACCAGTTCGACCTTCGGCTCCGGTCCGAGAGGATCGCGGACGACCTGATCGACGCGTTCGCCGGCCGGGGCGAGGCCGAACTCATGGCCGAGTACGCGCATCCGCTGCCGCTGCTCGCCCTCGCGGGGATCTTCGGCATGCCCGAGGAGGAGACCCCGGGTCTGCTGCGGGACATGATGACCACGGTCAACGGCGACGAGGGCGCGCTCGACGCCTACCAGGGCATCTGCGCGACCATGGAACGGCTGGTGGCGCACCGGCGCGAGCAGCCGGGCCCGGATTTCGTGACGCGCATGCTGAACGATCCGGCGAACCTGACGGAAGAAGAGCTCATCGCGGACCTCGTCCTGGTGATGACCGCCGCCCAGCAGCCGATGGCGTACTGGATCGGCAACACCATCCGGCTGATGCTGACCGACGACCGGTTCTCCCTGAACCTCGCGGGCGGCCGCCGCAGCGTCGGCCACGCGCTCAACGAGGTGCTGTGGGAGGACACGCCGACGCAGAACTACCTGGGCCGGTGGGCCGCCCGGCCCGTCCTCCTCGGCGGGCAGCAGATCGACGCCGGCGACCTGCTCGTCCTGGGGCTGGCGGCGGCCAACGGCGACCCGCGGGTACGGCCCGCCTCCGACACCCCCGCACTCGGCAACCAGGCGATGATGTCGTTCAGCTACGGCGAGCACCGGTGCACGTACCCGGCACCGGAGCTCGCCGAGGTGATCTGCCAGGCCGCCGTCGAGGTGCTCCTCGACCGGCTGCCGGACCTGCTGCTGGCGGTGGACCCGGAGGACCTGGAGTGGTCACCGTCCGTCTGGATGCGCGGCCTGGTCGGCCTGCCGGTCGGGTTCACCCCGGTGTAGGTCTCCAGGCGATCAGGCGGGAACGGCCGGGACCCCCACCGCGGGGGAGGCGCCGGCGGCCGCCGGCCGGAATGTCAGGGGCAGCGTCACGAGGCCTCGGGTGAACACCCCCTGCTCGGGTGGCGCCGCGCCGTCCCGGAACGCGATGTCGTCCATGGCGTCGAGCAACTGGTTCGCCGCCACCTCGACCTCCGTCTTGGCCAGCAGGGCGCCCACGCAGAAGTGACGCCCGAGCGCGAAGGCCAGGTGGTCGGCCGCCGCGGAGAACGCGGTCGACGCCGTCAGGTCGTCGCGGAAGACGTCGAACTCGTCCGGACGCGAGAAACGCCGCGGGTCGCGGTTCGCGGCGCCGACCGCGCAGACGACGGTGCCGCCGGCGGGCACGGTACCGCCGCTGAGGGTGACGTCCTCGGCCACCTGGCGGATCACCATGTGGACCGGCGGGGTGTAGCGGAGCGTCTCGGCGAACGCCTTCGGGATGAGCGTGCGGTCGCGGCGTACGGCGGCGAGCTGGTCGGGGTGGTCGAGGAGGTTGCGGAACAGCGCGGAGACGGCCCGGTCGGTGGTCTCGCCGCCCGCGGCGAGCAGCAGGCTGCAGAAGGCCCGGATGTCGTCGTCGGTCATCCTGGTGCTGTCGATCTCGGCGGCGCAGAGCGTCGACAGCAGGTCGTCCCCCGGGTTCGCCCGGCGCTCCTGGATGATCGGGATGAGGTACTCGCCGAGTTCGCGGCGGGTCCGCTCGCCGTCCGCCGCGACCTCCGGGTCGCCGGCCAGGTTCCCGAAGACGGCGATGATCGAGGTGTACCACCGGTGGAACCGGTCGTGGTCCGCCTTGTCGAGGCCGAGCATGTCGGCGATGACGTTGATGGGGAAACGCGTCGAGAAGTCCGCCACCAGGTCGACGGTTCCCCGGGTGGCGAATTGCTCGATGAGTTCGCGGGAGTTGCGCTCGATGACCGGCAGGAATCTCTCCTGGAGTTCATTTCCGCGGAACGCCGGTGCCACCAGCGCGCGGTGCACGGCGTGCTCCCGGCCGCTCATCTGCAGAATGGTCCGCCCGTGCACGGGCTCGAGTTGCCACGCGTAGTTGTCGGTGGTGAAGACGGGGTCCCGGAAGGCGCGCTGGACGTCCTCGTGGCGCGAGATGACGTAGCCGCCGCTCGACTCCTGCCTCATCAGCGGAAATTCTTCGAGCATCGTCCGGTAGTACGGGTACGGGTCCGCGGCGAATTCGGGCGACAGGATGTCGGGTACCGCTGACGGCGTTGCCAATGGACACTCCCTTGATCGACAGGCGTGCCGGTCAAGGGTATGTAAGGGACACTGTCAGGTCCACACCTCGTTCTCGCGGGCCGTCATCGCGCGACGTCCGCGTCAAGGGGCCTGGATCCGGCGAGGTACCGCGTCGTGCCGGCCGCGCGGGCCTGCAGGGCCGCGGGGAGGCGGGCGGCGGAGGCCGAGGAGAGCATGCCCACGCCCTCGTCGGGCGTCACGAACGCGTAGTCCACGAGCTCTTCCTCCTGCAGCCGGATCGGCACGTCCGCGTCGTACGTGCCGCAGTCGAACAGGAAGTACACGTTCGCGCGCGGGCGCTCGTCGTCGGCCGGCACCCAGTCGGAGACGAGCAGGCGTCCCGCGCTCACGCGCAGCCCGACCTCCTCCGAGACCTCGCGTTCGCAGCCGAGGTGCGGGGCCTCGTTGGTCTCGACCACGCCGCCGGGGAAGAGCCAGTAGGGGCGGTAGCTCGGCTTGACGAGCAGGACCCGTCCGGAGCTGTCGGTGATCAGCCCGCCCGCCGCGAGGTAGACGCTGGGCAGGGAGGCGTACCAGTCCTCGGTGGACAGCCATTCGCGTTCGGTCACGTGCCGAGGCTAAGGGGCGTTCGGCTCGCCGGGCGACCGGCACTCCGGCGTTCGCGCTGATCATCCCGGGGCGGGTCCGCACCCGCCGGAGCCGCGGAGGCGCCTCAGCGACCCGTACGGCGAGGCGCCTCAGCGACCTGTACGGCGAGGCGCCTGAGCGACCTGTACGGCGAGGCGCCTGAGCGACCTGTACGGCGAGGCGCCTCAGCGGCCGGTGCGCCGAGGCGGCTCAGCGGCCTTCGAAGACGGGTTCCTCCTTCTTCAGGAAGGCCTTGGTGGCGGCCGCGTGGTCGGCGGTCGCGGCGCAGGCGTCCTGCAGCTCCGCCTCCTTGGCGAGCGCCCCGGCCAGGTCGGAGGTGGCCGCGTGGTCCAGGGCGGCCTTCACCGCGCCGTACGCGACCGTGGGCCCGGCGGCGAGCCGCCGGGCGAGTTCGCGCGCCTCCGCGTCGAGCCGGTCGGCGGGCACGACGCGGTTGACGAGGCCGAGTTCCAGGGCCTCGGGCGCGCGGAGCGGCTCGGCGAGCAGCAGCAGCTCCGTGGCCTTGGCCCGGCCGACGAGGCGCTGCAGCGTCCACGACAGGCCGCTGTCGGGGGCCAGCCCGATCCGGGTGAACGCCGTCGCGAACGACGCCTTCTCCGACGCGATGCGGAGGTCGCAGGCCAGGGCGAAGGAGAGGCCCGCGCCCGCCGCGACGCCGTTGATCGCGGCGATCACCGGCTTGGGCATGGCGGCGAGGGCCAGGACGATCGGGTTGTAGTGGCCGGCGATCGCGCCGGCCAGGCCGCGGCCCGCCTCCAGGTTGGCGGCGTGCTCCCGCAGGTCCTGCCCGGCGCTGAAGGCACGGCCGCTACCGGTCAGGATCACCGCGCGTACGGCGGAGTCGTCGCGGGCCCGTTCCACCGCCGCGCGCAACGCCTCCTTGGTCTCCGTGGTCAGCGAGTTCATCGCGTCCGGGCGGTTCAGGCCGATGGTCGCGACCCCGTCCGCGAGGTCGTACAGCACGCTCTCCGACACGTTCAGGCTCCTTTGCCCTGGTTCGGTCCGTCCGATCCTCCAGGGCAACCTTCGGCGAACCCGGAGGCCGGGGGCAAGAGCCGCGCCGCCGCACGAGAGAGAAAATGGACGGTGGAGGGGGGGGACGACCGGCCCGGGAACCGGGAGCGCCGGACACCACCGGGACGGCCCGTTGCCAGGTCTCAGCATGATCTCGAAGCTGATCGTTACCACTTAGCGCCCGGAAAACGGGATAATGGACCACCACCAGTTGACTTGATGCGGCAGACGGGTCAGCGGCCAAAGAAGCCCGGCGGCCCCACGCGGCCCTAGGCAGGAAGGGGATGCACGCATGGCGGCGATGAAGCCGCGGACAGGCGATGGTCCGCTCGAAGTTACCAAGGAGGGGCGCGGAATCGTCATGCGTGTCCCGCTGGAAGGCGGCGGGCGGCTCGTTGTCGAACTGTCGGCGGATGAGGCAGGCGAGCTCGGGGACGCGCTGAAGGGCGTCGTGGGCTGACCCGACGTCACCCCGATCATTGAGATTCCGCGAGGGCCCCGGCGTTCGTCCGCCGGGGCCTCGCTGTCCGTACGGGACCGTCCCCCGCGCCTCGTACGGGGCTGTTCCCGAAGGAGAGGCCCTTGCCGGTTCCCACCCAGCTTCGCACCGTCCACGGCACGATCCGGGACATCGCCACGACCGCCGAGGTCATCGCGGTGCCGGTCCGGTCCGGTCCCGAGATCGACCCGTTCTACGCCGACGAGGTGGCCGGTGTGTTCCCGCTGGGCGCGGCCGACCTGCTCGCCCACGAGGAGGCGAAGGGCGGTCCGGGAGAGCTCGTCGGCGCTCCGTGCCGGCTGGGTGACGGCCTCACCGACCTGCTGCTGTACGGCGTCGGGGACGGCTCCCCGTCGGCACTGCGCCGGGCGGGCGCGGCCGTCGCGAGACGCGGGCGGGGCCACGCGAACGTCGCCGTCGCCGTGCCGTCCGGCGCCGGCGACGAGGGGCTCGCGGCGTTCGCGGAGGGCCTGCTGCTGGCCTCCTACGACTTCCGCGTCGGCGGCCCGCCGAAGAGGCCGGCCGCGGAGACCATCACCCTGCTCATCGAGGTCGAGCGCGCGGCCGGTGCCGCCGTCGAACACGGCGCCGTCGTCGCCCGCGCCGTGGCGGCCGCCCGCGACCTGGTCAACACGCCGTCGCTGGAGAAGACCCCGCGATGGCTGGCCGAGCAGGCCGGGCGGCTCGCCGCCGACTCTGGGCTGACCGTCCGCGTCCGCGACGAGGAGGAACTGCGCGCCGGGGGCTTCGGCGGAATCGTGGCCGTCGGCTCCGGGTCGGCGCGCCCGCCGCGCCTGATCGAGCTGGCGTACGAACCGGAGACGGGCCCGGCCGACCGGCACGTCGTGCTCGTCGGCAAGGGCATCACGTTCGACTCCGGCGGCCTGTCGCTGAAGCCGAACGCGAGCATGCAGGCCATGAAGACCGACATGGCGGGCGGCGCGGCCGTCATCGGCGTGATGACCGCGCTGCGGGCGCTGCGCGTGCCGGTCCGGGTCACCGGGCTGATCGCGGCGGCCGAGAACCTCCCGTCCGGATCCGCGATGCGCCCCGGGGACGTCATCCGGCACTACGGCGGCATCACCTCGGAGGTCCTCAACACCGACGCGGAGGGGCGCCTCGTCCTGGCCGACGCCCTCGCCTACGCCGACGCCGAACTCGACCCGGACGTCCTGGTGGACGTCGCCACGCTCACCGGAGCGGCCAAGGTCGCGCTCGGCCAGCGGTACGCCGCGCTGTACGCGACCGAGGACGCCCTCGCCGCCGCGCTGCTCGGCGCCGGAGCCGGAGCCGGGGAGCCGCTGTGGCGCATGCCGCTCACCGACGACTACCGCCAGGCCCTCGACTCCGACGTCGCGGACCTCGCGAACGCCGGGCGCGGCGGCTTCCGCGCGGGCTCGATCGTCGCGGCGCTGTTCCTGCGGGAGTTCACCGGCCGGCGTGCGTGGGCGCACCTCGACATCGCCGGGCCGGCCCGCGCCGGCTCCGATGACGCCGAGGTCACCCGCGGCGGGACCGGCTACGGCGTCCGCCTCTTGCTGCGCTGGCTGCGCCCCTGAGACGGGTCAGGTCCGGGTGACGCGGAAGCCGGTGAACTCGAAGTCGCAGTTGTCCCCGCGCAGGCCGACCGCGCCGGGGTTCAGGATCGCGGCTCCCTCGGTGCCGTCGTCGGTCGCCGACAGCACCTCGCGGCCGTCCCGCGTGACCGTGATCGTCACCAGTCCGCCGCCGGACGTCCCGATCCGGACGCGGAACACCTGCCAGCGGCCGTACGGCACGGCGTAGCGGGCCTGACCCAGCGTGTAGTACGTGCCGCCGTTGGCGTTGCCGCCGGGCAGCTTCTTCTTGACCACCATGAGGCCGTCCCGGCGGTTCAGCGAGACCACGTACAGCTTCTCCGGGCTCTGCCAGCGCAGGAAGACGTGCACGCCGTCGATCTCCGACGCGGCCGCCCGCCCGGCGGTGGTCAGGCCCAGGTTCCGCAGCCGCAGGGACACCGCCACGTTCTCGAAGTCCCGGCGGCGCGTGGTCATCCGGAACACGCTCGATCCCGTGCCCCGGGTCGAGCCCGCGTCCGGGGCGGAGGCGTCCGGAACCCCCGACCAGGCGACGCCCCGGTGGACGAACAGCGAGCCGCTGCTGACGTCCCAGTCCCGGGAGAGGCGGGTGCCGGGCGTCTGCGGGTTCCAGTGCGCGAACTCGTTCGTGACGAGCCGGTCCGGGCCGGACAGCCGCGGCGCGAACATCGCCGGGCGCGGCCGGGCCCGTACCGCCCAGCCGCCCGCGGCGAGCACCGCGACCACGGCGAGGACCAGCGCGGTCCGGACCCCGGTCCGGCTCCGCCCGTTCTGCCGATGCATCGACGCGTCCTTCCCGGTCAGTCGGTGGCGAGGGCGGTGCAGAACCCGCGGGCCCGCAGCCCGCGGATCACCGTGGGCAGCGCCTGGACGGTGGCGGCGGACTGGCGGACGCCGTCGTGCATGAGCACGACGGAACCCGGCACCACCTGGTCGAGGACGGACGCGGCGATGTCACCCGGCTCGCGGCCCCGCCAGTCGTCGGTGTCGATCGACCAGCGGATCACCCGCAGCCCGATGAGCTTCGCCTCCCCGTCGACCGTGGTGTTCGTGTTGCCGAACGGCGGGCGGAACAGTGTCGGAGCCGGCGCGCCCGCCGCCGTGACCGCCCGCTGCGTCGCGGTCAGCTGCCAGTCGATCTGCGCCTGGTCGAGGTCGGCCATGTGCGGGTGGTTCCAGCTGTGGTTCTCCACCAGGTGACCGTCCGCCACCTCCGCCCTGATCTGTTCCGGCCGGGCGGCCGCCTTCTGGCCCATGACGAAGAAGGTCGCCCGTACTCCGTACGCGCGCAGGACCTTCAGGATCTGCGGCGTGTAGATGTCCGGGCCGTCGTCGAAGGTCAGCGCGACCCGGCCGCGCGTGCAGTGGTTGTCGGTCCGCGCGGCCTGCAGCATCGCGTTGGTGACGACGGTGCGGGCCTTCTCGGTGTCGGCCTTGCCCGGCGGGGACAGCACGTCGACCGCGAGGCCGGCCACGAGCGCCAGCAGCCCGAATCCCAGGCTCAGCTCCGCGAGCACTCTTCTGTTCGTGGTCATGGGTTCGCCGGGTCGGTGATGTCGTAGTCGTCGGTGTAGATGGTGCCGACGCCCGCGAGGGAGACGCCGACGGACAGGCCGGTCGCGCCGGCGGGGACGGCCGGGGTCGTGAAGGCGGGGGTCTTCGTCCAGGTGCCCGTCGCGGGCAGGGCCGGGCCGCTCGTCCAGTACGCCCAGGTGCCCGCGCTCGTCCGGTAGTACAGCGTCAGCTTGACCTGCACGTCCGGTGCCCAGCTGCCCTTGTACCAGGCGGAGGCGTTGTAGACGTGGCCCGGCGTCGCGACGGGGGCGCAGGTGTTCGCGTCCTGTTTGGTGACGAGCTTGCGGTCCCCGCTGGACAGCGCCGTGACGTCGAGCTGCTGGGAGTACGAGCCGGTGTGCGCGTCGGTGGACCGGGTCCAGGTGTAGGTGTTCGTGCCGTACCCGCCGTACTGGAAGCAGGCCGGCAGCCCGTTCGAGGCCGACTCCAGCGAGGGGTTCTGCACGAGGTTGCCGTGGGTCGGCGGGTTCAGCGGCGGGCCGTTGACGGGCGGCTGCTGCGCGCCGCCGATCACCTGGTCGACCGTCTTGACCGTCGTGCCGATCAGCGAACGGGGGGCGAGCCAGTCGAGGAAGTCCGAGAGCGTGCTGGGGCTGACCGAGTAGGTGTCCGTGCAGGCGTCGCAGACGTGGTGGAAGACGAGCTGCACCCAGCCGCCGCCGTGCCGTTCGGCGTTCGTGACCAGGCTCTTCAGCGCGGACAGGCTCGTGTCGGCCTTGATCGAGTCGGGTGTCTGCATGTTGTACTTGTCGGCCGGCGGGATGGTCTCGGCGTAGCCGCAGCCGTCGCAGGAGCCGGGCGACACGACGCCGCCGACGGAGCGGGCGCTGTTGTAGCCGCAGTCGCGGGCGATCTGCTCGGCGGCGTCGTTCTCCGAGCCGTACGGGTAGGCGAAGTTCTTGACCGCGAACCCCCAGCCGAGCAGGGTCACCCGGTCGTTGCAGACCTCGCGCTCGGCGTCGTCGGAGGACAGGGTGGTCAGGTCGGCGTGGTCGACGGTGTGGCCGCCGATCTCGTCGCCGTCGGAGGCGAGGGCCGCGATGTCGGCCTGCGTCATGTAGTTCGTGAGGTTCGTCTGCCCGCTGTTGATGTAGAAGGTCCCGTGCATGTGGTGGGCCTGCAGGAGCGGGCGGGCGTTGGTGAACTGGTCCTTGACGCCGTCGTCGAAGCCGAGGGTGACGACGGTGCCGATCGCGGCGTGGGCGGTGCCGCCGCTCACGCCGGGCACGGCGAGCGCCGCGCACAGCAGGGCGAACAGCGCCGCGAGGCGCGCCGCCGCCGGGGGAGGGGTGTGGTGCATCGGTCCTTCTCTCATCTCTTGCGCCGGGTGTCCGGGGTCAGGGTCGGACGGGAGTAGACGACGGTCCGGCGGCCGCCTTCGGCGGCGATGCCGAACTTGGTCCCGCCTTCGTGGAGGCGCCGGTCGAAGGCCGCCCGCAGCCGGCGCCCGTCGACGGAGACGTCCGCGGTGTCGCGGTGCACCCGGATGAGCACGGTCCTCCCGGCGCGGCTCGCCGGGAGGACGGCTCTGGCGAGCACGACCCGTGCCGCGTCGCCGACCTGCTCGCGGACGACGATCGAGCCCTCACCGACGACGACCTCGAGCCGGCCGCGGTGGCCCGCGCCCGCGCCGTCCCGTACGGCGATCACGGCGGCGGCGTGGCGGTTCACGCCGGTGATGCGGGTGCGCACCGTGTAGTCCACCCACTGGCTGGTGTTGACCTCGCCGAGCAGGCAGGTGCCGTAGCCGTCGCTGCGCACGGAGAGGACGCCGGGCCGGTGGGCGCAGTCGGCCAGGTCGCCGATCCAGGACAGGGCGGCCAGGTCGTGCGGCGGCGCGACCGGTACCGCCCCGCGAACCATCTCCAGCAGGTCCGAGACCGACGTCGTCGCACGGACGCCGATGCGGTCCAGCGTCCAGCGGGGCGACTGTGCGCTGACCGCGTTGACGTGCTCCGTCGGGACGTTCTCGCCGACGAAGGCGACGCCGAACCCGGCGTCGCGCAGCAGGCCGGGCAGTTCCCGCGCCAGCGCGGGGGCGTCGCCCATGCCGCCGGTGTCGCCGAAGGGGTACGAGAACGCGCTCGCGGGCCGTCCGAAGGCGCGCCGGAAGAACTTCTGGCTCCTGGCCAGGTCGGCGCGCACCCGGGACCGCCACGCCTCCGGCGACTCCTGCCTCCCGTGGACGAGGATCCGGTTGACGAGCGCCGGGGCCAGGTCGCCCGGCACCGGCACCTGCTCGTGCAGCGCGTGCGTGTGCGAGCCGAACTCCCAGCGGCCGGTCGCGCGCAGCGCCCGCAGTTGCCGGGTCGACAGGTAGTACGACGGTGTTCCGGCGGCCACCATCTTCGAGGTCGTGAGGAAGGCGGCCGCGGTGAAGTGGTAGCGCTCCAGCACCGGGTCGACCGTCGTCCAGTCGCTCAGCGTCCCGTCGTCGAACGTCAGCAGCAGCGCCTTCGGCGGCAGCCGTACGGGCTGGTGCGCGATGAGCCGTTCGACGTCGGCGAGCCGGACCGTGCGGTAGCCCGCGGCGGCCAGCGCGGCCAGGTGCTCGCCGAACAGCCGCCGGGTCAGCGTGCTGCCGGCGTGGTCGGCGTCGGACACCGCGTGGTACGTCAGCACGACCACCGAGCCGGGGTAGCCGGGCAGGCCGGCGGCGGTCCGCGCGGTCACCGCGTCGAGGTGGACCGGCGGCGGGGCCTGCCGCGGCGGGTCGAACGGCCGGCTCATCGCGACCCACACGACGAGCACGAGGGCGAGGGCGCCGACGAACAGCGTGCCGTTGACGACGGCGCCCACTCGTCCGAGCCGGGTCGGCTCAGCCATCCTGCACCGTCCGCGGGGACGGGGTGATCCGGTACGCCGGGGGCCGCCGCCGGTCGACGGAACGGGTGCCCCATTTCCCGTCGCGAATGCGGGCGATCGCCCACAACAACTGTGGGGAGAAGGTGATGTAGAAGAACGTTCCGATGAAGGCGTAGAGCCACAGGCCGTCATTGCGCAACAGCCGGTAGACGAACGCGTACGCCATCGAGACGAGATACAGGCCGAGGAAATAGATCAGCGGCGAGTGCCCCTCCACGACGGCCCGGATGACCGTGAGGAAGATGACGATGGGGCTGAGCAGCCCGGCGCACGTCTGCACGGCGACCGACGGCAGCGCGCGGGTACGGCTCCGCCAGACGTGCGACAGCAGGAGCGGCCCCTCCCGGCTCCAGGACTTCTTCCAGCGCAGCTGCTGCCGGAAGAACTTCCGGTAGGCGTCCGGGACGTCGGTCCACGCCTCGGCGCGCGCGTCGTACCGCGTGATCCAGCCGGACTTGATGATCCGGTTGGTCAGCGCCCGGTCGTCGCCGTACGTGCACTCCACGCCGAGGAACCGCTGGTGCTCCCAGGCGTCGAGCAGCGGTTCGACGGCCGCGCGGCGGTAGGCGGCGAAGCAGCCGGAGCAGCAGGTCACCGCGCCCAGGACGGACTCGGCGCTCTTGAGGAGCTGGAACGAGACGTAGTACCGCGCGGCCTGCATGCGCGTGAGCGTGTTCGCGTCGGCGTTGCGCGCGTAGGTGAGGCCGGAGATCGCGCCGACCTTCGGGTCGGCGAAGCCCTGGACGAGCCTGCGGACGGCGTTCGGCGCCGGCATGGAGTCCGAGTCGACGAAGACGAGGATCTCCGCCGACGTCGCGCGGATCCCGGCGGCCATGGCCGCGCGCTTGCCCTGGTTGCTCCCGAGGTCGACGCACCGCACCGATCCCGGGGGATGGGCGGCGGCCGCGCGCACCATGTGCTCCCACGTGTCGTCGCTGGACCCGTCGTTGACGACGACCAGTTCCAGCCGGTCGCGCGGGTAGTCCAGCGCCATGCAGGAGTCGATCGTGCGGACCACCGCCTCGCCCTCGTTGAAGGCGGGAACGATGATCGCGACCGTGGGCGTGATCCCCGCGTCGCGCGGCGGCCGGTAGAACGCCGCCAGCAGGAACCGGCTCAGCACGTAGCCGCTGACCGCGATCGTGTACGTCGGGGTGAACGGGTCACCGCGCAGGAACGCGACCTTGATCCCGACGTGCCAGGCGATGACCAGGCAGATGACCGTGACGCCGGCGAACGCCCCGAAGGACGCGAGCCGCCCGGGCCGGGCTCGGTCCCCCGGAAGGGGTGGCGTGCTCACGAAGAGTCTCCTCGTGCTCGATGGGCATGACGGGGCGGGACGGCGCCGTGCTCGGGCTCGGCGCCGCCGCCGCCCTTCGACGCGGCGGGGGGCGGGTGTCAGAGGGGGACGCGGTGGCCGGCGCCGGTGAGGCGGTACGTCGCGTCCAGGACGAGCTGGTCCTCGGGTAGCCAGGACAGGTCCAGGGCCCGGTGCGTGGTGTGCGCGATGACGAGGTCGGCCTCGCCGCCGGGCGGGTCCACGCTGCCGAGGACGCGCCCCTCCGGCAGCCGGATCTCCGGTACGAGGGGGTCGTGGTAGGCGACCTGGGCACCGGCGGCCAGCAGGCCCTCGATGATCTCCAGGGCGGGGGACTCGCGGACGTCCTCGACGTCCGGCTTGTAGCTCACGCCGAGCAGGAGGATCCGCGCGCCGGCCAGGCCCAGCCCGGCCTCGGACAGGACCTCGCGGACGCGGTCGACGACCCGCCGGGGACGCTCGGCGATCGCGGACATGGCCTGGCTGACGACGGGGGTCGGGAGCCGCGTCTTGCGCAGCTGCCAGAGCAGGTAGTGGGGGTCGCAGGGGATGCAGTGCCCGCCGGCCCCCGGCCCCGGGAAGAACGGCATGAAGCCGTACGGCTTGGTCGCCGCCGCGGTGATGACCTCCATGACGTCCAGGCCGAGGGTCCGGCTGATCTCCGCGACCTCGTTGGCCAGGGCGATGTTGACGGCCCGGAACGTGTTCTCGAACAGTTTGGTCATCTCGGCGGCGCCCGCGGAGGACACCTCGTGCAGGTTGCCGGTGCAGTGGGCGAGGACCTTGACCGCCTCGGCCGTGCACTGCGGGGTGGCCCCGCCGACGACCCGGGGGACGACCTCGTGGGCGTACCGGTCGTTGCCGGGGTCGATCCGCTCCGGGCTGAAGGCGACGAAGACGTCCCGGCCCACCTGGAGCCCGCGCCGCCGCAGCGGCCCGGCGAGCAGGTCGTCCGTGCAGCCGACGTAGCTGGTGGAGGTGAGGATGACGACCTGCCCGGGCACCGCGTGCAGGACCGCGGACGCGCAGGCCCGGTCCAGCGCGGACAGGTCCGGGGTCAGGTGGGCGGTGACCGGCGTCGGCACGCAGATCACCACGGCGCGGGCCCAGGAGGCGTACGAGGGGTCGGTGACGAGGGAGAAGGCGTTGTCGTCCAGCGCCGTCGCCAGACGGGCGTGGTCGGAAGCCAGCAGGTCGACGCGGCGCTCCCGGATCCTGGCGAGGCGTTCGGGGCTCGCGTCGATGCCCAGCACCCGGGCGCCGGCGGCGTGGAAGGCCAGGGCGGTCGGCAGTCCGACGTAGCCGAGCCCGACGATGGCGACGTCGTACGCGCCGGACGCCGGAGCGGGGGCGTCGAGGCCGGGCGCGGTGGCGGTCATGAGACCTCCTTCGTCGGCCTCATGACCAGGGTGCGGTGCTTACTGATGCCCTCGCTCCGCTCGGTCATGAGACCTCCCGCGCTTGCGGGAGAAAAGCCGCAAAATGCAACGTTCTTCTGGTGTCCATCTTCGGCCTTACTGTCGGGGGGATTGCCGAAAGGGCAGCAGAAAGCATGTTGTCGTGGTCTTTCCTCGCAGGAACCCTGCAAAGGGGTGAGCTGCCTACGTCGCGCGCGGGGGTGGTATGTCGCCGCTTGTTAGCTAAAGCAGCTTAATTAATGGCAAAACAGGAAAAACAGTGCCGGAATTCTCAGGACGACCTGGCGTCCACGACGGGGACGCCGCCGAGCCGGCGGACCTCATCCAGGACCGCCTCCAGCGGAACCGTCGCGCGCGGCGGCAACGCCGCCGACCAGTGCAGCGTCGCGGTTCCGGGCACGTCCTCCAGGCGCAGCGCCAGCAACTCCACGCCCGGCTCGGCCCCCGACTCCGCCGCCCGCGCCGCGACGGGAAGGAAGGCGACACGCGGCAACGAGCGCGTCCGCCCGCGCGGAAGCGTCTCGTTCCAGACCACCACCGAGGCCACCTCCGGCCAGGAGAGCCGGCGGTCCCGGCCACGCGACCACGGCCAGGCCGCCGGCAGGCACACCCCGCGCTCGTCCACCTCCAGCACCGGCCGCCCGCTGACCGTCCGCCCGGCGATCGCCATGAGACGGGCGCCGAACAGCGCGATCCCCGCCACGCCGACGAGCAGGGCCACGACACCGCCCACGGCGGGCAGGTCCAGCGCGCCACTGACGGCGAACGCCACGGCCACCAGGAGGAGCACCAGCGTCCCGCAGGCCGAGACCACCCCCTGCCCCGAGACCCGCGCCCGTACCGCGATCACAGGAGGGAGGAGCTCACCGGCTCTTGACGGCGACGAGGAGACCGTCTCCGATCGGCAGGAGCAGCGGGACGAGACGGTCGTCGTCGCGGACCATGCGGCCGAGGTTGCGGATCGCCACCGTGTCGGAATCCCGGTTCGCCGGGTCGGCGACCCGGTCGTGCCACAGCGCGTTGTCGAACGCGACGACGCCGCCGGGCCGCAGCAGCCGCACCGCCTCGCCGAGATAGTCGGGGTACTCCTGCTTGACCGCGTCGCAGAACACCATGTCGTACGCGCCGTCCGTGAGACGCGGCAGCACGTCCAGGGCGCGGCCCGCGATCATACGGGCCCGTGAGGTCGGGAACCCGGCGGCGGCGTACGCCTCGCGGGCCAGCCGCTGGTTCTCCGGCTCGACGTCCACACTCGTGAGCACGCCGTCGGAACGCATCCCGCGCAGCAGCCAGATGCCGGACACGCCACAGCCGGAGCCGATCTCCACGACCGTGCGCGCGCTGATCGCGGCGGCGAGGAACCGCAGGGCCGCGCCGCCCGCCGCGCCGATCGGGGTGGCCCCGACGTCGATGCCGCGCTGCCGGGCCTCGCGCAGCGGCTCGTCCTCCGGGAGGTATTGCTCCACGTAGGCCAGGGTGGCCTTCACCGCGTCGATGACTTCCTCCTTGGGACGCATGAGCCTGCACGGCAAACACTAGTACGGAGGGGGAACTCCGCCGCGTACCGTCACGTTCTTCAGAGGGCGTGGCTACCGCTAGGCGGGAAGGAAGAAACGGGGCAGTATGTCGGTGGCAGAACTCGTACGTGAAAGGGGAGTGTCGGTGCACGACCCCGGCATCGCCTGGACTCCTCCGACGTGGGACGAGATCGTGCGGGAGCACTCCGCGCGCGTCTACCGACTGGCCTTCCGGCTCACCGGCAACCCCCACGACGCCGAGGACCTCACCCAGGAGGTCTTCGTCCGGGTCTTCCGTTCCCTGGCCAACTACCAGCCCGGCACGTTCGAGGGCTGGCTGCACCGGATCACCACGAACCTCTTCCTCGACCAGGCGCGGCGGCGCCAGCGCATCCGGTTCGAGGGGCTGGCCGACGACGCGGCCGAGCGCCTGCACGGGCCGGAGCCCAGCCCCGCCCAGGCGTACTTCGACAAGAAGCTCGACGCCGACGTCCAGGCGGCCCTCGACGCGCTCGCGCCCGACTACCGCGCCGCCGTGGTCCTGTGCGACATCGAGGGCCTGTCGTACGAGGAGATCGCCGCGACCCTCGGCGTGAAGATCGGCACCGTCCGCAGCCGGATCCACCGCGGCCGCGCCCAGTTGCGCGCGGCGCTGGAGCACCGCGGCCCGCGCCGCGCCGCCGCCTCCTCCGGGCCGTCCGGCCTGGAGCCGCCGGCCGAGGAGGCCTCATGAGCGGGCGGAGCGGAGGCCCCGCGCCCCGGGCGACCGGGGAGGCCGGATGAGCGGCGGTCATCTGGGAGAGCGGCTCACCGCGCTGGTCGACGGCGAGCTCGGGCACCACGAACGCGAGAAGGCGCACCGTCACCTCGCCGCCTGCGCGGAGTGCCGCGCCGAGGCCGAGGCGCTGCGCTGCCTGAAGAAGCGCCTGCGGGCGCTGAACGACACGATGCCCTCCGAGGGCCTCCTGCGCCGTCTGGAGGCCATGGGCGAGCCGGGGGACCCCCTTCCGCCACCCGTCCCCCGGCTGCCCGGTCAGGCCCGCCCCCCGGCCGTCGCGCGGCCCGGCGACGTCGCCGCCCGGACCCGGCCGTCCGACAATCGTCCCCGCCGCGCGGCCGCCGCCCGGCGCCGGCTGCCGCGCGGGCGCTACCTCATCGCGGGCGCGGCCACGCTGGCGGTGCTGGGCGTCGGCTCGGCGGCGTTCGCCGCGGGAGCCGACCCCGGCTCGCTGCCGCGCGTCACGCCGTCCGTCGAGCAGTTCGCCGTCGAGCACGCCCTGACCTCCGGGGACGTCCCGCTGACCGACCCGCGGCCCGAGGTCACGGCCGGCGATCACCCGTGAGCGGCCGGACCTCGCACCAGTCGTGGCTGGCGGGCGGCCTCGCCACGGCGCTGCTGATGCTGTGGTTCGTGACCACCGGCGACACCGCCAGCGGCGCGCGGCTGCGGTCCGACCCGGAGGCCCTGCGGCTGCTGCGGGGCGCGGAGGGGGCCGCGCGCGACACCGCGTACGAGGGTGTGCAGTACATCACGTCCTGGAGCCGCAGCGGCATGTCGACCACATCGCTGGTCAACGTCGCCCACGTGCCCGGGCAGGGCACCCGGATGCGGGTGCAGAGCACCACCGCGGAGCAGGGCGGCCAGATGTTCGAGGCCGACGACTCGCAGCAGGCCCGGGGCGGCCTGACGGGGTACACCCCGACGATGCTCGACCTGCTCGCCCGCAACTACGCCGTCGTCCAGGCCGGCGAGGGCCAGGTCTGCGGCCGGACCACCACGATCATCGAGGCGCGCCGCGCCGACGGGACCGCCGCCGGCCGGTTCCACATCGACCGCTCGACCGGCCTCATGCTCCGCCGTGAGCTCCTCGACCAGCAGGGCCGCGCGGTCAACCTCACCTTCTTCACCGAGATGCGGCCGTCGGCGCCGAAGACGATGTTCGTGGCGGCCTCCGCGCCGCAGACCGTCGAGGCGCCCTGGACGCATCGGCTGGCCGGCGCCGACCTGGGCGCGCTGCGCTATCGCGGCTGGCCGGTGCAGTCCGCCCTGCCGGGGCACCTGAGCCTGTACGACGCGCGGCAGCAGGACGCGGGCGGTCCGGTCGTGCACCTCAGCTACTCCGACGGGCTCTCGGTCGTCTCGGTGTTCGTCCAGCGCGGTGTGCTCGACCCGAGCAGCGTGCGGAGCTGGCACAAGACCACGCGCGGCGGCCGGACGGTCTACCTCCGCGACACCGTCCAGCAGCGGGCGGTGTGGGCCGGCCGCGGCTACGTCTACACGCTTCTCGCGGACGCGCCGCCGCCCGTCGTCGACCAGGCCGTGGCCGCGTTGCCGCACGGCGACACGGGATTCTGGGGCCGCATCGGCCGGGGGCTGGACCGGCTGACATCGTGGGCCAACCCGTTTGACTGATCGGTGAGGATCGCGTTTTGTAGGGCGTTCAGGTGGATGTGGCCACGGGTGAGGTAACGCGATGACCCGAATGGTCCGGTGGCCCGGGTCGCTTATGCTCGCCACATGCCCTGCCCGGCAGTGTGGAACGCTGAAGCAAAGTTCATGCGCGGTACGCAAGGAGCTTGTTCATGACGGATGACAGCCGCGCGCCCGGGGGGTCCGCGCCGGACGACGGCCGGGTGCGCGGGCCGCACGCCGGGGACGAGGACGGCACCCTGAGCTTGACCGACCAGCTGCTGGTGTCCGGTCCACCACGCTATGAGGGCATGGCGCCGCCGGACCCGGGAGCGTCCTCGTACGGCGAGGAGGGCCGGTCGTACGGCTCGGCCGCGGTCCCCGGTCAGGGCGGGCCGGTGACGCCGCCCGAGCGGAACGGCCGTCCGGGCTACGAGCAGGGCGGGCCGGGTTATGAGCAGGGCGGCCCCGGATACCCGGGCCAGGGGGGCTCCGGATTCGCGGGCTCCGGGGGCGCGGGAGGCTCGGCGGGCTTCGACCAGGGCCGTCCGGGACAAGGCGTTCAGGGACAAGGCGTTCAGGGACAAGGTGGCCAGGGCGGTGCCGCGGGCTACGAGCAGAGCGGTCCGGGATACGCCGGGGAAGGCCGTCCGGCGTACACCGGTCAGGGCGCCGCGGGTCCCGGGTACGCCGGCGGGCCGGGAGAGCAGGGGCCGCCCCGGCCGATCTTCACGCCGCACGACCAGCCGCAGCCGTCCCCCGTCCCCTACGCCTGGGGCACGCCGCCGGGTGGCCCCGGCGGGACCGCCCCCAACTGGGCGCCCGTGCCCGCCGCCCGGCCGGGCGAACGCTCCGGGCCGGTCATGGGGGTCTTCGTGGCCGTCGCGGTGATGGTCGCGCTGATCGCCGGTGCCCTGGGCGCGGGCATCGGCGTGGTCGCCACCCGTGACAACGGTCCCAAGGCCGTCGACCTGGGCGGTGGGTCGTCCACCGGGGCCAAGAACCGCGCTCCGGGATCCGTCGCCGGGATCGCCGGGCGCGTCGTGCCCAGCGTCGTAATGATCAAGGTGGCGAACGCCACCGAGGGCGGCGCGGGCACCGGCTTCATCGTCAACGGCGGCTACATCGTCACCAACAACCACGTGGTCGCGCCGGCCGCCCAGGGCGGCACGATGCAGGTGGTGTTCAACGACGGCAAGACGACCTCGGCGAGCATCGTGGGCCGCGACCCCAACTCCGACATCGCCGTGATCAAGCCCACCACGCTCGACGGCCGCCCGGCGCTCCTCCTCGGCGACTCCGCGGGGCTCGCCGTCGGTGACCCGGTCATCGCGATCGGCTCGCCGCTCGGCCTGGCCGGCACGGTGACCACCGGCATCGTCAGCGCGCTCAACCGTCCGGTCACCACGAGCGGTGAGGGCGGCGAGGCCGCCTACATCAGCGCCGTGCAGACCGACGCGGCCATCAACCCCGGCAACTCCGGCGGCCCGCTGGTCGACTCCCAGGGCCGCGTGATCGGGGTCAACTCCGCGATCGCCACGCTCGGCGGCCAGTCCCTCGGCGGCGAGAAGCAGCAGAGCGGCAGCATCGGCCTGGGCTTCGCGATCCCGAGCAACCAGGTCAAGCGGGTCGCCGAGCAGCTGATCAAGGGCGGCAAGGTCACCCACCCGATCATCGGCGCCTGCATGGACATGTCCTACCAGGGCAGCGGCGCGCGCATCGCGACCAGCAACTCGGCGACGCAGTGCAAGGGCGGCGCGATCACGCCGGGCGGCCCGGCGGAGAAGGCCGGGCTGAAGGCGGGCGACGTCATCACGTCCTTCGCCGGCAAGTCGATCGGCGGTGCCGACGAGCTGATCGTCGCGATCCGCAGCAAGTCGCCCGGCGACACGGTGCCGGTCGTCTACACCCGTGGCGGGCAGAGCAGGACCGTCCAGCTGACCCTCGCGGCCGGGAACTAGTGGAGACCGCGGATCCCGGCGCGGTTAAGCTGGGATCCGCGGCTCCGCTGACGAGCCGCGGCCACCGTATGGAGGACTGGTGTTCGGCGTAGGGTTCGGTGAGGGCGCGGTCCTCGTGGTACTGGCCATCATCATCTTCGGCCCGGACCAGCTCCCCAGGGTCGCGGCCCAGGCGGGGCGGGCCCTGCGGCAACTGCGCACGATGGCCAACAGCGCCAAGCAGGACCTGCAGGAGGGGCTGGGCCCGGAGTTCGCGGACTTCGACCTCGCCGACCTGAATCCGCGCCGGTTCGTGACCAAGCACCTGCTGGACGACCTCGACGACCTCGACGTGCGGGAGCCCGCGCGCGACGACTCGGTCCTGCCGTACGGCGAGCGCCCGCCGTACGACCCCGAGGCCACCTGACCCGGCGGCCACCTCACTCCACGGCCGTGACCCGCGGTGGGCGGACGCTCCCGGGGCGTCAGCGGCGGCCCGCGGGCGCGCGGAACACCCGCACCCAGTCGACCTCCATGGTGACGCGCTGCGGCGTGCTCGCCATCCGGTGGAACCCGTCCGCCGTCTCGTTCCGCAGGTTGAGGTGCATGTCCGCCTGCTTCGGGACGTACGGCCCCTGGTAGTCCCAGACGACCTCGCCGTCCACCCAGAACCTCAGCTTCGCCGGCAGCCAGTCCACGGCCACCGTGTGCCAGCGGGTGAAGTCGACGCGGGCGATCTTGCTCAGCTGCCGGTCCTGCGCGCCGTGGTGGATGAACAGCCCGCCCGTACGCCGGGTGCCGTCGATGATCTCGGCGAAGTCGATCTCCGCCCACTCCGGTGACCCGAGCCGCGTCGGCCACAGGAAGGCGGTCGCGGAGTACCCGCTGCCGCGGTCGGCCCGGATGCGCGCCTCCCAGCGGCCGTACGTCTGGGCCAGGCGCGAGACGACGCCCGCGGACTGGTCCCGGCCGCCGTACAGCCCGCCGACGAGCCGCAGGCGCCCGTCCGCCACGTGCACGCCGGCGGGCGAACCCGGATGGGAGCGGGCGTTCGGCGCGTCGTAGACCTGCCACTTACGCGGGTCCAGCCGGGCCCCGCCGAAGTCGTCGTACAGGACGGGACGGCCCCACCGGCCGTACGGGCGGGGCGACGGGGTGCCGCGCGGCCGGATCACCCGCAGCTCGTCGGACGAGCCGGGCGACGGGGTGGCGGAGACCGTGCCGCCGCCGGCCGCCGGAGCGGATGGTGACACGGCAGGCGGCGCGGCGACGCGCCCGTGCCCGCCGGTCGAGCAGCCGGCGGCCACGACCGCTAAGGCCAGGACGGCCGTACGAGCGGAACGAAGTGCCATGGGCACACGTAATCACGCCCGCACGGCCGGTCAAGCGAAGACGCGGACTAAGAATCGGTCACGCGCGGTTCGGGCTGAGCCCAAGCTGCCGGCCGCGCAGGCTCTTCGCCCGGCCCGAGAGCCGGTCGGCGATGGCCCGCAGCTCCTTGGCCGCCGGGCCGTCCGGGTCGTCGAGCACGATCGGCAGGCCGGCGTCGCCGCCCTCCCGCAGGCGCACGTCGATCGGGACCTGGCCGAGCAGCGGCACCGACGTGCCGAGCGTCCGGGTCAGCGCGTCGGCGACGGTCTGCCCGCCGCCGGAGCCGAACACGTCGACCGGCTCGCCGCAGTGCGGGCAGGGCAGGTAGGACATGTTCTCGATCACGCCGGCGACGGTCTGGTGCGTCTGCGCGGAGATCGCGCCCGCGCGCTCGGCGACCTCGGCGGCGGCCTGCTGCGGCGTGGTCACGACGAGGATCTCCGCCGCGGGCAGCAGCTGGGCAACCGAGATGGCGATGTCGCCGGTGCCGGGCGGCAGGTCCATCAGCAGGACGTCCAGGTCGCCCCAGTAGACGTCGGCGAGGAACTGCTGCAGCGCGCGGTGCAGCATCGGGCCGCGCCACACGACCGGCGCGTTGCCCTCGGTGAACATGCCGATCGAGATGACCTTCACGCCGTGGGAGTTCGGCGGCATGATCATCTGCTCGACCTGGGTAGGCCGGCCGGTCACCCCGAGCATACGGGGGACGGAGTGGCCGTAGATGTCGGCGTCGACGACGCCCACCTTGCGGCCCTGCGCGGCCATGGCGGCCGCGAGGTTCACCGTCACGGAGGACTTTCCGACGCCGCCCTTGCCGCTCGCCACGGCGTACACGCGGGTCAGGGAGTTCGGCTTGGCGAAGGGGATCTCCTTCGGAGCCTGCCCGCCGCGGAGTTTCGTCTGCAGGGCGGAACGCTGCTCCTCGCTCATCACGTCCAGGTCGACGCGTACGCCGGTGACGCCGGGGATCTTGGAGACGGCGGCGGTGACGTCGCGCGTGATCGTGTCGCGGAGCGGGCAGCCGGCGACCGTGAGGTACACGCCGACCGTCACGGAGCCGTCGGCGGCCACGTCGACGCCCTTGATCATGTCGAGCTCGGTGATCGGACGGCGGATCTCCGGGTCGTTCACCGTCGCGAGTGCCGCGGTCACCTGCTCGATCGTGGGGGAGGCCATGCCCCCATGTTATTTACCGGTCAGTCGGCGGGCGAACCCAGCTCGCCGGGACCGGACGACCGGTGGTCGCGCCACTCATGCCCGGGACGGCGCCCGTCGAGCTCTTTGAGCAGGTGCGCCAGCTCGTCGCGGATCCAGTCGCGGGTGGCGACCTCGTTCATCGCCATCCGCAGGCTCGCGATCTCCCGGGTGAGGTACTCGGTATCGGAGACGCTCCGCTCGTTGCGGGCGCGGTCCTGCTCGTACTGCACGCGGTCGCGGTCGTCCTGCCGGTTCTGCGCGAGCAGGATCAGCGGCGCGGCGTACGACGCCTGCAG
This sequence comes from Actinoallomurus spadix, assembly GCF_024055725.1. Classification (GTDB taxonomy): domain Bacteria; phylum Actinomycetota; class Actinomycetes; order Streptosporangiales; family Streptosporangiaceae; genus Actinoallomurus; species Actinoallomurus spadix. The sequence goes on along the minus strand of NZ_JAMXMX010000015.1, from coordinate 139,121 downwards.
TGACAGCATCAGGGTCAGGAAGATGAACGGGTACGGATCCCAGCGCAGGAACGCGGGGGCGAAGGTGTTCCAGCCGAGCCAGAGCACGATGAACGCCGTCATGTAGACGAGGAACCGCGCCGTGCCGAGGAACCGCGCGATCCGCTCGGAGAACTGGCCGAACGCCTCCGGGTCGTAGTACAGCCGCGGCGAGATCGTACGGCGGTACTCCCGCGGCTGGTCGAGACGCCCGAACCGCTGCTCGTCGCGGTTCCGGCCGAGCGCGGTGCTCACGGCCGCCTCCCGTCACCCGATGCCGCCGCGCCGCGCGGCACCCTGTCCTCTTCGGCGGCGCGGCGCAGCGCCTCCTCCTCTTCGTCGGCCTCCTCCACCGGCGGGTCCATGACGCTCTCCCGCCAGTCGTCGGGCAGCAGGTGATCGAGGACGTCGTCGACGGTGACGGTGCCGAGCAGGTGCCCGCCCTCGTCGACGATCGGAACGGACACGAGGTTGTACGTCGCGAGATAGCTGGCGACCGCCTCCAGCGAGCGCGACGGCCGCAGCGGGTCCAGTTCGGTGTCGCAGATGGCGCTGACCAGCGTCGGCGGGGGTTCGCGGAGCAGCCGCTGGAAGTGCACGGTGCCGAGGTAGCGGCCGGTGGGCGTGGCGGTCGGCGGGCGGCAGACGTACACCTGCGCGGCCAGCGCGGGGTTCAGGTCGGCGTTGCGGATCAGTGCCAGGGCCTCCGCGACGGTCGCGTCCGGCGACACGATCACCGGATCGGTGGTCATCATGCCGCCCGCGCTGTTGTCGGCGTAGGTCAGCAGCCGGCGCACCGGCGCGGCCTCCTCCGGCTGCATCAGCGCGAGCAACTGCTCGCGCTGCTCCGCCGGCAGCTCGCCGAGCAGGTCGGCCGCGTCGTCCGGGCCCATCTCCTCCAGCACGTCGGCGGCCCGGTCGACGCCCAGCTCACCGAGGATCTCCACCTGGTCGTCCTCCGGCAGTTCCTCCAGGACGTCGGCGAGGCGCCGGTCGTCGAGCGCGGCGGCGACCTCGGCGCGCCGTTTCGCCGACAGCTCGTGCACGACGTTCGCCAGGTCGGGGGCGCGCATCTGCTCGAACGCGGCGATGAGGTTCGCGGCGCCCTGCTTCTCCTCGACCATCGTCAGGCCGCTGACCTGGTCCCAGTCGGTGACGAACGTCTCACCGCGCCGCCGCCGCAGGCCCAGCCGGGAGCCCCGGCCGTTCGGATGCTCGACGCGGCGCACCGCCACCTTCATGATCAGCCAGTCGCGGGTCCGGGTCTGCTCCATGCCCAGGTCGAGCACGATCGCCTTCTCGCCGGTCTCCTTCAGCTCGACGGTCCGGTCGAGCAGCTCGCCGATCGCCAGGGTCTCGGACTCGCGTTTCTCGAACCGGCGCATGTTGATCCGGCCATCGAAGATCACCGCGCCGGCGTCGATGTTCGTCACCCGCGTGATCGGCAGGAAGACGAGACGATGCGGCGGAACCTCGACCACGAGGCCGAGCACCCGCGGCGGCCGCGGCGGCGGGCGGAGCGCGACGACGACGTCCCGCGCCCGGCCGATCTGGTCCCCGGCGGGGTCGAACACCGCGATTCCCGCCAGGCGCGCGATGAACACGCGCGACGGCGTTCCGGTCATAGGTCGAAGGCTATCTATACGCGTCCTGTCTCCAGGTAAAGGCCGATCTATTCCCTGGGAGCCGGCAGATGGCGCGCACCCGTCGGGGAGGCAGCGGCCCCCGGCGGGCCACGGGCACGCGGCACCGGGGCGGGCCGCGAACCCGGTCAAGCGGCCGGCGAACGCGAACGCGCCGGTCCGTCCGGTGACCGCGCCGAGGATTCCGAGCCGCCGCGACGTGTGCGCGAGATGACGTGCGCGCGAGATGAAGAGAATCTCGGCTGCGGGCGAGTACCAGGTGACCGCAACCTTCGAAGGAAGCCGATGCCTGTTGAAACAGCAGACCGTTCTCCTCGGGCGGGACGACCCCGAGTGGTTCACCGTCCTCTACGACCGCTACGCCGAGGACGTCCACCGGTACATCGCCGGGCGCCTGGGGCGTGAGCACGCCGACGACCTGACCGCCGACGTGTTCCTCGTCGCGTTCCGCAAGAGGTCGTCGTTCGATCCCGACCGCGGTTCCGTCAAGCCCTGGCTGTTCGGGATCGCCACCAAGACCGTGTCCCGGCACCGGCGCAGTGAGGGCCGGCGGCTCAAGGCGATGTCCCGGGTCGGTGCCGAGCGGGCGGCCGACGGCGACGAGGACGGCGTCACAACCCGGGTGGCGGCCCAGCGGGCCGGACCGCGGCTGGCGAACGCCATCAGGGAACTGTCCCAGGCCGACCGGGACGTGCTGTTCCTGACCGCGCTGGGCGGTCTCGGCTACCAGGAGGTCGCCGAGGCCCTCGGCGTCCCCACCGGGACCGTCGGCTCCCGCCTCAACCGGGCCAGGCGTCAACTGCGCAAGGCCCTCGGTGACGTGAATCCCGCGAAGGAGAACTGATGGAGGAGCTCGAACTCGTGAAACGGATGTTCACCGAGCCCCGGCCCGCGCCCTCGGTGCTCGCCGCCGGCCGCGAACGCGTCGCCCGCGGGACACGCCCCCGTACGCGGCGGGCCGCGCCGTTCTGGGCCGCCGGCGTCGCGCTGGGCGCGGTGGCGGCCACGGTCGCCGTGGTGACCGTCGGGAGCGGCGGATCGGGTGACCCGGCGACGCGGCCGTCGATCCGCCTGAGCGCCGCGCAGGAGGTCCTCTCCAAGGCCGCGAGCGGCGCGGAACGAGAGCCGGCCCTGACCCCCCGGCCGAGCCAGTGGGTCTACTACCGGTTCGCCGGCTACGACCCCAAGAGGAAGGAGCCGGTCTATCGCGGCGAGGGCTGGCAGCGGCTCGACGGCCGGCAGGACGCGAGCCGGGTCGGTGGGCGGATCGTCGTCGGCGGCCCCGCGACCCCCGAGCCGGAGATCTCCACGCCGCTGGGCGCGTGGCGCCGGCTCGCCGGGCTGCCGACCGAGCCACGCGCGATGCTGGCCGCCCTCCGCGACGCACCGGGCCTTCCCCCGGGCGGCCCCGCCTCGGCCGACGAGCGGGCGTTCGCGGGCGCCGCCGAACTGCTGTGGAACTCCCCGCTGGGAGCACCACCGAAGGTGCAGTCCGCTCTGTACCGGGCGCTGGCCACACTGCCCGGCGTCCGCGCCGACAGGGCCGCGGACGCAGTGGGGGAGCCCGCCGTCGGCCTGTCCCTTCCCCACACGGAGGAGATCCTCTTCGATCCGCGGACCTACCGGTACCTGGGCGGGCGGCTGGTCAGCGACGGCGTCCAGAAGCAGCGCCCGCAGCCGCCGGCGGGCCTGTCCCCGGCCAAGCGCAGGGCCTGGGACCGGTGGGCCGGTGACCCGGCGAACTACCGTGTCCCGCCGGCGGGGGCCCTCGTGAGCTCACGGCTCCGGCCCGTCGTGAAGCTCGTCGACCGGCCGGGGAGCCGGTAGCGGCGTGGAAGAGCACACGGACCACCTACGAGAGAGGAATTCCCTCATGTCCGTTCGATGGAGCGCCGTGGCCGTCATGGCGATCATGTCGGCCGCGCTGACGGCGGTCGTACCGGTCGCGTCGGGCGACCCGTTGCGGCATGCCACCGTGGCAGGGGCGGCGTCCCCGGCGGCCGAGGCGGCGACCTCGCCGCCATGGCGCCTCGACGACGTACCGGTCCAGGGCCGGGCCAACCTGGTCGGGGTCACGGCGGTGGCCCGTGACGACGCCTGGGCCGTGGGCTTCACCGTCACCGGCAAGGCGGCCGCCGCCACGGCGGAGGGGTCGTCCGCCGCCACCGGCCGGATGCGGGCCGCCGTCCAGGCCGACCAATGCGATGACCACGGTCTCCCGTCGCTGGCCCTGCACTGGGACGGCGCGTCATGGAGTCAGGCGCCGATCCCCGACTCGGGGCGCCTCACCTCGGTCAGCGCGTCGGGGCCGGGGAACGTGTGGGCGGCGGCGGACTGCGGCGTCCTGCACTGGGACGGCCGGACCTGGGCACGGACCTCACCCGTCTCGATCCCCGGCACGGACGGCGCCGACCTCACCGGAATCAAGGCCGTCGGCGCGGACGACGTCTGGCTGTCCGGAACGGCGTGGAACGGCACGACAGGAAAGGATCACGGCTTCGTCCAGCACTGGGACGGCTCACGGTGGCGCCTCGTCCCGCTTCCCGCGCTCGGTGACGATTTCGACATCAGCGGCGTCGACGCGCGGGGACCGCAGGACGTCTGGGTCGCGGGCACGGACCACACCGGCTACGAGACCCACGCCGAACGGCTGCTGCTCCTGCACTGGAACGGTCACGGCTGGAAACGGTTCGCCGAGCCCGCGAACACCATGTGGCGGAAGAACGCCGTCCGCGTCCGGGCGGTCGCGAGTGACGACGTCTGGCTCGCCGTCATAGGCCGGCGCGTTCCGGACGGGAACGACATACGCCGTCCACTGCTGTTGCACTGGGACGGGACCGCGTGGGCCGACACCCACGCGCCGGAGGAACGCGGCGACCTGCACGACGTCGCGGCCGACGGTCGTACGGTCCTGGCGGCCGGCGACACCTGGTCGCCCCTGGACGTCGAGTACGAGGCCTACGCGCGGCGCTGGACCGGCGACGGCTGGACGCCCGCGCCGCTCCCCGCGCCGGGGCAGGCGTCCATCGCGGCGCTGGCGCCTATTCCCGGCGGCGGGATGTGGGCGGTGGGCGCGACCGGAGACGAGCAGACCATGCGGCCGTTCATCGCCCGCTCCGGGCACTGACGTCCCGCCCGGAGGACGGCGTCAGCGGTCGGAGGGGCGGCGCCGGCCGCCGACCATGAACGGCGGCCGGCCGGCGGAGGTCGCGGGGCTGGGCACGGGGCGTACGGCGGCGTAGTCGGCGGGCATCTCCCCGGGCGCCTCGACGACCTCGCCGGTCGGCGTCAGCCGCATGACGTACGCCTCGTCCGCCCAGCGTTCGGTCTGCGCCTCGCCGTCGGGGGCGTTCAGGCGCTCCTTGGCCAGCAGCGGGACCACCGCCTCCCACTCCTCCGAGTGCGGCTTGGCCTCGCTCACCGCGGCGACCCAGGAGACGATGCGGCCCCCCTTGTCCTTGCTGCGGACCGTGACGGTGACGCGCTCGGCCTCCGGCAGGCCCGGCAGCGGCTGTTCGATGCCGCCGGTCACGACGTAAGCGGCCCCGTCGTGCCAGAGGTGCCAGGCGGCGCGCGGCTGGGGAAGGTCGGGCAGGGCCAGCCAGATCAGCCCCGACCGCCGGGTGGCCTCTTCGACGAGCGCGGTGGTGGGATCGCTCATGAACCCCACCTTTTCACGGCGGGCACGCGACGCGGGACCCGCCGTCCGGCGGGTCCCGCGCCCTGCGCTCCGCCGCGGACTAGTCCTGAGTGATCTCCCAGGTGGTGTTGTCGCCGTGCTGCTGGGTCCAGAAGATCCGCCAGTCGCCGTGGAACGGGCGGGGCCTCTTCTCCCCGAGGAGCCCGGCGACGGTCGGGTCGCCGTCGGAGACGTGGATCCCGGTGATCTCGTTGTCGCCGTCGTTCTGGAACCCGTTGCCCAGCGCCGACCAGGCCGAGTCGATCGTCGCCGACGGGTCGCGGCCCTCCGCCAGGAACCGTACGGGCTGCCGGCCCTTGGCGTAGTCGGTGTTCAGGTCGAACAGGTAGGCCGAGTCGAACGCTCCGCGCTGGGAGTGCAGCGTGTCACCGGCGTCCTCGACCACGGCGACGTGGTCCCGGTCGACGAACGCGATGTTGTCCAGCCCGGTGTGCTCCTGGTCGCCGTTGTAGAAGATCGTCAGTTTGCCGTGGTCGGCGGCCGGGTCGGTCTGGGTGAGCCGGTAGATCCCGCCCCAGCCGCCGTACGCGCCGTTGGCCTTGCTCGTCGCGTTCGTGTCACCGGTCTCGCTGAAGAAGAACTCACGGAAGTCGGCGCCCGGGCGGAACACGCCGTTCTCCGGCCGCTTGAACGGTGTCGCCTTCGCCGCCTTGGCCAGGGCGTTCGCGTCGAACGGCGTGCTCGAGGCGTCACCCTGGTGGAGCGTCACCCAGCGGGTCTCGAAGACGGTGCCGTACGTGTGCAGGTCCTTGGTGTCGTCGGAGAACACCGCGCCGGCCGGGTGCGCCGCGTCGACGGGCGTGAAGCCGATCGGCTGCCCGTTGCGCCGGGAGATCACCTGCAGGGCCTGCAGCGTGCCGCCCTTGGCCAGGTCGCCCTTGTCCCTGGGCACGAACCGGTAGACGAAGCTGTTGGGCAGCTTGGCGGAGGTCCCCGAGGGGGTCGCGCCACCGGCGTCCTCGACGATCCACAGGTTCCCCGCCGAGTCGGTCTGGATGCCCTCGTACCCGCCGCGCCCGAGGAGGTTCGAGATGTCCTGGACCTTGGCGCCGACGTCGGGGTCGCTCTGCCAGACGCCGCCCTTCGCGCCCTCCTCGGAGGTGAGCAGGAGCTTCTTGGCGAACGGGTTCCACGTCGACCCGTCGAAGGCGGGCAGGTCCGTGCCGTCGGTGGTCTTCGTGGCCAGCAGCGTCACGCGGTGCGCGGCGTCGGCGTCCAGGTTGATCCGGGTGATCTGGCCGGGGCCGTGCTCGTGCCCCTGGAACAGGAAGTGCGTGCCGTAGTCGTACGCCGGGTCGGCGCCGTGCAGGCCACGGAGCCGCAGGTAGGTGTTCTTGTCCGGCTCGGACTTGGTGGCCTCGACGTTGTGCCCGGAGGACTGCGTGGCACCGGGCTGCGGCAGCAGCGGGCCGTCCGCGTGGTAGCCGTAGTACGCCGCGTCCCCGGCGGGGTTCTCGATCCGGTCGGAGCCCTGCGCGACGGCGCGCTCCGCCAGGCCGGGCGAGAGCGCGTTCGGCGCCGTGACCCCGGTCGCCTTGGCGGTGGCGGGCACCGACGCCCAGCGGTCGACGCCCCCCGAGGCGTTCGCCGCGCCCGCGGTGAGCGCCACGAGGGCGCTGAGGACCGCCCCGGTCGTGACCGCGCGCCTTGCGTTCTGCTTCATCGTCCTTCTCCATCCCGCTCCCCGGAAGGTGGGGGCGGGATGGAGGAAACCCGTGGCCGGCGTCATCGCCGTGGCGGCGAGGTGTCCTACCGGTGAAACCGGTGGGCCTCCCGGCTTTCTGACGGTACGGGAGAGACCTGGTCAGGCGTTCCCCAGGAGCGGTGTCGGCCACCCGGTCAGAACCCGGACCCAGGCGGGGGGAGGGGCGAGCGCCTCCGGGCCGGTGGGCCGGCGGCAGGAGGTGAGCGCCTCCGGGGCTGCGGGCCGGTGGGCCGGCGGGAGCGGGTGAGCGCCTGCCGGTCGGCGGGTGGGCGGCCGATAACATCCGGGAGCATGCCGATGCGCGCCCGCCGGAGCACCCTCGCCGTGCCCGCCAGCAACCCGCGGTTCATCGAGAAGGCGCGGGGGCTGCCGGTCGATGAGTTCTTCCTCGACCTGGAGGACGCCGTCGCGCGATCGGCCAAGGCGGAGGCGCGGGCGAACGCCGTGGCGGCCCTGCGTGACGGAGGCTGGGGCGACCGGGTCCGCGTCGTGCGGATCAACGACGCGACGACCGGATTCGCCTACCGCGACGTGATCGAGGTGGTGGAGGGCGCGGGCGCGGACCTGGACTGCCTGATGCTGCCGAAGGTCACCTCGCCCGGCGACGTCGTCTGGCTGGACGTCCTGCTCACCCAGATCGAGCGGGCGACCGGCCTGCCCGTGGGCCGCATCGGGATCGAGGCGCAGATCGAGGACGCGCGGGGGCTCACCCACATCGACGAGATCGCCGCCGCGTCGCCCCGCCTGGAGGCGCTGATCTTCGGTCCGGGCGACCTCATGGCGTCGCTCAACATGAAGACGCTGGTCGTGGGCGAGCAGCCGCCCGGCTATACCGAGGGCGACGCGTACCACCACATCCTGATGCGCATCCTGATCGCCGCCCGGGCCCGTGACCTGCAGGCCATCGACGGGCCGTACTTCAACGTCCGCGACGTGGCGGCGTTCACGCGGGCTGCGCGGCGCAGCGCCGCGCTCGGCTTCGACGGCAAGTGGGTGCTGCATCCGGCCCAGATCGAGGCCTGCAACGAGGTCTTCTCCCCGTCTCAGGACGACTACGACCACGCCGAGCTGATCCTCGACGCGCACGACCACGCGACCAGGGTGCGGGGCCGGGGTGCGGCGATGCTCGGCGACGAGATGATCGACGAGGCGTCCCGGAAGATGGCCCTGGTGATCGCCGCGAAGGGCCGCGCCGCGGGACTGCGGCGCGCGAAGAAGTTTGAGGCCCCCGAATAGTCTTTTAGGACACCCGGAAACCGCGACTGACCCCCTCGGGGCGGCGGGAGCGTGATTGATCATGAGGGCCGCGCCCATCTGCCCGCGGTGCCGCGGGCCCGTGACCCCGCCGAACGCCTGGTCGAGCGCCTGGACCTGCACGGTTCACGGCGAGGTCTGCCCGCTGCGCCCGCCGCGGCGGCCCTGCGCGGAGGGACTCGAGGTCGTCCGCGCGACCGCGCGGGTTCCGGTGTGGGTGCCCTGGCCACTGCCGCTCGGCTGGCTCGTCACCGGCTTCGCCGACGCGGGCGACGAACGCAGCGGAGGCCGGGCCGTCGCCGTCGCCCTGTCCGGCCCGTCGCCGGTCGGCGGTCCCGCCGACCTCGTCCTCATCGCCGAGGAGCCCGGTATCGGCCTCGGCGCGTCGTACGCCGGGCTGCCCGGTCCCGACCCCGGAGACGGCTTCGGGACCTCGGCGCCCGACGCCAAGGTGCACATCGACGGGCACCCGCTGCCGCTGTGGGCCGTGCCCGGCAGCGACACGGCCGCGTTCGCCGGCGAGGCGCGCGGCAACTGGCTGTGGGCCGTGCTCTGGCCCGCCCCGGCCGGCACGCTGATGCTGGAGGACCTCCGCCTGAGCGACCTGCGCGAGGCCGACCTCGACCTGCCGTACGGGGCGGCGTGCCCCCGGCTGGGTGCATGATCGGACCGTGCGCATCGACCTGCACTCCCACAGCTCCGTGTCGGACGGCACCCAGCCGCCCGCCGACGTCGTCCGCCGCGCCCACGCCGCGGGCGTCGGCGTCCTGGCCCTGACCGACCACGACACCGTCGGCGGCCATCCCGAGGCCGTACGCGCGCTGCCGCCCGGCATGACGCTCGTCCGCGGCATGGAGTTGTCCTGCCGCCTCGGCGGCCGCAGCCTCCACCTGCTGGCGTACCTGTTCGACCCGGGCGAGCCCGCGCTGGCGGCCGAGCGGCGGCGCATCCGCGACGACCGTGCCCACCGGGCGCGCGGCATGGTCGAGCGCCTCGGCCGGCTCGGCGCGCCCGTCACGTGGGAGGCGGTCCAGCGGATCACCGGAGAGTCCGTCCCCGGCCGGCCGCACATCGCCCGCGCCATGGTCGAGGCCGGAGTGGTGACGAGCGTGGAAGCGGCGTTCACACCGGAGTGGATCGGCGCGGGCGGCCGCGCGTACGTCGACCGGTACGCCCTGGACGCCGTCGTCGCGGTGGGGCTGGTCCGCGCGGCCGGGGGCGTACCCGTGCTCGCCCATCCCCGCGCGTCCCGGCGCGGTTACGTGTTCACCGACGAGGAGATCGCGCGACTCGCCGGCGCGGGCCTCGCCGGCGTCGAGACCGACCACCCGGACCACACCGCGGCCGACCGCGCCCACCTGCGCGGACTCGCGGCCGACCTGGGCCTGGTCACGACCGGCGCGAGCGACGACCACGGCGCCCTCACCGGCCACCGTCTCGGCGCGGAGACGACGGCCCCCGAGTCCTACGAGGCCCTCCTGTCCCAGGCCACCGGCGCCAGACCGGACCGCGCCCCGGCCGGCTGAATTCCGCGCATTCGAGCACCTTGACGTCGGCGTTGCCGTAACAGGCCCGGCGAATCGGTCATCGTCCCGTCAACACCGGCGGCAACGTGGCCATGACGGCGGCGAAACCGCCGCCACGGCTCAGAGGGCGGCGGAGCGGGCCAGCATCAGGCCGGCCAGGGCCACGAAGACGACGCCGGACAGGGCGGTGAAGGCGCCCTGCCCCCGGTGGCCGATGCGACGGCCGGAGCGGGCCACCACCAGGGCGATGACCGCCTCCAGGCCGGAGGCGACCACGAACCAGGTCACGGTGAAGGCGCCCAGGCCGGCCGGGCCGGCGAGATGCTCGGCGCGGAGCATCGCGGGCGTACCGGTGGCGAGCCAGAACGTCCACGTCAGCGGGTTGGCGAGGTTGCCGGCCACGCCCTTCCAGAACGCCCATCCCCCGGCGCGCGGGGCCGTCTCCGCACGCCACAGGCGTACGGCGTCCCGTACGGCGCCGATGGCCAGCCAGAGGAAGAAGGCCGCGCCGGCGAGGCCCACCCAGAAGGCGGCCCGGGCGACGGCCGCGATGACCCAGGCGAAGGCCAGCGCCGGTAGCAGCAGGACGACGTCGGCGGTCGCGGAGCCGAGGATCACGCGGAACGCGGCGCCGAAGCCGCGGGTGGCGGCCTCGTTCAGGATGGTGACGAAGATGGGGCCGACGGACAGGGCCGCGCCGACGCCGAGCAGCACGCCGAGCCAGATCACCTCGCCCATCAGCGGTCCTCGGCTGAAACGTACACAGATCGGCTCCTTCGCGGCGTATGTCCGGTCGGGAGGGTAGGACAGGCCTGTTTCACGCGTGTTTCGCCGTTCTCGTCCCACCGGCCTGGTCCGGTGGTGGTCCCGGCGACCGGATGGGCCCGCATGCTGCGCGTCAGGCGTGGGAAGTCGGTAAGGTTCCAATGTGGACGCGCGTATCGACAAAGTGGTGACGTCGGGCAAGGTCACGGTCGACGACACCGAGTACGACATCGAGAGCAACACCTACATCGTCGGGGACGACGACGCGGTGATCGTGATCGATCCCGCCAACGACCCCGAGGCGATCCTCAAGGAGATCGGCGAGCGTGAGGTGATGGCCGTCATCTGCACCGACGGCCGCGATCACCACCTCGGCGCGGTCCTGGAGATCGCCGAGGCCGACGAGGACGACCCGGCGCCGATCGGGCTGCACTCGCGGGACCGGCTGCTGTGGCGTCAGTACTTCCGCGCCCTCGCCAAGAAGGACGAGGACTCGGAGTTCATGAAGGACCTCACGCCGGACATCGACATCGAGGACGGCGGCGTCTTCGAGATCGGCGGCGCGCAGCTGGAGGTCATGCACACGCCCGGGCACACGCCCGGCAGCATCTGCCTCTACAGCGAGCAGCTCGGCGTGCTGTTCTCCGGCGACACCCTGCACAAGGGGCGGCCGGGCCGGGTCGGCGACGAGTACCACGACCTGCAGGACCAGCTGAACTCCATCGGGTCGCTGCTCGGCCCGCTGCCCAAGGACACGCGGGTGCTGCCCGGCCAGGGCGAGGAGACCACCGTCGGCGACGAGGACGCCCAGTGGGAGAGCTGGTTCGCGCTCGCGCAGGAGCCGAGCTCCGAGGACTGACGCGATGGCGGCCGAGCAACTCGGGTTCGAGGGGATGCCGAGGCGGCTCTACCCCTGCACGCCCTCCCGGCTGAACACCTGGCTGGACTGCCCACGCCGGTACCGGATGACCTACCTCGACCGGCCCCGGCCGGACAAGGGTCCGCCGTGGGCGCACAACAGCGTCGGGGCCAGCGTCCACAACGCCCTGGCCGGCTGGTGGCGGCTGCCCGTCGAGGAACGCACCGTCGAGGCGGCCGGCCGGCTGCTCGACCGGGGCTGGCTGACCGACGGCTTCCGGGACGACACGCAGTCCACCGAGTGGCGCCACCGCGCGCGGGAGATGGTCCTGCGCTACACCGCCGGGCTCGACCCGGCGGACGAGCCGGTCGGCGTCGAGCGCACGGTCTCGATGAAGACGCATCTGATCACCGTCCAGGGGCGGGTGGACCGGCTGGACCGGCGCGGTGACGAACTCGTGGTCGTCGACTACAAGACCGGTCGCCGGCCGCTCACCTCCGACGACGCCCGCGCCTCTCTGGCGCTCGCGCTGTACGCCGCCTCGGCCCACCGGATGATGCGGACCCGGTGCCGCCTCGTCGAACTCCACCATCTGCCGACCGGCGAGGTCGCGGTATGGGAGCACACCGACGACTCCCTCGACCGGCACCTCCGCCGCGCCGAGCAGATCGCCGAGGAGTGCGGCGAGGCGGACGAGTGGTACCGCGCGCACGCGCGGCCGGTCGACGCCCGGATCCTGCCGCCGGAGCGCCGTCACGCGCCCTTCGACGAGCGGTTCCCGCCCCGTCCCGGCGCGCTCTGCGCCTGGTGCGACTACGCGCGGCACTGCCCCGAGGGGCGCGCCGCCGCCCCCGCCCGCGACCCCTGGTCCGGCCTGGCGGAGTGACGGCCGGTCGCGGACCGCGCTCCGTCCGGTCGGCAAAGGAGTCGCGGGCCGGACACCGATCCGGAATCCTCGGAGTATGACGAATCTTGCGGAACAGCCTTCCGACGACGACGCGGGGGAGCGGCCTGCCCGACGTTTCGGGTGGTCGGACATGTTCCTCCATCCGGACGAGGATCCCCGGACGGAGGGCTCGTTCGAGGGAGAGCGCGCCACGCTCGTCGGCTACCTGCGCGACCAGCGCCTCACCCTCGAGCTGAAGTGCGCCGGTCTCGACGCCGCGGACCTGGCCCGCCGCTCGGTGCCGCCCTCGAATCTGTCGCTGCTGGGCCTGGTGCGTCACCTGGCGGACGTCGAGCGGAGCTGGTTCCGGCGGGTGATGGCCGGGCAGGACGCGCCGCCGCACTACCGGTCCGAGGCGGACCGCGACGGCGCCTTCAACGGCGCGGTCCCGGACCCGGAGGTCGTCGCGGAGGCGTGGCGAACCTGGCGGGACGAGGTGGCGTTCGCCGAGCGGTTCGTGGAGGAGGCCCCTGATCTCGGCGTCACCGGCGACACCGGCCACGGTCCCATCGCACTGCGGGAGCTGCTGGTGCACATGATCGAGGAGTACGCCCGGCACAACGGCCACGCCGACCTCCTGCGCGAGCGCGTCGACGGCCGGGTCGGCCAGTAGCCGCCCACGGCAGGTCGACGGCCGGGTCGGGCGGTGGCCGTCCCGTGGTTCGCCGGTGGCGGGGTCGGCCGGCGGCCGCGCACGGCCTCGATCGTACGATCCGGGAGCAGGCCGTCAGGACCTGGTAACGCTCGCGGACGCGCAGGAGGCTCAGGCGGCGGCTCGCGGCCAGCGGCGGGGGTCACGCAGGCCTTGCAGGCCCTTGCCGAGGTCATAGCCCTCGGCGGCGAGCCGCTGCCGGGCGCCTTCGAGCATGTCCTTGGTCGCCTGCTGGAACGTCAGATCGTGGACCTTCTCCGGGAGGGCGTTGGCCGCCAGGCGGAAGGACCTGAGCGCCGCCGTCACGACCGGGCCCGGGACCTCGGGCAGGATGCCGTACATCCGCCGGGCCCAGCCGGGGAGGGAGTAGTAGCAGAGCGCGCCGAACGGAACGTACATCGGCTTGCCGGCCGACAGCCAGCGCATCTCTTCGGGCAGCCTCGGCCACAGCAGGAAGCGTACGGTGGAGCGGGCCTCCGGGGTGACCTTCAGCCGCGGGCGCATCTCCGCGAAGAACGCCCTCATCTCCGCCAGGCTGCCCGGCACGTCCTCCTCGTGCAGGCCGACGTAGGTGGCGCTGCGGCGCTGCTCGGCGAGGTAGCGGTCGGCCTGCCGGTCGGTGAGCCGCAGCCCGGAGCGGCGCGCGACCTCCAGGTAGGAGGAGACCTCCGCGCAGTGCACCCACAGCAGGAGTTCAGGGTCGTCGACGCGGTGGACGCGCCCGGTGTCCGGGTCCTTGATCCGCAGCGCCCGGTGGATGTCCCTGACCCGGCGGCCGATGCGGTCGGCCTCTTCGGGTGTCCCCCAGGTGACCACGCCGACGAAGTCGGCCGTGCGCTGGAGCCGGCCGATCGGGTCGTTCTGAAAATCGCTGTTCTGCCAGACTCCGCGCATGGCGATCGGGTGCAGCGCCTGCAGCATGAGGCCGCGGACCCCGCCGACCCACATCGACCGGTCGATGTGCACCTGCCAGGTCACGCTCTGGGGAGGCTGGACGGTCGCTTCCATGCCGTCATGGTAAGTGCTCAGTTACATGAGACGCCAGTCGTTTGTTGTCTCAAAGCGTGTCTCGGAGCTTTCCGCGACGGGTCCCGGCCGGGGGCGGTCAGGCGCGTTCGGCGTCGTTCCAGAACGAGGTCAGCGCGCTCGCGGTGGTCTCCGGCGCCTCGACGGCGGGAGAGTGGGCCGCGCCGGGGATGACCACCTTGCGGGCGTTCAGGCGTTCGGCCATGGCGGCCTGTTCGGAGGGCTCCCAGCCGTCGTCGTTCTCGCCGTACAGGACGAGCACGGGGAGGTCGGCGTCCTCGGTGACCTTGGCGAGGTCGTCCACCCGGTCCGGGCTGGACAGGACCTCGCGGGCCATGGCCATCAGGCCCGCGGGGGAGTTCATGAACATCCGCCGGTGCAGGAACGACACGATCTCCGGAGCGACGCCCTTGGTGATCACCTCGGGCTCGATCCGGGTCGCCCACAGGTGTTCCAGCCCGACCTTGGGCAGCGCGGCGAGCAGGACGCGGGCCTCGACCTCGCGTGACCCTCCGATCGCGGCCGGCCCCGAGCTCATCAGCGTGTACGACGCCGGCAGAGCGGGGTCGGTCATCACCGCCTCGCGGGTCACGAGACCGCCGAAGGAGTGCCCGACGAGGTGCACCTGGTCGTCGAAGTGCTCCATGACGGCGGCGATGTCCGCGCCGAGCTCGGCGCAGGTGTAGGCCGCCGGATCGTCCGGGCCGGGAGTCTCGTGCTGGCCGCGCATGTCGAGCGCGACGACGCGGCGCCCGCCGCCCGCGAGGGTCTGCAGCACCGCGATGAAGTCCTCTTTGCTGCCGGTGAAGCCGGGCACCAGCAGTGCGGGTCCCCGCTCGCAGACGCCGGAGCCCGGGAGCGCCTCGAGCACGGCGAACGTGCCGCGCGAGGTGTTGATGTCCGTGCGGCGAACGCCGGGAGGCAGACTGAGGAACCGGGGCGTACTCACTGGCAGGAGCTTACTTGCACATGCCAATATCGACACCATCTTAGCGATTTGGCTGGTGATCCGCTGGGGTTCGCGAAGGTACCCTCAAGGCATGACGGCTGCCGTCTCCGCCCACAAGGGCGGATCCGAGGTCGCCCGGGCCGCCACCTGGGAGGCGTACGAGAGCGCTTTGACGACGGGCGCGGAGTACGTCGAGTTCGACATCCGCCGCACCTGTGACGGAGAGTTCGTCGTCTTCCACGACCAACGCGTCGCGAACCGCCCCGTGGCGGGCCTGACCTATGAGGAGCTGTGCGCCGCCGCGGGTCTGCGCGTGCCGCGCGTCCACGACGTCATGTCCCTGATCGCGGGCCGCATGAAGGGGCACCTCGACCTCAAGGAGGTCGGCGACGAGGCGGAGATCATCACGCTCGCCCTCGACACCCTTGGTCCGGAGGGCTTCGTCGCGACGACGCTGGAGGACTCCTCGATCGCCCGGATCAAACGGGAGTTCCCGCAGGTGACCGCCGCTCTGTCGCTGGGGCGCAGCCTCCGCGAGGTCTCGTGGCTGATGAAGGCCCCGACCCGGATTCAGGAGCTGTACCCGCTGCGCCGCATGCGCGAGTGCGGCGCCGACTGGCTCGCCGTCCACCGCCGGCTGGCGCGGGCCACCGTGCTGCGGATGTGCGGCCGGCTGGGGATTCCGGCCATGGTCTGGACGGTCAACGACGAGTCACGGATGCGGCGGTTCCTCGGCGACGAGCGGGTGACCGTCCTCATCACCGACCGGCCGCGCTGCGCCCTGCGGCTCCGTCAGACCGGCCTGTCCACCGCCGGCTGAGGAACGCCTCCGTTTCCGTCGGCCCGCACCTCCGTCTCCGTTAGTCTGCATGATCGTTGTGCTGTGAGGTGATACGGGGGCCTGAAGAGGATGTCGGCGGACGACCGGATCGGCCCGCTGCCCACCACCGATCCGGCGGAGCTGGGGCCGTACCGCCTGCTCGGGGTGATCGGCCACGGCGGGATGGGCACGGTGTACCTCGCCGAGTCCGCCTCCGGCGAGCGCGTGGCGGTCAAGGTGATCAACGTCGACTTCGCGCAGGATCCCACCTTCCGTCATCGGTTCCGCCGCGAGGTGGAGGCCGCCCGCCGGGTCCGCCGGTTCTGCACCGCTCCGGTGATCGACGCCCGGACCGACGAGGAGCCGCTCTACATCGTCACCGAGTACCTGGCCGGGCCCGACCTCGCCGCGTTCGTACGGGAGTCGGGGCCGCTGCGCGGAGCGAGCCTCGACCATCTGGCGGTCGGAGTGGCGACGGCTCTGGGCGCGATCCACGGTGCGGGGATCGTGCACCGAGACCTCAAGCCCGCGAACGTGCTGCTGGCCCCGATGGGCCCCCGGGTCATCGACTTCGGCATCGCGCGTGCCCTCGACAGCGTGACCGAGGCGACTCGGCCGGGGCAGCTCGTCGGCACCCCGGCCTACATGGCCCCGGAGGTCATCCAGGGGAAGCGCGCGACGACGGCGTCCGACATCTTCGCCTGGGGCGCCGTGGTGGCCTTCGCCGGTACGGGCGGCACACCGTTCTCCGGCGGAGAACTGCCGGCCGTGCTTTACCGGATCATGCACGAGGAGCCGTCGCTCGACGGTCTGGACGAGGCGGTACGGCCGCTGGTGGAGCGGGCGCTCGACAAGGACCCGGCGCGGCGCCCGTCGGCACGGGAACTGCTGTCCGGCCTGACAGGGCACGTGCGAGCCGATCCGGCGCGGCCACCGGCCGACCGAGTGCCGCCGTCGGGTGACGCGGCGCGGTCGTCGGGCGACGCGGGTGCCGGGGACCGGTCGGCCGGGCGGCTTCCCGAGCTTTCGTCCGGTCGGCCGAGCACCGGCCCGGCGGCGACCGCGCCCCGGCCGGAGCAGGCGACCGGGCAGGCGTCACCCGGTGCCGCGGCCGATCCGGGCGCCACCCTCCTCGCGACGGGGGCGCCCGCGGGTACGGAGCCGGCCGGACCGGCGCGGGAAGGAGACGAGGGGCGGCACCGCCTCAGGACCCGGCGTATCGCCTGGATCGCCGCGGCCACCGCCGGGGCCGCCGTCGCGATCGGTGCGGTCGTCGCGCTGATGCCGTTCGGAGGGGCGACGAGGACCGTCCCCGTCTACACCAGCAGCTTCTTGCCCGACGCCCCGACCTGGGACCGCGACAGGTACACGTCCTATGTCGCGGGTCGCTACCGGATGACGGCCGAGGGCCGGGCGGACAACGATTCGAAGCCCGCGCCGTACCCGTCGCAGGACCTGCCTTCCCGCCTGGAGGCGGACGTCGACGCGGCCGTCGTGGCCGGACCCGGCGACGGCGCGATGGGCCTGGGGTGCCGAGGGCCGGACTACCGGATCCTCGACGGCTACGTCTTCCTGGTGCGGCCGGACGGCCACGAAGCCTTCATCCGCGAGGTGACCAGAGCCGGCTCATGGACGCTGGCCATGGTTCCGCGGGTCCGGGGCTATCGGGACACGGTCGCCGGGGGCGGCTCGCCGAGCACGAATCACTTGATGATCCAGTGTGAGCCTCAGGGGGCGAAAGTCCGCCTCCGCCTCTGGGTGAACGGCCGGCTCACCGCCGAGGCCATGGACGGACAGGATCCGTTGGCGGTCGGGCAGACGGGTCTCGTGGTGATGCGCGGCAGCGGAGCGCACGGTGGTCAGACGGTCGTCGACTTCGACGACTACCGGATCTCACGGCTCGAAGGCGGCGACTGAGCCCCGGATCGGAGGGCGGACCGACGGATCCGCCCCGCGCCGGGGCCGGAACATGAATAAGGGGCGTGATCGTGATCACGCCCCTCCTTCGGTCGTCCGTCAGACGGACTCGCGCGCTCCGCCGCGCGTACGGCGCTTCTTCCTGGCCGCCGGGCGTACCGGCTCGACGTACTCCGGCACCTCGTCCGTCACGTCGATCGGCGGCGGCAGGAACTGCACCATCGGGATGCCCGCCGGGCTGATCACCACGGGGGCCGTGGCGGGCTCGGGCCGTGCCGCCGGCGCCTCGGGCACCGCGTCGTCCGTGTCGAACGCCGCGGGAGCCTTCTCCGCCTCGACCGTCTCGACCACCTCGGTGCTCGCCTCGGTCGCCGACACGGTGTCCCCCGTCTCCACGGCGCGCCGGCGCGTACGGCGTGCGGGAGCCATGGCCTCCTGCGTGGTCGCAGGGACCTCCTGCGTGGTCGTAGGAGCCTCCTGCGTGGTCGTAGGAGCCTCCTGCGTGGTCGCAGGGGCCTCCTGCGTGGCCGTAGGAGCCTCCTGCGCGTCGGTGGCGACCTCGGGCGCCTGCGCCGTCACCTCGGCGAAGGTCGGCGCGGGCTCGGCGGGGTGCGTCGCCGGCTCCGCCTTCCGGCGCGTGTGCCGCCGGGCCGTCTCCTCCGCCGTGACCGCGTCGCCGTCGACGGGGTGCCCGCTGCGCGTGCGCTGCCGGGAGCGGGTCCGCTGCCGTGCCGGGCGGCGCGGCTCCTCCTGGCGGCCGTGCGACCGGCTGCGACCGGTCTCGCCGATGTCCTCGACCTCTTCGGCCTCCAGCCCGGCCCGGTCCCGCTGCGCCTTCGGCAGGACGCCGGTGATGTCGGACGGGATGTCCAGCACCTCGTACAGGTGCTCGGAGGTGGAGTAGGTCTCGACCGGCTCGGCAAAGTCCAGGCCGAGCGCGGTGTTGATCAGCTTCCAGCGCTGCAGATCCGCCCAGTCGACGAGCGTGACCGCGATGCCCTCCTTGCCCGCGCGGCCGGTACGGCCGATGCGGTGCACGTAGGTGTCGGCGGCGTCCGGGCACTCGTAGTTGACGACGTGGGTGACGTCGTCGACGTCGAGGCCGCGCGCCGCCACGTCCGTGGCGACGAGCACGTCGATCTTGCCGGACCGGAAGGCTCGCAGGGCGCGCTCCCGCTGCCCCTGCCCGAGGTCCCCGTGCACGGCGGCGGCGGCGAAGCCACGCCGGGTGAGGTCCTCGGCGACCCGGTCGCAGGCCCGCTTGGTCTGGCAGAACACCATGGTCAGGCCGCGGTCGCGCGCCTGCAGGACCCGGGCGAGCAGCTCGGGCTTGTCCATCTGGTGTGCCTGGAAGACGTGCTGCGTGACCTGCGGAGTGGTCTCGGACTCATCGTGCGACTCGGCCCGTACGTTCGTCGGCCGGGTGAGGTACTTGCGCGACAGCGCGACGATCTCGCCGGGCATGGTGGCCGAGAACAGCATCGTCTGACGCCGCTCGGGCACCTTGGCGACGAGACGCTCGATGTCGGGCAGGAAGCCGAGGTCGAGCATGCGGTCGGCCTCGTCCAGGACGAGCACCGAGACCTGGGACAGGTCGAGGTACTTCTGCTTGACCAGGTCGAGCAGTCGCCCGGGCGTGCCGACGACGACCTCGACGCCGTTCTTGAGGGCGTCGATCTGCGGCTCGTACGCGCGGCCGCCGTACACCGAAAGGACCCGGCTGCCGAGCTTGCCGCCGGCGGTGGTCAGGTCGTCGGTGACCTGGACGGCCAGCTCACGCGTCGGCACGATGACCAGGGCCTGCGGCTTCTTCCCGCCGTGCTCGATGCGCTGCAGCAGCGGAATGCCGAAGGCCAGGGTCTTGCCGGTGCCCGTGCGTGCCTGACCGATGATGTCGTGCCCGCCGAGACCGATGGGAATCGCGAGCAGCTGGATCGGGAACGGTTCGACAATGCCCTCTGTTTCGAGGGCGTCTGCTATTTCGGGGACAATCCCGAGCTCATGAAACGTCGTCAGGGCCTTCAGCCTCCAGTGTGCGGGTCCGCTCAACGCCGCGTGCGCACCGTGACCGGTGGCGCGGCGAGCCGTCTCGCGGTTGCGCCTCATGCGCCGTCTCCGGCAGGGCTCTGCGGCACCCGCCGGTCGTCGCATGCGATCGCGCCTTCGCGCGGGAGGGACCAGCCGACAAAATCTTCCTAGGGTGTGACCGGGTATGGGGTCGCGCTCTGCAGCGACCGGTCACAGTTCGACACGCAGTGTAGCTGGCCGGGGCGGGATTCAAAAGCCCCTGCCGTCCTAGTCCAACGCTTCGGCGTACGATTTCATTTCATGTCTTCGGCCGTACCCCCTTTTTCCGCCCGGCCACACGCCCTCTACGGACTGCTGGCGTGCGTTCGGTTGACCGCGTTCGAGCAGCGGGCGGCGGACGCGGGCCGGGCGGCCTCCTACGAGGACAAGGTCGTGCTCGCCGGCCTGGCGACCGGGGCGTTCGCCCAGTTCGAGCTGCTGCGCGACCGGCTGATCGAGGCCGGTGCGGACCCGTACGAGGCGATGCGGCCCTACCAGGACGCGATCAGCGCGTTCCACGAGCGTGCGCGGCCCGCCGACGCGATGGAGGCGCTGACCAAGGTGTACGTCGCCGACTCCATCCTGGCCGACCTCTACCGTGAGGCCGTGGAGAAGGCCGATCCCGGCACACGTGCGGTGGTCCACGAATCCTTGGCCGATTCCGGCCACGCGGAGATTCTGACCGAGCGGTTGCGCGCGGCGGCGGAGAACGACGCCCGGCTGGCGTCCCGGCTGGGGCTGTGGGCCCGGCGCCTCGTGGGTGAGGCGCTGAGCCAGGCCCACGCGCTCGCGGAGCAGAATCCCGAGGTGGGGGCGCTGTTCGGCGAGGAGGGCGTGGCGGCGATGTTCGGCCGGATCGTCGACCGTCACCAGGCGCGGATGCGGGCCGTCGTCCTGCGCGACTGACGTCGATCGCAGATGGCGCGTGGCGTTGCTTCCAGTAACCGTGCGTATCCAGTACTTTCCCCCTCTTGACGGAGGAGGACGAAGTTGGGCGATTGGGCGCTTCCCGGCTACTCGGAAGTGCGTGAGCTTGGCAAGGGCGGCTTCGGACGGGTCGTGCTCGCCCGGCATGACGCGTCCGGCGCGCATGTGGCGGTCAAATACCTGACCGCCGACCTCCTCGCCGATCAGCGGTTCGTCGGTGGCTTCCGGGCCGAGGCGCGGATACTGCGGCAGCTCGACAGCCCGCACATCGCGCGCCTGTACGACTTCGTCGAGTCCGGCGACGGCGCGGCGATCGTGATGGAGGCGGTCGACGGCATCGCGCTGCGCGAACTCCTCGACCGGGACGCACCCCTCGAACCGCAGGCGGCCCTGGCGGTGCTCAAGGGCTCCCTCCTCGGGCTGGGGACCGCGCACGAGCGCGGCGTCGTACACCGCGACTACAAGCCCCAGAACGTCCTGGTGCAGGCCGGCGGCCAGAGCAAGCTGATCGACTTCGGCATCGCGCTGCGATCCGGGCAGAGCGGGGAGATCCTGGGCACGCCGCCCTACATGGCGCCGGAGCAGTGGCAGGGCGCGCCCGCGGCCCCGGCCACCGACGTGTACGCGGCGACCTGCGTCTTCTTCGAGTGTGTTACCGGTCATACTCCCTTCCAGGGAGACACGCCCCAGACCTACCGGATCCAGCACACCAACGCGCGGGTCCCCCTCCACGAGCTCCCGGACGCGGTACGCGGCCTGGTCGCCCGGGGGATGGCCAAGCATCCCGCCGAACGGCCGGTCGGTGCGGCGGCGTTCGTGACCGAGCTGGAGAACGTGGCCACGGACGCCTACGGGCCGGACTGGGAATCCGACGGTTGGCGGCGGCTGGCCGAGGCGGCTGCCGGGCTGGCCGCGCTGTTCCCCCTCGCGGCGATCCTGGCGAGCGGCTCGGGCGCGCCGGCCGGTGGCATCGCCGCCGGCGGCGCCGCGGGTGGCGGCGGTGGTTCGGTGGCGGGGAGCGGTGCCGCCGCGAGCGGCGCGGCGGGCGGTGGCGCCGGCGGAACGGGGGCCACGGCCGGCAGCGGGGCCACGGGAGCCGGTGGCGGAGCCGCCGGGGCCGGCGGTGGTGGGGCGCACGCGGCGGGCGGTGCCGGACACGCCGCGGCCCAGGGTGCGGCGAAGGGCCTCCTCTCGAGCGCCGGTGCCAAGGCGGCGGTGGCGATCGCCGGCGCCGTCGTCGTCGGATCGGCCGGGACCGCCGTCGTCGTCTCCCGGGGAGGGGGCGGGCACCCGGCGGCCAGGCGGACGCGCCCGGCGGCCGCCGCGCAGCCGCTCACCGTGAACGTCGCGGCCTCCAGCAGGACGCTCCGCCGCGGGCGCACCATGATCACGCGGTACGTCCAGGTGAGCGGACTGAAGGACCAGACGGTGCAGGCCAAGATCAACAAGGCCCTCCGGACGCCGGTCGACAAGACCCTCGCCGAGTTCAAGACCGCGTTCGTCATGCAGCCGGCCCAGGCGGGCAGCGCGCCGACCGGCACACTGGAATCCGCCGCGGCGGTGGGGCTCGGCGGCCCGAAACTGCTCTCCGTGACGTACACGTTCGCCGACAGCAGTGACGCGAACCGGCAGATCCCCGCCAGCTCGCAATTCACCGTGATCCTGGACCTGGCGACGGGCCGGGCGCTGGGGACCGCGGACCTGCTGCTTCCCGCCGCGCGGACGGCGGCAGGGGCACACGGCCTCGCGAGGGTTCTCGATCCGCAGGGCAACGGCGCCGTCTGCGCCCCCGGTCGCCCTCTGACCGGCCGTGACCTGGGCCGCGGGCTCGAGATCTCCCCGACCGTGACCGGGATCACGTTCACGATCCGTAACTGGATCGACCTGGGCTGCCCGCACGCCGACGTCGGCCGGGCGTTCGACGTGCCGTACGCGAAGCTGGGCACGTACGTCCGTCCGGAGTTCGTGGCGACGGCCAAGGCATCCCGCCCCGGGACCGGGACGAAGACGGTGGCGCCGGCGCCCACCCACTCCTGACCCCGGCGCGGGTCCGCGGCCCTACACGCGCCCCGGTCCGGGGCGCGGACCCTCCGTACGCGCCCCGGGTCCGGGTGCGTAACCCATACGAGCCGTGGTCCGGGGGTGGCCTCGTACCGGCCCTGGACACGCGGTGAGGCCCCCGCTCAGGAGCGGGGGCCTCACCGGGGGTCAGGTCAGGTTTCGTGTGGACGGGTCCGTGGCGGGCCGATCAGAACACGCCGCGACGCGAGCCCCATTTGCCGCGGCTGATCAGCGCGACACCGGCGGCGGCCACCAGGACCGAAATGATGAAGGCGATGATGCTGCCGGCCCCGAGCGCGTTCGCGATGACACCGCCGATCACCGCGCCGACGATTCCGATCAGGATCGTCAGAGCGATGCCCATCGGGTTCGGGCCGGGCACGACCAGACGCGCGACAGCCCCGATGATGGCACCGATAATGATGAACCAGATTATTGTCATCAGCATTTCTCAGACCACCTCCTGCCGGACCGGATCCGGCGCTTCGGATTCGCGCGGTCTGTATGCCCCCCTCCGAAGGACTCATTCCAATTTTTGGAAAAAGTCGGAACGAATCTTCGGGAGGGGTCAGTAGGAGCCGAAGCCGACGCTCCGGGACTCCGACTCGGCGATCTCGACGTAGGCGAGCTTGTCCGCCGGCACGACCACCCGGGCGCCGTCCCTGCTGCGGAGCATGAAGACACCGCCTTCTTCGGCCACCGCGTCGTGCACCGCGTGCTCCACCTCGTCGGCGGACAGCGAGGTCTCGACGACGAGCTCCTTGGGCACCGACTGCACACCGATCCGTACCTGCACGTTCTTCCCTCCGTCGCGGGGCGGTGGCGGGACCGCCCCTGGCGTACCTCAGGTCGGCTGGATCCGACTTACCGGCACTATCGCACGGACCGGTGCACGGACGGGGCGGTGGAGGGGAGCGCGGAGGTCAGGTGGTGCGCGGGAAACCGCCGATGCCGCGCCACTGCAGCCGCGCGATGAGGTGCTCGGCCTGGTCCTTGGTGATCTCGCCGCGCTGCGACAGCCAGTAGCGCGCGCTGACCTCGGCCATGCCGACCAGCCCCATGCCCAGGAGGTGCGCCTCGTCGCTGGAGACGCCGGTGTCCTCCTGGATGACCTGCGCGATCATCTCGGCGCACAGCTGGTTCGTGCGGTCCACCCGGGCGCGAACGGCGGCGACGTTGCGCAGGTCGGACTCGAAGACCAGGCGGTACGCCTCGCCCTCCCCGGCCACGAAGTCGTAGAACGCCTCGATGGTCCGCTGCACGCGCAGCTTGTTGTCCGGCGTCGAGGCCAGCGCGCCGCGCAGCCGCTGGACGAGCCCTTCGGCGTGCTCGTCCAGCAGCGCGAGGTACAGCTCGAGCTTGCCCGGGAAGTGCTGGTACAGCACGGGCTTGCTGACGCCTGCGCGTTCGGCGATCTCGTCCATCGCGGCGGCGTGGTAGCCCTGCGCGACGAACACCTCCTGGGCGGCGCCCAGCAACTGGCGGCGGCGGGCCAGCCGCGGGAGCCTCGTGCCCCGGGGGCGGGCGTCCGGGGTTGCGGTCACGTGAGTTCTCCGATCACCTGTCCGGGCGACGCCGAGGCGCCGCGCGCGCTGAGGGCTACCATCCTACGACCGGGTAACCCCGGCCCGGGGGAACCCGGCGACGCCGGCGTGACGGCGGTGTCCCCGTGCGCGTGAGCGGCGTCCCACGCGGGTCACCGGTAGTCGTCCTCGTCGAGGTCGATCTCGTACCTCTGCTCCGCGGCGTCGGCCTCGTTGACCTCGACCGGGAACGTGGTGGGCCACGGGCCCTCGGCGTCGCGCACCGCCACGTGCTGCTCGGCGGCGTCGGCCTCGGGAGCCTCGAGGCTCAATTCGATCTCGTCATCGGGCATGGCGTCTCTCCCCCAAGAGAGTCTCAGAGCTGCTCGGCCAGTTCGCGCAGGACCGGTTCGAAGGCCTCACCGTACGTCGGGAAGGCGTGGACCACATCGGTGAGGATCCGAAGCGGCGTCTCGGCCCGGATCGCCAACGTGATCTCGCTCATCCATTCCTCAGCGTAGAGCCCGACCGCGGCGGCGCCCACGAGAACGCCCCGGGCCCGGTCGGCGTACAGCTCCACCCGGCCGCGGTCGTCGTCCTCCACGGCGGCACGGGCGGTCCCGGACAGGTCGTACCCCGCCGCGATCAGTTCCAGCCCGCTCGCGGCCAGTGGGGAGACGCCCACCGCGTACACCGAGGGCGTCGTGTAGACGGCACGGGGGATCGCGCGGTAGTCCGCCTCCCGGCGCTTGCCCAGGACGTTGGAGACCACCACCGCGGCCTGGTAGTTCGCGGTGTGGGTGTACGGCGCGACGCCGGTCACGTCCCCGGCCGCCCACACGTGGGTGCCGTCGGTGGCCTCCGAGGCCATGGCGGCGTGGCAGGTGGCGTCGACGGCGATGCCGCGCTCCGGGTCGACGCGGACGCCGATCGTCTCCAGCCCCAGGTCCGCGACACGCGGGCGCCGGCCCGCCGCGATGAGGATCCGGTCCGCATCGATGTGGTTGCCGTCGGACAGCACCAGGCGCAGCCCCGTCTCGGTGCGCTCCGCGCGCGTCGCAGCCACGCCGAGCCGCAGGTCGGCGCCCATCCTCCGCAGCGCGTCGGCGAGCGTCTCGCCTGCGAACGGGGCCTCGGCCGACAGCAGCCGCTCGGCCGGCTCGACCAAAGTGACGTGCGAGCCGAACGCCGCGTAGATCTGGGTCAGCTCGCAGCCGACCGCGCCGCCGCCGAGCACGATCAGCCGGCGCGGCAGGTCGGGCCGCGTCAGGGCCTCGTCACTGGTCCAGGTGGGCACCTCGTCGATGCCCTCGACCGAGGGCCGTACCGGCTCGCTGCCGGTGGCCACCACCAGGTCGGTGTAGCCGTACTCGGCGCCCTCGACCTCGACCACGCCGGGCCGTACGACCCGGCCGCGGCCGCGCACGACGGTCACACCGGCCTCGGCCATCTGGGCGGCGGTGGCCGCGTCGTCGAGGTGACGGGTCACCTCGTCGCGGCGCGCGACCGCGTGCTCCCACGTCTCACCGAGCCGCGCCGAGTGCAGCAGCGTCTTGGACGGCATGCACGCGAAATACGGGCACTCCCCGCCGACCAGGCGGTCCTCTACGAGCGCGACCGAACGGCCCGCCCGCGCCAGGTCGGCGGCGATGTTCTTGCCGGAGCCTCCGCCCAGCACGACGACGTCATAGCGCCTGTCCTGCGCGTCGTCCGTCACCTGATCATCCTTCCCCATTCCACGCGCCGTGCGCGTGTCACCTCCACCGGCGCTCACGGCGACGTTCCGGCGCCGTGACCACCGCCCACGATTGTGGTCCCTCCGAGTAATGGTGACGCACCGGACAGCTTCGTGTACGCGCGGCGGGCCTTCACGGCAGCTTCTGACGCAGCGTCAGCAGCGGCTCCAGAAGGTCCCCGTGCCGCTCGACGCGCTCGCGCACCTCGTCCGGTCCGAACCACAACGCCGCGCCGGAGTCCACTTCGTCCCACGTCACCGGCGTGGAGACGGAGGGCTCTTCGGCGGCTCGCAAAGAGTACGGCGCGACCGTGGTCTTGTGCCGGTTGTTCTGGCTCCAGTCGACGAAGACCTTGCCGGAGCGCAGCCTCTTCTCCATCCGGCTGACCACCAGGTCCGGGTGTTCCCGCTCGAGCCTGCGCGCAGCCTCCTTGGCGTAGGCGGACGTGTGCCGGTCGGAGGTCTCCTTGACCGGGACGTACAGGTGCAGGCCCTTCTTGCCGCTCGTCTTCGGGAACGACCGCAGCCCGTCCGCCGCGAGCAGGTCGCGCAGCAGGCAGGCGACCTCGCGGGCCTCCTCGACCGTGGCGGGCGGGCCGGGGTCGAGGTCGAAGACCAGCAGGTCCGGCTCACGCTGCGCGCCCCGGGGGCCGACCCGCCACTGCGGCACGTGGAGTTCGAGCGCGGCCAGATTCGCGCACCAGACCAGGGCCGGCAGCCCGTCGATGATCACGAAGTTCACCGCGTCGCGGCTCCCGCCGGGCGTCGGCAGGCAGGCGGTGCGCACCCACGCGGGAGTGTGGGAGGGCGCGTTCTTCTCGAAGAACGTCTGCCCCTCCACGCCGTCGGGGTAGCGCAGGCGCGTCGCCGGCCGGTCCTTCAGGTGGGGGAGGAGCACCGGGGCGATCCGCGCGTAGTAGTCGATGACCTCGCCCTTCGTGAAGCCATGCCGGGGGTACATGACCTTGTCGAGGTTGGACAGCGTCAGCTGGACGCCGTCGACCCGGACGCTCGTCTTGGTGTCGCTCACCGGCTCTCCTCGGGGGGCTCGGCCTGCTCACGGGCCATCTCCCCGGCAGCGCCGCTTTCAACCACCGGCCGGCCGTGTACGGGCTACGGCTCGGCGCGGACCTCTCCGGGGTCGACGTCGGGGCGGAGCCCCCGCCAGGAGGCGTGCAGCAGCATCCCGTCCAGGGTCCAGCGGGCGAACTCCACCTCGCCGACGAGCCAGGGCTCCACCCAGTGCGCGGCGCGGGCGTACTCGCGCGGGATCTCCGTGGCGTACGGGCTGGTGGATCGCTCCAACGGAGTGATGATCTTGTGGAGGTCGTCCAGCGCCGCGTCCGTGAACCCGGTGCCGACGTGCCCGACGAAGCGCAGGCCGCCGTCGTCGTAGACGCCGAGCAGTAGGGACCCGACCCCGCCCTCCCGGCGGCCCTGCCCGGGCTTCCAGCCGCCGATGACGACCTCCTGCGTACGGAAGTTCTTGATCTTCCGCCAGTGATCAACGCGCCGGCCGGGCCGGTACGGCGAGTCGAGCCGCTTGGCGATCAGGCCCTCCAGGCCCTGCTCCCTGGTGTACGCGAGCAGCTCGTCGACCTGGTCCACGGCCGTGCCCGGCAGGTACGGCGGGGCCTCGACGGGCCCGGCGGCCAGCTCCAGCTCGTCCAGCAGCGCCCGCCGGTCGCGGTACGGCAGGTCGTACAGCAGGTAGCCGTCCAGATACAGCAGGTCGAACGCGATGAAGTGCACCGGAACGCGGCGGGCCAGCATCGGATCCGGGTGCTCCACGTGCATCCGGTGCTGCAGGCGCTGGAAACTGGGCAGGCCGCGCTCGTCGAAGGCCACCACCTCGCCGTCGACGACCGCCGCCTGACCGGGCAGGAGGTCCGCGAGGACCTGCAGCTCCGGATAGCGGTGGGTCGCGTCCAGGCCGCGGCGGCCGGCCGCCCGGACCCGCCCGCCGGAGACGTACACCATCGCGCGAACGCCGTCCCACTTGAGCTCCAGGCCCCAGCGGTCGGCGTCGTCCGGCAGCCCGCCCGGGGTCGCGAGCATCGGCTGGACATCAGAGGGCATGGGGTCACCCATACGATCATTTCTGCCCATGCCGCTCCCTTCTGACGCCCGGGAGCCCGGTGGTTTCACCGGTCCGGCACGGTCCCATGGCCGAGCCAGGGTCCGTCCGTGGTGCGGCGCGTACGGCCCGCTCACCCGGGGGACACTTCGCCCCACCGCGACCTGCGCATACATTCGAGTTATCGCATTTCGGACGGCCTCGCAGGTAGATCGGCAGGTCGGAGGGTAGGGACACCCCATGCGCAGCATCTGGAAGGGCGCGATCTCGTTCGGGCTCGTCACGATCCCGGTGAAGCTCTACTCCGCCACCGAGCAGCGTGACGTGGCGTTCCATCAGGTCCACCGTGAGGACGGCGGCCGGATCAAGTACAAGCGCGTCTGCACCGTCGACGGCGAGGAGGTGCCGTACTCCGACATCGCCAAGGGGTACGAACTGCCGACCGGGGACACGGTCGTCCTCACCGACGAGGACTTCGCCGACCTGCCGCTGTCGACCAGCCGCCGCATCGACGTCCTGCAGTTCACGCCGGAGGACCAGGTCGACCCGATCTACTTCGCCAAGACCTACTACCTCGAACCGGACGCCCAGGGCGTCAAGCCGTACGTCCTGCTGCGCGACGCCCTCGAGGACTCTGACAAGGTCGCCGTGGTCAAGGTCGCGCTCCGGCAGCGCGAGTCGCTCGGGACCCTGCGCGTACGGGACGGCGTGTTCGTCCTCGAGACGATGCTGTGGCCGGACGAGGTGCGCGAGGCGGACTTCCCGTTCATGGACGAGGACGTCGACGTCCGCCCCCAGGAGCTGCAGATGGCGTCCTCGCTCATCGACACGATGACGGGCGACTTCGACCCGGGCGAGTACAAGGACGAGTACCGCGAGGCACTGGAGGCGGTCATCCAGGCCAAGGTCGAGGGCCGGGAGGTCGTCACGCCGGAGGCGGCCGAGGAGGCCCCGGCCGGCGCCGACCTGCTCAGCGCGCTGCGGGCGAGCGTCGAGGCGGCCAAGAAGGGCCGTACGGAACGCGGCGACGGGGAGACCCGCAAGGCCGCCGGCTCCGCGAAGGACGGCACCCGGGCCCACAAGGACGGCGCGGCGAAGGGCGGCCGGGGCACGGGCGGCCGCGGTGGCGGCAAGCCCGAGGCGAAGACCGCCGCCACGAAGAAGACCACGGACACCAAGGCCAAGACGAAGAGCGGCGCCCGCAAGACCGCCTGACGGGCTCGGCGGAAACGCGCCCGCCCGGCCGGGAATGAAGATCCCCTCTGGCGCGTTGGACGCCCCTGTAAGCTCAGTGATTCCTGTACAGGCGCGCTCGCGCCTACGGCCGGCTAAGAGTCCGCGGGTTCCCCACCCTCGCGGCACCTCTCGAGGCGGGCCATTTCCGAGAGGTTCTTTCTTGACTGACGGTCCTTCGACCTTGTCCACTTTCGCTGAACTCGGCCTGCCGACCCCCCTCGTGTCGGCGCTCGAACGCCGCGGCATCACCGCGCCGTTCCCCATCCAGGTCGCCTGCGTCCCCGACGCCATCGCCGGGCGTGACGTGCTCGGACGCGGCCAGACCGGATCGGGCAAGACGCTCGCGTTCGGTCTGCCGCTGCTGGCCGGGCTCGCCGGCGAGCAGGCCGCCCCGACGCGGCCCCGCGCGCTCATCCTCGTCCCCACCCGCGAACTGGCCATGCAGGTCCAGGACGCCCTCGGCCCCCTGGGCCGCAGCCTCGGGCTGCACACCAAGATCGTCGTCGGCGGCATGTCGATGAGCAAGCAGATCCAGGCGCTCCGCCGCGGTGTCGACGTGCTGGTCGCCACCCCCGGGCGGCTGACCGATCTGATCGAGCGCGGCGAGTGCTCGCTCGCGGACGTGCGGATCACGGTCCTCGACGAGGCCGACCACATGTGCGACCTGGGCTTCCTCCCCGCGGTCTCCCGGCTCCTCGACCAGATCCCCGGCGACGGCCAGCGGCTGCTGTTCTCCGCCACCCTCGACGGCGACGTCGACAAGCTCGTCCGCCGCTACCTGCACGACCCGGTGACCCACTCGATCGCCCCGGCCGCCGCGCCGGTGGAGACCATGGACCACCACCTGTTCATCGTCGACCGCGCCGACAAGCAGGACGTCATCGCCGAGGTCGCCGGCCGCGAAGGCCGCACGATCATGTTCGTCCGCACCAAGCACGGCGTGGACGCGCTGGCCAAGAAGCTCGCCCGCGTCGGCGTCCGCGCCGGCGCGCTGCACGGCGGCAAGACCCAGGCCGCCCGGACCCGCACCCTCGCCGAGTTCCGCGAGGGCAAGGTCGGGGTGCTGATCGCCACCGACGTGGCCGCCCGCGGCATCCACGTCGACGACGTCAGCCTGGTCGTGCACGTCGACCCGGCCGCCGACCACAAGGACTACCTCCACCGCGCCGGCCGCACCGCGCGGGCGGGCGAGCGCGGCACCGTCGCCACGCTGGTCGCCCACAACGAGGTGCGCAACACCGAGCGGATGATGCGCCGCGCCGGTGTTCGCGCGCTGCGGTCGAAGGTCACCGCCGGTGACGACGCCCTCGTCCGCATCACCGGGGCGCAGCCGCCGAGCGGTATCCCGGTCCCGCCCGAGCCCGAGCCGCGTGCGCCGCGTCGCGGGCCGCGTCCGGGCGGCCGTCGCGACCGGCGTCCCGGCGGCCGCTTCGAGGGCCGCGGAGAGGCGCGTCAGGACGGCCGTTTCGACGGCGAGCACCGTTCCGGGCGCCCGGCCGAGCGCCGCGAGGGGCGTCCCGAGCACCGCGACGGCGAACGCCGGGACACCCACCGGCCGCGCCGGGAGCCCCGTTCCGGCGGCGCGCCGGGCGGGTCCCGCCCCGGCGGCCGCGCCGGCGCGGTCCGCCACGACGACCGCCGTCCGCGCCCCGAAGCGGCGCGCTGACCGACCGATCGGCATCCACGCGGGGCCCCGCACCGAGACGGTGCGGGGCCCCGCGTCCCTCAAGATCAGGTCAAGGCGGACGCGCGGGATCATGCCCGGTCGACGGGGCGCGCGCCCACGCGGTTATCGTGGAACCGCGTTCGGTACAGCAGAGAGGAGGCAGCGGCGGCTCCTCTCCGACCATCCGGCCGGAGGCCCCACGCCGCGAGCAGGATGAGCACACCGATTCCGCAATGGCCGGGCGAGGCGGTCCGGCTGGGCGACCGCGAGGTCTTCGTGCGCACGGCGTCACCCTCCCGTGAGGACACCGACCCGGCGCTGTTCGTACACGGCCTCGCCGGCTCCTCGGCCAACTGGACCGACCTCATGGGCCTGCTGTCCGGCGAGCTCGCCGGCGAAGCCGTCGACCTGCCCGGATTCGGGTACTCCCCGCCTCCACCGGACCACGACTACTCCGTCGACGCCCACACGATCATCGTCGCGCGGCTCATCGAGAAGCGCGGCCGGGGACCGGTCCACCTGTTCGGCAACTCCCTCGGCGGAGCCATCGCCACCCGGCTCGCGGGCACCCGCCCCGACCTGGTGCGCTCCCTCACACTGATCTCCCCGGCCCTGCCCGACCTGCGGCCCAGGTACGGGCCGGCGCGCATCCTTGCCACCACCATGCCCGGCATCGGCCCCTGGGCGGTCCGGCGGCTGGCCGCGCTGCCCGCCGAACAACGCGTCCAGGGCACCCTGGAGATGTGCTTCGCGGACCCGACCGGCCTGCACCCCGACCGGGTCATGGAGCTCGTCGAGGATGTCCGCCGCAGGGACGGGCTGACCCACAACGCCGAGGCGCTCATCGCGTCGTCGCGCGGCATCGTCACCGCGTACATGCGACGCTCCCTCTGGCGCTACGCCGCGCGCGTCACCGCGCCCACCCTCGTCATCTATGGCCGGCACGACCGGCTCGTCGACCCGCGGATGGCAGCCCGCGCCGGCCGGGTGTTCAAGCGCTCCCGCGTGGTCGTCCTGCCCGACGTCGGCCACGTCGCGCAGATGGAGCGCCCCGAGACCGTCGCGCGAGAGTTCCGCGCGCTGCTCGAGGACGCCCGCCTGCGCCTGCCCGACACCGCCGCGGGCTGACGACCGGCTCGACGGGCCCAGGAGCGGGAATGCGGGGGCGCGTGACAGAGTTGTGAAGTCCAGGACGACGGCGTCCGCATCACAATTCCAGCACGCGCAGGAGACAACCGTGTCGTTGCCACCACTGGTAGAGCCCGCCAGCGAGCTCTCCGTCGACGAGGTCAGGCGCTACTCGCGCCACCTGATCATCCCGGACGTCGGGATGGACGGACAGAAGCGGCTGAAGAACGCCAAGGTGCTGTGCGTGGGTGCGGGCGGGCTCGGCTCACCGGCCCTGCTCTACCTCGCCGCCGCCGGCGTGGGCACCCTCGGCATCATCGACTTCGACGTCGTCGACGAATCCAACCTGCAGCGCCAGATCATCCACGGCCAGTCCGACGTGGGCCGGCCGAAGGCCGAGTCGGCCGCCGCGTCGGTCCGCGAGATCAACCCGCTGATCGACGTCATCGTCCACAACGAGGCGCTGTCCAACGACAACGTCATGGACATCTTCAGCGGCTACGACCTGATCGTCGACGGCACCGACAACTTCGCCACCCGCTACATGGTCAACGACGCCGCCGTGCTGCTGGGCAAGCCGTACGTCTGGGGCTCGATCTACCGCTTCGACGGCCAGGCGTCGGTGTTCTGGGCCGAGCACGGCCCCTGCTACCGCTGCCTCTACCCCGAGCCGCCGCCGCCCGGCATGGTGCCGTCCTGCGCCGAGGGCGGCGTCCTCGGCGTGCTCTGCGCGTCGATCGGCTCCATCCAGGTCAACGAGGCGATCAAGCTGATCGCGGGCATCGGCGAGCCGCTCGTCGGACGCCTGATGATCTACGACGCCCTCGAGATGAACTACCGCAGCGTCAAGGTCCGCAAGGACCCCGAGTGCCCGCTGTGCGGTAAGAACCCCACGATCACCGAGCTCCTCGACGACTACGAGGCGTTCTGCGGCGCGATCTCCGAGGAGGCCGCGGACGCGACCAAGGACTCCACGATCACCGCGACCGAGCTCAAGGACCTGCTGGACAACGGCGACATCTTCCTCGTCGACGTCCGGGAGCCCAACGAGTACGAGATCGTGAACATCCCCGGCGCCACGCTGATCCCGAAGGGCGAGTTCCTGTCCGGCGCTGCTCTGGAGCGGCTGCCGCAGGACAAGCGCGTCGTGCTGCACTGCAAGTCCGGCGCCCGCAGCGCCGAGTGCCTCGCGATCGTCAAGAACGCCGGGTTCTCCGACGCCGCGCACCTCGGCGGCGGCGTGCTGGCCTGGATCAACCAGATCGAGCCCGACAAGCCGGCGTACTGACGGACGTCCTCGGCCGGTGACGGCGCCGACGTACGCACCGGCCCAGGCGCCGACACGACGGACGAAAGCTCCCGCCACGACGGTGAGAGGCTCCGGGGTGACGCACCCCGGAGCCTCTCTGCGTCACAGAGATTCACCCCTGTCCCGGTTCTCACCGGCGGCGGCGGATCGCCCAGTAACCTTGTCAGATATGGCGCGAACCTCCGATCCGAGCTGGCCGACGACCGGGCCCGGCGGATGGGGGGCGTGGGACCCACCAGAGGAGCCACCACCAGAGCCCGTGCCCTGGTACGCGCGTCGTCGCCTGTGGCTCGGGGTGGCCATCGTGACGACCGTCGGTTACCTGGCGGTCGGTGCCCTGTCGACCGCCAGGGTCTATTGGGAGTTCCACCGCAAGCCGACCGCGTGGGAGCTCTACCGCGCGGCGGGCGAGGAGGTCCGGGACCGCTGGCGCACCTGGCCCGCCGAGAAGATCTTCCCTGACTCCGTCCCGTACACCTCCGAACAGGGCGGAATCGAGCACGCCGCGCTGGTCGGCATCGCCCCCGAGAGGGGCTGCGGCACCGGCATCGACCCCGTCCCCGCGGCCGTCCTCTCCCGTTACGGCTGCCGGGCGCTGCTCCGGGCGACCTACGTCGACCAGACCCAGGGCATCATCCTGACCGTGGGCCTCGCCGCCCTGCCCGACGAGCGCTCCGCGAGCCTGGCCGGAGAGTCCCTGGCGCCCACGGATCCCGGCGCGGCCGGCCCGTTCCTGCGCCCCCTGGCGTTCCCGCAGACCATCGCCGCCCGGTTCGCCGAGTCCACGCGGCAGCTCGCCACCGCCGACCGCGCCGGCCCGTACGTCGTGATGACCGTGGCCGGGCAGACGGACGGCCGTCCCTCCTCCGCCGTGCGCAAACCGCACGGCGGCTGGTTCCAGCTCGCCCCCGAGGTCGGCCGGAACATCGCCGGCGCCCTCGCGCTCCCGGTCCAGCCCGACTGCTCCGAGAAGCGGGAGTGGAAGTGCTGAGGCGCGTCCTGACGGCGGGCCTGGCGCTGACGGTCGCCCTGCTGCCGGCGCTGCCGGGCACCGCCGCGCGGGCCGACACCGTACGCGACCGGGAGCAGTGGGTGCTCGACGCCCTCGGAGCCCCGCAGGCGTGGCGCACGACCAAGGGCAAGGGCGTCACCGTCGCCGTCCTCGACACCGGAATCGACGGATCGCACCGCGACCTGTCCGGCGTGGTGACCACGGGCCCCGACTTCATCCGCACGGTCGCTCACGACCCGGGCCGCCTCCACGGCACGTGGATGGGCTCCCTGATCGCCGGGCACGGGCACGGCGCGGGCGACGGCGTGATCGGCGTGGCGCCCGAGGCGCGCCTGCTGTCCCTGCGGATGATCGCCGACCCGGGGGAGAAGGGCTACAAGTCGTTCCGCACCACGGCGGAGTACCGCTCGGCGCTGCCGAAGGCCGTCCGCTACGCGGCGGACCACGGCGCCGACGTGATCAACATGTCCCTCGGCGGGCCGAGCGCCGGCCGCGAAGAGCGCGCCGCCATCGCGTACGCCATCTCCAAGGGCGTGGTGGTGGTCGCCTCGGCGGGCAACGACGGCGACAAGAAGGTCGACAAGGACGGCCTGACCCGGCTGTCCTATCCGGCCGCCTTCCCCGGTGTCATCGCGGTCGCCGCGGTGACGCGCCGGGGCGTCGCGGCGAAGTTCTCCGACCGCAACGCGAGCGTCCAGATCGCAGCGCCGGGCGCGGACGTCGTCGGCGCCGGACCGGGCGACAGCTACTGGATCGGTGAGGGCACGAGCCAGGCCGGCGCGCTCGTCTCGGGGGTCGTCGCCCTGATCCGCGCCCGCCATCGCAACATGGCCCCCGCGCTGGTCGCCCAGGCGATCACCGCGAGCGCCAAGGGCCGTCCGGCCGCCGGATACGACGAGAAGGTGGGCTTCGGCGAGGTCAACGCCCCGGCGGCGCTGGCCGCCGCCGACCGGCTGGAGGGCTACCGGCTCACCGCGGCCGGCAAGACCGGCCGCTTCGACGACGGGCCGATGCGGCCGATCCAGGTCGAACGCCACCCCCCGGGCCTCGTCATCCTGGGCGGCTGGGTGGGCGTCGCCGCGCTGTTCGGGTTCGCCGGCGCACTGACGACCACCGTGCTGTACATCCGGCGCGTACGCATCCGCCGAGGTTCGGAGGACGACCATGCGGGGTGACCCGACGGATTACGCCGAACGTGTTCTCGACGTCGTCGAACGGATCCCGCCGGGCCGCGTCATGGCGTACGGGGACATCGCCGAGTACCTCGGCGAGGGCGGACCCCGTCAGGTCGGCCGGGTGATGGCGTTGTGGGGCGGCGGCGTGCCCTGGTGGCGCGTCATTCGGGCGGACGGCTCGCCCCCGCAGTGCCATGAGCGGCGAGCCCTGCAGCACTACCGGGCCGAGGGCACGCCGCTGCGCGGCGACCGCGTCGACATGCGCCTCGCCCGCTGGACCGGCGAAGCGGCCGAGACCGGCTGACCACCTCCACAACGAGACCGACCAGCAGCACCACCATGAGCACGCCGGGCCGGCAGCGGCGCGGAGGCTTCGGGCCGGCGACGTGAGTGCAGCGGACCGGCGGCGGGCTGGTGGTTCGAAGGGCGTTAACGCGAGGAGGTGCCAGGCAGCTGTCCGCGACTTTGCTTCGCGGTTGCGCAAGGCGCTTTTCTGGTCAGTCTGCTTCGGTGCGGAGGGCCGCCGCCCGGGATCGGGCGGCGGCCATCGCCTCGTGGTAGCGCGTTTCCCAGTCCGGGGCGTCTGCCGGTAGCTCGGTGACGACCTGACGGCCCAGCTCCCGCCCGTCGGCGACCTGCCGTACGAGCACGATCGTCACGCCGTCCCGCAACTCCGTGGCGGCCTCCCAGCGCGGCGGTTCCGCCCGGCCGGAGCGGCTGAGCACGGCGACGAGGAGGACGGCGAGCGCGGCCGCGACGAGGAGTGCGAGCGGGAGCGTGAGGACGCGCATCGGGATCTCCTATCGGGTCGGGAGCGCCACCCGGTCGCTGCCCGGGGCGTATACCGTGATGCCCTTGGGCAGCGCCTTCAGCTTCTCGATGTCGGCGCACGTCGGGCACTTGTTGTAGCCCTCCTGCCGGGCGCGGTTGGCCTCCGCCTCGGCGCGGGCCTGCGCGACCTGAGCCTGCGACTCCGTGACCTTCGCGAACGCCGCCTGGGCGCTGTCCACGGCCTGCTGCACCTGCTCCGGCAGCGTGATGCGGGCCAGGTTGAAGTGCAGGTTCGTCAGGAAGGGGAGCCCGAGGGTCTGCTGCAGATCCTGTTCGAGGCTAGTGTTGATGGCGTTCTGCACCTTGGCGATGTTGGCGTTGTTGCTCTGGACCTTCAGCGACGTCTGCTGCTGCTTACCGCCCGCGTTGTTCTGCACGAGCGCGCAGGAGGAGACCAGCTCCGCGCAGCGGAAGCTGTTGATCTGGGTGCGCAGGTCGTTCTCGATGACGGGCCGGACGATCTGGTCCAGGAACCCGGACCATCCCCCATCACCGTCATAGGCGTACCGCGTCTTGCCGTCCGCGCCGGTGAACTTCCGCGTCCCGAACCTGTCGTCGAATCTCCGCAGCGTCGCGTGGTCGAGGTTCAGGTTGAAGTAAAGCGTGCCCTCGATGCCCATGTTGACGCCGTCGCTGCTCGGTACCGTCACGACGTCCACGCCGGCGCGCTCGCCGCGCCCGGAGTCGGAGGTGATCGTGTAGAACCGTTGCTGCGCGGGGTACTTGTGGACGTGCGACCACCACCCGATCCAGGTCATCCCGGACCCGGGGTCGATGATCTGACGGATCTTGTTGTTGTCGAGCATCCCGCCGTTGCGGACGACCGCCACCTCGCCTCCGGTGGTGCGCTCGAACGACCCGAAGAAGCCGTTGAGCGTCGGCACCGCGACGACCAGGAGCACCACTGCGGCGGCGATCGCCTTGCCACGGCTGATACGTCCGGAGGGACGAGGGATCTTCTTCGAACCGGCCACCGGCCACTCCCGGAAAAGTCTATGAAACGGGGATCAATCCGCCTCTGAGACGTAACTGCGCAGAGCCTGGTTCCAGCCTCGCGCTGCCGCCGGTGTTGCCTTCCATCAAGGCATCACGGACATTGCAGCGTCACTGCCGACGGCGAAGCGCCCACGGTGACGGCATAGAGCGTCTACGGCGCCGACGACGGCACGCTGACTCCGGACAGCCGTCGAATGATCACCATCGCCTGGACCGGGCTCGGGCTCACTCCAGGCACGGGCGCAGGTCACGGGGTGTTCTGATTCCGCCGAGGTACCGCGTGAGGGCGGCGACGACCAGTCCGCACAGGGCGGCCAGCAGGTGACCGAGGGCCCAGATGGTGTGGTTGGAGATCACCGGCCAGACCACGCCGACGGCGAGCGCCGTGATGCCGGCCGCGAGCCACCAGCCGCGCATGAGCAGGACCGCCGCGACGCATCCGGCGACCATCATGTAGCTCACTCCGACGTCGGTGGTGCGCGCGAGGTGGTAGGACGCCCGGCCCGATTCGATGGCGTGGAGTTCGACCAGCGCGGTGAGCAGGGTGCCGAGGACGTGGCCGGAGAGGAAGATGACGATCATGCGGGGCGGGCCGTACCGCCGTTCGGCCCAGGCGACGACGGTGACGAACGCGAGGATGTACAGGGTGAGGCCCGAGCCGCGGTCCGCGACCCACAGGGCGCTGTCGGCCAGCACCGCGAGCGGCGCGCGGTGCAGGCGGACGAGGTTGGTGCTGTTGACGCGGGTGAGCACGTCGATGAGGTGGGGCGGCGTCGTCCGCTGGACGAGCGTGAACGCGGTGAAGATCGCGACATAGGTGAACGTCGCGGGGGCCGACAGGATCCAGGCGTGCAGCCACCGGGTGTACGGTGACAGCCGGTCGACGGCCCGCCGGGCGCCGCTCCACAGCAGGCTGAGCCAGCACAGGACGTACCAGGCCAGCGCGAGGACCGTCACGGCCAGCACGATCATCGGCGCCTCCCCCGAACGTCCGCGTGTTCCGCCGTGATTCCGGCCCTGGAATCGGGGTCTGCGGCGGTGATGGACGGCTGCCACATCGGCGACATGGCGCAACCCTGTCACGATCACCCCCGATGATCTGCTGCAATCACATATGTGTCATCAGCGTCCTACCGTCTCGTCCGGCGCGCCGGTTCCGCCCAGGCGCCGCCGCCGGTGCTCGACGAGCACCAGCGGCGGGTCGTCGCGCACGCGGGCGGGCCGCTGCTCGTGCTGGCCGGGCCGGGGACGGGCAAGACGACGACGATCGCCGAGACGGTCGTGGACCGGATCGAGAACCGCGGTGTCGACCCGGAGCGGGTGCTGGTCCTGACGTTCGGCCGGAAGGCCGCGGGGGAGTTGCGGCAGCGCATCACCGGCCGGCTGCGGCGTACCACCCGGACGCCGCTGGCCCTGACGTTCCACTCGTACGCGTACGCGCTGCTGCGCCGCGAGGCGGTCCTGGACGGCGAGGAGCCGCCGCGGCTGCTGTCGGGCCCGGAGCACCTCCTGGAGGTCCGCCGGCTGGTCCACGGTGAGGTCGCGGACGGCGCGCGGGACTGGCCGTCGCGGCTGCACGAGACGTTGAAGACGCGGGGGTTCGCCGAGGAGCTGCGGGACTTCATCCTGCGGGCCGTCGAGCGCGGTCTCGGGCCCGATGACCTGGTGACGCTGGGCCGCGGGCACCACCGGGACGACTGGTACGCCGCCGGACGGTTCCTGGACCGGTACGAACAGCGCTTCGACGTCGATCCGATCGTCGCCTATGACTACGCGGAGCTGATCCGGGCCGCCGCCGGGCTGCTCACGGACGAGGACGTACGACGGCGGGAGCGCGCCGCGTACGACGTCGTGCTGGTCGACGAGTACCAGGACACCGACCCCGCCCAGGAGTACCTCCTCCAGCAGCTGGCCGGGGGCGGGCGGGACCTGATCGTCGTGGGTGATCCGGACCAGTCGATCTACGGGTTCCGGGGCGCGGACGTGCGCGGGATCCTGGAGTTCCCCGAGCGGTTCCGTACGGTGACGGGCGAGGAGGCGCCGATCGTCTCACTGCGGACGTGCCGGCGGATGGGCCCGGTGATCCTGGAGGCGTCCCGCCGGGTCGCGGCCCGGCTGCCGCTCGGCGCGCTGGCGGGGCGGCATCGGGAGCTGCTGCCGGTGGAGGCGGCCGACGACGACGGCGCGGACGCGCGGGCGGTCCGGGTCGTCGAGGCCGACAGCGCGAACCAGGAGGCCGCGCTGGTCGCCGACGAGCTGCGCCGCGCCCATCTGCTGGAGAACGTCCCCTGGTCGCGGATGGCGGTGCTCGTACGGTCCGCGGTGCGGCAGGTGCCGCCGCTGCGCCGCGCGCTGGCCGCCGCGGGCGTGCCCGTGGTCGTGGCGGGTGACGAGGTGCCGCTGGTGAACGAGCCGGGCGCCCGGCCGTTCATCGTGCTGCTGCGGGCGGCGCTGCGGCCCGCCCTGCTCGACGAGGAGGCCGCCGAGGAGCTCGTGCTGGGCCCGCTGGGCGGCGCGGACGCCCTCGGCCTGCGCCGGCTCCGCCGCGCGCTGCGCGACCTGGCGACGCTGTCGGGGGACGAGAAGGGCGAGGGACTGCTCGTACGGGCGCTGAACGACCCGCGTGAGCTGGTGCTGATCCACCCGAAGGTCCGCGAACCGGCGGAGCGCGTCGCCAGGCTGATCGCCCTGGCGCGGGAGACCGTCCAGGGTGGTGGCGGGGCCGAGGAGGTCCTGTGGGCGGTGTGGCAGGAAAGTGGTCTGGCCGACCGGCTCCTGGAGCAGAGCGTCCGCGGCGGGGCCCGGGGCGCGGCGGCCGACCGGGACCTCGACGCGGTCGTCGCGCTGTTCGACATGGCGGCGCGGTTCACCGACCGGCTGCCGCAGGCGGGCCCGGAGGTGTTCCTGGACGACCTGGCCTCGCAGGAGATCCCCGGTGACACCCTCGCCGAGCAGGCGCCGCAGGGGGAGGCGGTGCGGATCCTCACCGCGCACCGGTCCAAGGGCCTTGAATGGGACCTGGTCGTCGTCGCGGGCGTGCAGGAGGGCCTCTGGCCCGACCTGCGGCTGCGTGGCTCGCTGCTGGGCAGCGAGGAGCTGATCGAGGCCGCGACCGGCGTCGTCGACCTCGATAAGGGGGGGCGGTGGGGCGGAGCCACCGGGGTGGAGGCAGGCGCGTCGCTGGCGGCGAAGATGCTGGAGGAGGAGCGGCGGCTGTTCTACGTCGCCGTGACGCGGGCCAGGAAGCGGCTCGTCGTGACCGCGGTCGGCGGGGAGGACGCCGAGGACCGGCCGTCGCGGTTCCTGCGCGAGCTGGTCCCCGACGAGGCCGAGCACGCCCAGCTCGACGAGCGGACCCGGTGGCTGTCCCTGCGCGCCCTCGTCGCCGACCTGCGCTCGGCCGTCGCCGACCCGAAGACCCCCGTGCCGCTGCGCCGGGCCGCGGCCGGGCACCTGGCCCGGCTCGCCCGCGCCGGGGTCCAGGGCGCCGACCCGCGCGACTGGTACCCCCTGACGGAGCTGTCCGACCCCGGACCGGCGTTCCGGGAGGACGAGACGCTGGTGCTGTCGCCGTCCCAGGTCGAGACGTTCGAGAAGTGCGGGCTGCGCTGGCTGCTGGCCTCCTGCGTCGGCGCGGAGGACGGCGGCGCGGGGGAGTTCGCGACGATGGGCCGGGTCATCCACGCGGTGGCCGAGCTCGTCGCCACCGACGAGGGCGTGAGCGACGCCGACATCGACAAGCGGCTCGACGAGATCTGGGACGACCTGGACTTCCGCAGCGCCTGGTACTCCGACAAGCAGCGCGAACAGGCCCAGGGGATGATCGAGAAGTTCCTGGACTGGCACCGGCGCGCCGACGCCCGCGAGCTGGTGTCGATCGAGGAGCCGTTCAGCATCGATCTGGGCCGGGTCACGATCCGCGGCCGGATCGACCGCGCGGAGCGCGACGACGACGGCCGCGCCTGGATCGTCGACATCAAGACCTCCGGCACCAAGGTGCCCGACGAGGATCTCGCCCGCCACCCGCAGCTCGGCGTGTACCAGCTCGCCGTGATGCTGGGCGCGTTCGCCGACAAGGGCCTGATCGAGCCGGGCGGCGCGGAGCTCATCCAGGTCGGCAAGGCGTCCCTGACCGCGCGGGTGCGCGTCCAGACGCAGCCGCCTCCGTCGGCGGACGAGGATCCGCAGTGGCCGCGTAGACTCGTCGACCGCGTCGCCGAGGGCATGGCGAGCCCGGTGTTCGAGGCGCGCCGCGACGACAACCACTGCCGGACCTGCCCCGTACGCGGGTCCTGCCCGGCACATGACGATGGCGGCCAGGTGGCGCCGTGACCGTCCCGCGGACGGGCGCGCCGTGACCGTCCCGTACGACGAGGGGACGCCGTGATCAGTCCGCAGGAGCTGGCGCAGCGGCTCGGGGTTCCTGAGCCGACGCCGGACCAGGCCGCCGTGATCGAGGCGCCGCTCGCGCCGATGGCGGTCATCGCGGGGGCGGGGTCCGGCAAGAGCGAGACGATGGCGGCCCGCGTCGTGTGGCTGGTCGCGAACGGCCTGATCCGGCCCGAGCGGGTGCTGGGCCTGACGTTCACCCGCAAGGCCGCGGCCGAGCTGGCCGAGCGCGTACGCCGGCGGCTCGACCAGCTCCGTGAGCACGACGACCTCATCGACCCGGAGATCCTCGACGGTGAGCCGACGGTCTCGACGTACCACGCGTACGCCGCGCGGCTCTTCGGGGACCACGCGCTGCGGGCGGCGCTGGAGCCGACGATGCGGCTGGTCACCCCGGCGGTGGCCTGGCAGATCGCGGCGCGGGTCGTCGACGCGTACGACGGGCCGATGGACGCCGTCGACTGGGGACCCGACACCGTAACGAAGGCCGTGATCGGGCTGTCGGGGGAGCTGGCGGAGCACCTGCGCACCCCCGAGGACGTGCGCAGGGTCGGCGCCTGGCTGCGCGAGCGGGTCGCGGAGGTCAAGAAGCCCACCAAGAAGCATCAGGGCCGCGTCACCGACGCCCAGGCGACGCGCGAGCAGCTGCTGCCGCTGGTCGAGGCGTACCAGCGGGCGAAGGCGAGGCGGGAGGTCCTCGACCACGGCGACCAGATGGCGCTCGCCGCGCGGATCGCCGCCGAGCATCCGGAGGTCGGCCAGATCGAGCGTTCGCGCTATGCCGCCGTGCTCCTGGACGAGTACCAGGACACCAGCCACGCGCAGCTCGTGCTGCTGAAGTCGCTGTTCGGCGGCGGCCACCCGGTCACGGCCGTCGGCGACCCGTGCCAGTCGATCTACGGCTGGCGGGGCGCGAGCGCGGGGAACCTCCTCGGCTTCGTCCGTGACTTCCCGCACGGCGAGCGTCCCGCGCCGATGCGGCAGCTGTCGACGAGCTTCCGCAACGGCGAACGCGTCCTCGACGCGGCCGCCCGCATCCAGGGCGAGCTGCGGGAGGAGGCGAAGGACGTCCCCCGGCTGTGGCCCGGCGCCGCGCAGCAGGGCCGCGGGCGGGTCGAGTGCGCGCTGCTCGACACGGTCGAGGACGAGGCCGAGCGGCTCGCCCACCGCATCGCCGGCCTCCTGCGGCAGCCGAAGGACCTCGCGCCCGACGGGGAGCCGTGGGAGAAGACCAGCCGGCACGGCCCCGGCCTGCAGCCGTCCGACGTCGCCGTCCTGGCCCGTAAGCGGGCGCAGTTCCCGCTGATCCGGGCGGCGCTGGAGGCGCGCGGCGTCCCGGTCGAGGTGGTGGGCCTCGGCGGGCTGCTCACCGTCCCGGAGGTGCAGGACGTCGTCGCGACCCTCCGGGTCGTGCACGACCCGACGGCCGGCGCCTCGCTGGCCCGGCTGCTCACCGGGCCGCGCTGGCGCCTGGGCCCCCGCGACCTGGTCTCCCTCGGCCGCCGTGCCCGCGAACTCGCCCGCGAGGGAGCGCGTGACCTGCACCCCGACGCCGGTCCCGCGGCGGACCCGGACCCGGCCGACCCCTTCGAGGAGCCGGAGACGACGACCGCCGACCCGCTCCGGCAGGTCGTCCAGGAGCTGAACGACGAGCACGGCAGCCTCGTCGACGCCCTCGACGACCTGGGCCCGGCGGAGAACTTCAGCCCGGAGGGGTACGCCCGGCTCGAACGCCTCCGCGACGAGCTGCGCGTCCTGCGCCGCCACGTCGGCCTGCCGCTGCCCGACCTGGTGACGGAGGTGGAACGCACCCTCGGCCTGGACATCGAGGTCGCCTCCCGGCCGGGCCTGGACCCGGTGACCGCCCGCGCCGACCTGGACGCGTTCGTCGACGCGGCGGCGTCCTTCGCGGGCGACGCGGAGGACCCGACGCTGAGCGCGTTCCTCGCCTACCTGAAGGCCGCCGAGACGGAGGAGTTCGGCCTGGAGGCGGGCCGGGTCGGGGAGACCAACAGCGTCAAGCTGCTGACCGTGCACGCCGCCAAGGGCCTGGAGTGGGACGTCGTGGCCATCCCGGGCCTGGTGTGGAACCCGACGAGGACCGAGACCCCGAACTCCGGCTCGGTCTTCCCCGCCAAGCCGCAGAACTCCTCCCGCTGGACGGAGAACGCCCGCGTCCTGCCGTACCCGCTGCGCGGCGACCGCGCGGACCTGCCGCCGCTGATCGGCCTGCAGAAGGACGACGTCGAGGCGTTCAACGCCGCCACCGCCGAACGCGACCTGCGCGAGGAGCGCCGCCTGGCGTACGTCGCGGTCACCCGGGCCCGCCACCTGCTGATCACGACGGGGTACCGCTGGGGCACCGCAAGCCGCCCGCTGCGGCCGTCGCCGTTCCTGGAGGAGATCCGGGAGGCGTGCGAGGCCGGCGCCGGCCAGGTCGGCTACTGGGCCGACGAGCCCCTGGACGAGGAGAACCCGCTGCTCGCCGAGCAGGACACCGCGTCCTGGCCGGCCCTGCCCGAGGGCGAACGGTACGACGCGGTGGCCGAGGGCGCCCGGATGGTCGAGGACGCCATGCAGGGCCGGGTCCGGCTCGGCTAC
The DNA here is from genome assembly GCF_024055725.1 of Actinoallomurus spadix. Classification (GTDB taxonomy): domain Bacteria; phylum Actinomycetota; class Actinomycetes; order Streptosporangiales; family Streptosporangiaceae; genus Actinoallomurus; species Actinoallomurus spadix. The sequence continues at coordinate 94,608 of NZ_JAMXMX010000015.1, read as the reverse complement.
CTCCCGCTAACCCCGCGCGACCGCCGCCGGGCCGCCGCCTGGGCCCGCGACGTGGAGCTGCTCCTGGCCGAACGCGACCGCGCCCGCGGCGCCGACGGCCTGGCGGTGGACCTGCCCGCCCACCTGTCGGTGTCCTCCCTGGTCACCCTGGCCCGCGACCCGGCGGCGCTGGCCCGCCAGATCCGCCGGCCGCTGCCCCGGCCCCCGGCCCCGTACGCCCGGCGCGGCACCGCGTTCCACCGCTGGCTGGAGTCCCGCTGGGGCCAGCAGCGGCTGCTCGACCTCGACGACCTGCCCGGCGCCTCCGACGAGGACGCCGGAGGCGACGACGAGCTGGACACGCTGCGGGTGGCGTTCGAACGCAGCGCCTGGGCCGACCGCGAACCCCACGAGGTCGAGGTGCCGTTCGAGACGATGATCGGCGACCGGCTGATCCGTGGCCGGATGGACGCGGTCTTCCGTACCGGCGACGGAGGGTACGAGGTCGTCGACTGGAAGACCGGCCGGCCGCCGGCCGGTGACGAGGCGCGGGTCGTGGCGGTGCAGCTCGCCGCGTACCGCATCGCCTGGGCCCAGCTCGCCGGCGTGCCGGTCGAGAAGGTCAGCGCCGCGTTCCACTACGTCGCGGCGAACCGGACGATCCGTCCCGCCGACCTCCTCGACGCCGACGGCCTCGCCGACCTCCTCGACCGGATCCCCACCGCCTGACCGGCGGGCTCGCGCCCCGACAGTCCCTCGCCGCTCTCCCGCCAGGTCGTGCCCGGGACGGTCGGCTGCGCGCCCACTTTGGTGCTGAGCACCACCTGGTCGCGCGCGCCACGGTCGGCCAGCCAGCGGCCGAGCACCGTCTCGCTCTCCCCGCCGGCGCCGGCCCAGAAGGCGTAGTTGTCGGCGGTGTCGATGAGGGTGCCGCCGGTCTCGACGAACCGGTCGAGGATGGCGTACGCCGTCTTCTCGTCGGTCCGGGTGCCGAACCACATGGCGCCGAGGCAGAGCGCGCTGACGGCCGTTCCGTCGGCGAGTGTCCGTTGCCGCATGATCGCGTCCTGTCGTGGGGTTGATCGGGACGCGACACACTCTGCGATCTGGAGCGCGCTCCAGGTCAAGCCGGTGGCGACTCCTGGAGCTTGACCTGGAGCGCGCTCCAGGTGTGATCATCGACGATGTGACGTTCTATTCACCGGCCCAGACGGCGGAGAAGACCGGCTTCAGCATCGACACGCTCCGCTACTACGAGAAGATCGGCCTGCTCGACCGGATCGACCGTACGGCCGCGGGACGGCGCCGTTTCAGCGCCGATGACCTGGGCTTCCTCGGCATCCTGCGCTGCCTCCGGGACACCGGGATGCCGATCGCGGAGATGCGGCGCTACGCCGAGTTGTCCCGGGGCGGCGACGCGACGCTCGGTGAGCGCATCGCCCTCCTCGAGGCGCACGACGAGCGCATCGACCGGCAGATCGAGACGCTGCTCGCCCAGCGGAAACACCTTCGCGGGAAGATCCAGTACTACCGCGACGTCTCGGCCACCGCCTGACGCGCGCTCACCGGTTCCCCGCGTTACGTATCGCGCGCGATTGGCCGTATGTCGCCACCACCCGAGTTTGTGGCAACCCACCCCGGTATGCGGCCGTCCAACTCGCGTCCTCTACGACGGGAGACGGCGATGCGCCATCGGACACCGGCCCTGATCCTCGGCGCGGCACTGCTGCTCGGCGGATGCCGCACGACCGCGACCGACGCCGGCGGGGCGGCCACGCCCTCCGCCTGGGCCGGCACGTCCACGACACCGGCCGACTCGCCCTCCGCGGTCCTCCCGCCCCCGCCGTCTTCGACACCGGAGGGCTCGTCGACTCCGACGGCCCACGCGGGCACCGGCCGAATCCCTGCCCACCGGCCGCACCCGCCGAAGCCGCATCGGGCGCCGAGCCGGCCGAAGCGGCCCGTGGCGGCCCCCAAGCCGCCCGGCCATCCGGCCGGCGCGACGGCGCGCTGCAATGACGGCACCTACTCGTACGCCGCCCACCATCAGGGCGCATGCTCCCACCACGGTGGCGTCGCCGTCTTCTACCGCTGACCACGACCGACGCGAGGGGCGGCGGCGGTCCCGCTGCCCGGGAGTGGTTCCGCTGCCCGGAGGTGAGGGGCGCGCCGCGGGGTGTACGGCGGCGATGGCCGATGTCGGCCGCTCCATCCGGGAAGGCTGTGTTCGATCACTATAGGTGGTTACGGTGTCACCGTCCGCATCGCGGCATCACGCCTTCCCTGGAGGTTCCCCCGATGGATGCACGGCTGGATCGGATCAAGGCCGCGTTCAACGCGCTCGACACGGACTCGAACGGCTACCTGGAGGCCGACGACTTCGACAGGCTCGCGCACCGGGTCGCCCGGGCCCTGGACGTCCCGGAGGGCTCGGCCAAGGCGCAGGCGTTCCACGCGGGATGCCGGCGCTACTGGGAGGGCCTGGCCGGCGCCCTCGACGAGAACCACGACGGGAAGCTGACCTACGAGGAGTACGCACGGTTCCACGAGCCCACCGGCTACGAGGTGAACGTCCGGCCGTACGCCGACGCGCTCACCGCGATCTGCGACCGGGACGATGACGGCTACGTCCAGCACGCCGACTTCGTGCGGGGCATGCGGGCCGTCGGATTCCCGGAGGAGAACGTCGAGGCGCTCTTCCGGGCATTCGACCCGTACGGGACCGGTCAGGTCTCCGCGGGCGAGTGGCGGACCGCCATCGAGGACTACTTCCTCGCCAGAGGCGTCCACGCCGTCGGTGACACCTTGGTCTGACGCGCGGCGCGCGGCCGGCGCCGGGCCGATGCCCGTGACGGGCACCGGCCCGGCCCGCCGCCTCGCGGCATGATGGCGAGTACGCCGGCCGCACGGCGGGCCCGGAGAGGAGCACCCCATGGCCGACATCACCGGTGTGGAGGAAGGCGTCGGGCTGACCGCCCTCATGGTCGCCGCGGCGCGGGCGATCGAGACGCACCGCCGAGACACCCTGGCCCAGGACGTCTACGCCGAGCACTTCGTGCGCGCGGCACGGGCGTCCGCCGATTGGCCCGTGCGTCCCCAGCAGGTCCCGGACGGCGAGGTCGATCCGTTGTGGGGCCGGCTGGGGCGCTACTTCGGCTTACGGACGCGGGTCTTCGACGACTTCGTCCTGCGGCGGGTGGACGCGGGGGCCCGGCAGGTGGTGCTGTTCGGAGCCGGTCTCGACACGCGGGCGTACCGCCTCGACTGGCCGCCCGGCCGCAGGGTCTTCGAGCTCGACCAGGAGGGTGTCCTGGCGTTCAAGGATCGGGTGCTGGGCGAGCTGGGTGCCGCGCCGAAGACCGAGCGCGTCACGGTCGCGGCCGATCTACGTGACGACTGGACCGGGGCGCTGACCGGCGCGGGCTTCGACCCCGCCGTGGCCACCGCCTGGATCGCCGAGGGCCTGCTGCTCTACCTGCCCCCGGCCGCCGAGCGCTCCCTCATCGGGACGGTGGACGCGCTGAGCCCGCACGGGAGCGCGCTGGCCTACGAGGTCAAGCTCGGCCCCGAGTCGACGGCCGTCCGCGAGAGCCCGATCTACTCGGTGGCGAAACGGACCGGCATCGACCTCCTCGCCATGTTCGACCTGGAGCCGCGACCCGACTCCGCCGCCGATCTGGCCACCCGGGGCTGGGACGTGTCGGTCCACACCGCGTTCGACTTCACCCGCCGCTACGGGCGTGGCCCGCTCCCCGAACCAGACCGCCCCGACGCGCTCGCCGTCAACCGCTGGACGTTCGCGACCAGACCTTGAGCCGCATGGGCGGCCGGGCCTGTCGGGAGGACCGCACCGGCCGGGTGCGGGTCACCAGGGGACGGGTCGGCCGAAGCGGTCGAGGAACCGCAGGCCGGGGGTCCCCTTCTGGGCGAGCATGACGTCGACCAGCCGGGGGATGGTCTCCTCGATGGTGAACGGCGCGTCCGGCCCGCCCAGGTCCGTGCGGATCCATCCGGGCGCCATGACCAGCATCGTTCGTGGCGGGTCGGGCTGCCGGGCCGCGAAGCTCCGCATGAACATGTTCAGCGCCGCCTTGCTGCCGCGGTAGACCTCCCGCATCCCGGTCTCGTTGTTGCCGATGCTGCCCTGCCCGGACGACATGGCACCGATGAGGCCGGTGGCCGGGACCAGGTCCTGGAGCGACTCGATGACGCGCATCGGACTCAGCGCGTTCGTGACCATCACGCGCGTGAACTCCTCGGTCGTCACCTCTCCGATCGTGACGTGCTCCTCGGCCGTGGTGATCCCGGCGTTGACGAACAGGATGTCGAGAGCCCTGCCCGCCAGGCGGTCGCGCAGGGCCGTGATCTGCGGCGGCTCGTTGATGTCGAGGGTCTCGATCTCCACCCGGCCGCCGGCGGTCTCGGCCAGATCATGGAGCCTGGTGCGCGACGAGCCGGGCCGGACCGTGCCGATGACGTTCCAGTCCCTCGCGAAGAACTGTTCCGCCAGGGCGTGCCCGAGCCCGCGCCCGGCTCCGACGATCAGGATCGTGGGGGCGCCTCGGGATGAATCAGGAGTGGACATGGCCGCGACGCTAGGATTTAGAGCGTGCTCGAAGTCAAGAGGCAGCCGGCGCACGCCGGCCCGAAGCGGGGGCACTATGCCGTGCCCGCCGACGGCGTGCCCATCGCCGAGGCGGCCCGGCGCACCGGGGTCAGCGTGCACACCCTCCGGTACTACGAGCGCGCCGGCCTGGTCGTCAGTCCCGTCGGCCGTACGAGCGGCGGCCGCCGCCGCTATCACGAGCTCGACCTCAAATGGATCGTGATCTGCACGAAGCTGCGTGCCACCGGGATGCCGATCAGGGGCATCCGCCGGTACGCCGAGCTGGTCGCGGCCGGTCCGGGTAACGAGGCGGAACGGCTGGCCCTGCTGGAGGCCCATCGCGCCGACGTGGTCGCCAAGCTGGCGGAGCTCCAGGACAACCTCGAGCTCATCGACCACAAGATCGACGTCTATCGGGGGAGTCTCGCCGCCGGTGACGCCGATCGCCTGTGGGCCCCGGTCGCCACGACCCCATCGCAGGGCTCGGCCGAGCGCCGGGGATGAGCGCGTCCCGGCCCGGTCCTCGGCCCCGGCCGGTCCCGCGCGTGTTCCGTTCGGCGGGCCGGGCGACGAGCGACGTCCGTACCTCCTCGTAGGCGTCCACCCCGAGGGGGCGCGTCGGCGCACCTGCTCGGGTGACCCTCAGCCGGACGAGCCCCAGCCGTGGGCGAGGATGTCGAAGACCGTGTCGACGGCGGCTCGGCGGTCCTGTCGGCCGCGGGTGAGGGCCGGGATCTCGAGGACGAATCGAGCGAGCGCCGCGCACGCGAGGTCGTCGTGGTCGGCGCCGATCTCGTCGGCGATGGCGGCGCCGAGGGCGTCGGTGTGGCGGGTCCACATGCGTTCGGCGTACGCGCGGAGGGCCGGCGTGGACTCCACCAGCTCGACGAACTCGGCCCGCTGCGGATGCGCCGCGATGGGCAGCCAGGTGTCGAGGACGTGCTGCCGGAGGGCGTCGAGGACGCTCTGACGGGCGGCGCGCCGCCGTACCGCGGCGACCAGCTCGGACTCCCTGGCCTCCTCCTCGTCGAAGACCAGCGCCTCCTTGCCGGGGAAGTGCTTGAACACCGTGGCGGTCGCCACGTCGGCCGCGTCGGCGATGTCGCGGACGCTCACCTGCTCGTACCCGCGCTCCAGGAAGAGCCGCAGTGCGGCGTCGGCGATCGCTTGCCGGGTGGCCGCCTTCTTGCGTTCGCGGCGGCCGACGGGGGGCGTCGTCATGGGAAGAACCTATCAACCAATAGTACCGGAATGAAAGTTGACTTGTTGCACTTTTCGACTCGGTCTGCTTTGCTTGGAGCCATCAGGAACCCATCCGTTCCTCCCTGATCGGAGACACGACCATGAACTCCCCGGCACCCGCCCACGCCCGGATCGGCATCATCGGCGCCGGACCCGGCGGACTGACCTGCGCCCGCGTCCTCCAGCGGCATGGCCTGGCCGTCACCGTCTACGACCGTGACCCGGGCCCCGGCGCGCGCGACCAGGGCGGCACCCTCGACCTGCACGCCGACAACGGCCAGATCGCCCTGCGCGAGGCCGGCCTGCTCGACGAGTTCTTCGAGCTGGCCCGCCCCGAAGGGCAGGAGATGCGCCAGCTGGACCCGACCGGTACGATCCTGTTCCACCACGTCCCGGAGGCCGACGAGCTCTTCAAACCGGAGATCGACCGCGGTCGGCTGCGCGACCTGCTGCTCGGCTCCCTGCAGCCGGGCACCGTGCGCTGGGGCCGTGCCCTCGACACGATCAGCGGGCCCGCCGACGGGCCGCGGCGGTTGCACTTCGCCGACGGCACCACCGCCGAGGCCGACCTGGTCATCGGCGCCGACGGCGCCTTCTCCCGCGTACGCCCGGCCGTGTCCCCCGCCGTCCCCGCGTACACCGGGGTGAGCTTCCTGGAGGCGTGGTTCTCCGAGGTCGAGGACCGGCATCCCGGTATCGCCGAGCTGGTCGGTCAGGGCAGCGCCGCCGCGGGTGACGGCGAGCGCGGCCTGTTCGCCCAGCGGAACGGCGGAGACCGCCTTCGCGTCTACGTCATCCGGCGGGTCCCGGTCGACTGGATCACCGCGAGCGGCCTGACCGCCGACGACACCGACGGCATCCGCGTCCTGCTCCTCGACGAGTACGCCCACTGGTCACCGCGCATGCGCCAGATGATCACTGACAACGACGGGCCGTACGTCGACCGTCCGATCTTCGCCCTCCCGGTCCCGCACACCTGGGAGCACAGCCCGACGGTGACCCTGCTCGGCGACGCCGCCCACCTCATGCCCCCACTCGGCGTCGGCGTCAACCTCGCCATGCTCGACGCCGCCGAACTCGCCCTCGCTCTCGCGACCGCGGCCACCGTCGACGACGCCGTCCGCGCCTACGAGAAGACCATGCTCCCGCGCTCCGTCGAGACGGCCACGGCCCTCGAAGGCGGCGCGGAGCACCTGCTGTCCGCCGGCGTACCCGACTTCGGCGACGACGCCCGGCCCTGAGCGCCCCGTCCCGCGACGCGCGACCCCCGGCGGCGTACGGGTCAGTCCAGGTCGGCCTGCCAGAGGTCGGGGCCGAAGACCTCGTAGTGGATGTCGCCGGGTACGACGCCCCGCGCGAGGAGCGCACTCCGCAGCGCCCGCATGAACGGCATCGGACCGCACAGGTAGTAGATCGCGTTGCCCGGCAGGTCGACCACGGACAGGTCCATGATCCCGGCGAAGACGCCGTTCACCGGTTCGATGCTGTGCGCGCCCTTCTCGTACCAGACGTACAGCTCCGCGTGCGGCAGCTCCACGATGTCATTGAGCACTTGGCGGCGCAGGGGAAAGGTGGCCTCTTCATAATCGGCGTGAAGCATCGTGATGGGCAGCCTGGACTCGGCCTTCTCCAGGTGGGAGAGCATTCCGGCCATCGGGGTGATCCCGATCCCCGCCGAGGCGAAGACGACGGGCCGTCCGGAGTCGTCGAGCACGACGTTCCCATACGGGAGCGACATCGTCAGGACGTCGCCCACGTTCACCGCATCGTGCAGGAGCGTCGACATCTCGCCGGCCGGCCTACCGTCGTCGGCCTGGATCCGCTTCACCGAGAACTGGCGATGGCACCCGTCATCGGCCCGCGTCAGGCTGTACTGGCGCGGCTGGAGGATCCCGTCCGGCATCCGCATCCGGACCGTGACGTACTGACCGGGCAGTGAGGTCTTCACCAGGCGATCGTCGATCCGCTTGACCACGAAGGTGACGACGTCCCGGGTCTCCCGGAACTTCTTCTCGACCTCCCACGGCCGCCACACGGTCTCGGGCGTGACCCCGCGGGCGCCGTACAGGCCGCGCTCCTCGTGGATGAGGCTGTGGGCCATCAGCCAGTAGACCTCGTTCCAGGCGGCGGCGACCTGCGGGGTGACGGTCTCCCCGAGGACGTCGGCGATCGCCCACATCAGGTGGTCGTTGACGATCTGGTACTGATCGGGGCGGATACCGAGCGACGCGTGCTTGTGCGCGATCCGGGACAGCAGGTGCTCCGGCGTCCGCTGCGGCGTCTCCAGCAGCTTGCCGGCGTACGCCGCCACCGAACCGGCCAGTGCGAGCTGCTGCTCCCCGCTGGCCTGGTTCCCCCGGTTGAAGGTGCCGTCCAGGAGCTCGGGATGCACTCGGAACATGTGCTCGTAGAAGCGCTGGGCGATCTCACCGATGTGCTCGGCGACCACCGGAAGCGTCGCCGCGACGACGGGCCGGGACTGTTCTGAGAGCATGGCAGGCTCCCTCGGCGGGGATCTGGTGCCGTCGCGGACCGCCGGGCAGCGCCGGTGACCGCCGTCACGAGACGTCCGGGGCAGTGGCCGGATCCGCGCTGTCTTTCTCTCGACCCTAACCGAACCGGGGCCGCTCACCAGCGGCTTCCCCCTGCGTACGGGGCCGGGCCCGCCTGGCGGGCCTTCGATGCGGCGCGGACCCGACCGTCACCGCCGTGGGCTTCGAGTCGGGCCCGCGCGCCGTTCACGATGCGGTGCAGGCGGGGGTGAGGGAGGAGGCGGTGCCGGTGGCGGTGAAGCCGATCTGGGCGGTGGCACCGGCCGCGAGCGTGCCGTTCCACGACACGTTCGTGACGGTGGCGGTGGAACCGCTGGTGGTCAGGGTGCCGTTCCAGAGCTGGCCGATCGAGACGCCGCCGGGCAGCGGAATGGTGAGCTTCCAGCCGCTGATCGCGGAGCTTCCGGCGGTGACGGAGATCTGGCCTTGGAAGCCTCCCTGCCAGGAGCTCGTCGTCTGGTAGGTCGCCGTGCAGGTACGGCCGCCCGGAGGCGGGGTCGGTGTGGTCGTCGGTGTCGGACCGGGCGAGGTCGGCGGGTTGGGAGCGTCCTTGGCGAGGTTGTAGGCGAGGTCGGGAACGAAGTTCCCGGCCGGGTAGGCGCAGCCGTCGGCCTCACCCGGCGGTTTGATCCACAGGTAGCCGTCGACGTTCTGGTCGCCGGTGTCGAGGGTCGGGTAGGCGCCGATGCGGTGGTCGGTGTTGTCGTCGCCGCACCAGTCGCCCTGCGCGCCGACGGAACCGCCGTTGCGGCTGGTGTCGATGATCTGGTGCTTGCCGGAGATGCCCTGGGACTGCAGGTAGGAGATGATCGACCGGCCGTACGCCGCCTCGTTCGACAGCGGCTGGAAGTTCGACACGTTGGTGAAGAACCCGTCGGCGTACTGGACGCCTGCGGCCTTGAGGCGGCTTCCCTGCTCGGTGGCGGAGTTCCAGGCCGAGTGACCGCCGTCGAGGTACACCTTGGCGTTCGAATCGGCCCGTTTGATCGTCTGTACGGCCTGGGAGATCGCCTGGTCACGGGCCCCCACCTCGGAACCGCTCAGGCAGGTCTGCAGGGCGAGCGCGTCGGTCTCCAGGATCACGATGACCGTACGACCGCCCATCCCCTGGGCGAACGCCGAGACCCACTGCTGGTACTGGGTGTAGTCGGGGGCGCCGCCGGCGCTGGCGCCGCCGCAGTCGCGATTGGGGATCTCGTACACCGCCAGCACGGGGATCTGGTTCGCGGAGCTCGCGGCGTTGACCACGCCGGCGACCTCGGAGGTCACCGTGCCGGGATCGAACGCCGCCAGCCAGCGGGCCTGTGGCTGACTGGCGACCTTGTCACGGATGACAGGGGTACGCGCGTCGCCCGAGTTGGCCTGGACCCACCGGACGACCTGGGAGCTCGGGTCGCGATAGAGGCTGCCGGACAGCGTGCCGGCCTGGGCGTCGCCGGTGACCAGACCGGCGGTGACGGCCGCGCAGGCGACGGCCATCGTGGCGATGGCCGCTTTCCAGCGGCCGGCACGCCAGGGGAGGTCGCGCATGTTCCGTCCTTTCCGTGAGGGACTCTGCTGTACTGCCGCGTCGATGAACCGGAAGGGGGGCGGAGGATCCCCGATCACGCCGGCGGATCGAGGTGCGTCTGCCGGTCATCGTGGAGACGGCGTCCCCGGAGGGTCAACCGGGTCCGGTCTCTGTCAGCGTTCACGCAGGTCAGCGCCTATGAAAACGGTGAAGCTTTCACGACGCCGGACGGTACGGGTCCGGGCTCCGGCCGGCGGGGGCGTACGCCGGGTGACGTAGCGCGGGCGTGATCGCCCACCACCTCGGCATTCTGGCCACTTCGCCGGCCATCGTCGGCCTGCTGCTCTCGCCCCGCAGGTCGGCCTGAGGTCCGGCGCGATTCTTCGGCGAAATTCTTCGCCGCGGCCGCACCGAGGCCATGACGGGCGGGTCGCGACTCCCGGGACCTCCGTTACGAAAGACGGCTCCTGGACCATTTTCGTCTTAACCGGGTGACTCTGATGCACAATCGGAGTGTGCTCACGGAAGCGATCGTCGGCTGGCTCGTTCAACTCCTCGGAGACCGCACTTTGCGGGTGGTTTCAAAAAGGATTTTCGGTCCACCTGAACGTCGGGCGCTCGCGGAGGCGATGGACGAGGCCATCGGAACGTTCGTCGCACCGCTTCCGGCGAATCGGCGTGAGCACGTCACCAGGGCCATCGTGGAACGATTCGAGATGTCGCCCGTCGTGGTGAATGACGGCGGCGAGGGGCGTTCCTCCGTCCGAGAGGCGCTCGTCGAAAATATCCGCGAGCAACTCCGCCCGCTGGCCGACCCGGATATCGCGGTATCCGGCCAATCCTATTTCGAGCAGATCGGGCTCGATCCGGCGCATGCCCTCAATGTGCTCCCCGACCTGTTCATCACGGCCCTCCAGCGCGCCGCCACGATGAACGCGGGTCTCGCCCCGCTCGCCGCCCAGCTCAACGCCGACGCCGTGCTGGCCGAGGTGCGCGCTCTGCGCGCCTCGGGCGCGGAGGTGCCGGCGGGAGGAGCGGTGGCGCCGGCGGGAGGAGCGGTGGCGCCGGTAGGAGGAGCGGTGGCGCCGGCGGGAGAGGGGGACGTCCTCGCGCTGGTCCGTGCGCTGGAGGCGGTTCCCTCGCTCGCCGATGACGCCGGCCGGACCTCGGTCATCGGTCAGCTCCGCCGCGACATCGCGGCGACGGTCCGGTACGACGCGCGGGCCCGGCTCCACCTGCTCGGCCTGGTCCGCACCTGTGACGATCACCCGGGAGGGGTGCGAGAGCTGATCGAGGTGCTCACCTTCGTCGAAGGCGACTCACTGCCCATGAGACGGGTACGAGAGATCGCGGCCCCGTGGCTGCGGAACGGCTCGACGTGACCGGCGTCGATGTGCCTCGGATCGCCGAGGCGCTGGTAAGCATTCCCGTGCTGCTCGACCGGTCGTACCGCGACGCGATGGTCGATCACATCGGGCGCGAGCTGGACGGCCCCCTGGACGTACGGGACTCGGACTATCCCAAGATCCACCTCTACAACGTGGTGGCGGCGTGCGCGGACCGGCCGGGCGCGTTGAAGGCGATGGTCCGTTTCCTCGATTTCGTCGCCAAGGAGCTGCCGGGCACCGCCCTCGTACGGCGCCTGGTCAGCCCGGTCGAGGAGGTCCTGCCCGCAGCCGACTGCACGGCCGTCCGCCGGCTGCTGGAGGGCCGTACGATCCCGCAGCTGACACGGATCTTCTACATCGCCTGCGGCGGGACCCAGACGCCTCCCGGCCACCTGCATGACGCGTGGGAGGCGTTCTCGATCCTGCTCGACGCGAACGCCCGGCCCGACGGCACGCCGCCGCATCTCCTGTTCGCGACGCTCTTCGCCCAGGCCCCCGAGGCCAAGGGCGTGGCGGAGGACCTCCGGGCGTGGATCGCCCACCAGACGGAGCTGCTCCGCGCCGTGGGAGCGGAGGAGGCGGCCGACTCCCTCCAGGCGCTCCGTGACGACCGCAGGTGGCCCGCCGCCGGCCTTCCGCTGCATCTGATCGTCATGATCGAGCCGTCGCTGACCGAGGGGCCGGGGAAGTACGTCATCACGCACTGGAGGCAGTGCCACCCGGCCGAGTGGCGTCCCGAACCGGCCGGAACGGTGGAGGGCTGCGGGGGCGACGACATCCGCGATCGCGTGGCCGACCTGATACAGGAGGCCGTCTCGGACTGGGCGAGCCGGTTCAACGACCCCCTGACCATCGAGTTCGTGCTGCCGTTCGAACTCATCAACCTCGACGTCGACCAGTGGTTCCGTGATCCCCTTGACGATCAGTCGATTCCGATCGGTGCGGAGTTCGAAGTGGTCGTGCGCAGCCGGGATCGACTTTCGAAAACGTCGTGGCACCATGCCTGGCGTCGCAGGTCCCGGATGCTCGCGGATCCCAGTCACGACTGCCGAATCCATCCGACGCCACCGGAGTTCAACGGAGACGCCCGAAAACTCCGCGCTTATCTTGATCAAGCCGCGGCCGTCGCCTGTATCCTGGACTCGTCGCCGGAAGTGGATCCCGGTCGATCACAGCTGAGAACTGCGCTGCACGCAGGTCTGCCAGTGGTGTTGTGGTGTCGGGATTCGGACTCTACGGCCGATTTCGGTGCCGCGATAGGCGCCATCAATGCCCGCCGCCTGCCGCCGGAGATCAAACGGCTGCGGCAGGACGCGATTATCGCGGAGGGCGCGACCTCCGCCTACGGCCTGCACATCTCCCTTCTCTGGGATGATCACGGGCACTTCCTCGATGTGGACGGCCCGATACAACCTCCCTGACGCGATCGGCCGGTGATGAGGACCGCTCTGAATCACGGAATAGAGCGTTCCAAATCAGCACATCCGCTTGCGCATCACATGGCGTCGCGGGATGCTGATGCAAGGGCGTCTCGTCAGTTGTCGATATTCGAGTCCTGTCATGCAGCGAACCTATCCCCTACCGGAACGACTCACGCGATAGAAGGGGTCGCTCTTTCATGGGCGCCGACCAGTCACCTGGCGTACGGCCAGCAGCCGAGCACGGCCAACCGCACGGCGACGCGCCCTTGTCCCCGACACCCACGTGGTGGATCTACCGCGGCACCGGCCGTCCGCTGCACGACGTGCGCCTGAGCGATGTGCTGCCCCCGCCGCCCCCGTGGCGGACGTTCACCGGAGAGCCCGTTCAGCCGCCACCGCCGGACGAACCCGAAGAGTCGGACCGGCGACTCGGCCGGCTCGCCGGTGGCCCTTCGCGTCACGCGGACCCCGAGGAGGCCGACGCGGTCAACGCGGCGATCTACCTCCGCCGGCCGTTGCTGGTGACCGGTCGTCCCGGGGTGGGCAAGTCGAGCCTCGCCTACCGGATCAGCCGCGAGCTGAAGCTCGGCCGCGTGCTCCGGTGGCCGATCAGCAGCCGGAGCACGCGACGGTCGGGGCTGTACGACTACGACGCCATCGGCCGCGCCCAGGACGCCGCGGTCAACCGCCACCGCGGTGAGGACGAGCCGACGATCGGCGAGTACATCCAGCTCGGTCCGCTCGGCACCGCGCTGTTGCCCTTCGAGCTGCCGCGGGTCCTGCTGATCGACGAGCTGGACAAGGGAGACGGCGACCTCCCCAACGACCTCCTGGACGTCCTCGAAGACGGTGAATACTCCATCCCCGAGCTCGTCCGGGTGCGCGGCCGGTGGCCCGAAGTCAGGGTCCACACCGCCGACGGCGATGCGACCGCGGAGGTCGAGCGCGGGCTCGTCCGATGCCGCGCGTTCCCCGTCGTCATCATCACCAGCAACGGCGAGCGCGAGTTCCCGCCCGCGTTCCTGCGCCGGTGCATCCGCTTCGAGCTGCGGCCGCCGACCGAGGAGCAACTGGTCGACATGGTGACCGCCCACCTCGCGGAGGCGGCGGACGCGCAGACGGAGGAGCTGCTCGGGCGATTCGTCGCCCTCCGGCGCACTCGGCCGGAGATCGCGGCCGACCAGTTGCTGAACGCCGTCTTCCTGGCGACCTCGGGCGCCTACCGCGCCGGCGACCCGGGCGAACGACTGCTGGACCTGCTCTGGAAACGCTTGAGCCAGTCGGCGGTGCCTGAGTGACATCCCGACCGGCCGACTCCGTGCTGCCGGGGGGCGAGAGCAGTCCACCCCCCTACAGGCTCTCCTGGTCGGAAGTGGGCGACGCCGTGTGGCTCGCGGCTCAGCAGGCGGCGGCCGCCCAGCGCCGTGGTGACGCGGGGCCGGACGAGAAGCCCGCGAAGGCCCCCGCCGTCCCGCCGGTCCCGCAGTCCGCGGCGGAACACGACCCGCTCCCGCCGCCGGACGAATCCGCGCTGAGCGATGACCTGCCCGGAGGCCCGCCAGGGGCACGCGAACCGCTCGTCCCGGCCCTGTCCGCGGGCCCGGCGCCGCTCGTGGTGAGCGACGGCCCCGCCACCGGTTTCGGCGAGCCTTCCCACCTGCTCGACCAGAGGGGGCTGGCCCGGGCGCTACGCCCGCTCAAGCGCCGCACGGAGTCCCGGCGCGGTGAGGTCGAGATCGATGAGATCGCGACCGCCGAACGCGCGGCCGAGGACGGGCTGTGGCTGCCGGAATGCCGCCCGGCCGGCGAGCGATGGCTCGACCTCGACATCGTGATGGACGACAGCCGGTTCGCCTATCTGCACCGTCCTCAGCTGCGCGAATTCGTCGGTCTCCTGGAGTCGACGGCCGCGTTCCGTCTCATCCGCACGTACAGGTTCGACACGGACGCGCCCGACCCGGAGCTGCGGGCCTCCGCCCCGGACGGGCCCCGGCTCGCCCCCGCCGTGCTGAGCAGGCTGGGAGAGACCGGGCGGCGGCTCCTCCTCGTGCTCAGCGATGGTGTCGGCGAAGCCTGGCACAACGGAGCCGGCCAGCGGGCCGTGGCCCTGTGGGCCCGCTCGGCCGCGGTCGCCATCGTCAATCCCCTCCCGGCGCGGCAATGGCGTCGTACGGGCCTGAACCCCGTCCCGGACGTGTTGCGGACACCGGAACCCGCCGCGTCCAATCACCGTTACCGCGCCGACTCGGCGGGCCCGGCGGGCCCGGCGGTCCCGGTCATCGAGATGACGCCCGACCAGCTCCATCGCTGGACCCGTTTCGTCAGCGGAATGACCTCCGTGTGGCGGGGCGCGGTGGCGCTCTGCCGGCCGGACCACCGGCCGGCGGGCGGGGGGACGGAGGACAAGCCGGACTCGCTCGACCCGTCCGAGCTCGTACGCCGCTTCCGCGCCGCGGCCTCGCCGAGCGCCTTCAGGCTCGCGGTCTACCTCGCGGCCGTGCCCCTCCACCTGCGCGTGATGCGGCACATCCAGGCCGTCATGCTGCCGTCCTCCCGGCCTTCGGACCTGTCAGAGGTGATCGGCAGTGGTCTTCTCCGGCCGGTCGGGGCCGGGCGGCTGGACACCGGGCCGGTGACCGTGACGCATGACTTCCGCACGGGTGTCCGGGCGGAGCTGCTCGCCGCCGGCCGCCGGTCCGAGACGGCTCAGGTGCTGCTGGCCCTCGCGGACTGCCTTGCCGACCGGGTCGACGTGCTGGGGCGGCTCCCCGAACTGCTGCGCCGGCCCGGCGAGGCCAAGGTCCCGGCCGTCCCGGCAGGCTCGGCGGCGTTCGTCGATCCTGTCCGCCAGGCGCTGCAGGCGCTGAGCGGTCCCTACCTCCGGCCGGCCCTCCGGCTTGGGGACGAGCTGCGCAAACTCGGCCAGAACGGTGCGACGCACCCGGTGACTCGCGCCGAAGCCGAGAGTGATGATCTAATGACTGACCGTAACCACATGCTCAGTGAGGACACCATGGCGCTGCCGAGTGATGAGGTCGCGGTCGCGACTCCCCTTGAGGAGTCTTTCGCTTCCGAACCCATAGCCCCCTTCCCAGGAGTCAGCGTGTCCGTCCGCACCGTCCCACCGGCCGAGGAACGTGATCCCAACGAACCTCCCCCGGTCTGGGGCAATGTTCCGCCGCGCAACATCAACTTCACCGGTCGTGAAGAGTTGCTCACGGATCTGCATCAGCGTCTGCGGGCGGGGACCACCGCGGTGCTGCCGCACGCGCTGCACGGAATGGGCGGCGTCGGCAAGTCGCAGCTCGCCATTGAGTACGTCTACCGCCACACGACCGACTATGACCTCATCTGGTGGGTGCCCGCCGAAGGCACGGGGCAGGTCAGGCAGTCTCTGACCGAGCTCGCCGCCCAGCTCGGCCTGCCCGTGGCCGGTGAGGTCAACGTCGCGGTGCCCGCCGCGCTGGAGGCGCTCAGGATCGGCCGGCCGTACCGCAACTGGCTGCTGATCTTCGATAACGCCGAGGATCTCGACAGCGTGCGCCAGTTCTTCCCGACGGACGGCCCCGGCAAGGTCCTGGTGACCTCCCGTAATCCGCACTGGTCCCACGTCGCCCACACCCTCGAGGTCGACGTCTTCGACCGGGCGGAGAGCACCGAACTACTGCGGATGCGCGATCCCGACCTCGACGACAAGACCGCCGGCGAGCTCGCGAGCGCGCTGGGCGACCTTCCACTGGCGATCGAGCAGGCCGCCGTCTGGCTCGCCGAGACCGGCATGCCGGTCGGCGAGTACCTCGAGCTCTTCTCCGAGAAGGCGAGCGAGCTGATGGCGCAGGGCGCTCCGCCGGACTATCCCGTCCCGGTCGCCGCCGCCTGGAACGTCTCCCTCGAACGGCTCCACGAGACCGACCCGGCGGCCCTGCAGCTCCTGCGGGTCTGCGCGTTCTTCGCGCCCGAGCCGATCTCCCGCAGGCTGCTGTCCGGCGGACGGCACATCGACGGCCCGGAGGAGCTCGTCCGGACCCTCGCGGACCCGATCCGGCTGGGACGCGCCCTGCGAGCGATCAACCAGTACGCGCTCGCGAAGATCAGTCACCGGCACAACACGGTCCAGCTGCATCGACTGGTCCAACGGGTGCTCCTCGACCAGCTCACCCCGCAGGAGACCGCCGAACTACGCCACTGCGCGCACATGCTGCTCGCCAACTCCGACCCGAACGATCCGGAGTCGCCCGACACGTGGCCGCTGTACGCCAGCCTGCTGCCCCACGTCGAGTTCACCAGGCTCATCGAGTGCGACGATCCGTGGGCGCACCAGCTCGTGATCAATCTGTTCGACTTCCTGTACCGCTGGGGCGACTACCAGGGATACGAGGACCTCGCCCGGCGCACCTTCAAGGTCTGGACGGAACGCCTGGGCGAGCGGCACGAGCAGACCCTGGTCGCCGAACTCAAGCTCGGCAAGGCGCTGCGCACGCTCGGCCACTACTCGGAGGCGTACCGCCACGACCTGCACGCGCGCGAGATCCTCGTCGCCGACCTCGGCGACGACCATGAGCGATCCCTCGAGGCGCAGGGGTACATCTGCGCGGACCTGCGCTGCCTCGGCAAGTTCGGCGAGGCCCTGGAGATCAACCAGCAGCTGTACGCCGCGGCGCGGCGGCGGTTCGGGCCGGATGACCCGTTCACGCTCGAGCACGCGTTCTTCCTCGGCATGATCCTCCGGCTCAACGGCCAGCCCAAGGAGGCCGAGGAACTGGACCAGGACACCCACCGGCGCAGAAGCCGCGTCCTCGGCGAAGACCACCTCAACACCTTCAGCGCGTTGGCCGCCATGGCGGTGGACGGCATGGAGCTCGGTCGCTTCCGGGAGTCCCGGGACCTCCAACGCCAGATCACCCAGCGGATGCGGATGAAGTACGGCGACAGTCACCCGGGGACGATCGAGAACCTGAACGCCCTTTCGGCGATGGAGCGCCGGGCCGGCGACCACGACGAGGCGCTGCGGTTGTCCACGCAGGCGCTGGAGCTGAGCCGCGCCCGGTACGGCGACGGCTCGCCGGACTCCGTGGCGGCCGCGCTCAACCACACCGTCAGCCTGCGGCAGGCGGGGGATCTGGCCGGCGCGGTCGAGCTCGGCCGCACCGTTCGTGATCAGTACGTCGGGCTCTACGGCGCGGAGCATCCCAACACGCTGGCCGCCGGCCTGAATCTCGCGGTCGCCCTGCGGCTCATGGGGCAGGTGACCAAGGCCCGCGAACTGAATGAGGAGATCCTCTCGGATCTAGTCCGGCAGCTGGGGCTGGGGCACCCGCGGAGCCTGGCGTGCGCCATCAACCTGGCGAGCGACATCTTCGCGATGGGCGACGCGGAGACGGCACGGCAGCGGGACGTCGAGACGCTGGAACACGCGCGCCAGTCGGGCGGTGACGACCACCCGACCACGCTCGCGTGCGCTCTGAACCTCGCTCTCGACCTCCGCGCGCTGGGAGAGGACGCCGAGGCGGAGGCCCGCTTCACCGACACGCTCGCCCGCTACCGGCGTGTCCTGGGAGATGCCCACCCCGCGACGATCTCCGGTGGCAAGTACATACGCGCCAACTGCGATATCTACCTGATCATCGCCTAGGCTCCCATGGCAGTTCGCCGCCGACCCGCGTGCATCCGGATGGATGTACGCGGGTCGTTCTCTTGTTACGGACAGCCGCTTGGCGTGATTCGGGTGGCGCGAAATAAGGACATGTTACGATCAAGTCGAAGATGCGTCATATGCGATGACATTTGCCTGCGCGCCATTTTGGTCGCCTTCTGGGTAGCCGAGTCCATGCTTGGAGATTGAATGGTAACGGCAGAAGTGCTAAGGGCGCAGTGGCGCACCAGCAGTTGGAGTGGCAACGGGGGAGCGTGTGTCAGTGTGAAAGTCGTCGTCCACGTCGACGCTTCCGGTGCGCAGGATAAAGACGGCCGCTCCGATCCGGCGCCGGCCTGAAGCCCGGCCATTGGCGACATTATCGTCGCGGAATCCCCGGCGCAGGCGGCCGTCGTCCCGTCGGCCGGTCCGGGGTGGTCACTACGCCCGGTGGTGCGTCCGGGTGGTCACTACGCCGGGTGGCGCGTCCGGGCGAGGGCGCGGACGGCGAACTCGCGGTTGACGCGGGTCTGCTCCCTGAAGGCGTCGGGGAGCTCCGGCATGGCCAGCAGGCGGTCGCACGCGTCCAGTGAGCCCCGCGGGTCGCCCACCCAGTACGCCGCGATGGAGTACTCGAACAGCAGCCCCCAGCGGTAGACCCACGGCTGGACGAACAGCCAGTCGTCGGGCTCGCGGCGATCCAGGCCGGCGCGGGCGAAGGCGTACGCCGCATGGTGGCGGTCCATCTGGCGCAGGCGCGAGGCCAGTTCGTAGCACGCCTCCAGTCGCTGCGGCCGGAACTCCCACGCTCGGACGAGGGCGTCCATGGCCCCGGGCCAGTCGTCTAGCTCGGCCCGGAGGACGCCGGTCTGGAACAGGGAGTAGTAGACCTCCTCCGGCCAGTCGCCCATCCGCGCGCGCCGTTCGTAGAGGTCGAGCGCCTCCCGCACGTCCCCGAGATCACGCATCGTCTGCGCGAGGTAGAAGACTGCCCGCGAATTGCCGGGATCCCGGTCGAGCTCCGCGCGGAGCAGGCGCGCGTCCCGCTCGAACTTGTCGCCGCGCGAACCACCGTCGGCGAAATGGTCGATGATCAGGGCGTCGAGGTTGACGGCGTGGTCCCGGTCGTCGGTCGTCAGGTACTCGTGCGTCGAGCCGACGTAGCGCCATGCGATGTCACCTCTGACGAGTCGCTTGATGCGGTACTCCATTTCGCCGGAATGACGCACCATGTAGGAATCGGCGGTCAGTTCCGGAAGGTCGCCGTCTCGCCGTACGACCATGTCCGCGTCGATGAGGAGCAGATAGTCGGCCTTGCCGAACGCCTGCTTGATGTTCAGCGTGCGGTTGTGCCCGAAGTCGACCCATTCTTCCTGAAGTAGCTCGCCTGGGATTCCGGCGAGCGCTTCCCGGATCAGTTCTTGCGTCCCGTCGGTCGACCCGGTGTCGGAGATGACCCAATAGTCGATGAGGTCGCGTACGGAGCGAAGGCAGCGTTCGATGACCTTCGCCTCGTCTTTCACGATCATGCACAGGCATATCGACCGCATATCGCCCCCTGAAACGACGAGCATCGTTGAATGCCGGGGGGCTCGATATCCTCCGAGGATATCTCCGCCGAGATCAATGGTCGACGTAGGCGAAGGCCGGTTTCGGGTGCATGAGGAAATCGTGGTGGGAGATGTTCCAGGCGTACGCGCCGGCGAGGGCGAAGGCCACCACGTCACCGACGGCGAGGCGGTCGACCGGCACCTGCCGGGCGAACACGTCCTTCGGCGTGCACAACTGCCCGACCAGCGTCACCGGACCGCTCGCCACCGGCCCGCCGCCCCCCGAGCGCAGCACGGTGAACGGCTGGTCGTGGCCCTTCGTCACCGGGGTGCGCAGGTGGTGGGTGCCACCGCGCAGCACCGCGTACCACTCGCCGTGCGACCGCTTCACGTCCAGTACGTCCGTGACGTACCACCCGCAGTACGCGGTCAGCGCGCGGCCGGGCTCGATCCGCAGCGTCTCCCCGGGCCGGCGCAGCGACGCCAGCCCCGCGCCGTACGCCGCCCAGTCGAAACGGGCGCCGGGGCCGCGGTAGTCGACGGCCATGCCGCCGCCCAGGGTGACCTCCTCCGGCCCCTCCATCCAGGTCCGCGCCCAGCCCAGGACCTGGGCGGCGACCTCCAGCAGCGGCCCGGCGGCCAGTCCGGACGCCAGGTGCGCGTGCAGGCCGCGCAGCCGGATCCAGGGCGCCCGCTCCAGGAGGTCCAGGCAGGCGCCGAGGGCTTCGGAGTCCATGCCGAACGGGCCGCTCATCCGCAGGGCGGCGCCGCTGATCGCGACCGGCAGGTTGATCCGCAACAGCACGTCCGTCTCCCGGCGTAGCGCGGCGAGACGCCGCAGCTCATGCGGGCTCTCCACGTGCAGCCGGTGGACCGGCGGGCGGCCGCCGACGGCCGCCGCCAGCTCCTCGTCCGTCTTGCCCGGACCGCCGAACGCCGTCCGGACCCCGGGCAGCACCGCCCGTACATGGGCGAGTTCGCCTCCGGAGGAGACCTCGACACCGTCGACGTGCGGCGCGAGCGCGTCCAGCAGGCGCGGATCGGGGTTGGCCTTCGCCGCGTAGTAGAGCTCCACCGGGATCGCGGCCCGGACGGCCGCGGCGTGGGCCCGAAGCCCGGCCAGGTCGTAGACGTAGGCCGGCGGCGCCACCGCCAGGGCGCGCTCCCGCACCGCCTCCGGCAGGGCGTCCCGCACCGCTTCCGGCGGAGCCTCGCGTCCTGTTTCCGGCGGGGCCTCGCACACCGCCTCCGGCGGCGCGCCGTCTTCGGACGGCCGGCGGGTCACGCGAGATCCTCGGCGAGCGGGTTGGGCACCGGGACGTAGGCCGCCTGCCGGTCGGGGTCCCGCGCCCACCGGGTGCGCAGGTTCGCCTTGGCCGGCAGCGGAACCCCGGCCAGCAGGGCACGCAGCCGCGCGGCGCCGTCCGTGTCCGCCGGCGTCTCCTCGGCGCAGCGGGCCACGTGCCGCCGGACGATCCGCCACAGCGCGGGTTCGAGCAAGGGGTACCGGTCCGCGACGGCGGCGGCGACCTCGGCCAGGTGGTTGACGAACAGGCAGTAGACGACGCGGTTCCAGCCGCGCTCCGGGTCGTGCGTGAGGGCGCGCGCCACCGGATCGGGCAGGTCCGCGAGGAACGCCGTCCACGGCCCGGGCAGCAGCTTGGTGCCCTCCAGGTCCCGGAACACCGCGCGCACCGGCGTGCCCTCGTCGTCGACGGCGATGAGGACGTTCTGCAGGTGCGGTTCGAGGACGACGCCGTGCCGCAGGTAGGCGTGCAGGACCGGCGGCACCACGTGCCCGGCGTAGGCGTCCCACCAGGCCAGGACCCGCTCGGGCGTGGCGTCGTCACCGAGGAGCCGGGAGACGGCCGCCGGGCTGTCGCCGTCCGGATCGGCGATGGCGGCGGCCAGCAGGGGAGTGCCGGGCAGGCCGCGGACGCCCTCGCGGACGATGACGCCGAGGCCCTCGCGCAGGCGCGTGCCGCCGACGGACACGGTCCGGTAGCCGGGTTCGGCGAGCAGGTCACCGGCCAGCTCCTCGAACACCGGCCGCAGCGCCCGTGTCAGCGCGACCGCGCCGGACAGCTCGTACCAGGCGTTCTTGCGCACGCAGTTGGTGATGCGGACGTCGAGGCTGAACTTCAAGAACGCGTCCGGCACGTACACGGTGCGGACGGAGGACGTCGGGGCCGCCTCCGGGCCGTACGGTCCCAGGTCGACGATCGCGTCGGACTCCGGGCGGAGCAGGTCCAGCTGCCACGGGTGCGCGGGCAGGACGCGGTACCCGGCGCGGACGGGCGGGCCGAGCCGGTCCAGGACGGAGACGTCGCCCTCCTCGGCGACCGCGTCCGCCCGGACGGCCAGCCAGCGCAGCGGGAACCGGGCACCGAGCTCCGGGGCGTACGCGGGCCAGTCGGCGCCCTGCCGGGCCTTGGGGGAGGGGTGGAACCGGTGCCCGGCGACGAGTGAGCGTTCCGACGCCAGGAACGGGTCCGCGTCGTCCGCCCGGCGGCGCCGGCCGATCAGCTCCATGGCGTCGCGGCTGGCGGCCACCTGCGCGGCGAACTCGGGATTCGCCGCCCCGGTCGTCAGCTCCAGCTCGCCGGCGATCAGAGCGGTGATCCGCCGCCAGTCCACGACCGTCCAGCGGTCGCGGAGTTCCTCGATCGGCCCGGCCAGGCGGAAGCTCAGCAGCGGAGGGCGGCGCAGGCGAGCGCGCAGCGTGACGCCGGCGCGGGGCAGGCGGGCCACGAGGTGCCCGCCGGCGACCCGCACCTGCTGCTCGGGCGCGCAGAGTTCGCGCACCGCGCAGTTCAGCAGGGCGAGGGCCGTGGCCGCGTCCGGGTCGACCCGCCCTCCGAGGGAGGGCGCGGCGGGGGCGAGGGATGTCACGTGGTCGACCTCTTGAGGTAGTTCGGGCCCGGCGGGCCGTAGTGCTTGTTGATGTCCTGGGCGCCGGTGCGCTGTTTGTCGACCAGCGTTCCGGCGGTGACCATGGCCTTGACGGGCAGGCGGTCCGCGTCGAGGGTGCGCGCCCGCAGGAAGCCGTCGTCGTACGCGTCGAGCGCGGCGGCGAGCCGGTCGCGGACGAGGCCCAGTCCCGTGTCCAGGTCGAGCAGGCCGCGTTCGGCGAGCCCGAAGGCGAGCGCCCCGGCGCACAGGTGCACGGTGATCGTGACGAACACGCGGGCCAGGGCCTCCGGGTCTGTCGTGAGGAGCCGCGGGTCGGCGAACTCCGCCGGGTCCGGCGCCCGGCCCAGCACGCGGGCGAGCCGTCCCAGGTCGATGAGCGCCCCGTCGTTGTCCTTGATCAGCAGGTGCGGCGGGTCGCCGGGCACGATCGAGACGTTCTGCTGGTGGGCCTCCAGCGCGATGCCGTACCTCGCCAGCAGGAGGACGTTCCAGTCGAACAGGACGGCGAGGTACGCCCCGAAGAACTCCGCGACGTCGTCGGTCAGCTCCTCGATGACGTACGGTCCGTCCGGCGTCCGGGCGAGCAGCGCCGCGACCGGGACGCCGTCGGCGGGCAGCCGGCGCACGAGGTATCCGAGCAGCGGGTCGTCCGCGTGGCCGTACGTCTGCTCGTCGGCGAGCAGCACCGGCGCGCGTTCCCGGTCCGCGATCGCGCGCAGCAGGCGTTCGACGAGCGCGCCGTCGGCGAGCGTGCCGGGCACGATGACCCTGCGGTTGCGCAGGCCGAGCGTGCTGGTCGGCAGCGGGAGCTTCAGGTGCTCGCGGGCGTCGACGGCGACCGTCCGCATCGACAGCGTCGGCCGTACGGTCACGGCCGGGCCCGGCACGGTGCGGACGAGGCGGGCGGTCAGCGGATGCACGGGGAACACGTCGTGCCCGGCGGGCAGTCCGAGGTCGCCGGGGGCGGGCCACCAGCCGGGGCGGTCGCCGTGGCGGTGGGATCCGGGCACGGCGGTCCACGCGAGCCGGAACGACGGCCCGAACTCGGGCGCGTACGCCAGCAGGTCGCGCTCGTCCAGGCCGAGGCGGCACCGCGCGGTCGGATAGACCGGGTGGTCCAGGGCGGCGGCGAGCGCGTCGTACCGGGTGGGACCGGACGGCCGCGGGCGCACCGCCCCGTACAGGCGCAGCGCCCGCAGCGTCTCCCGGCACTCGCGGTCGAACGCCGCGACGTCGTCGCGCGGGTCGGCCAGCGCCCGTACGGCCGCGAGCACCTCGTCCAGCCCGACGGCGCCGGCCACGACCCGCTCGGCGAGGAAGCCGGGATACCGGCCGCACCCGCCGTCCCGGGACGTGAGCGCGACGACCCGGCCGCCGGGCAGCGTAAGCCGGTCCCCGTCGGCGTGGCGGGACAGCCCGCCGTAGTCCTCGCGCAGCAGGGCGTCCAGGACCCGCGCGGCGAGGTACCCCTCCTGCAGCCGCGGGGACGCGATCGCCGGCGCACCGGTCACGGGGCGATCTCCCAGCGGTGCCGCGCGCGGAACCGCCGGATCGCGGCGTCGACACGGGCCGCGCCGGGACCGACCGCGCGGATCGTGCCGAGATAGTCGCGGTTCGTTCGGGTGAGCGCGATGACGTCCCCGGCCGTACGGACCGGCCAGTACGCCACGCGGACACTGTCGTCGGTGAACTCCTGGCGCTCCGGCGCGATGGTCAGCGTGCCGGACCGGTCCGCGAGGACCGAGTCGACCGCCGCGTGGCCGCCGGAGGGCGGCGGCTCCGGCACCGGTTCCCCCAGGTGGGCGCGGAGGACCCACTCGAAGATCGGCACGCCGAGGAGCTCGCCGAGCAGGAAGTCGCAGTGGTCGCCGATGATCCGGTAGTTCACCTCGATGATCCGCGCGCGGCCCTCGTGCACGACGTACTCGGTGTGGCAGGCGCCGAAGCCGACCCCGAGCCGCTCCAGCGCATCGAGGACCTGGCCGGCGCAGGGCGGCGGCGCCCAGTCGAGACGCTCCTCGACGAAGTGCGGCGGTGGGGACAGCGTCGTGCGGAACGAGCCGAGGACGCGGCCGTTCAGCGTCTCGAGGGTGTGCAGGTCACCGGGAAGGTACTCCTCGACGACGAGGGCGCCCGGCCGCCGGCGCCAGATCTCGCGGCAGCGCGCGGTGAGCTCGGCCGGGTCCCGCACGAGGAAGACGTCCTCGCTGGCGACGCCCTCACGAGGCTTGACGACCAGCGGGTACGGGGCGCCGTCGAGGGCTGGGGACTCCTGGCCGGGCCGGAGCTCGACCGCGAAGACGCCGCCCAGCGCGCGGCGCATGAGCGCCTTGTTCTTGGCGCGCAGCGCGGCCCGCCAGTCCTTGCCCGGCAGCCCGAAGTACGCGGCGGCCAGCGCGGTGGGCGCCTGCAGGTGGTCGCTGTTGGAGAAGATCGCCGCGGGGGTCTCGCGCCGGGAGATCTCGTCGATGATCGCCCGGTGGTCGGTGACGTCGCACTGGACCGTCTCCTCCGGCCACGGCCGGTCGGTGAGCAGCGTCACGTCGAGGCCGAGCGAGGCGGCCGCGGGCAGGAAGCCGTGGGCGACGGAGTCGGTCCGCTTGCCCGCGACGATGTAGAGCCGCACACATCCCCCGATGAGGTCAGGTTAGGCTTACCTAAGTTATTGAAGTGACCATAGTGGCGTGGCCGGCCTCCGGACGCAACAGCCGCGCCCGCGCGTGTCGCCCAGGTCCGCGCGTGTCGCCCAAGCCCGCACGCCGCGGTCGTGCCCCTGCGGGCCCGGGAGGTGCCGTACGCTCGACTGGCGATGACTCCAGTACTCCGTGTGGAAGATGTGCGCTTCGTCCGGGACGGCCGGGCATTGCTCGACGACGTGTCCCTCACCGTCCACGAAGGCGAGCACTGGGCGCTGCTCGGTGCGAACGGCGCCGGGAAGTCCACGCTGCTCAGCCTCGTCGGCGCCTACCAGCACCCCACGAGCGGGCAGGTCGAGATCCTCGGTCACCGGCTCGGCCGGGTCGACGTGCGCGACCTGCGCGCCGGGATCGGCCACGTCAACCCCCACCACCCGCTGCGGTCCGGCCGCACGGTGCACGAGGTCGTCCTCACCGGCGCGACCGGCTCGATCGAGCTGGTCCCGCACTGGAAACCCACCCCGGAGCAGATGGACCACGCCGAGGAGCTCATCGACCTGCTCGGCCTGAACCACCGCCGCGACGCCCGCTGGCCGACCCTCTCGCACGGCGAACGCGGGCGCACGCTCATCGCCCGCGCCCTCATGCCCCGGCCGCGCCTGCTCCTGCTCGACGAGCCGGCCACCGGCCTGGACGTCGCCGCCCGCGAGCAGCTGCTGACCGCCATCGACCAGCTCCGCCGCGCGCAGCCGTCGCTGACCAGCGTCCTCGTCACGCACCACCTGGAGGAGCTGCCCGCCAGCACCACCCACGCGATCCTGCTGCGCCAGGGGAAGGTCCTGGCCTCCGGCACCGCCGACGACGTGCTGACCACCGAGCGGATCAGCGCGTGCTTCGACCACCCCGTCACCATCGACAAGACCGGCGGGCGCTGGACGGCGAGGGCCGTCTGATGAGCCTGCTGACCCGGTGGCCCGGCCCGGAGATCCTCGGCGCCGAGCTGATCCGCCGCTACGAGGAGCCGCATCGCCGCTACCACGACGCCGTGCACCTCGCCGAGGTCCTCGACCGGGTCGACGAGCTGGCCGGGGAGGCCGACGACGCCGAGACGGTGCGCCTGGCGGCGTGGTTCCACGACGCGGTGTACCAGCCGCTGCGCGCCGACAACGAGGAGCGCAGCGCGATCCTCGCCGAGCGGATGCTGGCCGACACCGACCTGCCGTCCGAGACGATCGCGGAGGTCGCCCGGCTGGTCCGCATGACCGCGGCGCACGACCCGGCCCCGGAGGACCACAACGGCGCCGTCCTGAACGACGCCGACCTGGCGATCCTGGCCGCCGGTCCGGAGCGTTACGCCGCGTACGCCGCCGCCGTGCGCGAGGAGTACGCCGCGGTCCCGGACGAGGCGTTCCGCCAGGGCCGCGCCGACGTCCTGCGCGCCCTGCTCGACGCGCCGGCCCTGTTCCGTACGGCCCCGGGCCGCGACCGCTGGGAGTCCGCCGCCCGCCACAACCTCGAGACCGAACTCATGCTCCTCGGCCGCTCATAGACCGTCAGTGCCGTGGATCGTGGTTGCTCACGGCGCGCCGTGGTCCTGCGCGACCGCCATCAGGTGACGCTGCCGCGGACCGTGCTGCACGGCGATCCTCGGCGCTGATGACCGCGTGAGGTGCCGGGGCCCGTTTGCGACGGCGGAGGCCCGCGGCGATCAGGCGGGCGACCAGCTCCTGGGAGCCGACCGGTGCCGCGCCCAGGGCGACGGCCGCGTCGTACACCTCCGCCGGCACGTCGTAGTGGTCCCGGTCGAACGCACGGCGCGGCACGCCCAGCCGGTCGGCGAACGCGTGCAGCTCCTCGTACGACGTGTCGCTGACCATGTGCGACCAGAGCCGACC
Organism: Actinoallomurus spadix; assembly: GCF_024055725.1. GTDB lineage: Bacteria > Actinomycetota > Actinomycetes > Streptosporangiales > Streptosporangiaceae > Actinoallomurus > Actinoallomurus spadix. Next base: position 67,284 of record NZ_JAMXMX010000015.1, on the reverse strand, counting down.
ACGGGCCGGCCAGAGGGGGCGATCGATGAGCACGGTCATCGGACTAGAGTGCCAGAGGATGTTTCCCCTGCGAGAAGGCTGCTCATGGACGTACGCGACTACATCGATGCCAACGCGAGCGGGTTCTTCGACGCGCTGAAGGAGTGGCTGGCCATTCCGTCGATCTCCGGCGATCCAGGGCGGCGCGATGACGTGCGGCGCTCCGCGGAGTGGCTCGCCGCCCACCTGCGCGAGACCGGCTTCCCGACCGTGGAGATCTGGGAGACCGACGGGCTGCCGGCGGTGTTCGCCGAGTGGCCGGCCGAGGATCCGGCCGCGCCGAAGGTAGTTGTGTACGGGCACCATGACGTCCAGCCGGTCGAGCCCCTCGACGAGTGGGAGACCGCGCCGTTCACGCCGTTCGAGAAGGGTGAGCAGCTCATCGGCCGCGGCGCGTCCGACGACAAGGGCCAGGTGTTCTTCCACACGCTCGGGCTGCGGGCGTACCTCGCGGCGAGCGGCCGCACCGCCCCGCCGGTCACCGTGAAGATGCTGATCGAGGGTGAGGAGGAGTCCGGTTCGCCGCACTTCGCCGACCTGCTGCGCGCCAACAGGGACCGGCTGGCCTGCGACGTGATCGTCGTCAGCGACACGACGATGTGGGCCGCGGACGTGCCGTCGATGTGCACCGGCATGCGGGGGCTGACCGAGGCGGACATCTCGCTGTACGGCCCGTCGATCGACCTGCACTCCGGCTCGTTCGGCGGCGCGGTGCCCAACCCGCTGCACGCCATGGCGGAGCTGCTCGCCGGTCTGCACGACGAGCGGGGCCGCGTGACGCTCGACGGCTTCTACGACGGGGTCGTGGAGCTGACCGAGGACGAGCGGGCGATGTTCGCCAAGTTCCCCTTCGACGAGGGCAAGTGGCTCGAGACGGCCGGTGAGAGCGGCGCGGCGTACGGCGAGGAGGGATTCACCACCCTGGAGCGTGTCTGGGCGCGGCCGACCGCGGAGATCAACGGGATGTGGGGTGGTCACACCGGCCCCGGCGGCAAGACGATCGTGCCGCGTGAGGCGCACGCCAAGGTGTCGTTCCGGCTCGTCGCCGGGCAGGAGCCCGAGCAGGTGCAGGAGGCGGTCCGTAAGTACGTCGCCGAGCGCACCCCGCCGGGTATCCGCGCTGAGGTCCGCATCCCCGGGCCCGGGGTCCGGCCGTGCTTCTCGCCGATCGACTCGCCGGGCGTGCAGGCCGCCAAGCGCGCGATGGAGAAGGCGTTCGGCACCGAGGTGCTGTTCACCCGGGAGGGCGGCAGCGGCCCGGAGGCCGACCTGACCGACATCCTGGAGGCGCCGCTGGTGTTCCTCGGCGTCGGGCTGGACGAGGACCAGATCCACGCGCCGAACGAGAAGGTCGACATGCCGCTGCTGCTCAAGGGCGCGGAGACCGCCGCGTACCTCCTGGACGAGTTCGCCACGAGCCTGTAGACGCGAGCCCGGAGACCTGTGGACGCGAGCCGAGAAAGGGCCTGACGTGACGGAAGCCTATGAGTCGCTGGACTGGCTGGCGCTCTCCCGCGGCACGCTCGACCGGTTGGGCGAGCGTCGCCGTGACGAGACCTGGCTGGCGGCGGCCTGGGACGACCCGCGCAGCCGGGTGCTGGTGGTCGAGCGGGGCAGGGCGCTGGTCCGGCCGGGCCCCGCGCTCGTCCTGCTGAGCCGCGAGGAGGCCCCGGAGGGCGAGCGCTACCTGCTCGGCGCCGACGGGGACGGCGTCGCCTACTTCGCGGTGTCCGCTCCGCTGCCCGCGATCGAGGGCACGGAGCCCGCGGACCTGCGGACGGCCGGGGCGGCGCTGAGCGACCGGGACGCCGGGCTGCTCACCCAGGCGGTCGGCCTGCAGAACTGGCACGCGACGCACACCCACTGCCCGCGCTGCGGGGCCCTGACGACCCTCGCGTCGGCCGGTCACACCCGGATCTGCACGGTGGACGGGTCGGAGCACTTCCCGCGTACGGACCCGGCCGTGATCATGTTGGTGCACGATGGGGAGCGGATCCTGCTGGCCAGCGGGGTCCGGTGGCCGGAGAACCGCGTGTCGATCCTCGCCGGGTTCGTCGAGCCGGGGGAGTCCCTGGAGCAGGCGGTCGCCCGTGAGGTGCGCGAGGAGGTCGGCGTCACCGTGCGCGACTGCCGGTACCTCGGCAGCCAGCCGTGGCCGCTGCCGCGCAGCCTGATGCTCGGCTTCTTCGCGACGGCGGACCCCGGGCAGGAGCTGCGGGTCGACGAGGAGGAGATCCGCAGTGCCCGCTGGTACACCCGTGAGGAGCTGAAGGCGGCGACGGAGGCCGGGGAGGTCCTGCTGCCCGGTCGCGTCTCGATCGCCCGTCAGCTCATCGAGCGCTGGTACGGCGGCGCCCTGCCCGGCGACTGGTAGCCGCCGCTTTTGGACCCGTCCCCGGCCGCCTTCCTCCGTACGGAGGGAGGCGGCTTTTTCGTCTGTCCCTATTTCCGCTTACCTCTTGACGAGCCCACGAATCTGGGCGTAAACAAATGGAAACACAGACGAAACGGCGGTGAACCAACACGTGATCGTCACGCTGACGCTCAATCCGAGCCTGGATCGCACGATCGAGGTGGACCGCCTCGTCCACGGCACCGTGATCCGTGCCACCTCGGCGCGCCTCGACCCGGGCGGCAAGGGAGTGAACGTCTCCCGCGCGCTGCTGGCCAACGACGTGCCGACGGTCGCGGTGGTGACCGCCGGCGGGGCGGACGGCGACCAGCTCGTCCACCTCCTGGAGGCCGACGGGATCCCGCTCGGCGCCGTGCGGGTCGCGGGCCGGACCCGTTCGAACATCACGGTCGTCGAACCCGACGGCGTGGTCACCAAGCTCAACGAGCCGGGCGAACCCCTGTCTCGCGAGGAGCTCGACGCCGTCGCCGACCGGGTGCTCGCCGAGATGGGGAGTGCCAGCTGGGTCGTGACCTGCGGCAGCGTGCCACCGGGCGTGCCGACCGGCATCTACGCCCGGATGTGTGAGTTCTTCACCGCCGCCGGGGTCCGGGTCGCCGTGGACACGAGCGGCCCGGCGCTCCTGGCCGCCGTCGAGGCGAGGCCGTTCCTCATCAAACCCAACCGTGAGGAGCTGGCCGAGGCCGTCGGACGCCCGGTCGACAGCGTCGGCGACGTCGTCGAGGCGGCGGAAGAGCTGCGGGACCGCGGCGCCGGGACCGTGCTCGCGAGTCTCGGCGCGGACGGCGCCGTACTGGTCGAAGAGGAGGGAGTCACGATCGGCGAGGCGCCGGTCGCCGTGCCGCGCAGCACCGTCGGCGCGGGCGACGCACTGCTCGCCGGTTTCCTGGCCGCCGGGGCACGGGGGGCTCCGGCACTGGCCGAAGGGCTGGCATGGGGGGCCGCAGCGGTCGGCCTGCCCGCCAGCCGGATGCCGCGCCCGGAGGACATCCGGCGCGACATCGTCCGCATCCACACGCGTCCGGACCTCGGCCGGTCGCTCATCGCCTGATCCACACGCAGATCACTAGGAGGCCCTACATGGCCACTGCGTACACCCCCACCGTCACCGGTACCGGCGTCAAGGCCCAGATCCAGCGCCTGGGCGGATATCTGGCCGGGATGGTGATGCCCAACATCGGGGCCTTCATCGCCTGGGGCCTGATCACCGCGCTGTTCATCCCGACCGGCTGGCTGCCGGACAAGCAGTTCGCGGCCCTCGTCGACCCGATCATCACACTGCTGCTCCCGGTGCTCATCGGTTACACCGGCGGGCGCATGGTGCACGGCCAGCGCGGCGCCGTGGTGGGCGCGGTCGCGACCGTCGGCGTCGTCGTCGGCGCCAAGATCCCGATGTTCCTCGGCGCGATGATCCTCGGACCGCTGGCGGCGTACGTCCTGAAGAAGGTCGACGAGTTCACCGCCGAGCGGACCAAGGCCGGCTTCGAGATGCTGGTGGACAACTTCACCGCCGGGATCATCGGCGGCGCCGCGGCCCTGTTCGGGGTCTGGGGCGTCGCCCCCATCGTGCGGAACGTCACCACCGCGGCCGGCCACGGCGTCACGTGGCTGATCAACCACCACCTGCTGCCCTTCGCATCCGTGCTGATCGAGCCCGCGAAGGTGCTGTTCCTCAACAACGCCGTCAACCACGGCGTGCTCGGCCCGCTCGGTGTCGCGGAGGCGGCCCGGCACGGCAAGTCGATCCTGTTCATGCTGGAGTCCAACCCCGGCCCCGGCCTGGGCGTTCTCGTCGCCTACCTGCTGTTCGGGCCGAAGACGCTGCGGCCCAGCGTGCCCGCCGCGATCATCATCCAGTTCCTCGGCGGGATCCACGAGATCTACTTCCCGTACATCCTGATGAAGCCCCGTATGATCCTCGCCTCGATCGCGGGCGGCGCCGCGGGCATCGGAACGTTCATGATCACCGGCGCCGGCCTGGTCGCCACGCCGTCGCCGGGCAGCATCTTCGCGTACGCGGCGGAGACCCCGAAGGGCGGCTGGTTCGGCGTCTTCGCGGGCGTGCTGGTCGCCGCGGGCGTGTCGTTCGCCGTCGGCTCCCTGCTCCTCGGCTTCGGGCGGTTCGCCGAGAAGGAGGCCGACGCCGAGGCCGATGACGGAGCCGTGAACGAGACGCCGCAGGAGACGGCGCAGCCCACCACCCACCCCGAACCCCAGGGAGCGTGACGACGAATGAACGGCAAGGACGTCAAGAAGCTGGTCGTGGCCTGCGACGCGGGCATGGGCAGCAGCGTCATGCTCGCCAGCCAGCTCCGCAAGGAGCTGAAGAAGAACGCGGTCGCGGTGGAGCACACCCCGGTCAACAACATCCCCGCCGACGCCGACGTCGTGGTCTGCCACGCCGGCCTCGGCGCCCGGGCGAAGGCCGGCGCGCCGGACAAACCGATCATCACGTTCCAGGTGTTCATCGGCGACCCGGCGGTGACCCGCCTCGTCAAGGCGATCAAGGACGGGAGCGAGATCAGTGCCTGACCTGCTCGACCGCGCCGCCGTACGCCTCGACGCGGTGGCGGCCGACCGCGACGACGCGATCCGCCAGTGCGGGCGGACGCTGCTCGACGTCGGCGCCGTCGACACCACGTACGTCGAGGCCATGGTGGAACGCGAGCGCTCGATCTCGACGTACGTCGGCGAGGGCGTCGCCATCCCGCACGGCACGCTCGCCGGCAAGGACGCCGTACGCCACGACGCGCTGTGCGTCCTGCGCTTCCCCGGCGGAGTCGACTGGGACGGCAACCACGTCGTCCTGTGCGTCGGCATCGCCGCGAAGGGCGACGGGCACGTGCGGTTGCTGTCAGAGCTCGCCCAGATCCTGCTCGACCCGGACAAGGCCCGCGCCCTCCGGGAGAGCACCGATGTCGATGAGGTCATCCGGCTGTTGCAGCCGGACGCAGAGGAGGTCACGCAGTGAAGGTCGCCCGTTTCCACGCGCCCGGGGACATCCGTCTCGAAGAGGCGCCCGAGCCATCCCCCGGCCCGGGAGAGGTCAAGATCCGGGTGCGCAACTGCTCGACCTGCGGCACCGACGTCAAGATCTACAAGCACGGCCACCACCACATCCGGCCGCCACGTGTCATGGGGCACGAGATCGCCGGTGAGGTCGCCGAGGTCGGCGAGGGTGTGACCGGCTGGGCCCCGGGCGACCGGGTGCAGGTGATCGCGGCGATCCCGTGCGGGCAGTGCGAGGAGTGCCGCCGGGGCCACCGCACCGTCTGCCCGAACCAGGAGTCGATGGGCTATCACTACGACGGCGGGTTCGCCGAGTACACGATCGTGCCCGCCAAGGTCCTCGCCGTCGACGGCCTGAACCGCATCCCCGACGGCGTCGGCTTCGCCGAGGCGTCCGTGGCCGAGCCGCTCGCCTGCGTGCTCAACGGCCAGGAGCTCGCCCGCGTGGGCGAGGGCGACGACGTCGTGGTCATGGGCGCCGGGCCGATCGGCTGCCTGCACGTACGGCTGGCCCGCTCCCGGGGCGCCGCGCGGGTCTTCCTGGTCGACCTCAACGCCGAACGGCTGGCCATGTCGGCCGAGCGAGTCGACCCCGACGCCGCGCTCACCGGCACGGACGTCGTCGACCAGGTGCTGAAGCTGACGAACGGCCGCGGCGCGGACGTCGTCATCACCGCCGCAGCCTCCGGCGCCGCGCAGGAGCAGGCGCTGCAGATGGCCGCGCGGCAGGGCCGGATCAGCTTCTTCGGCGGGCTGCCGAAGGACAACCCGGTGATCTCCTGCGACTCGAACCTCGTGCACTACCGGGAGCTGACGATCGTGGGCGCCAACGGGTCCAGCCCGGCCCACAACGCCCGCGCCCTCGATCTCATCGCCTCGGGCGCGGTGCCCGTCGCCGATCTGATCACCCACCACCTGCCGCTGGCCGACGTCCTCGAGGGCATCGACATCGTGTCCCGTGGCGTCGCCATCAAGGTCACCATCGAGCCCTGACGAGGGAGTGGACATGCCCACACGTACCGTGGCCGTCGCCGCGCGCACCGGCCTGCACGCGAGGCCCGCGGCCCTGTTCGTCAAGGCCGCCGCCGACCAGGAGACGCCCGTGCGCATCCGCGTCGGCGACGGCCCGGCCGTGCCCGCCGCCAGCATGCTGGCGGTACTGTCCCTCGGCGTCGGGCACGGCACCGAGGTGACCCTCGAGGCGGACGGTCCGGGAGCCGACGCGGCCCTCGACGCCCTCGCCGCCCTGCTCGCCCGCGACCTGGACGCCGAGGAACCGGCGGATGCCTGACCTCGACGCCCCGCCGCGGGCCCTGCAGGGCATCGGGGTCGGTCCCGGCCTGTCCGCCGGGGCGGTGGCGCGGATGGCGGCCCCGCCGGCCCTGCCGGACCCTCGCCCCGTCACCGACCCCGAACGCGAACTCGCCGACGCCGTACGGGCCCTGGAGGCCGCCGAGGCCGACCTGCGGGCCCGCTCCGAGGCCGCGGACGGGGAGGCGCGGGACATCCTGTCCGCGCAGGCGATGATCGCCGCCGACCCGACCCTGCGGGACGGGGTGGCCGAGCGCGTACGGGCCGGGGAGGACGCCGCGCACGCCCTGCGGTCCACGTTCGATCGGCACCGTGAGCTGCTCGCCTCCCTCGGCGGGTACCTCGGCGAACGCGCCGCGGACCTCGACGACATCGCGCACCGGGCGATCGCCGCGGCGCTGGGCCGGCCGATGCCGGGCCTGCCGTCCCCCGGGCACCCGTTCGTCCTGGTCGCCGACGACCTCGCGCCCGCCGACACGGTCGGCCTCGACACGGGCACCGTCCTCGCCCTCGTCACCGAGCGCGGCGGGCCGACCAGCCACACCGCCATCCTCGCGCGGGCGCTCGGGTTGCCCGCCGTGGTCGGCTGCGCCGGGATCCTGGAGGTCCCGGAGGGCACGGTGGTCGCCGTGGACGGCACGAGCGGCCAGGTCCGCGCGGGCGTCGGCGACGACGAGGCCGCCGGCGTACGCGCGCGGGCGGCCGAGGAGCGCAGCCGGCTCACCGCCGGGCGCGGTCCAGGCCGTACGGCGGACGGCCATCCCGTCGACCTCATGGTCAACATCGGATCCGCGGCCGACCTGCGGGGTGCGGACCTGGACGGGGTCGCCGGGGTCGGGCTGTTCCGCACCGAGTTCCTGTTCCTCGGCCGCAAGGACGCGCCGGGCCTGGACGAGCAGGTCGCCGCGTACGCCGAGGCGTTCGCGCTGTTCCCCGAGGGCACCGTCGTCGTACGGACGCTGGACGCCGGCGCCGACAAGCCGCTGCCGTTCCTCGGCCTCCCCGAGGAGCCGAACCCGGCACTCGGCGTGCGCGGCCTGCGCGTCGCCCGGGACCGGCCCGAGATCCTCGACACCCAGCTCGAGGCCGTCGCGCGGGCCGCCGAGCAGGCGACCGCGGACGTCTGGGTCATGGCGCCCATGGTCTCGACGCCCGTCGAGGCCGCCGCGTTCGTCGAACGGGCCCGGGCGTTCGGCCTGCGCACCGCGGGCGTGATGGTGGAGGTGCCGGCCGCCGCGCTGCGGGCCGACCGTCTCCTCCAGGTCGCCGACTTCCTCAGCATCGGAACGAACGACCTCAGCCAGTACACCCTCGCCGCCGACCGGCAGTCGGGCGCCCTCGCCGACCTGCTCGACCCGTGGCAACCGGCGCTGCTGCAGCTCATCGCCGCCTGCGCGGAGGCGGGCCGGCGCAGCGGACGGTCCGTCGGGGTGTGCGGCGAGGCCGCCGCCGACCCCGCCCTCGCCCCGGTGCTGGTGGGCCTGGGCGTGACGAAGCTGTCGATGAGCGCGCGCAGCGTGCCCGCCGTACGCGCCCGCCTCGCCGCGCACGACCGCGCCGCGTGCGAGGACCTGGCGCGGCGCGCCCTCGACGCCGCCGACGCCGCCGAGGCCCGCGCCGCCGTGCTCTCCTCCTGATCAGGCCGCGTGAACGCCCCCGCCGACGGCGGGGGCGTTCACGGTTCTTCCCGAGGGTTCACACGCGGACGACCTCGGGGCCTTCCGCGGCGAGGTCGGCCGCCAGTCCGGCGTTCAGCCCGGTGTCCGTGATCAGGAGGCTGACCTCGGACAGCGCGGCGAACCGGGCGAGGTAGTCGTTCCCGACCTTCGTGTGGTCGACGAGGACGACCGTGCGCCGCGCGGCCCTCATCATCGACTCCTTCATCGCGGCCTCGGCCGGATCGGGCGTGGTGAGCCCGGCCTCGACGGAGCAGCCGTTCGTCCCCATGAACGCCACGTCGACGCGGAGCCGGTCCAGCGGCCGCATCGCCCAGTCGTCGACCGTGGCGAGGGTGCGCCCGCGGACACGGCCGCCCAGCATGATCACGTTGAGGTTGGAGCGGGTGGCGAGGACGGTCGCCAGGGGCGGGGAGTTGGTGATGACGGTCAGCTCCCGGTCGCTCGGCAGGACCTGCACGAGACGCCCGGTCGTCGAGCCCGCGTCGATGATGATCGAGCCTTCCTGGGGCAGCTCGGCGAGGGCGGCCTTGGCGATGCGCTCCTTCTCGGCGGTCAGCACCGCGTCACGGGCGGCGAGCGCGGGCTCGAAGCCCAGGCGCTCGACCGGGATCGCGCCGCCGTGCACGCGGCGCAGCGCGCCGGCGCGTTCGAGGACGGTGAGGTCCCGGCGGATCGTCTCCATCGTGACGCCGAAGTCCTCCGCGAGTGTCACGACGTCGACCCGGCCGGCCTCGCGAGTGCGTTGGAGAATCTCCTGCTGGCGTTCCTCGGCGTACATGGCTCGGTGGTACCGCCATCGGCGTGGGGCGTCAAGCCGAGCCGATCATGCGGGGGCGCCCGGCGGCGCAGGCGGTCTTAGGGAGCGGTTAAGGCGCGCATAAGGGTGCCCGTCCCATCGGCCGATGCAACGGTCGAGGCGCCTCCCCACCAGGGCGTCCTCACTCGAGGACTTCATTGACACCTTGTTTTAAGAAGCATAGTGTCCGCATTACAGACAGGAAGCCTTCCTGTCAGAAGCCTTCGGGGGAGGCAGCAGCGGACCCTCTGCACCGGGGTTCCCACCTGTGACCCGAAAGGAGAAGCATGTCCACGTCACCCCGCCGACGTAGGACCGGCCGCCTGTTCCTCGCGGCCCTCGCGCTCGCCGGCCTCGGCAGCGCCGCGACCGTGGTCGCCGGCAACGGCACCCACGGCACGATCCTCCCCGCCGCGGCCGCCGCGACCGCCACCTTCACCGACGACTTCGACGGGCCCGCCGGCGCGGCCGTCGACGCCGGCAAGTGGCGCCCGGAGACCGGCGACAACGTCAACAACCACGAGCGGTAGTACTACACGAACGGCACGCACAACGCCGCGCTCGACGGCCAGGGTCACCTGGTCATCACCGCGCGAAAGGACAACCCCGGCAACTACAACTGCTGGTACGGCACCTGCCAGTACACGTCCGCGCGCCTGTCCACGGCGGCCACCTTCACCCAGGCGTACGGCCACTTCGAGAGCCGGATGAAGATCCCGCGCGGCCAGGGCATGTGGCCCGCCTTCTGGATGCTCGGCAACGACATCGGCAGCGTCGGCTGGCCCAACAGCGGCGAGATCGACATCATGGAGAACATCGGCTCCGAACCGGGCACCGTGCACGGCACCATCCACGGTCCGGGCTACTCCGGCTCGGGCGGCATCGGCGCGGGCTACACCCTGCCGGGCGGCGCGCACTTCTACGACGACTTCCACACCTTCGCGGTGGACTGGTCGCCGAACTCCATCCAGTGGTCCGTCGACGGGAACGTCTACGAGACCCGCACGCCGGCCGACCTGGGCGGCAACCGCTGGGTCTACGACCACCCCTTCTACATCATCGTCAACCTCGCGGTCGGCGGCTACTGGCCCGGCGACCCGGACGGCAGCACGACGTTCCCGCAGCAGCTCGTCGTCGACTACGTGCACGTCACCACCTCCGGCTCCTCCGGCGGCCGTACGGGCCGGATCACCGGCTACGGCGGTAAGTGCGTGGACGTGGCCGGGGCCAACAGCGCCAACGGCACGGCCGTGCAGCTGTACGACTGCAACGGCACCGCGGCACAGCAGTGGACGGTCGGCTCCGACGGGACCCTGCGGGCCCTCGGAAAGTGCATGGACGTGACCGCGGCCGGCACGGCCAACGGCACGCAGGTGCAGCTGTACGACTGCAACGGCACGGGCGCGCAGAAGTGGCAGCAGGGCGCGAACGGGTCCCTCGTCAACCCGAACTCCGGCCGCTGCCTCGACGCCACCGGCCCCAGCTCGGCCAACGGCACCCGCCTGCAGATCTGGGACTGCGCCGGCAGCGACAACCAGAGGTGGACGCTCCCGAGCTGAGTCTCGGCGCGGGTGCCCGAGCCGGCCTCGGGCACCCGCCCGCGCGTGCCGTCCTCCCGATCCGGGTATGGGGGATTCCCGGGGGGACGACTCACGTGAAGGCGGCGCGCGCTTATCCGATCACCGCGCATACGACGGATGTGCGGATCGAGCAGGTCGAGGTGCCGGTCCCCGCTCCGGGCGAGGTGCTGGTGCAGATCACGGCCGCGGGCGTGACGCCACTGGACCACGCCGTGGCGACGAGCGGCCCGTCGCGGGCCGGGCTGCTGCCGTTGACGCTGGGCGGCGAGGGCGCCGGCCTGGTCGTCGCCGACCCCGCCGCGTATTGGCGGGCCGGTACGCGGGTGATGTTCTTCGCCGGTCCCGGCGGCGTCACCGCCGACGGGACGATGGCCGAGTACGCCGTCGTCCCCTCCCGGAACCTCGCCGAAATCCCGGTCAGCGTGTCCGACGAGGTCGCGGCCGCCGTCCCGATCGCCTACCTCACCGGACTGCTCGCCCTGCGCATGGGCGCGTTCAAGCCGGGCAGGTGCGTCTTCGCGCCGGGTATCGGCGGCAGCGTGGGCAACGCGACCGTCCAGCTGGCGCGCGCCCTCGGCGCGGCGGCCGTCGCGGGCGGCGTGGGGTCCACGGCGAAGGCGGAGGCCATCCGGGCCGCGCCCTGGGCCCGTGGCATCGAGGTCGTCGACCTCGAATCACATCGGTTGCCCGACGGGCTCGGTGACGGCTTCCCGGCCGGCATCGACCTGGCCGTCGACGGCGTCGGCGGACCGGTGACCGCGCAGATCGCGGCCGCCATGGCGGTGGCCGGGCGCATCGTCCTGGTCGGCTGCTCAGGAGGCCGCAGCACCTGCCTGCCACTGCACGAGGTCATCGGACGCCGCACCACCCTCCACGGCTTCTCGCTGCACGCCGCGCCGGCCGCCGACGCGAAGGCGGCGTGGACCGAGATCACCGGCCTGCTCGCGGCGGGCCGGATCAGCCCGGTCATCGACGCGATCTACCCGCTGGAGGCCGTGGGAGAGGCGCTACGTCACCTGGTGGAGGACCGCCCCGTCGGGAAGGTCGTCATCACCGGCCTGTCCTCCACCCGCTGACCGATCAGAGCGCCGCGAGACGCGCCTTGACCTCCTTGGCCGACGGGTTGGTGACGGCGGTTCCGTCCGGGAAGACCACGGTCGGTACAGTCTGGTTGCCGCCGTTGACGCTCTCGACGAACTCGGCGGCCGCGGGGTCGCGCTCGATGTCCACCTCGACCATGTGAATGCCCTCGCGGGCCAGCTGGGTCTTGAGCCGGCGGCAGAAGCCGCACCAGGTCGTGGTGTACATGGTCAGCTCACCCGTCGCGGGCGCGGTCATGGCTCTCCTTCGTCTTGGGCGGGGCGCTCGAAGTCGACTGTCCAAACGCGCGATCACCGGCCGGCATTCCCCCGGCCCCGCGCTCGGACCCGCACTCGGGCCCCGGTGGGCGACCGGCCCTGGGAGTATGGAAGAGAAGTGACGGGAGGGGTCATGGACGCCGAGCAGATCCTCGCCGGGCTCGACCCGGACCAGCGTGCGGTCGCCGAGGCGACCCGGGGTCCGGTGTGCGTGCTGGCCGGCGCGGGCACGGGCAAGACCCGCGCGATCACCCACCGGATCGCGTACGCCGTGCTGACGGGCGTCATCGCCCCGCAGCGGGTGCTGGCCGTGACGTTCACCACCCGGGCCGCCGGGGAGCTGCGCGGGCGGCTCCGGCGGCTCGGCGCGCCCGGCGTTCAGGCCCGCACCTTCCACTCCGCGGCGCTCAAGCAGCTCGCCTACTTCTGGCCGAAGGTGATCGGCGGGGAGCCGCCGACACTCATCGAGTCGAAGTTCGGCCTGGTCGCGGAGGCGGCGCGCGTGTGCCGGCTGTCCCTCGGCCGTACGGAGCTGCGCGACACGGCGGCCGAGATCGAGTGGGCGAAGGTCACCCAGACCCGCCCGGAGGACTACCCGGCGTCGGCCGCCAAGGCCGGGCGCACCCCGCCCGCCGACGCGTCCGACGTCGCGCGGCTCTACACGGCGTACGAAGAGCTCCGCCGCGAGCGGAACCTGCTGGACTTCGAGGGCATGCTGGAGCTGACCGCCGCGATGCTCATGGAGCATCAGGAGGTCGCGAACCAGGTCCGCGACCAGTACCGCTACTTCGTCGTCGACGAGTTCCAGGACGTCAACCCGCTGCAGAAACTGCTGCTGGACGTCTGGCTGGGCGAGCGCGACGAGCTCTGCGTGGTCGGCGACCCGAACCAGACGATCTACTCCTTCACCGGCGCCACCCCCGCGTACCTCCTGCGCTTCACGGTCGAGCATCCCGGCGCGAAGGTCGTCAAGCTGACCCGCGACTACCGGTCGACCCCGCAGGTCGTGCACCTGGCCAACGGCGTGCTGGCGCAGGCGCGGGGGGAGGCGCGCAACCACCGTCTCGAACTCGTCGCGCAGCGGCCCGGTGGCCCCGAGCCGACCTTCCACGAGTACGACGACGAGGTCGCCGAGGCCGAGGCCGTCGCCAAGCGGGCGCGGGCGCTCATCGAGGACGGCGTGCCGGCCCGTGAGATCGCGGTGCTGTTCCGCATCAACGCGCAGTCGGAGCCGTACGAGCAGGCGTTCGCCGACGCGGGCGTGCCGTACGTCGTGAAGGGCGCGGAGCGGTTCTTCGAACGCGCGGAGGTGCGCCAGGCGGTCGTGCTCCTGCGCGGCGCCGCCCGGTCCGCCGACGACGGTGAGCCGCTCGTCCGTGCCGTGCGGGACGTCCTGGCCTCCGCCGGGCTGACGGACCGGCCGCCGGAGGGGCGCGGCGCCGCCCGGGAGCGCTGGGAGTCCCTGGCCGCCCTGGCGCAGCTCGCCGAGGACGTCGCCGCGGACCGGCCGGGCGCCGGCCTGCGCGACTTCGTCACCGAGCTGGAGGAGCGCGCGAACGCCCAGCACGCGCCCGCGCTGGAGGGCGTGACGCTCGCCACGCTGCACACCGCGAAGGGTCTGGAGTGGGACGCGGTGTTCCTCGCCGGCCTGGTCGAGGGCACGCTGCCGATCATTTACGCGGAGAAGAGCCCGGAGCAGATCGAGGAGGAGCGCCGGCTGCTGTACGTCGGCGTGACGCGGGCCCGTGAGCACCTGGCCCTGTCCTGGGCGCTCGCCCGCTCGCCGGGCGGCCGTAAGGGCCGCCGGCGGTCGCGGTTCCTCGACGGTCTGGCCCCGCAGAGCTCGGGTCCGCCGCGCGTCGACCGGTCCAAGCGCCGGGCCGTCGCCACGGGGCCGCAGCCGTGCCGGGTCTGCGGGCGGCCGCTGACCGCCGCGATCGAGCGCAAGCTGGGCCGCTGCGAGACCTGCCCCGCCGACTACGACGAGGACCTGCTGGCCCGGATGAAGGAGTGGCGGGCGGCGGCGTCCAAGGAGCAGAAGGTCCCCGCCTACGTCGTCTTCACCGACGCCACCCTGCAGGCCATCGCCGAGCGCGCTCCCGCCACGGAGGCGGAGCTGGCCGCGATCCCCGGTGTCGGCGCCGTCAAGCTGGAGCGGTACGGTTCGGCCGTGCTCGCACTCTGCCGGGGCGAGACGCCGTAAGCCTGAGGAGTCATGGAGCGATGAACGCCGCGCTGAAGGAGCTGCTCGAACTGCTCGACCTGGAGCAGATCGAGGCCGACATCTTCCGGGGGCGAAGCCCGGAGGAGCGCCAGCAGCGCGTGTTCGGCGGGCAGGTCGCCGGCCAGGCGCTGGTCGCCGCCGGGCGTACCGTCCCCGACGACCGCAGGGTGCACTCGCTGCACGCGTACTTCATCCGCCCGGGCGACCCGAGCGTGCCGCTCGTGTACACCGTCGACCGGGTCCGTGACGGCCGGTCGTTCACCACGCGGCGGGTCTCCGCCATCCAGCACGGCAAGGTGATCTTCACCCTGTCGGCGTCGTTCCAGATCGCCGAGGACGGCCCGTCGCACCAGGCGCCGATGCCCGAGGTGCCGGGTCCGGAGGAGCTGCCGACGTTCCAGGAGCGGATGGAGCGGCTCTTCGGCAAGCTGGACAACGAGTTCATGCGCAACCGGCCGATCGACCTGCGGCACGTCACGCCGCTGACCTGGGAGGCCGCCCGCGACCCGGAGCTGGTCGGGCCGGAGTCGCTGGTCTGGCTGCGCGTGGCGGGGGAGCTGCCCGACGACCCGCTGCTGCACGTCTGCCTGATGACGTACGCCTCGGACATGACCCTGCTGGACACCGTCCTGCTCAACCACGGTCTCGCCTGGGGCGACCGTAAGACGATGGGCGCCAGCCTCGACCACGCGATGTGGTTCCACCGGCCGTTCCGCGCCGACGAGTGGCTGCTGTACGCCCAGGACACCCCGAACGCCTCCGGTGCCCGCGGTCTCGCCCGCGGCCAGGTGTTCACCCGCACCGGCGAGCTCGTCGTCTCGGTCGTCCAGGAAGGTCTCATCCGCGTCACCGGCTCCTGACCCCGGCGCCCCGGCTCGAAAGGTGATCCCTGGTGGCTACTGCGTCCTATCGGCAGCATTCGCCAGGGATCACCACGACGCCTTAATCCAGCGACAGGTCCTCGATTGTCACGTATCGGCCGGCCAGGTGGTCGGCTGCACCCGTGGCCACGGCGACCAGCGCACGTACGGCCGTCTCGACAGGAGTGAACCGTCCGGCGTCGCGTGCGGCCAGGGTCCAGTCCAGGATCTCGTCGGCCCAGCGGTCTCCGGTGTGCCCACGGTCGAGATGTGCCCTGGTAATGCCGATGTCGAGAAGGCCGGGATCGAAGGCGACAGCGGTGATCCCGGTGCCGTGGACCTCGCCGTCGAGGTTCGCGGTCAGGGAGATCAACGCGGCCTTCGAGATCGAGTACGCGCCGGCGTGCGGCCATCGCTTCCGGCCGGCCCGGCTGACGACGGTGACGACACGACCGCCGCCCTGGTCGAGCAGCCGGGGCAGTATGGCTCGGGTGACGAGCGCACTTCCTCGGACGTTGACCTCCATCGCGTGCCACCACGCGTCCTCGTCGACCTCCCACAGAGGACCGATCGGTCCTGGGGCACCGGCGTTGTTGACCAGCACGTCGACGCCGCCGAGCGTGTCGTCCAGGTGACCGAGGACGCGTGCCCAGGCTTGCGGATCGGTGAGGTCGGCGACCGCGTACTCCCCGATGCCGCCGCGCTCCCGGATGCCCTTGGCCGTCTCGAGGAGGCCGGCCTCGTCGCGTCCGGTGACGAGTACGGACGCGCCCGCCGCCGCGAGGCCCTCGGCGAACGCCCGGCCCAGACCCCGGCCACCGCCGGTCACGAGGGCCCGGAGGGCCGGCGGCCGGGTCGGTTTGCCGGTGGAGGAACGGGGGATGGCCTGTACGCGCTCGATGGCCCGCACGCGCTTGTACGGCGCGACCCGGTCGGCGACGTGTCGCGTGATCTCGGACAGGGGCACCCGGTCGTTGAGCACGACGTAGGCCTTCGGCACCTCGCCCGCCACGGGATCGGGCAGGCCCGCGACGAGGGCCTCGGCGACGGCGGGGTGCGTGGCCAGGACGTCCTCGAGCTCGGCCGGTGAGACCTGGTACCCCTTGTACTTGATGAGCGACTTGATCCGGCCGGTGATCCGGACGAATCCCTCGTCGTCCTGGGCTGCCAGGTCGCCGGTGCGCAGCCAGCCGCCCTCGGCGCGCGGCATCGACGGGTCGGCGCCGGCCGGCACCACCTGCGGGCCGCGTACCCACAGTTCGCCCGGCCGGCCCGGTGCGACGTCCGTACCAGTCTCCGGATCGACGAACCGCACCTCCGTGCCGGGCAGCGGGACGCCCACCGAGCCGATCGGCACCGCCCGGCCGTCGGGGCTGAAGCAGACGCAGCCCGCCTCGGTCATACCGAAGCCCTGCACCACCGGTACCCCCAGCGACTCGGCGGACCGGACGGCCACGGACGTGGGCAGCGGCGCCCCTCCGGACACGGCCAGTCGCAGGTCCGGCCAGGCCCGTTGCATCGACGGCATCGCCGCCAGTTCGGCGAGCACGCTCGGCACCACGTACGCCACCGCGACCTGGTGGTCCCGGAGCAGGCCGAGGAAGTGCGGCACCGAGAAGGGAGTGGCGACGATGACCAGGGTCGCCCCAGCGCGCAGTACCGGGTTCATGGCCATCTGCATCCCGTAGATGTGCCGCAGCGGGGGGACGGATAGGACGACGTCCCCGCTGCGGATCTCGTGCAACGCGGCGATCTGGGCGAGGTTGGCCACCAGGTTATGGTGGGTCACCGCGATCCGCTTCGGTCCGCGCAGCGTGCCGCTGGAGGACATCAGGACCGCGGGCCGCTCTCCGCCGCGGACGGGCTGCGGATCCGGCGCCGCGCGCAGCGCCTCCGCCCAGGCGACGCATCCGGGTGGCCCGTCCCCGATCACGATCGTGTGCGTGGCCGGAATCGATGACTCGGGGATCCCGAGGGCGGTCTCGACGATGAGCGCCTCCGCGCCGGTCTCGGCGATCGCGGCGGCCCATCGCGCCGGGTCGCGCGGGTCGAGCGGCAGGACCGTGCACCCTGCGGTCAGTGTCCCGTGGTACGCGATGACGAACTCCGCGCTGTTCTCCGTCAGCACGGCAACGACGGCGTCCTCGCCCAGCCTGAGGCTGCGCAGGCACCCGGCGAGCCCGCTGATCGCCCGGGTGAGGTCACCGTACGTCCACTCGCGCGGCGCACCGCGCGAGTGATCGACCACGGCGATCCGGTCGCCGTCCGCCGGCGAGTCCAGAACGTACCCGCTGACCGCGATCTCCCCGGGATCCTCGTACGTTCTCACGTTCACCCTCACGGTTCGACCAGGACCTTCGTGGCCTGCCGATCGACCATCGCGCGGTAACCACCGTCCGCGGCGTCCAGCGGCACGGTCAGCTCGAACACCGGACTCGGATCGAGTTCGCCCGCGACGACGTCGGCGAGGAGCTCCGGAAGATAGGCGCGGGCCGGTGCGAGCCCACCGGTGAGCCGCACGTTGCGCAGGAAGCACGCCGCCATGTCGATCGCGCCGTGCGGGCCGCCGACCAGGCTGATCACGCCGCCGTCGGCACACACCGCCATGGCGGTGTCCAGCGCTCCCTGCTCGCCGACGGCCTCGACCACGAGGTCAGCGCCGATTCCTCCGGTGGCGTCGAGAACCTGGGCGTGTCCCTCCGGACCCCTAGCGGTGACGACCTCGGTCGCGCCGAAGCCCTTCCCGATGCGCAGTCTGCCCTCGTGGTGCCCGAGGAGGAGTACCCGCTCCGCGCCGGCCCGGCGGGCCGCCAGCACCGCGCACAGCCCCACCGCGCCGTCCCCGACGACGGCGACGGTGGCTCCGGCGACAGGCCCGGCCGTCCGGACCGCGTGGTACCCGGTGGGCATGACGTCGGCGAGCGTCAGCACTGCCGGTACGCGCTCGTCGTGCTCGTCCATCGGGACGTGGACGAGCGTCCCGTCGGCGAGCGGCACGCGTATCGCCTCGGCCTGCGCTCCACCTGCCTGAACGCTCCACATGCCGCCGGCCATGCAGGAGGTGGGAACCCCGCGGGCACACCGGGCGCACGTCCCGTCGGAGAACATGAACGGGGCCACGACGAGATCACCCACGCGGACCGTCTCTACGGCCGTGCCCACGTCCTCAACCACGCCTACGAACTCGTGTCCGCACCACGGCCCCGAGACCGGGCCGGGGAGTCCCCGGTAGGCCCGCACGTCCGTGCCGCAGACGCCCGCCGCCACGACACGGACGACCGCGTCGGTCGGGAGCTCGATCACCGCGTCGGGCACCTCCCCGGTGATGATCTCACCGGGCCTGTTGAGCAACGCCGCCTTCATTGGTCCACTTCCACATTCGCTTGCATCGTCTGCGGGGCTTACTTCTTGCGGGCGAGGGTGAGCCCGTCGGCCACGGTGAGCAGGACGGATTCGACCCGGTCGTCGGCGAGTACATGGGCGTTGAAGTCGCGGATGGCCTGCGCGTTGCCCGTCGCGTCCGGGGACACCGCCTCACCCGCGTACA
This sequence comes from Actinoallomurus spadix, assembly GCF_024055725.1. Classification (GTDB taxonomy): domain Bacteria; phylum Actinomycetota; class Actinomycetes; order Streptosporangiales; family Streptosporangiaceae; genus Actinoallomurus; species Actinoallomurus spadix. The sequence continues at coordinate 48,468 of NZ_JAMXMX010000015.1, read as the reverse complement.
GGACGTTGTCGGCGATCAGCAGGCCGCCGGGACGGACCCGGGGCACGAGCAGTTCCCAGTAGTCCACGTAGCCGACCTTGTCCGCGTCGATGAAGACGAGGTCCACGAACGGCTCGTCCGGCAGCGTCCGGAGCGACTCCGCCGCCGGCCCGTGCACCTGGCGGATCCGCTCAGCCACCCCGGCCGCGCGCCAGGCCTCGGTCGCGATCGCCGACCACTCATCGGTGATGTCAAGGGTGATCACTGTGCCGTCGGTGTCGACGCCTTCGGCGAGCGCCATCGTCGAGTACCCCGTGAAGGTGCCGACCTCGACGACCGTGCGGGCGGAGATCAGCCGCGCGAGCAGGGTGAGTAGGACCCCCTGCTCGGGGGGAATCTGCATCTCGGCGACACCGCCGAGCGCGAGCGTGGCGTCCATCAGTGAGCGCTGGGCGGCGGTCAGGGGTCCGGCCTGCGCACGCACGTACCGCATCAGCTCGGGTGTCATCGGCATCGTCTTCTCGACGTACGGCTGCATTTCGGTCAGGTCATCCACGGTTGTCCGTCCCTTCGGTGAGGATGGCTTCAGCGGCCTGCGCGGGGAAGGCGATATGGGTCGTAATGCGGGCCTGTAGGTCGTCGAGCGCGGCACGGTCGTAACGGACTTCGAGCGGTTGGTGCTCGAGGTCCGTGAGCACCGCACGGGTCCGGTGGTGAAGTTGCTCGACGAATTCACGGGAACAGACCGACCGCCGGCCGGTGAGGAAGAATGAGTCGAGGAGGTCGCTCTCCTCCACGGTCGGGGCCTGGTGCGCGTCACGCCCCGCGTCCCGTAGTAGCGAGCCTCCGGAGGGGACGAGGCGCGCCGCCATGCTCATGTGCGCCAGCCGGTTGAGCTTCAGGGACTCCTTCAGCGGCGTGCCCGGGGCGGGCGCCACCGCGGCCAGGCGTACCAGCACTTCCCGGTAGTCCCTGGCCCACGTCCCGCTGAACGCGGGGTGACGGGCCCTCATCCGCGACCGGATCACGCTGTCGTAGACCGCCGGCGTGCAGCTTCCCGCGTACAGGAGCAGCGCGGAGTACGCGTCGTAGAGCCGGGCCACGGTGTCGGCAGCCTCGGCACGGCCGGCCAGGACGGCCCCCAGGGATTCCGACATCAGGCGCCAGATGCAGAACGTCACATGGTGGCCAAGGAGCCAGCGGTACCAGCCGCGCGTGTTCTCGTCCGCGTCGATAAGGGTCTCGTGCGCGCTCACTCGGTGGTGCGTCGGGCCGTCGCAGGCGGCGAAGGGCTGATCAGGCAGCGGAAGCACCAGCAGGCCGAGGTCGACCTTCTGGACCGGGCCGAAGGCCGGATGGTCGAGCGTCGCGGTCATGCGGTCGCCGTCTCCGCGACGTGGCGGTCGAGTACGTCGGCGGCCGTGCGGATGTCCTCGTCGAGCGGCCGATCCTGCTCGATGGGCGCGATCTGGTCCGCGAGGGCGGCCGCCAGGTCGGCGCACCGGCGGGCCGTCGGCCTCCGGGATCCGGTGTGGATCGCCTGGCGCAGCGCGACGCCGAGACAGCCGTGCAGGAGACGGAGTGATCGCGCCTGTTCGAAGGCCGTGAGCGCCCCTTGCGTTCCGAACGGCACGATGTCCTGGTTGTGCAGGTTCGTGGGCACGCTCTGCATCGCGGCCGGTGTGCAGCACCGGCGCATCGCCACGACCGTGGACGTGGCCAGCACCTGCATGCCCTGGATCGCGTGCTGCCGTCCCGGGCTCGTCGAGAGCATCGGCGGCCTGCCGCCGTTGCGGTGCGGGTCGACCAGCAGGTCGACCTGGCGTTCGGCGAGGTTCCCGATTTGCGTCGCCACGATGGACAGCAGGTCGGACGCGAACGCCGCGGGCTGCCCGAAGAAGTTGCCGCCGTGCGCGACGAGGTCCTCTTCGGGGAAGAAGAGCGGGTTGTCGCTCACTCCGTTGAGGTCGCGGGTGATGACCTCCGACGACCAGGCGATGGCGGACCTGGCCGCGCCGAGGAGCTGCGGGGTGCACCGGATGCTGTACGGCTCCTGCAGTGGACGGTCCGGTGACGGATCGATGCCGGCCAACCACGAGGACAGCTCCGCACCTACAGTCACGACCTCCGGATGTCCGAAGGCCGCGAGCAGCGGGGGCGCGAGGAAGGCCGGTGCCGCCCCGAGCAGGTCGGCCAGCAGCGCCACGAGCCCGACGGCGACGTGCTGCGACCTCTGCAACGACGCCGTGGCCAGCCCGGCCAGCGCGCTGGTGACCGACGTGCCGTTGACCAGTCCGAGCGCGTCGCGGCCGTCCAGGCGCAAGGGGTCGAGGCCGGCGCGGGCGAGTGCCTCGTCCGCGGGCATCCGCACGCCGTCCACGTAGGCGTGGCCGACGCCGCGCAACGCCTGTACGACGTGGGCGAGTGGTACGAGATCCCCGCTGGCGCCGACGGAGCCGAGCGTGGGAACGGCGGGTGCGAAGGGGGCCTGAAGCATCCGGCGTAGTGCGTGCACGACGGTGTCGGAGACGCCGGAGACTCCGCGGGACAAGGACCACAGGCGTGCCAGCACTGCGGCGCGCGCGACCTCGGGCGGCAGATCGGGACCTTGTCCGACGGTGAGATGCTGCAGCACGTTCTCGCACTGCTCGGCCGCGGATTCCCGGCCATCGAACACGACGAGTGGCCCGAAGCCGGTTGTCGAGCCGTACACCGGCCGTTCGTCGCGCAGGCTGGCGGCGACGAACGCGTGACCGTGCTTGACCGCGGCCAGCGCCTCCTCGGAGAGGACTACGTCGACTGGACCGGAGGCCGACTCGAGGTCAACAGGGGTGAGAGCGGATTTGGAGTGGAGGATGGGGACGAAGGCGTTCATGTACTTCCCGCTTCTCTCAGCCATGGGGCGGGGTTACGGACATGAAGTATCTGCCTTTAGGGCCAAAACAGTCAATATCTGAGTAAACATTCAATTAATTGGCGGTGAAGTTCGCTGTATGCAATTGCCGATAAGGTTTGCGACGTTCGATGACAACTCGGCATTCGCCTGCGACGTCGTGTTCTGAACCGTCATCGGCAATCCGTTTCTAGGATTCGATGCCAGTCGTCCACCCGCCAGGCCGGGTTCTCAGAAGCGAGAGTCACTGAGCGGCGCCGCGTGCAGTTCGTCGACGGCCTGGAGCCATCGCGCCGTGAGGATTTCGGGAGCGATCGCGTCCTCGTCTGTCAGCACGGAGAGCGTGGTCCTCCCGTCATAGGTCGCCATGAGCGTGAAGCATGCGTGGCCGGGAGGCATCCATGGCAGCGGGATGAGCTCGGTCACCGGCGCGCCGAGGCAGGTGAGCGCGTCCGGGACGTTCACTCCGGAGATGGTGAGCCTGGTGCGGGCCGGGTGGGCGACCCGCATGTGCAGGCGACCGAGGAGCGAGTGAGGACCGGCGGCCACCACGTCCTCCCAGGCTCGCTTGTGCCGCCGGATCTTCGATCTGCCGACGGTGCGGGTGATCGCTCTGAGCTGCTGGGCCGGTGAGGACCGGTCCCAGGGGAGGGGGATGCGGTCCAGTCCGAGGTGGTTGCCGACGGCGTCTTCCCGCCGGCCCGGCTGCCGGGTGTCCAGGGGAAGGCAGACGTGCAACGGGCGGTGTCGCGTCGAGGACGAGCCCGCCTGGGCGTCCAGGGCCCGGAGCGCCGACGTCATGGCGGCGAGATGGACCTGGGTGACGCTGGCGCCGTACCGGTCGGCCACGGTGCGCAGCGTTGCGGTGGGCACCTGCGCATACGCGAATCGTCGTCGCCGTCCCTTGACCTGGTCGATGGGGTCCCACCCGGCGGTGGGAAGGTAGCTGGAGAGGACCTGCGGAGCCAGGACGGCCATCGCCCGCACGGCGTGGAGAAGGGAGGGGCGCGCGCCGGGCTCAGGGGGTTGGCCAGGCAGGTCGGCCGGATCTTCGCAGAGGAGTATCCGCAGCGTGCGCAGGACGCCGGTGGCGTCTTGAACCGCGTGGTGGGTCAGGAAGTAGAGCTCCCACCGTCCGTCGTGGAGGCCCGGGTCGAGCCAGATGCCCCAAAGCGGCCGCTCCGGCTCCGTGGCGGGGATCAGTTGCTGCGCCGGACTCAGGTCTTCGTCGAGCCGGGGGCAGGTCCGCACATGGCGTCGGATGTCGAAGGCCTCGTCGGAGGTCCAGCGGAGGCGGCCTTCCGTCGTGCTCGGACGGTGCGTCAGCGCGGGTAGGGCCGGCAGGCTGCGCGCGATCCGCTCACGGAGGTCCTCCAGGTCCGGCGCGCGGCCGGTGCCCCGGAGCAGGAATCCGAAATACGGGTCGGCGGCCTGAGGGGCCACGGCGTCCATCGAGAGGAAGCTCTCGGTCCAGTAGTTGACTCCGACGGGAGCGGAGGGGTTCGGGCTTCGGCCGGTCATTGTTCTGTGCGTGACCATCTCTGTGCAGGCGGATGCCGATCAGGCCGGCTGACGCCCTGTTTCCCGCCGGTCCCCTCGAGTGGCTGGGGCATGGCCCTTCGGAGCCGAAAGCGCGAGGAGGTCAGGAGGCCGCATTGGTGCGGAGGCCGAATCCTGCTCGATACATCGGACGGGTACATGGTCGTCCGCAATAGCGATTTTTGTCCAGACTCCCAGCAGAAGAATGTTGTTCGGTTGGGCGGCGACAGCGGGTGAGGTTCTGTCAGGGTGTCTGGCGCGGAGAGGAGGAAATGTCCAATAATGTCAAGATTTGTCTGGTTTCAGGTCGGCTGGGTCGTCTCCTGCCCGTGGCGGTGGGGCGGGCTCGGCGCCGCCGTGGCTGTACGGTGACCGACTGATGCGGATCACTACGCGGAACGCGCGCTTCCAGCAGTGGGCGGCGCTGCTCACCAACCGGACCAAACGGCAGCGGTCGGGAGAGTTCGTCGTGCAGGGGGTGCGGCCGATCACGCTCGCCATCGCGCACGGCCGCCCGATCCGCGCCCTGCTGTACGCGCACGGGCGGCGGCTGTCGTCCTGGGCGCAGGGCGTGCTGGACGAGACGGCGGCCGAGCGGGTCGCGATGGCGCCGGAGCTGCTGGACGAGCTGGCCGGCAAGGAGGACGCCGAGCTGGTGGCCGTCGCGGAGCTGCCGCCGGACGACCTGGCGCGCATCACGCCGGACGGGCCCGTCGTCGTCTTCGACCGGGCCGCCGAGCCGGGCAACATCGGCACGGTCGTCCGATCCGCCGACGCATTCGGGGCCTCGGGGGTCATCGTGACCGGGCACGCCGCCGACCCGTACGATCCCAAGTCCGTGCGCGCCAGCACGGGGTCGCTGTTCGCCGTGCCGGTCGTACGGGTGCCGGCGCCCCGTACGGTGATCGACTGGGCGCGGGAGAAGGCCCTGCGGATCGTCGGAACGGACGAGACCGGCACCGTGGACGTCGGCGACAGCGACCTGCGCGGCCCGGCGCTGCTCGTCATCGGCAACGAGACCCGCGGGATGAGCGGCGCCTGGACGGCGGCCTGTGACGAGGTCGTCCGAATCCCGATCGTCGGGGCGGCGAGTTCGCTCAACGCCGCGTCCGCGGCGACGATCTTCCTCTACGAGGCCGCCCGGCAACGCGGAGTGGCGGCGAAGACGGCACGAGAAAAATAAGAAGTCGCAGGTAGAAAATACGTTGCCCCGATCCTGCGGGCGAACGTACGCTTCTCGCGAGCACTTGAACGGCTCCGCTCCGCGGAGCCTCGATCGGATGAGTGGAGGTGGCAGTCCGGTGAGGAACACGCTGATTCCCACGACCTGGGCGGCCGCCTGCGCGCGTCCGGCGATGGTGTCCGCCAGCGGCTCCACCGTTGTGGCCACGTCCCTGTCGAGCCTCGAGTCCCGGTATGCGTCCGTCGAAGGCGGACGTGTGCGACCCGGCGGCGCCGATCTGCAGACGTGGCATGTCCTTGGGATGTTCCCGGCTACCCAGACGAATGCCCAGGTCAAGGGCGCTGCTGAGAAGCGCGCCGGAGTGGGTCCGTACCCCTGGAGACCACCGGAGCAATAGCTCCGAGCAGGCCTCCAGGCCGCGGATCCCGACCCGGGAACCGCGGCCTTTTTGTTTGGCCAGACCGTCCGAGCCAACGAGACCACATCAAGAAAGGGGTGGAGACCGTGGGACTCGCGCTGACCGCGATCAGCGAGAACCTGGATCTTCCCTGCCGGACCGAGCCTGAGCTTTTCTTCGCCGAGTCGCCGCAGGACGTCGAGCTGGCCAAGGCGCTGTGCGCCGAGTGCCCGGTCCGGCGGTCCTGCCTCGCCGGGGCCAAGGAGCGCCGGGAGCCCTGGGGCGTCTGGGGCGGGGAGCTGTTCGTAAGGGGCGTCGTCGTACCCCGGAAGCGGCCGCGGGGTCGTCCCCGCAAGAACGCCGACGTGGTGGCGGCATGACGCACCGCCCGGAACTTCGCATCGACATGGAGAAAGAGCGAGAGATGAGCTTGCTCAGCATCGAACTGTCCCAGGAACGAATACGGGACGCCGAGCGGGTGGCCACGCGCCGCCGCGACGCCGCCCAGGTCCGCGCCATGCGGCGGGCCCGGCGCGACGCCGAGGTGACCGCGGTCCGCCTCCGGCGCCTCCTGACCACGCGCTGACGCGAACCGCCGACGCGAACCGCCGACGCGCCCTACGAGAAGACGGGCCCCCGCATCACGACGGATGCGGGGGCCGTCGCGACTCGATGCTCAACCGGCTTGAGCTGGGAGCACCCGTGGAACGCCCGGCCGGATCCATCCGGCCGGGCGTTCCACGCGTGCTGGGAAGGGTGCTCGCAGGCGCGCGCCGAGCGGGTCGCGTGCAAGGACGCCAGGAGCTGCTGCCGGTCGGCGTCGATGCCGCCCGGCTCGGTGGTGAACACCAGCATGACCTCTGACGCCGCGTGCCTGGGAGCATCGTGGCCGGTTCGGGAGGTTCATGGCCTGGGGCGGCCTGCTGCTCACCCGGCCGGCGGAGCAGGGTGCGCTGCCGCAGTTGCGCGCCGCGAAGCGGATTGTGTGGCGTGGCTCTCCCATGGCGCGTTCGGCTTCCGCGTGTCCTGGGGATCAGGGATGCTGGGGGGAAGTCGGATGGAGGGGGGCGGGGATGGTCAGCTGTTCGTCGTGTGGAGCAACTGCTGAGGCGCCGCTGGGCTGGATGACCGAGCTCACCGAGCGGGGCCCGGTCTACCTGTGCGATCGCTGCAGCCGGGAGAACATCCGGTCCATCGAGGGCCGACTGGATCCCGTCTACTGGTAGGCGGCTGCCTCGCAGGATGGCTCCGTGCATGTACCCGTGGCTGCACCGACAGGCTGCGGCCACGGACATGATCGAGGTGCGACCGTCACCTACCGGCCTCACTCGGTGACGGGAAGGAATTTCGAACCGCTGATTGGGTGCGCAGCCCGGGGTTCTGCAACGTCGCCAGGAGGATAGCGGTGCGCGCGTCACGCGTCGCGTCGAATTCAGCCACCCACACGGCACCTCGAATGAAGCTGTGCACGTAGTGGTCGGTGAGCCCGTGAAGGTTCCGGCTCCGGGCTGACACTGCGCGTTACGGACTGTACCTATTTTCGCTGTATCAGGGAAGTGGTGCCGGCTCCCGCGTTCCGCGGATCGCCCCCCCGACGAAGCCGGCGGCTGGATCGGTCGGTTTTCGGTCGCCGTAGCAGTGCGGGCGGCCGACCGGCCGAACGTCCCGGTGCTGCGGGTCCATGGCCGGCGTCATCTTTCATGGTTCAGGCGGCCATCTCCGGCCGCTTGTGGGGATGGTCTGAGCTGGACATCGGCGATGCTGCCACAAGTCGCATAACTGGTTGTCCAAAATCTGAGATGAGGTCACGCGCAAAACCTGCTATGCATGAGTCTCCATTCTTCGCGTTGCGCTCTGGCGGTGGAAGGTGATTCAGCGTGGGTGGTAGCAACTCAGTGCATCCTGGTCGGTCAACGGTGCGAACCCTCGCTGAGCTGATCGACCACCTCGATGACGATCGTGGGGGCACGCAACTGGTGTTCCCCGAGACCGGTGAGCGCCTGCTGCACCGCGAGATTCCCGAACGAGCGTGGGGCGTCGCAGACTCGCTCGGACGCTTGGGGGTGGCCGACGGAGTACTTGTCGGTCTGCTCATCGGCTCGGTACCGGAATTTCTTCCCGCCGCGTTCGGCGTGTGGGCGGCAGGTGGTGCGGTCACCGTGATTCCCGTGCCGCCGGTGCCCGCGGCCCCGAGTGCCGTGGCGGCCGGCCTGGCTCCGATGCTCGACGGTGTGCGCCACTTGCTCGTGGCCGAGGCATACGAGGAGATCGCGCGGGAGCTTCACGCGTTGCGACCGGACCTCGCTGTCCTGGCCGTTCGCGACTGCGCACCGGCCGCCGTCCGACCGGCTTCGTCGGTGGTGCGGCCGACATCGCCGGCGATCGTGCAGTTCACCTCCGGCAGCACTGCCCGCCCCAAAGGCGTGGTGCTCTCCCATCGGGCGGTGCTCGCCTGCTTCGCCGCGACAGCGGTGGCGAGCACGGTGAATCCGGACGACATCGTCGTCTCCTGGGTACCGCTTTTCCACGACTTTGGGCTGATTACCCTGTTGTTCGGCATATGGCAGGGCTACGAGCACCACTTGTTCAGTGCGTGGCGCTTCATCCGTCGTCCACGGGAGGTCATCGAGCACGTCAGTGCCTGCCGGGCAACCGTCTTCGGCGGCCCCAACTTCGCCTACGACAGGATCGCTGCCGCTTACTCCGACAACAGCCTGCTGGGTGGGCTCGATCTGAGCTCGTGGCGATTGGCCCTCAACGGTGGCGAGCCGGTGAAACCGGGGACGGTGAATGACATCGCCCGAGCGCTGGGGCCTGCCGGCCTGGCGGCCACGGCAATGCTGCCGGTCTACGGGATGGCGGAGGCCGTCATGTCCGTCGCCTGCCCCCAACCGGGTACACCTCCTAAGGTAGCGTGGCTGGACCGGGAATCGCTGGCCCAGCATCGCCGTGCCGTCGTTGTGCCAGAAGGCACGGACCACGGCACCGGGCTGGTCTGCGTCGGTCATGCCGTCCCCGACATGGAACTTCGACTTCGCGACGAGCACGGGCGTGACGTACTGGACGGCGAAGTCGGCGAGATCGTATTGCGCGGACCGTCGCTGGCTGACGGCTACTTCGACACGCCGGGCAGCCCCGCCGGGCCGCTGCTGCGTGGCGGCTGGCTGCATACCGGCGACCTGGGTGTCCGGCTGGACGGCGAACTTTACATCGCGGGCCGCGCCAAGGACATGGTCATCGTGGCCGGTCGGAACTTCTTCGCCGAGGATGTCGAGGACGTGGTCAGGGCGGGCATGCCCGGAGGCCACGGCCGTTGTGTCGCAGTAGCCGACCACGACCGCGAACGAGTGGTCGTGGTGGCGGAAACGGACGATCTCGCCACGGCGGCCGATCTGTCCGTCCGGCTGCGGGCCCTGGTGTCCTCGCGGCTCGACCTCGGTGCCGTCGATGTCCACGTCGTGCCGCGCAACACCCTGCCTCGCACCACCAGCGGCAAGTGGCAACGCGCCCTCACTGCCCGCTACCTCCGCGAACTGGTGAAGCCGTGAATCGGTGCGGTGCCGCGGTATCTCGAAACCGATGGAGAGACATGCGAATCGATGTTCCCATCGCCATCGCCGGCGCCAGGGTCTGGCGGCCACCGACGGTCGGCAGAAGCGAGAACGCCTCTTCGCGTGGTGTGCTGAGTGGCCCCGAGGTCGCGGGCGTCGGATCGTCGACCGCGTCCGGTGACCTCACGGGACCTGAGATGGCGGTGTACGCCGCCGTCGGTGCTCTGGCCGACGCGAGGCGCTCTCCGGCCGAAGTGGACGGTTTGGCGTACGGCTGGGTGTCCCACCAGGGGGAGCACGTATGGACCCCACCGCACCGGGTGGCACGGCTGTTGGGCGCGAACCGCTGTGTCGCGTTGGGTGTACAGCAGATGGCCAACAGCGGCGTGGCCGCATTGCGCGAGTCGGTGCTCTGGCTGGTCACGGAACCGGACTGGACGACCACGGTGGCCGCGACCGGCGATGGCCTCCGACCTCATGACCCGTGCCAAGGCCACTCCCCACCGGCTGGTGGTGGTACCGCGATCGTAGTTACCCGTGGGCCCGGACGGCGCACCATCGCCTCGATCGTTTCCGTCGCCGCCCCCTGCCCGGAGTCGTCTCACCTCGACCGCGACTCCGTCATGACGCTCCGCGAAGGACGGCAGGATTCGGCTGCCCGCCCGGAAGCCACGCGAGAAGTCCGCGCTGCCGTCTGCTCGGCGGTCGCCCAGGCACTGGGTGAAGCGAGCCTGACGGACCGGGATCCCAGGCTCAGCGCGGTCCTGGTGCCCGGTGCCGGGGACAGCGCCCTACGCGGCATGGTGTGCAGCGGTCTGCTCGACGGCCTCCGAGACCGGGTGAGATCCACCCGGGCCTCGGCCGGGTACCTCGGTGCGGGCGGCCTGCTGGCCGACCTCGCCGAGGAGCCGCCGCCAGGTCCCGGCGAGCATCACCTGCTGGTCAGCGTGGCCGCCGGGGGGACCGTCGCCGCCGTAGTGGTCTCGGGCCACTGAAGAATCACCGAAGAACGGAGTTCCCCGTGTCCCCCACCGTGTTCGCCGCCGTCCGGGACTCCCTGTGCTCGGCGCTGGGCCTCGATTCCGACACTCACGTGATCACTCCTGAGTCCGAATTGCTGGAGCTGCCCGGGGCCGCTTCGATCGCAATGGTCAGGGCGCTCGTCGACATCGAAGACCGCCTCGGAGTCGAACTGGACGACGAGGCGATCTTCCGGGTCCGCACCGTCGGTGACGTCTGCGCCGTTGTCGCCGGCAAGCTGAAAGGGGCCGGCAATGACGGCTGAGCACCCGGGCGCACCTGCCCCGCTCGTCGACGCGAATTACCACGCCCGTCCATATCCGGATCGCTTCCGCGAACTCTCGCGATCCGGCCCGGTGCGACAGGTTCTCGCGCCGGGTGACATTCCGCTATGGGTGATCACGGGCCATGCGGAGGGACGAGCGGCACTGTCCGATGAACGCCTGGTCAAAGATCCTTTCAATCTGCCGGGAACCGCGGCGGGACTGGGTCGTACTCGGTGGCCGGAGGACGTGACGCTGGTCTCGGGCCGCCAACTGCTCAACACCGATGGCGAGACGCACGCCCGGCTGCGCGGCGTGCTCGGACCGCACCTGGCCACCCGTGCGCTCATGGACAAGAGGCCTATGGTCACCGCCGCGGTGAAGGTGCTGCTGGACAGGCTTGCCGACGAAGAACACATCGACCTGGTCACCGACTTCGCCGAGCCGCTCAACACCGTCGTGATCGCTCGTCTGCTCGGTGTCGCGGAGGACGCCTGCGCGGCGGCCATGGCCTGCTGCCGGCTGCTGCTCGGCCCTCGTCACCCGGAGGAGCCGGAGATGCGGAGCGCGTACCTGGAGATGAGCGAAGCGCTCGCGGAGTTCGTCAGCGTCCGCGAGCACGAGGATGCCGGGGACGACGACCTGTTGTCCGTGATCGTCGGCGCGCTGCGTGCGCGGCGGATCCGGCGCCGGGAGGCGGTGTCCATGGTGGGATCGGTCCTGCTCGGCGCATCGAGTCCACCCGTGACACTGATCGCGGTGGCCTGTGCGTTGGCGCTGTGTGACCAGGACTTTCGCTTTACCGTCGCGTCAGGCTCGGTGGAGTGCGCCGTGGAGGAGGCATTGCGTTATCAACCTCCGGTCTCCTTCAGCAGTTGGCGGTTCGCGCGTGAACCCCTGGAGATCGCGGGAACCCGCATCGACCGGGGCGACGCGGTGATGGTGCTGCTCGCCGCGGCCAACCGCGATCCCCGCGTGTTCGCCGGAGGTGACCGAATCGTCCCGGACCGCTCCGGGCCGGCCGGCCACCTCAGTTTCGGTCAGGGACCGCACTACTGCATGGGCGCCGCCGTGGCACGACTCCAGGCACAGGTCGCAGTGCCCGCGTTCCTCGACCGCTTTCCCACGGCTCGGCTGGTGCGACCGCTGGAGGAGACGGTCTGGGAGGGTGTGCTGGGCGACCGGCGCCCCGTAAGCGTGGAGGTCGCGCTGCGATGAGGTTGGTCGAACCGGTCGCGATCGCGGGAAGTGCGCTGTGCCTGCCGCTCGAACGGGACTCCGCCGAACAGGCGCTCGCCCGCGGTTCGGTCACACCGGCCGTAGTACGGGCCGAGGGCATTCAGGCCCTGCGGGTGTGTGCGCCGGATGAGACGTCGTCGGAACTCGCCGCCAGAACCATCACTTCGGCGCTCGCCCGGGCGAAGGTCGACCCGTCCAGTGTAGATCTGCTGGCCTACGGCTGGCTGTTCGAGCGGGACGAGCGCCTTGCGCCGAATCGGTTGGCGCAACTGGTGGGGGTGCGGTCCGGTGCCGCGTTCGGCGTTCGGCAGATGTCCAACGGCGGCGCGGCGGCCCTGGAACTGGTGGCGCGGAGTCTGGTCACCGATCCCGCAGTGCGCACAGCGGTAGCAGTCACATCCGACAGTTTCCGTGAGCTTCCCTATGATCGGTGGCTCAGCACGCCGCCTTTGGGCGACGGCGCAGCCTCGGTGGTGCTCACCCGCGGCTCCGGACCGTGCGTGCTTCGTGCGATCACGTCGGTGGGTGATCCTGGGCTGGAGCTGCGCTATCCCGGACGCGACCCGTTCGCACCGCTGTCTCCCGAGGACGGCACGACGACCGCTTGGGGTGACGCGTCCGTGACTCGTGGAATCCGACAGTGCGTTGCCGATGTGGTCACCCGCGTGCTCTCGCAGGCGAACCTGGCCCCGGACGATTCCCGCATCGCCCTGGTCCGCTCCTCCCGAGTCGGTAGGACAACGGTCCGGCACCTGCTCACCGCGGCGCTGCCTCGGCCGCTCCGCAGCAAGGTCGTCGTGCCCGGCGAGGAGACCGGACATCTCGGTGCGGGCGACCTCCTCGCCAATCTGGCCGAGTTCGAGCTTCCCCGCCCGGGCCAGTTCCATCTGCTCATCAGTGTCGGCGCCGGACTTACCGCGACCGCCGCAGTGGTCGAGGGAAAGGTCGAGCCTGCGAATTGAGATCGCCTCGAACAGTGCGCGATCTCATCCCGGCTGGGGTGCCCGTGGGCGGCGGTCAGCTCGCGATCTCTTCGTCCTCGCCGGGCGTCTCGTCCTCGGCGAGGTCGTCCGTGTGGTCGTCGAAATCGTTGAAGTCGTCGAACTCAGGGTCGTCGTCGGCGAAGCCGGGGACCCAGGTCAGCGCCTCGTCGCGGAACCGGCCCTCGGCCTCGAGCTGGCACAGCACGCCGGTGCCGGCGGCCACGACGCGGTGGATCAGCACGTACGACGGCGGCAGGTTGAGCTGCCGGACGACGTTCGTCGGGCGCAGGTCGGTCACCCGGGCGGCCTCTTGGCGCAGCCACTCCCGGCTGAACTTGAAGGTCTCCTCGACGAGCGGCTCGGCGATCGGGCCGATGAAGGCGTGCAGCGAGTCGGGGTCGACCTCGACGCCCTCGCGGATGAAGTCCTCCTCGCGCAGCGCCTTCATGATCTGGTCGATGTCGCCCATCGTGCCGATCCGCATGAGGACGCCGATGCGCCGGTGGAAGCCGCCGGGCAGGCGGTCGACGGCGCCGAAGTCGATGACGCCGAGCCGGCCGTCGTCGAGCAGCCGGAAGTTGCCGGGGTGCGGGTCGGCGTGCAGCAGGCCGCACCGCGCGGGCCCGGAGAACAGGAACCGGCAGTACAGCAGCCCCGCGTGGTCGCGTTCCTCCTGGGTGCCGTCGCTGATGATCGCCGACAGCGGGGTGCCGTCGATCCATTCGGTGACGAGCACGTGCCCGGACTGGGCGACGACGTCGGGGATGACGAAGTCGGGGTCGTCGGCGTACGCCTCGGCGAAGGTCGCCTGGGACTCGGCCTCGATCGTGTAGTCGAGCTCCTCGGCGATCCGGCGCCGCAGCTCGGCCAGCATCGTCTTGACGTCCAGGCCCGGGGCGAGGACCGCGAACAGCTTGCCGAGCCGGGCCATCTGGTTGAAGTCGCTCAGCAGCGCCTTGCCGGCGCCGGGGTACTGGACCTTGACGGCCACGGGGCGGCCGTCGTGCCAGACGGCCTTGTGCACCTGGCCGATCGAGGCCGCGGCCGCCGGCCGGTCGTCGAACTCGGCGAAGTGGTCGCGCCAGTCGGCGCCCAGGCCCTCGGCCAGCACCTTGTGCACCGTCGCGGCGGGCAGCGGCGGGGCGGCCTCCTGCAGCCGGGTGAGCGTGGCGCGGTACGGGCCGGCGACCTCGGGCGGCAGCGCCGCCTCGAAGATCGACAGCATCTGGCCGACCTTCATCGCGCCGCCCTTCAGCTCGCCGAGCACCTTGAACAGCTGCTCGGCGGTGCGCTGCTGGATCTCGGTGGCGACGAGTTCGGCGGGCCTGCCGAAGGTGCGCTTCCCGACACCGAGGGCGGTGCGTCCGGCGAAGCCGATGGGGAGGGAGGCCAGCTTGGCGGTCCGCGTCACAGCGCGGCGGGGGAGATCGCTCATCAGATACCTCCGAGGAGACCCCCGCTTTTAGGCGGGGAGGATCGGGCTCCTACGTAGCAGGGCGAAGGTGGGAGAACCACCTCGACGGGTTCCCGTATCCCTGTGCGCACCTTCGATGACAGATGGTAGTTTGACTCTTCCGGTGGGCGATAACCAAGCTCGCCGGGCCTACCGCCGGGCTGGCGGGAAGTCACGTCTGTGGAGCTTGTGTAAGACCGATGGGCGGCAATCCGTCCCTCGCCGGTTAGCCGGGTCGGCAACGGGCTGTGAAGCAGAAAGCTCAACCTGCGAGGGTTGAATCCCCCTGCTTCGGCTGGGGGAGAAGTCAATGAGTACCTGCTCTCAGCAGCAGCCAGCACAACATCATCCGCGAGGCGGCGTGCCTGCCGGTTCCGCACGTCACCCTATTCTCGGTGAGGCACGCCGCGGGTGCCACACGGCCCGGTGGAGCGTCTGGCGCGACCTGCCGCGCCACATCCGCAAGGGGGTAGTGACCAACGTAAGCGGGTGAGTGTGTGCTTCTCACGTCGGCTGCGGCCGTGGCCCGCCTCCTGAACGCCGGGCGTCTGGGGCAACAGGCTACCTGCCGGGCCACTCCGGTCCTGTGGATAACCTGCGCAAAGCATGTGGACAGTCTTGGGGACGTGCGAAATAGCGCCGTCTCTACCAGCGAAGACGCGACTCACCCCCTGTGGAGAAACCGAAGTTTTCGGTACGGTGCTTACCGTGCCCCCCACAGGCGAGATAGAGGTGCGTCGCAGCTCCCGGCGTCGGCGGACGATCACCGCCCGCCGCGACGGCGACAAGACGGTGGTGATGGTGCCCGCCGGGCTGAGCGCGGCCGAAGAGCGCGAGTGGATCGACACGGTCCTCAAGCGGCTGGCCGCTCGCGAGCGGCGCCGACGCCCGAGCGACGACGCGCTCTACGACCGCGCGCGGGAGCTGTCGCGGCGATACCTCGACGGCCGTGCCGCCCCGGCCAGTGTCCGGTGGGTGACCAACCAGCGCAGCCGCTGGGGCTCGTGCACTCCCGACGACGGCACGATCCGGCTGTCCACGCAGTTGCGGGGGATGCCGGGCTGGGTCGTCGACTACGTCCTCATGCACGAGCTCACCCATCTGCTCGTGCCCGGTCACGGGCCGCTGTTCTGGGATCTGGTCAACCGTTATCCGCGGACCGAGCGGGCCCGCGGCTACCTGGAGGGCGTGGCCGCGACCGCCGGGCTGCCGCTGACGGACGGTGATCGGCCGCGCGAGCGGGCCACCGGCGCGGGCGACCTGCCGGGCCGGGGCGGGGCACCGCTGCTCGACGGAGACCCGCGCCGGGAGGAGGACCCGCTGCTGGACGGCGACCCGTCCCGCGACGAGGACCCGCTGCTGGGCGGGGACTCCGCGAGGTGACGCGCCGGTTCGCGGCCGTCCTGGCGGGGGCGGCGACGGCGGCGCCGCCGGGCATCGATCCCGACGAGTACCGGCTCGCCCTGCTCGAGGACACCTATGAGGTGGTGGCGGGGCTGGAGCTCGTCACCCCGGTGCTCGCGCTGCCCGGCCCCGACCCCGACGCCGAGGCCGTCACCTGGCCGGGCACGCCCGTCCTGCGGGTCGCCGGCCTCGGCGCGCTGCTGCACGCCCTTCACGAGCTGGGCGCCGAACACGCGGCCGTCGTCGCGCCCGACGCGCCGGACCTGCCGGCCCTGCTCCTCGGCAAGCTCTTCCGCGCCCTCGGGAGCGGGCAGGTGGCCGTCTGCCCGGCGGCCGGCGGCGGGCTGGTCGCGCTCGCGGCCCGGCTCCCCGCGCCCGCCTGGCTGGCCGGGGTCGACCTGGACACGGCCGACGCCCCCGCCCGGCTGCGCCGGGCCGCCGGCGTCCAGGGCGCCGTACGCTCCGCGCCGGGGTGGCACCGGCTGCGCGCGCCCGCCGACGTCTCTCTTCTGGATCCCGGCCTGGAGGGCTGGGACAACACCCGGGTCCTGCTCGCCGGCCACTGAGCGGACGACCGCGGGGACCCGGGGCGCTGGTTACACCTTTATGCCCGGCACGTTACATTGACCGGCTCTGCAAACGTTTGCATAGTTTCATGCATCCGAACCGACCCTTGAGGAGTCGCGGTGCCGGTGACCATCCAGGACGTCGCCCGTGAGGCGGGAGTGTCGGTATCGACCGTGTCCCGGGCGTTCACCGTTCCTGACCTGGTCAAGGAGGAGACCCGGCAGCACGTGCTCCAGACCGCGGAACGGCTCGGCTACCGCCCGAACCGCGCCGCCCGGGGACTGATCACCGGCAAGACCGGAAACTTCGGCGTGATCGTTCCCGACCTGTCCAACCCGTTCTTCCCCACCGTGCTGAAGGGCGTGCAGGCCAGGGCACGCGAGGCGGACTACGCCGTCTTCCTCGCGGACTGCGACGAGAATCCCGCCGAGGAGATGGCCCTCGTCCAGGCCATGGCCAAGCAGGTCGACGGCGTCATCCTCTGCTCGTCGCGGATGACCCCGAGCCAACTCGACCGGGTGGTGGGGACGACCTCGCTGGTCTTCATCAACCGCCAGGTGCGCGACAGCCCGGCGGTCCTGATGGGGCCCGCGGGCGGGATGCGCCAGGCCATCGACCACCTCGCCGCGCTCGGCCACCGCCGGGTCGCGTACCTGAACGGTCCGAAGACGTCGTGGTCCAACCGGGAGCGCAGGCGCGGCCTGCGCCAGGCCGCCCGGCACGACATGGAGATCGTGGAGCTGGGGCCCTTCGCCCCGCGCTTCGAGGCGGGGCCGCACGCCGCCGACCTGGTGATCGCCGAGGGCGTCACCGCGATCATCGCCTTCAACGACCTCCTGGCGCTGGGGGTGATGTCCCGGCTGGCCGACCGGGGCGTCGCGGTGCCCGAGGAGATGAGCGTCGTCGGCTTCGACGACATCCCGATGGCGGGCATGGCCACTCCGCCGCTGACCACCGTCGCCATGCAGAACGAACGCGCCGGTCGCGCGGCCGTCGACCTGCTCGTGAACCTCCTGACCGTCTCCGGCGCCGACGCGGGGGATCTCCGCCGGGACCTCGAATGTCAGCTGATCGTGCGGGCCTCGACCACGGTCCCCGCCCGATCGTGACCGGAAGGAAGATCCCTGATGCGCGTTGAGACCTGGTGCCTCGCGGCGGCGTTCGCTCTCGCGGTGAGCGCGTGCGGTTCACCGAACTCGGGGGGCGGGGCCAAGGACGTGACGCCGGACAAGGTCCCCGACACGCCGAAGAACCCGGTGACCCTCAACATCATCGACGTGGCGGGCAACCTGCAGCTCACCCAGGGGATGATCGACGAGTTCGTCAAGACGCACCCGAAGGTGATCAAGAAGGTCACCTACACGAAGGCCACCGCGCCGGAGCTGCCCGGGAAGATCAAGGCGCAGCAGAGCGCCGGCCAGGTGCAGATCGGCATGGTCCTCACCGGCACCGACGGCCTGTCCGCGGGCGTCGACCAGAACCTGTGGGTCAAGACCGACGACTACAACAGCCGCATCGGAAGCGCGAACTACCTCGAACCGGCCGCGAAGATGCAGGAGCTGGCGCAAGGCCGCGGCGTCGAGCTCGTGTACTACCCGTCCGGTCCGCTCCTGGAGTACAACCCCAAGACGGTGCCCAACCCGCCGACGACCACGGACGAGCTGCTCGCCTGGGCGAAGGCGCACCCGAAGAAGTTCCAGTACGCCCGGCCCGCCAACTCCGGCCCCGGCCGTACGTTCCTCATGGGCCTGCCGTACCTCCTCGGCGACTCGAACCCCAAGGACCCGGGCTCGGGGTGGAGCAAGACCTGGACTTACCTGGCGGAGCTCGGCAAGTACGTCGACTACTACCCGTCCAAGACCTCCGAGACGATGAGCAACCTGGCCAACGGGTCGGTCGACATGATCGCCACCACGACCGGCTGGGACATCAACCCGCGGGCGCTCGGCCAGGTGCCGGCCGGTGACAAGGTCACCTACCTCAAGGGCATGCACTGGGTGACCGACGCGCAGTACGCCACCATCCCCCGCGGCGTCTCCGCCGACGTCCTGTCCGCGGACCTCCAGCTGATCAAGTGGATGCTCACCCCGCAGCAGCAGGCCAAGGCGTACGACACCGGCTACTTCTACCCGGGCCCGGCCGTGAACGGCGTGACGATCTCCATGGCGCCGGCGAAGTCGCAGCAGACCATCCGGCAGTTCGGGCGTCCGGAGTACGAAAAGTGGATCGCCCAGTTCCCGAAGGAGACGTCGCTGCCCGCCAAGGAGCAGGTCACGGCGTTCGATCAGTGGGACCGGACCGTCGGCGGCGGGAAGGTGCACAAATGAGCCGTCCGTCCACCAAGATCTCCGAGCTGCGGCTCGACCACGTCACCCGCGAGTTCGGGGGAGTACGGGCCCTGGACGGACTCGACCTGACGATCACGGGCGGGGAGTTCGTCGCCCTGCTCGGCCCGTCCGGCTGCGGGAAGTCGACCGCGCTGAACTGCCTCGCCGGGCTGCTGCCGCTGACCGGCGGCACGATCACCCTCGACGGCCGCAGGATCGACACCCTGCAGCCCGAGCAGCGCGGCTTCGGCATGGTCTTCCAGAACTACGCGCTGTTCCCGCACATGTCGGTGCGCTCGAACATCGGCTTCGGCCTGCGCATGGCCAAAGTCCCCAAGGCCGACGCGCGCCGCCGGGTCGACGAGGCGATCAGGCTGGTTCAGCTGGAGGAGCACGCGGACAAGTTCCCGGGCCAGCTGTCCGGCGGCCAGCAGCAGCGCGTCGCGATCGCCCGTGCCATCGTCCTCGAACCCCCGCTGGTCCTGATGGACGAGCCGCTGTCGAACCTCGACGCCAAACTGCGGCTGGAGATGCGCACCGAGATCAAGCGCATCCACCAGACGCTCGGGCTGACCACCATCTACGTCACCCACGACCAGGAGGAGGCCCTCTCCCTCGCCGACCGCCTCGTCCTGCTCCGCCAGGGCCGGGTCCAGCAGATCGGCTCGCCGGAGGAGGTCTACACCGAGCCGGCCAACCGGTTCGTCGCCGGCTTCATGGGCTACCGCAACGAAATCGAACTGCCCGTCTCCCAGGTCAACGAGAAGACGGTCGTGCTCGACGGACTCGGCGGCGGGCTCACCGGCGTCCGGCGCGACGACCTCGGCGAGCGGGTGGTCGCGGCGATCCGGCCCGAGGACTTCACCGTCGGCGACGGCCCGAACGCAACGGAGATCACCGTCGAGGTCGTCGAGTACCAGGGCCGCGAGCAGGCCATCCAGGGCCGTACCGGCGACGGCGTCGACCTGCACCTGCGCGCCGACGCGCGGCTCGCGCCCGGCGACCGGGTGACGGTGTCGGTGCCGCCGGAGCGGGTGCTGGTGTTCGCCGCGGAGAGCCCGGCCGCACCCGAGGAGGTGGCCTAGATGGCGGCGGCTCCGGCCGTCGCCCGGCCACGCATCTCGCTGCGGCACCGCCTCGCCGAGCGCGGCATCGACCGCACGCTGCTGCTCCTGCTGCCCGCGGTCGTCTTCGTCGTCGCGTTGTTCATCTACCCGTTCGTGTACGGCCTGCAGCTGTCCTTCCAGCCGCAGGCGGGCTCGGACGCCGCGAACAAGTACGGCACCGGGCCGTTCGCGACCTACCGGCTGTTCTTCGCCGACCCGTACCTGCGGAACACGATCTGGACGACGTTGAAGATCGGACTGCCGGCCGCGTTGTTCAACGTGCTCGCCTCGGTGCCGATCGCGTACCGGATGCGCGGCAGGTTCCGCGGCAAGCGGGCCGTCACCACGATCCTCGTCGTGCCGATCACGCTGGGCACGGTGCTCACCGCCGAGGGCCTGCTGGCCTTCATGGGGCCGACGGGCTGGCTCAACCGGATCCTGCTGGACGTCGGGATCGTCGACCACCCGGTGCGGCTCACGCACAACTACTGGGGCGTCGTCTTCTCGCTGACCATCACCGGGTTTCCATTCGCGTTCCTGCTGACCCTGTCGTACCTGACCGGGATCGACCCGACGCTGGAACGGGCGGCCTCGACGCTCGGGGCGGGCTGGTGGCAGCGGTTCCGGCACATCACGCTGCCGCTGCTGGCGCCGGGCCTGGCCATCACGTTCTGCCTGTCGTTCGTGCTGGCGTTCTCGGTGTTCCCCTCGGCGATCATGGTCGGTGAGCCCGCCCGGCAGACGCGGGTGATCTCGATCGCCGCGTTCCACGCCGCGTTCGAGCAGTACGACTACTCCATGGCCTCGGCCATCGCGATGATCATGGGTGCCGTCGAGCTGGTCGTCATCGGCCTCGTCCTCGCCTGGCGCGCCCGCCTCTACAAGGGAGCGACAGGGGGCAAGGGATGACCGCCGTCATGGAAGCGCCTCCCACCGCGGAGGAGAAGACGCCGAGGCGGGTCGCCATGCGACCCGGGGCCTGGATCGTCTGGGGTTCCGTGGCCTTCTTCCTGCTCATCCTGCTCGGCGTGGTCAGCTCGGTCGTCGTGAACTCCTTCGGCCGCAAGTGGTTCGGCGGCTGGCTGCCGAAGGGCTGGACCACCCACTGGTACGGCGCGACATGGAAGGAGTTCGACCTCGGCGGCGTCCTCACCGTGACGCTGGAGGTCGCGCTCGCCGTCGTCGTGGTCTCCGTCCTGGTCGGTGTCCCGGCCGCGTACGCGCTGGCCCGCCGGAACTTCCCCGGCAAGCGGGTGCTGATGGTGGCGTTCCTGCTGCCGATCCTCATCCCGCCGATCACGTACGGCGTGCCGCTGGCGACCGTGCTGTACAAGTTCCACCTGGCCGGGAGGCTCAGCGGCGTGATCCTGGCCAACCTCGTGCCGGCGGTGCCGTTCGTCATCCTCGTCATGACGCCGTTCATCGAGCAGATCGACCCGAAGATCGAGGCGGCGGCCCGCATGTGCGGCGCCAGGACGCGGGTGATCTTCACGCGGATCCTCGGTCCGCTGCTGCTCCCCGGCATGCTGGCCGCCGCGATCCTCGTGCTCGTGCGTACGGTGGGAATGTTCGAGCTGACGTTCCTCACCGCGGGGGCGGACAGCCAGACCCTCGTCGTCGCGCTGTACTACTCGGTCTCCGCCTCGGGCATCCGGGCGCAGCAGGAGACCGACGCGATGGCGGTCATCTACACCCTGTCCATGCTGGTGCTGCTCGTCGCGGCACTGCGCTTCGTCAACCCCACCCAGCTGGTCACCCAGATCAAGGAGAGAGATTGAAGACCCTGCTGACCCCGGGCAAGGACACCGAGCTGATCGGCCTCGACCTGGCCGACCTGGCCGAGGGCGAGACCCTGGAGCTGAACCGCGACGAGGAGGTCGCCGCGGTGGTCCTCTCGGGCGTCGTCGACGTCGACGGGCTGGGCACGGCCGGCGGCCGTAGCGGTGTGTTCGACGGACCGGGCCACACGGTGTACGCCCCGCCGGGCCACCCGCTGACGTTCCGGGCGACCGGCGGACCGGCGCAGATCGTCATCGCGACCGCCCCGCTCGGCGACGGCACGCCCGGCGAGGCGCGGATCATCGGGCCGGACGACCAGGAGATCGCCGAGCGCGGTGAGGGCAACTGGTCCCGTACGGTCCGGACGATCCTCGGCCCCGGTGACAGCGCCGGCCGGCTGCTGCTCGGCGAGACGATCAACCCGCCGGGGAACTGGTCGAGCTACCCGCCGCACAAGCACGACACCCACGAGCCGCCCCGCGAGGTGAGGCTGGAAGAGGTCTACCTGTTCAAGCTGGACCCGGAGAACGGCTTCGGCGTGCAGATCCGGTACGACGGCGAGGGCGAGGAGTGCTTCACCGTCCGCGACGGCGACGTGGCGGCGATCCCGGCCGGATACCACCCGGTCGTCGCCGCGCCGGGGTACAAGCTCTGCTACCTGTGGGTGATGGCGGGTGAGGGCCGGCAGATGATCCCGTACCTCGACCCCGAGCACGCCTGGGTGCAGAACGGCTGACGGGATGGAGGCTCGGCGTGCGGACGCGACGGCGGCGCCGGCCGGCGCGGAGCCGGCGGACGGCGCGTTCTTCCAGGGCATCGTCCGC
Organism: Actinoallomurus spadix; assembly: GCF_024055725.1. Taxonomy (GTDB): domain Bacteria; phylum Actinomycetota; class Actinomycetes; order Streptosporangiales; family Streptosporangiaceae; genus Actinoallomurus; species Actinoallomurus spadix. The sequence goes on along the minus strand of NZ_JAMXMX010000015.1, from coordinate 25,961 downwards.
CCGGACGGGCGGGTCGGCACCCGGAACCACCTCGGCATCCTCACGTCGGTGAACTGCTCCGCGACGGTCGCGAAGATGATCGCGAGCCGGTCGGCGGCCCTCGCGGAGGAGTTCCCCAACGTGGACGGCGTCGTCGCGCTCACGCACGACACCGGGTGCGGGATGGCCGCCGACGGCGACGGCATCCGGCTGCTGCGGCGGACCCTGAACGGCTACGCCCGGCACCCGAACTTCGCGGCCCTGCTCGTCGTCGGCCTCGGCTGTGAGGTGGCGCAGCTCACCGGATTCGACCTGCCGGAGGGCACGCCGACGATGACGATCCAGGAGCTGGGCGGCACGGCGGCGACCGTACGCCGGGGCGTCGAACTGATCCGCGACCTGCTGCCCGAGGCGGACCGCGCCGAGCGGGTGCCGGTCCCGGCGTCGGAGCTCGTCCTCGGCCTGGCCGGCACCGGCACGGGCGGGCCCGGGAACGCCGCGCTCGGCGCGGCGGCCGACCTGCTCGTCCGGCACGGCGGCACCGTGATCCTGGCCGGGACACCGCAGGTGTACGGCGCGGAGCACCTCCTCGCGCGCCGCGCCGTCTCCCCGGAGGTCGCCGGGCGGCTGGCCGAGCGGGTCCGCTGGTGGGAGGGGTACGCCCGGCCGGCCCCGGACGCGCCGGAGCGGGCGGTCGCCAGGGGCGGCACGTCGCCGCTGACCGCGGTCCACGAGTACGCCGAGCCGGTGACCGAGCGCGGGCTCGTCTTCATGGACACGCCGGGGCGGGCCGAGGTCTCCGCGACCGGGCAGGTGGCGGGCGGCGCGACCGTCATGTGCTTCACGACCGGGGACGGGCCCGCCGGCGGCTGCCGCCCGGTGCCCGGCCTGAACCTCGCCGCGACGGGCGAGGCGTACCGGGCGATGCCCGAGGACCTGGACCTCGACCTGTCCCGTGCCTCGGGTGAGGGGCTGTTCCGGCTGGTCCTGGAGGTCGCCTCGGGCCGCCGGACGGCCGGCGAGGAGTTCGGCGCCGGTGACGGCGACTTCGCGCCCTGGCAGACCGGGGCGGTCATGTGAACACCGAACGGAAGGACACCATGCGGCTGTCACTGACGAGCCGGCCCCGGCCGGTGCCGTCGTCGGTGGGGATCGTGCACCTGGGCATCGGCGCGTTCCACCGGGCGCACCAGGCGGTCTACACCGAGGACGCCGGCGACGGCTGGGGGATCTGCGGGATCACCCAGCGCAGCGCGACCGTCGTCGAGCAACTCGGCCCGCAGGACGGGCTGTACAGCGTGCTCGAACGCGGCCCCGAGGGCGCGTCGGCGAGGATCATCGGGGCGGTGCGGGAGGTGCTCACCGGCGACGCGACCGCCGGCCGCGTCGCCGATCCGGCCGTGCGGATCGTCTCGCTGACCGTGACGGAGAAGGGCTACCGGCACGACCCCGCCACCGGGCGGCTGCGGATCGACGACCCGGAGATCCGCCTGGACCTCACCGGCCGTGAGCCCCGCACGGTCATCGGCCGGCTCGCCCGTGGCCTGTCCCGGCGTGAGGCACCGGTGACGATCCTGTGCTGCGACAACCTGTCCGCCAACGGGGCGACGCTGCGCGGCCTGGTCGAGGAGTACGCCGAGCGCGCGGGCGTGAAGATCACCTGCGAGACGGCGTTCCCCTCGACGATGGTGGACCGGATCGTGCCCGCGACCACGGCGGCCGACCTGGACGAGGCCGAACGCCTGCTCGGCGTCCGTGACCACGGCGTCGTCGTGACCGAGCCGTTCACCCAGTGGGTGATCGAGGACTCCTTCGCGGCGGGCCGCCCCGCCTGGGACGAGGCCGGCGCGATCCTCACCGGCGACGTCGCCCCGTACGAGCTGATGAAGCTGCGGCTGCTCAACGGCTCCCACTCGATGCTGGCCTACCTCGGCTCGCGGTTCACGTACGTCGCCGAGGCGGTCGACGTGCTGGGCGACGCCGTGCGCCGCTACATGGACGAGGACGCCGGCCCGACCCTGACCGTGCCGGACGGGTTCGACCTGGAGGAGTACAAGGCGTCGCTGCTGACCCGGTTCGCCAACCCCGCGCTGCGGCACCGTACCGCGCAGATCGCGATGGACGGCTCGCAGAAGCTCCCGCAGCGGCTGCTCGGCGTCGTCCGCGACCGCCTCGCGGCCGGCGCCGAGCCCCGCTGGGCGGCGCTGGCCGTCGCGGCGTGGATGCGGCACGTCCAGACCGCCGGGGAGCTCGACGACCCGCTCGCCGGCCCGCTGCGGGAGGCTGTCTCCCGCGCGGACCGGCCGGACGCGGTGGTCGACGTGCTCCTGGCGGTCACCGAGGTGTTCGGGCCGGACCTGCGCGAGTCCCGCGTCTTCCGTGACCTGCTCGTGGAGCACCTGACCGAGCTGACCTCCGGCGGCTCCCGGTACTGATCAGCCGAACCAGCGGCGTACGGCCGCGCGCAGGCCGTCCAGCTCGGCCTCGTCCGGGCGGGCGGCGGCCGAGGCCCAGGCGACGTGGGAGTCCGGCCGCAGCAGCAGGGCGGTGGCCGGGGCATCGTGAGAACCCCCGGTGATAACGTCGACCCGGCCGGCGGGCACGGCCCGCCCGAGGGAGGCGTCCGCGGTCAGATCCAGCAGCAGGGGCCGTCCGGACCGGGCCGCCTCGGCGAGCCGGACCGTCCCCGTCTCCGTGCGCACGGTCAGGTCCGGAGCCCACCGCCCGACGAGGGGGTGCGCGTCCCGTACCCCCATGTCATAGCGGACGTCGGCGCCGGACATCAGGTCCGCGATGCGCTGCATGTTCGCCGGGTCGCGCAGCAGCTCGGCGAACAGCTCCCGCAGCCCGGTGACCTCGCTGCCGGGGCTGATCAGCGCGTTCTGCGCCTTGGTGTGCATCACGACCCGCTCGGCGGCGGGCCGCCGCTCGGTCTCGTACGTGTCGAGCAGTCCGGCCGGGGCCCGCCCGTGGAGCTCGGCGGCGAGCTTCCAGCCGAGGTTCACGGCGTCCTGCAGGCCGAGGTTGAGGCCCGGGGCGCCGATCGCGGAGTGGACGTGCGCGGCGTCGCCGAGGAGGAGGACCCGCCGGTCGCGGAACCGCTCGGCCACGCGGGTGTTCCCGCCGACCAACCGGCGCAGCAGGTGGGGTCCGTCACCCTTCGGCGGGTCGAGCGGCATGTCGACCCCGAGCACCCGGTAGATGCTCGCTCGTATCTCCTCCAGCGTCATCGGGATCGTCTCGTCGCCGGGCGGCTCCCACTCGAAGGTGGTGACCAGCGGCTCCCGGCCCGGGAACGGCGCGAAGACGAAGACCCCGCGCTCGGTCCGGTGGTACGAGAACGCCGGGACGGCGCCGTAGCCGGGGATGTCCAGGTTCCCGGTCGCCGGGTCCACCCACGCGGCGGGCGGGTAGGCGTTCACGGTGCGCGCGACGCTGTCGTCCCGGCTCACTCCGGGGAACCCGATCCCGGACAGCTTCCGCGTCACGCTGCGTCCGCCATCCGCGCCCACCAGGTAGCGGGCGCGGATCGGGTAGGTGCCGTCCGGCCCTTCGACGGTGACGGTCACGGCCTCGTCGTCCTGGTCGAGGCCGGTCAGTCCGTGGCCGTACCGGATCTGCGCGCCGAGTTCGACCGCGCGCTCCGCCAGGACCCGCGCGATGCGGGCCTGGGGGGCCGGCAGCGTGTAGATCGGGTTGTCCTCCAGCGTGGTCAGGTCCAGGGACATCCCGCCGAAGATGTACTGGGGGACCGGCGCCGGCGGGTCCTTGCTGCCGCTGAGGCGCTCGTACAGGCCGCGGCGGTCGAGCATCCGCACGACTCGCCCGACCAGGCCGTTCGCGCGGGGTTCCGTGCTCGGCTCCGGCAGCCGCTCCAGCACGATCGGGCGCAGCCCGGCGAGGCCGAGCTCGCAGGCCAGCATCAGGCCGTTCGGGCCGGCGCCGGCGATGACGACATCGTCGATCATTGGATCTCCTAGGGTGAGAGGGCATGACGGGACGGCCCGGCGGCCACCGGTGTCTCACGGGCGGCGCGGGCTGTCGAATGGCGGGGATCAGGGAACGGGCAGGCCGGCCCAGAGCCGGTCGAACACCTCGCTCAGCAACCGGCGGACGGGAGCGGACCCGTCGGTGCGCATCCAGTGGTCGATGGCGACCGTGGCGGCCGTGCCGGTCACCGCGGCGACGAGGGTCGGGTAGACGTCGCGGGTCACGTCCGTCCCGGTCCGCTCGGCGATGGCCTTGGCCAGCTCCCGCTGGGCGATCATGTTCGCCTTGAGGAACTCGCCCTGGACGTCGGGCTCGGTGAGCATGAGACGGACTCCGTCGACCCACTCCCGGCGGGGCGGCCGCCCGCCTCCGGCGCTCTCCGGAGCGAACCGCGCCGCGACGACCTGGGCGATCGCCTCCCGCAGGGGCTCGTCCGCCGGGCGGGCCCGCAGGTCGTCCGCGGCGCCGAGCATCCGGTCGAGGTGGCGGGCGACGACGGCCTCCGCCTTGCTGGAGAAGTAGTTGCGGAACGTGCGGACGGAGACGTTCGCCTCGGCGGCGATGTCCTCGACCGTCACGGCGTCCCACCCGCGCTCGACGCTCAGGCGGATCGTCGCCCAGCTCAGTGCCGTGCGGGTCTCCCGCTTTTTCCTCTCGCGCAGGCCCAGGGGAGCCTCTTCGCCATCGACCATGACACAACCGTATCCAATCTTGCCAGAAAAGAAAAGATGCCGATCCAGCAAGATTTTAAGCATTGAAACGCGTTCTCGTTTCTGCTTACGCTCGCTGCATGATCCTCGATCGTTTCCGACTGACCGACCGGGCCGCGATCGTGACCGGCGCCGGGCGCGGGATCGGGGCGGCCACCGCGGTCGCCCTCGCCCAGGCGGGCGCCGACGTGCTCGTCTCCGCTCGCAGCGAGGACCAGCTCGGCAAGGTCGCCCGCGAGATCGAGGGCGCCGGGCGGCGGGCGGTCGTCGTGCCCGCCGACCTGACCGACCTGACGGCCGCCGCCGGGCTGGCCGCCGCGGCGGCGGAGACCTTCGGCCGGATCGACGTGGTGGTCAACAACGTCGGTGGCACGTTACCGCGGGCGTTCCTCGACACGACCGACGAGTTCCTGGCCGAGGCCTTCCACTTCAACGTGGGGATCGCGCACGCCCTGACCCGCGCGGCCGTGCCCCACATGACCCGCGGCGCCGTCGTCAACATCTCCTCGGTCATGGGCCGCGTCACCGGCCGCGGCTTCCTCGCGTACGGCACGACCAAGGCGGCACTGGCGCACTACACCCGCATGGCGGCCCGTGACCTCGCACCCCGGATCCGCGTCAACGCCATCGCCGCCGGCGCGGTCGCCACGTCCGCGCTGGAGATCGTGACCGGCGACGACGAGCTGCGGACGGCCGTGGAGGACAACACCCCGCTCCGCCGCATCGGTGACCCCGAGGACATCGCCGCGGCCGTGATCTACCTCGCCTCGCCCGCGGGCGCGTTCGTCACCGGCCGCGTCCTCGAGGTCGACGGCGGCACCGACCAGCCCACCCTGGACCTCGGCCTGCCCGACGTGTGACCCGCCTGCGCCGGTGCGTCGCTCTTGCTCACTCGTTCCAGCGCTGCTTACGATCTTGTTTGCCTCCGGTCCGCCTTCGACGAGAGAGGCCCGCATGACGTATCGCGTGGTGCTGTGGGGAACCGGGAACGTCGGCCGCAACGCGCTGATCGGCATCACCGCGCGTCCCGACCTCGAACTCGCCGGCGTCTGGGTCTCCAACCCCGCCAAAGTGGGCAAGGACGCCGGCGAGCTCGCCGGGATCGGCCCGCTCGGCGTGACCGCCGTGAACGACGCCGACGCCGTCCTCGGGCTCCGCCCCGACTGCGTCGTCTACACCTCCATGGCCGACGTACGCCTCGGCGAGGCCCTGGAGGACCTGCAGCGGATCCTGCGCGCGGGCGTCAACGTCGTCTCCTCCAGCCCCGTCTTCCTGCAGTTCCCCGACGAGGCGATGGGCTCGCCGATCCGGCAGGCCGCCCTCGACGGCGGCGTCTCGATCTGGGTGAACGGCGTCGACCCCGGCTTCGCCAACGACTGGCTGCCGCTGACCGTCACGAGCATCAGCGAGCGCATCACCGAGGTCCGCTGCCTGGAGATCCTCAACTACGCGACGTACGACCAGGGCACCGTGCTGTTCGACATCATGGGCTTCGGCCGCCCCATCGACGACGTGCCGATGCTGCTCCAGCCGGGCGTGCTGTCCCTCGCCTGGGGCAGCGTCGTCCGCCAGCTCGCCGCCGGGCTCGACGTCGAACTCGACGGCCTGGAGGAGTGGCACACCCGCCTGCCCGCCCCCGACACGTTCGACGTGAAGGCCGGCCGGATCGAGAAGGGCACTGCCGCCGCGCTGCGCTTCGAACTGCGCGGCATGCGCGACGGCCGCCCGGTCGTCGTGCTCGAACACGTCACCCGGCTGCGCGACGACCTCGCCCCCGACTGGCCGCGACCGGTCGGCCAGGGCTGCTACCGCGTCGAGGTGCGCGGCGAGCCGAACTACACCGTGGACCTGCAGCTCCTCGGCACCGACGGCGACCACAACACCGCCGGTCTCAAGGCCACGGCGATGCGCCTGGTGAACGCCGTCCCGACCGTCGTCCAGGCCGCCCCGGGCCTGCTCACCGCCCTCGACCTGCCGTTGATCAGCGGCCGCGGCCTGGTCGTCTGACGACGACCGAGCCCGTCTTCGCAACAGCTGTGGTGCCGGATGTCGTCAGAGTTCGTCGATCAGGCCGGTTGCGCGGATCACCGCGGCGAGCGCGTCGGGGTCGCCCGTGCGTCCGTGGACGTCGAGACAGGTGTCGGCGAGCTTGATGACGTGTTCGTCCCCGTGGCGGACGGCACGGGCGAACACCTCGTCCGGTGAGTCTGGGGCGGCGGGCAGGGTGCGCAGAACGGCCATCGGTGCGGTCGCGGCGTGCACCAGCATCACGGCCGACCCGTGCGCGTTCGGCAGATAGTGCGTGGCCGCGGCGGCTGTCAGATCGGCCAGGAGGTTCCGTGCCTGTGCCGCGTCGGTGGCGGGTCTCAGCGCGGTGAGCGCGGTCGGCCAGCCGCCGAGGCCGGTGAGCTGGTCGAGCCGATGGTTGATGCCCGCGCTCTGGTCGGGAACGCGCGAGACGGCGGCGAGAGCGGACGCCGGGTCGGCGGTCCCCGAAGGCGCGGTGAACGGGACCTGCTGCCAGCGTGCGGCCCAGTAACCGAGGGCTTGGCCGAGCTCGGCCAGGCGCGGCCCGTCCTCCTGATCCAGCAGGGCGTGAACCGCGTGGCCGGTGCGGATCACCCCGTGGGTGGCGCCGGCCGCGATGCCCGGCAGCAGCCGTGGCCACCACGTTCCCAGCACGACCCGCCAGGGTCGCTCGGTCATCTCACGTGCGAAGAATGCCAGCCAATCACCGAGACGGTGGGGGTCCCCCAGCGCCGTGCGCCAGTCGTCGGAGGTGATGGGCGAGGTGCCGCGGGGCAGCTCATCGAGCCGACGCATGTAGCCGTCCAGCCAACGGTGAACCTGGCGCGCGTGTCCGCGCCTGATCATGGATTCCACCGCCATGGGGCCGTGATTGCTCAGCCAGCCTTCGAACTCCGGTCCGGTCCGATGCAGCCGTTCGTAGGCCTCATCGAGCGTGCCATCGATGTCCATGTGACCTGACGCTAACCACGCGCCGACTCGCGATCATCGGTCCAGGTGCCGAGATCCCTTCATTCGTTGGTCCTAGGCAGTGTCGTCACTACGGCTTGATGGGACTACGGCCCCAGTGACCAGCAGGAGCCCCGCGATCGTCGAGCGCGGTGACGATCAACGGCCAGTTCGCATGGCTCTTCCATGACGCCTCTTGCTCGATCCCTCGTCTGCGCAAAGGATGACCTGAGCTACTGACAGTCCGGTACGGATCAGTCGGGCGGGGACGGAGACACGGGATGACATCGGTTCTGATCGCCGGCGGAGGCGTCGGCGGACTGACGGCGGCACTGGCCCTGCACAAGGCCGGATTCGAGGTGGCCGTGTACGAGGCGCACCCGGTCGCCGACGCGGACATCGGCGCGTTCCTCACCCTGGCCCGCAACGGGATGCTCGCGCTGGCCCAGCTCGACGCCGCCCGCCCGGTGGCCGAGGCCGGGTTCCCGCTCACGACGTTGCGCCTGACCGACGCCACGGGAGCCGAGATCGCCGTCCGGCCGATGGGCGACCACGGCGACCCGCTGACCCGGTACCGCTGCCTGCTCCGCGCGGAGCTCTGCGCGGTCCTGCGGGAGGAGGCGCTGCGCCGGGGCATCCGCATCCGTCACGGGAAACGACTGGTCGCCGCGGCCGAGGACGCCACCGGCGTCACGGCCCGGTTCGGCGACGGCGGCACCGCCCGCCGCGACCTGCTCATCGGCGCGGACGGGCTGAACTCCACCCTGCGGACGCTGATCGACCCGGTCGCCGCCCCACCCCGCTACGCCGGTCAGCGCGTCTTCTACGGATACACCGCCGAGGGGCCGCGCCCGGAGCGTCCGGGGACCTTCGAGATGGTACGGGGGAGCGCGACCGCGTTCGGCTACGCGGTGTCGCCCACCGGATCGACCTTCTGGTTCGCACGGGTCGCGGATGACGAGCTGTCCACCGAGGAGATCGCGGCGGGGACGGCTGCGCGATGGAAGGCGGGACTCCTCCCGCTGCTCCGCCGGGACGCCACTCCGGCGGCGGACATCGTCGCGGCGACCGGTGACCGGCTCATGGCCACCAACGCCCACGACCTGCCGGCCGTCCCCCGCTGGCACACCAGCAGAATGCTGATCATCGGCGACGCCGCACATGCCGCGTCCCCTGCGACGGGCCAGGGTGCCTCGATGGCGATGGAGGACGCGGTCGTCCTGGCCAAGGCGCTACGCGATACGGACACCATCGAGGCGGCGCTGGAGGCGTACGAACGGCTACGACGGCCGCGAACGAACGCCAACATCGCCGCCAGCGCCCGCATGACCAGCGCGAGACCATCACCCACCGGCTCCGTCGGCGGCGGAGCCGCGTCCCGCCCGCCCGATGACGACGACCTGCCGCGCCTACTGGCCTGGATTTCCCGCCTCCCGACCTGACCCGGCGACCGATCGTCGCCGTGGACTCGTTGCCGTCGATGGTGACGAACGATGACCGGTTCGCCGGGAGTGTGACGTCACGGCCGGCGTCATGGTGGCTCATCGACCCGGCGTCCGGAGGTCGCCGAGAGCGGGCGGAACCCTGAACAGGTCATCCCGCCCGCCCTCGCACCCTGGTTGCTCCGTGCCGCCTTCTCAGAGGCGGCAGCTGATCTCCATGCCGTCTTCGATCGGGAAGGAGACGCTCTGGTAGCCGTTCGCCGGGTCACGGACGTAGTCGAGGTAGGGGCGCAGGTCGCTCATGGTGATGTCGTCGGCGACGACGAGCGTGCCCGGCCGCAGGCGGGGCTCGAGGAGCCGCAGCACCGGCAGGCACAGGTCCTTCCACCCGTCCAGCAGGACGAACTCCGGGTCGCCGTCGACCTTGGGGAGGGTCTCGCGGGCGTCTCCCTCCAGCACCGTGATCAGGTCGTCCAGGCCCGCGTCGGCGAAGGTGCGGCGTGCTGCGGCGATCTTGTCCTTGCTGAGCTCCGTGGTGAAGACCCTTCCCGTGCCGTTGTCCCGTACGGCGGCGGCCAGGTAGAGCGTGGAGATCCCGAAGGACATGCCGAACTCGACGACCGTGGCCGGCCGGACGGCCCGGACCAGGTTGTAGAGCAACGTCCCGCCCGCGGCCGAGATCGGGATGTAGATCTCCGCGGCGGCGTCCGCCTGCTCCTGGGGTGACAGCGACGCGAAGCCCGCGCCGAGACGGGCGAGTGCGGCCTCGTCCTGCTCGGCTCGCCCGAACATCAGCTTGAGGGCCGCATCGACGCGGGGATCGGCCAGCGTGTTGGTGAATGCCATGACCGCTAGAGTAGACGCAACGTTGTGTCTCGTCTACGTCGATGTGCATTAGTCTGACCGAGGGAGGCGAGATGGCAGCGGCGACACGAGCGGCGGATGACCGCGGCACCCTGGGATCGGAGCGGCGTCACCACGGCAACCGGCATGGCCGGAGCGAACAGGCCCGGCAGGCGATCTTGCACGCGGCCGACGACCTGCTCGTCGAGAAGGGCTTCGCCGGTGTCACCATGGAGGGCATCGCCGCGAGAGCCGGCGTCGCCAAGCAGACCATCTACCGCTGGTGGAGGACCAAGACCGACGTCCTCATGGACGCCCTGCTCGAAGACGCGTCCGAGGACCTGACGCCGCCCGATTCCGGGGATCTCGCCGTCGACCTGCGGGACCATCTGCGCCGGCTGGCCTGGTTCCTCAGCGCGTCCGACCCCGGCGCCGTCCTCCGGGCTCTGCTCGCCCAGGCACAACAGGATCCCGCGTTCGCCCAGGAGTTCCGCTCCAGGTACCTCGACGCGCAACGCCGCCGCGACCGCATGCCCCTGGAACGCGCCGTGGAACGAGGGCGACTCCCGGCCGACCTCGACCTGGCGGCCGAGACGGACCAGTTGGTGGGCCCCCTCTACTATCGCGTGCTCGTCACCGGCGAGCCCGTCGGTCACGATTTCACCGACAGGCTCGTCGACGCCTTCCTCCACCGCCACGGCCAGGCCGGCGCGGCGCGCTCCTCCCACGGCGGGGAGCGCCTCGGGGCTCAGTAGCGGAGGTCGGCGAGTCCATCGTCCTCCTAACCGATTCGCATGCCGAGGTAGGCGCGGAACATCGGGTGCACCTGGAAGCGCTGCACCGCCGCGAGGTTCAGGTGCTGCACCTGGTGGACGCCGATGAACCCCTCCCGGCCGTCGCCCGCCGGGGCCGCGTCCCCGACGGGCCGGGCGGTGAGGAAGCCCGTCTGCCAGAGGACCTCGATCAGGCCGTCCGGGTCGCGGGCGGGCAGCCACGAGGACGTGCCGTTCGTCGGAACGTCGCCGAGGACCAGCTCCAGGCAGAGCAGCTGGAGGTCCTCCCGGTCGAACGTGTGGTCCCGGCCGCGGAACACCTCGAACACGCCGAGCAGGCCGGGGTACTGGAAGCGGTACTCCGCGGCGATGTCCTTCGTCCGCTCCTCCGAGTAGCCGCGCTCGGCCGGCCGGAGCATCTCGAACGGCAGCGGAAGGGCCGGTGCACGGTCCCGCGCGACCTCCAGCACGGTCGTGCAGAACTCGATGATCTCGCGCGGCCGGTAGAGGGTGCGGTCGGCGACGTAGCGGAACGACCCGTCCACGGGCCCGCCGGGAACCGGGGCGAACACGGCGTTCCAGCACGTCAGGTCGTCGGCGCGGTCGAGGACCTGGGCGTCGTAGCCCATCTCGCGCGCGGAGTACCGGATGCGCTTGGCGATGAGTTCGAGGAGGGAGTCCTCGCTCCACCGGATCGTCTCCAGCAGGTCCCGGTACTTCTGCGCGTCCTCGTACAGCGCGGGGATGTCGTCGTACAGCTCCCGCCGCAGGGAGACGCACACGGTCAGGTTCGGGTGCAGGTTGTTGACGGACACGCAGGCCTGGAACAGCCCGGCCACGAACGCCTTGGCGTCCTCGGAGGAGTCCCAGCCCCGGTCGAGCTCGTCCACGACGATCGTGACGCGCTGCCGGTCGAGGACCTTCTGGAGGGCGGGCAGCAGGGAGTGGATCTCCTCCAGGTTGTAGAGCCGGTCGAGCTCCCGCGTCTTCGCGCCCGCCTCGATCGGGCCGAGCTTGATGTTCTCCAGCCGCTTGAGGTACGAGATGAGGAGGGAGATCCGGCCCATCTGCACGTTGGCGTGGTTCTTGCGGAGGTACGCGTTGATGTCGGCGCCCGCGCCCTTCGCGAGCCGCATGCCCTTCCGGGCGACCTCCTTCATGACCAAGACGTAGAGCAGGTACTTCCAGGCGGCGGCGTACGCGCCGTGCTTCGCCCAGGCCCCGGCGTTCTCGGCGGCCATCGTGGAGCTGAGCAGCTCGTACGAGTAGTCCTCCGGGGACAGCTCGATCACGCGGTTCCCGGCGGTGCGCTCGCGTTTGGCGAGCACCTGGAAGATGGCGCTCTTGCCGGATCCGCGGTTGCCGAGGAGCACTGTCTTGGCGCCCGAGTGGACGCGGTTGTAGGTCGCCGACTCGACGAAGCACTTCTCCAGGCCGCGCCCGATGTCACGCTCGGCGGACGGCGCGCCGAAGTCGAGACCATCGAGGATCTTGGAGGACAGGATCAACCGCGCCATGACTCCTCCACCACCCGAGGGGGATCATCAGAGATCCTGTCACGGTCGGCCGCGCTGTGGGTGATCTACCTCTCGTTCTCGCGCCTGAACTCGTCGTCGAGCCGCATGAGGAGGCGGCGCTCGTGGTCCGGCAGATGCTCATAGGCGGTGATCCGCTCGGGTGACAGCCCCTGGCGCCGGGCCTCGTTCGGCCACAGGGCGTCGAAGATCTCGGGGGATGACCACGTGCCGGCCCCCGCGTAGATCAGGCAGTGCTGGAGGGAGCGCAGCAGCCTCCGCAGCAGCGAACTCTGGACGTCGTCTTCTCGCATGCGGGCCCTCCGGTCACGATCCCGCACCGGATCGTTCCGCGACGTCCTCTCCGGCGGGTCGAGAGCCGCTGGACTCCGGCTCGACGGGCCGGGCACGTACGGGGACGCACGCCCGGCGGTACGACCGGCTCAGGAACCGGTCTCGAGCCGGCGGGCGCGATCGACCAGGCGGCGCACGACCTCGTCGGTGTCCTCGGGGAGGCCGTCGGCGGGGAACCAGCGCAGGTCGGCGGACTCCTCACTGAGCCGCTCCCGGGCGCCGGCCGGGGCGACGGCGACGTACTGGACGTCCAGGTGGTACGAACCGCCGTGGCACCAGACGCGGTGCCGGTCGAGGTGGAGCGGCCCGGGCAGCAGGCGCAGGCCGTCGATGCCGGACTCCTCGGTCGCCTCGCGCAGCGCCGCGCCCGCGAGCGTGGCGTCGTGCGGTTCGCAGTGACCGCCGAGCTGCAGCCACATCCCCGCCTTCGGATGCAGCGTGAGGAGCACCCGTTCCCCGGCGGAGTCGAGGACGACCGCGCTGGCCGTCAGGTGGCCGGGCACGCATTCGCGCAACATGGCGTTCTCGTGCGCCGACAGGTGCGCGAGGAAGTCGCGGCGCAGCAGGTCCTGCTCGGCGTCGGGCGCCGTCCAGTCCGACAGCGCCCGTACGGCGTCGGCGTGCAGCGTCATGGTCACCTCACGGGCGCGGCCGGGCCGGCGCCGTCTCGTTCAGAGAGGGGAGCGTCAGTCGCGGGGGCCCGGCTCACCGCCGGACCCACCGTCGCCGGACTCGTCCTCCGGCTCGGTGAACTGGGAGATGTCCAGGTCGTCGGCCTTGCCCTCGACGAACGCCTGGGGGTGGTCCAGGTCGTCGGCGGTGGGCAGGAGGTCCGGGTGCGCCCAGAGCGCGTCGCGCCCCTCGTTGCCGCGCGCCTCGCCCAGGGCGGACCACAGGGCGGCGGCCTCCCGCAGCCGCCGGGGCCGAAGTTCGAGGCCGACGAGCGTGGCAAAGGTGCGCTCGGCGGGACCCCCGGTGGCACGGCGGCGGCGCACGGCCTCCCCGAGCTTGCCCGCGGACGGCAGCCGTCCCTCGGCGGCGGCCGCGACGACGGTGCCGACCCAGCCCTCGACCAGGGCCAGCGCGGTCTCGAGCCGGGCCAGCGCGGCCTTCTGCTGCGGGGTCTCCTCCGGAGTGAGTGAGATCTCGCCGCCGAGGACCTCCTGCAGGGCCGCCGGGTTGGTCAGGTCCGCTCCGGAGATGGCCTCTTCGATCTTCGACAGGTCCACGGTGATGCCGCGCGCGTAGTCCTCGACCGCACCGAGCAGGTGGGCGCGCAGCCACGGGACGTGCCCGAACAGCCGCTGATGGGCGGCCTCGCGCAGCGCAAGGTAGACGCGCACCTCATCGGCGCCGACCTCCAGGCCCTCGCCGAACGCGGCGACCCCGGCGGGCAGCAGCGCGCCGACGCCCTCAGGGGCCAGCGGCAGCCCGACATCGGCGGAGCCGACGACCTCGAGCGCCAGCGTGCCCAGCGCCTGCCCGGCCTGCCCGCCGACCATGGCGCCCGACATCTGCCGCATCATCCCGACGAGCGGGCCGGCGACGGCCTTCATCTCCTCGGGCATCGCCTCACCCATGGAGTCGACCATCCGCGCGGCGATCGGGTCGCACACCTTTGACCAGACCGGCAGGGTGTTCTCGATCCACTCCGACCGGCTCCACGCCTGCGGGCTGCGGATCCCCGCGGGGAGCGTCGTCGCCTCGTCCAGCCACAGATCGGCCAGCCGCAGCGCCTCGACGACCGCCCGGCGCTCGGCGTCGACCACCGAGGGGTCGCCGCGCTCGACCACGGTGTGCCGGGCGATGTCCTTGGCCAGATCCCAGTTCAGCGGGCCGGAGCTCGCGGACTGGCCGGCCAGCATGTCGGCGAACTGGTGCAGCATGGCGGCGAAATCCTGCATGCCGCCCGGCCCGAAGGGGTTCTCGTCACCGGGCTTGTTCTCGTCACCGGGCTCGTCCGGGCGGTTGAACCCGAAGGGGATGTCGCTCACAGGCTCGACCTCAGGCAGGATGAATAGGTCACAACCTTCACGTTAGCCGGTCGACGGCCGGGGGCGTGCGTTAGGAGGACTCACTCGACTTGAGTACACGAGAGGTTCGCCCACGGCGTAGCACGGGGCCGGTCGTCGCCGTCACGGGGGCGGCGGACGGCATCGGACGTGCCCTGGTCGCCCGGCTGGCGGACTCGGGGGACATCAAGAAGGTCGTCGGCCTCGACGACCATCGCGGGGACGTGTCGGGGATCACCTGGCGCGTGGTCGACGTCCGCGACCCGCAGCTCACCAACCGCATCTCCGACGTGGACGTGATCGTCCACCTCGACATGGACCTGTCCCCGGACACCGATCACCGGGAGCGGCGCGCGTACAACGTCCGCGGCGCGCAGACCGTGATCACCGCCGCGGCGGCGGTCCGCGTCCGCCGGGTGATCGTCATGACCAGCGCGATGGTGTACGGCGCGCAGGCGGACAACCCGGTGCCCCTCCCGGAGGACGCCCCGCTCGCGGCCGAGCCCGACGACGGCATCGTGGGCGACTTCCTGGAGATCGAGGAACTGGCGGCGATGGCGCCGGTGGCGCATCCCGGCATGACCGTGACCGTGCTGCGGCCCGCCGCGCTGGTCGGTCCCGGGATCGACACCGTGGTGACCCGTCACTTCGAGGCGCCGCGGCTGCTCACGGTGAAGGGCTGCGAGCCGCGCTGGCAGTTCTGCCACATCGACGACCTGGTCAGCGCACTCGAACTGGCGGTCACCGGGGAGATCTCCGGCCGCGTCGCGGTCGGCAGCGAGGGCTGGCTCGAGCAGGACGAGGTCGAGCAGATCACGGGACGGCGGCGCTTCGAGCTGCCGGCCGTGATCACGTTCGGCACCGCGCAGCGGCTACACCGCATCGGCGTGACGCCGGCGCCGGCCACCGACCTGCACTATGTGGTCTATCCCTGGGTCGCCGACTGCGCGACGCTGCGCCAGGTGGGCTGGAAACCGGCGCACGACAACGCCGAGGCGCTGGCCGCGCTGCTGGAGGAGGTCTCCGGGCGGCACGCCGTGGTCGGCCGCAGGCTGGCCCGGAAGGAGGCCACGATGGCCACGGCCGCAGGCGCGACCGTCGCCGTCATCGGCACCGCCGCGATCGTACGGCGCGCCCGGCGCAAGCGCCGCAGTTAGGCCCGGGTCCGGCCGCCCCGGCGCGGTCCGGAACGTTTCAGCCATGCTCGGCGTGATCCGGGTGCGGGCGGGAACGCTTCCGCCAGGCTTGACCGGGTCCGGGTCCGGGTGCGGGCGGGAACGCTTCCCGCCTCCGTACGTGCGAGGTTCAAAGCGGCCTGCCCTCGCGGATGCGACCCGCAGGGCCGTGTACGCCTCTCATTCTCGGCTCGTACCGGCCGGAGGGGCCGTCCTGCCAGCGGGTACCGTTCGTCCGTGGACGTGATCCGGCTGGCCGAAATCCGTGAGACCGCGCTCTCGGTGGACGAGGTGCTCGCCGCCGTCGCCGATCCCGGGGCGGGCGGTACGGCGCTGTTCGTCGGCACCGTGCGCGACGAGGATCACCGGCGCGCGGTGACACGGCTGTCGTACTCCGCGCATCCGACCGCCGTCGAGACGCTGCGCACGGTCCTGGAGAAGGTCGCCGCGGAGTTCCCCGTGCGCGCGATCGCGGCGGTGCACCGCGTCGGCGACCTGGAGATCGGCGATCTCGCCGTCGTCGTGGCCGCCGCCTGCCCGCACCGCGCGGAGGCGTTCGCCGCCTGCCGGACGCTGATCGACGACCTGAAGGCCCAGGTTCCCATCTGGAAGCACCAGCGCTTCACGGACGGGGACGAAGAATGGGTGGGCGCGAACTGACCTGCGGAGGAGCGCACAGGTTACCCTGGGTGTAACGCTTCGTACCGAGGTGACGCGCATGTCCATCCTGGCGTGGTGGGCCATCCCGGTGGCCGTGGCTCTGCTGACGGGGGCCCTGATGACCCTGCGGGGACGCAGGCCGCGAGTGCGGGGGTCGTTCGAGGAGGTCGAGCACTTCCAGCGATTCCGTGCCGCCCTGGAGCGGCCACGTCGCAAGACCCGGGGACGGCGGCCGCGCTCGACCGCGTAGGCTTCCGGGCATGTCCCGCCGTGCTGCCACCCTGGTCGTCGCGAGCTGCCTGATCCTCCTGCTGGGCTTGGCCGCGGCGCTCATGCCCGTGCCGTACGTCGCGCTCCGGCCTGGTCCGACGTCGGACACGCTGGGCAAATTGGGCAAGGCCCCGCTGATTCAGATCACCGGCGCGCCGACCTACCCGACCGACGGGCATCTCAACTTCGTCACGGTGGCCTACCAGGGCGGTCCGGGGAACCGGATCGACCTGTTCACCGCGCTGCGCGGCTGGCTCGATCCGGATGTCGCGATCGTCCCCGAAGAGACGATCTTCCCGAAGAACGTCTCCACCAAGAAGGTGGAGCAGGAGAACACCCAGGAGATGTCGGACTCCCAGGAGTCCGCCACCGCCGCCGCGATGAACGAGCTGCACAGGCCGGTCACCGTCGCGGTGCTGGTCGACTCCGTCCAGAAGGGCCTGCCGTCGGACGGCAAACTGCGGCCCGGCGACCAGATCACCGCGATCGACGGCAAGCCGATCAAGGACATCTCCGGCGTCACCGCGGGCGTCGGCGCGCACAAGCCCGGCGACACGGTCACCTTCACCGTCAAGCGGGACGGCAAGGAGACCCAGGTGCCGGTGAAGACGGTCGTCTCGCCGGACAAGACCGGCGGCAAGGCCGGCAAGGCGATCGTCGGCGTGATCCTCAAGGAGAAGTACCAGTTCCCCGTCACCGTCAAGATCAGCGTCGGTGACATCGGCGGCCCCAGCGCCGGGCTGATGTTCTCCCTTGGGATCTACGACAAGCTGACGCCGGAGGACGTCACGGGCGGCCGGTTCATCGCGGGCACCGGGACGATCACACCGGAGGGCCAGGTCGGCCCCATCGGCGGCATCCAGCAGAAGATGGTCGCCGCGCGGAAGGCCGGGGCCACGATCTTCCTCACCCCCGCGCAGAACTGCGCCGACGCCGTCGCCGCCAAGCCCAAGGGCCTGCGGCTGGTCCGTGTCGACACCATGCACGGCGCCCTGCAGGCCCTGACCGCCATCCGGACCGGTCAGGGCGGCGTCCCCGCCTGCCCCGCCGCCTGAACACCTTCTAACCGAGCGTCGAGGCCAGCGCGTCGGTCAGGTGCGGGACCAGCTCGGCCCCGGTGAGCACCTCGTCGTCGTTGTCGTGGCCGCGCAGCCGCATGGCGGAGTAGCGGGAACCGTCGCGCAGCACGCCCACGACGAGGCGAACGTCCTCCCGCTCGGGATGCCGGGCCGCCCAGCCCGCCGGGTCCTCGTCCGGCGCGTCGTCCTCGGCGCCCTCCGGCAGCAGGATCCGTTCGAGGATCAGCGCGCAGCCGGTGACCTGGCCGGGCCACTCGATGCCGTGCAGAACGTCCTCGATCGGCCGGTCGAGGGGCAGGTCGGGCTGTTCGAGGGCGGCGATGCCGTCGGGCTCGTCCGGCACGCCGAGCTGCCGGGCGAGCTCCGGCTCGGTGCGGTTCAGCTCCGGGGCCTCCACCAGGGCGTACAGCCGGGGCGGGGCGTCCCAGCCGGCGGCGGCCGCGTGACGCTCGAGGTCGCGCACGACCTCTTCCAATCGGGTCATTCGCTCATCTTTTCATCGTCGCCGGACACCATCACGCCACAGGTGTCCGGGCGCTCTCGGGAACCCGGGCGAAGGTCGGTAAGTTGCCCTCAGAGAAACCCGGCGAAGGGGAGTGGCCGTGTCCTTCCGAAGCCCCGGCTCTTTCGGCCGGATCCGCGTGGGCCGATCACGGCTGCTGGCGCGCGTCATCGTGATCCTGGCCGTCCTGGTGGCGCTCTTCTTCGCGTTCACCGCCATCTGGACCGACGTGCTGTGGTACCGCTCCGCCGGGTTCTCCTCGGTCTACACCAGGCAGCTCACCACGCGCGCGACGTTGTTCCTGTGCGCCGGTCTCCTGATGGTCCTCGTCCTCGGCGTCAACCTCGTCGTCGCCTACCGCCTGCGCCCGCCGTACCGGCCGTCCTCGGTCGAGCAGCAGGGGCTGGACCGCTACCGCGCCGCGTTGGACCCGCACCGCCGGCTGCTGGTCGCCGGGGTGCTGACGCTGGCGGGCCTGCTGGCCGGGTCCTCGGCGGCCGGGCGGTGGCGCACCTGGCTCGCGTTTGTGAACCGGCAGCCGTTCCACGTCAAGGACCCGCAGTTCCACAAGGACATCTCGTTCTTCGTCTTCACGTACCCCCTGCTGCGGCTGGTGCTCGGGTTCCTGTTCGCGGCGGTCATCCTGTCCTTCCTCGCCGCGCTGGTCGTGCACTACCTGTACGGCGGGATCCGGCTCCAGGGACCGGGGGAGCGGGTCGGGCCGGCGGCGCGCGCGCATCTGTCCGTGCTGTTCGGCGTCTTCGTGCTCCTGAAGGCGGTCGCGTACTGGTTCGACCGGTGGGGCCTGGCCGACTCTCACCGCGGGGTCGTCACCGGCCCGTCGTACACCGACGTCAACGCCGTGCTGCCCGCCAAGACGATCCTCGCGGTGATCGCGCTGATCTGCGCGCTGATGTTCTTCGCCACGCTCGTACGGCGCGGCGCGATGCTGCCCGGCATGGCGTTCGGCCTGCTGGTGCTGTCGGCCATCCTCATCGGCGGCGTCTACCCGCTGCTGATCCAGACCTTCCAGGTCAAGCCGAACGAGGTCGACAAGGAGGCCCGGTACATCGGCCGCACCATCGCGGCCACCCGCCAGGCGTACGGCGTGGCGGGCACCCAGGTCACCGACTACGTGCCCAACACCAAGCTGTCGCCGGAGCAGGCCAAGCAGGAGACCGCCACGCTCCCCAACGTGCGCCTGCTCGACCCCGCCGTCGTCTCGCCGACGTACCAGCAGCTCCAGCAGATCAAGGGGTGGTACAAATTCCCCAATCCGCTGGACATCGACCGGTACCCCGCCGACGGCGGCACGCTGCGCGACACCGTCGTCGCCGTACGGGAGATGGCGGGCCCGCCGCCCGGCCAGGGCAACTGGATCAACAGCCATCTCGTCTACACGCACGGGTACGGCTTCGTCGCCGCCCCGGGCAATCAGGTCGACGCCCAGGGCGCGCCGGTCTTCACCGAGAAGGACATCCCTCCGACCGGGTCGCTGAACATCACCGAGCCGCGCGTCTACTTCGGTGAACGCTCGCCCGGTTACTCCATCGTCGGGGGCACCGATCGGCGGGAGGTCGACTACCCCGACGACAAGAGCCCCAGCGGGCAGGCCAACACCGCCTACGACGGCAAGGGCGGCGTCCCGATCGGCTCGCTGTTCACCCGGACGCTGTACGCCCTGCGGTTCAAGGAGAAGAACCTGCTGCTGTCCGGGGCGATCAATTCACGCTCGCGGATCCTGTACGACCGGACCCCGCGCGAGCGCGTGCAAAAGGCCGCTCCCTGGCTGAAGGTCGACGGCAACTCCTATCCGGCGGTCGTCGACCACCGGATCGTGTGGATCGTCGACGGCTACACCACCGCCGCGAACTACCCCTACTCCGAGGGCACGAGCCTGGCCGACGCCACGCGGGACACCAACACCGAGAGCCGGGTGTCGGTCGCGGCCCAGGCCGGGGACCGCATCAACTACATGCGCAACTCGGTGAAGGCGACGGTCGACGCCTACGACGGCACCGTCACCCTCTACGCCTGGGACGAGAACGATCCGGTGCTGAAGACCTGGACGAAGGCGTTTCCCGGCACCGTACGCCCGCGGTCGGCGATCCCGAACGACCTTCTGGCGCACCTGCGGTACCCGGAGGACCTGTTCAAGGTGCAGCGCCGCATCCTCGCCCGCTACCACGTCGAGAACCCGCAGGCCTTCTACGGCGGCGGTGACTTCTGGCAGATCCCCGACGACCCGACCGGCGAGGGCACGGTCGAGCCGCCGTACTACCTGAGCGTCAAGATGCCGGGCCAGAGCGCCCCGGGCTTCTCACTGACCTCGACGTTCACGCCGAAGGGCAAGGTCACGAACCTGACCGCCTTCATGGCCGTGGACAGCGTGCCGACGAGCCCGACGTACGGCCGGATCCGCGTCCTCCAGGTGCCGCGCAGCCAGGTGACGCCGGGACCGGAGCAGGTGCAGAACACCTTCGAGAACAACCCGACCGTGTCCCAGCAGCTCACCCTGCTCCGCGGCCCCGGGTCCCGGACGGTCAGCGGCAACCTGCTCACGTTGCCCTTCGGCGGCGGATTCCTGTACGTCGAGCCGATCTACCTGCAGGCCAACTCCGGAGGCGGCTCGTATCCGCTGCTGAAGCGGGTCCTGGTCTCATACGGCAACGACATCGGCTTCGGCGCCACCCTTCAGGACGCGCTGGGCCAGGTGCTCGGCGGCGGCGCGACGGCGACCGGCGGCCCGCCGCTGCAGGTGGGCGAGGACATCCGCGCGGCGATCGACGCGGCGAACCGCGCCTACGGCGACGCCCAGACGGCCCTGAAGAACAACGACTGGGCCGCGTACGGCGAGGCGCAGAAGCGGCTGAAGTCGGCACTGGACGAGCTGGCCAGGCTGCGGAAGCAGAGCGCCGCGCGGCCGTCGCCGACCGGGCCCGCGACGCCCCCGGCATCGGCGCCGCCGGCGGCCGCGAGCCCGCCGGCGGCCGCGAGCCCGCCGGCGGCCCCGACCCCGACACCGACCCGGTGAGCGCCGCCGATTTGCACGCGCCCCGTGTGCCCCATAGAGTTGAGCCATCGACGCGGGGTGGAGCAGCTCGGTAGCTCGCTGGGCTCATAACCCAGAGGTCGCAGGTTCAAATCCTGCCCCCGCTACCAGTGAGGCCCGGAGAGTCCGACTCTCCGGGCCTCTTTTTCATGTGGGTATTCGCGTCGGGAACCACCGGGCGCACGGCGCCGTCTCATTGCCGGTTCCCAATCAGATCTCGCCCGCCGTACGGGAGGAAGCGCGGATGCCGGATCGCACGAGGGTCGCGCTCGACGGAGTTCCGGAGACGCTGCTCTGGAACCTCTACCAGCGCGCGACCGAGGCCAGGCGACCGGACGCGGTCCTGCGCGACCCCAAGGCCGTCGAGCTGGTCGACGCCCTCGACTACCCGTTCGCGGAGCGGTTCGGCGCGGCGGCGCTGGGGCAGTGGCAGGCCCTGCGCGCCCGCTGCTTCGACGAGGAGATCCGGCGGTTCCTCGGCGATCATCCCGACGGCCAGGTGGTCGCGCTCGGCGAGGGTCTGGAGACCCAGTTCTGGCGGGTCGACAACGGCCGGGTCCGCTGGCTCACGGTCGACCTCCCGGAGACGGTCGAGCTGCGCACGCGCCTGCTGCCCGACGATCCGCCCCGGCGGCGGACCCTCGCCGGCTCGGCGCTGGACGAGGAGTGGCTCCGGCAAGCCGACCCCGCGAACGGCCTGCTCCTGTCGGCCCAGGGTCTGCTGATGTACTTCGAGCCCGACCAGGTCCACCGGCTCCTCGCCACGTGCGCGCAGCGGTTCCCCGGCGCCACGATGATCCTCGACGGGGTGCCGCCGTGGTTCAGCCGCCGCACGGCCGAGGGCCGCATGAGGACCACCCAGGGCTACCAGGCGCCGCCGATGCCCTGGGCCGTGGACGCCGCGGAGAAGGACCGCATCCGGGCCATCCCGAACATCGCCGGGCTGCGCGACCTGCGTCCGCCGCGGGGCCGCGGGCCGCTGTACGGCGCGCTGTTCCCGCTGCTGAACCGCCTCCGCCCGATCCGCGAGCTCGGCGTCACCGGCCTGCCCGTCATGGCCGTCCGCTTCGCGCGGTGAGAGCCCGCCGGGCGGGGTAGGACGGACTCGTGGCGTCGATAGCGGTCCGCCGGGTGTACGACGACGGGAAGGGCGCCGAGGGCGCGGTCTTCCTGGTCGACCGGGTATGGCCGCGCGGGGTCCGCAAAGAGGACCTCGCGCTGGACGGCTGGCTGCGCGACGTGGCCCCGTCGACGGAACTGCGCCGCTGGTTCGGGCACCGGCCCGAGCGGTTCGGCGCGTTCGCCGAGCGCTACCGCCGGGAGCTCGACGAACACCCCGAGGCCGTACGCCTGCTGCTGGAGGCCGCCCGGAAAGGGCCCGTGACGCTGCTGTACTCCGCCCGCGACACCGAGCACAACCAGGCCGTCGTCCTGCGCGACCATCTCCTGAACAGGCTCGGCGGGTAGCCGCGGCGCGGAGCGCCCGGGTCACCGGCCCCCGCCGGGAACCCGCTCAGGCGGGCGCGCCGGCCGGGGCGCCGTTCACGGTGACGTCGGTGAGGACGAGGCCCTCCACGTTCTCCACGATGTCCGCCGCCGTGGCCTCGTCGAACCGGCAGTGCGTGAGCGTGACGTCCTTGATCGGGGCGTCGGGATAGCCGCGCATGTCCAGCACGTACTGGGTCGTGCCGGCGTGCAGATTCTCGACGTGAATGCCGCCTACGTCCGGGTTGTACGGGTGGCCGGGCCCCTCGTCGTAGTAGAAGTCGACCTGGATCGCGGCGATGGACAACCGGCCGACCTCGACGTCCTTCAGGTGGACGTCGTGGATGTGGCCGCCCCGCATCGAGTTGCTCTTCAGCCGCAGGCAGCTGTTCAGGTTCGGGCTGGTCATCCGCAGGTTCCGGGCGAAGACCCCGGACACGCCGCCGGTCATCTCGCTGCCGATCGTCACGCCGCCGTGGCCGTCGCGGAACTCACAGTTCTCGACGAGGACGTTCCGGCTCGGCACGTTCACGCGGCGGCCGTCGGCGTTGCGACCCGCCTTGATCGCGATGCAGTCGTCGCCGGTGTCGAAGGTGCAGCCGGTGATCACGACGTCGGTGGAGGACTCGGGGTCGCACCCGTCGTTGTTCGGGCCGTGGCTGATCACGGTGACGTCGCGGACGAGGACGTTCCGCGACAGGACCGGGTGGATCTCCCACATCGGCGAGTTCACGATCGTCACGCCCTCGACGAGGACGTTCTCACAGCGGTACGGCTGGATGAAGTTCGGCCGCAGGCAGTGCCCGGCGCCCAGGACCCGGTCCCGTACGGGCACGCCCTGGTCGGCCCACTGCTGCAGGAGCGTCCAGTCCGGGCCCTCCTGCGGATCACCGGGCTTCCAGCCGTACTCCGGCTTGCCCTTCCACGGCCACCAGGCCGTGATGCTCGCCTGCCCGTCGAGCGTGCCGGCGCCGGTGATCGCGATGTTCCGGGCGCCGTACGCGTAGATGAAGGGCGAGTAGTTGAAGCACTCGACGCCCTGCCAGCGGGTGTAGACGGCGGGCAGGTACCGAGCCGCGTCGGTGCTGAACAGGATCGTCGCCCCTTCACTCACGTGCAGGTCGACGTGGCTGCGGAGCCTGATCGGCCCGGTCGCGTAGCGGCCGGGCGGGACGACGACCCGGTCGCCGCCGCGGCGCGCGCAGGCGCTGATCGCCGCCTCGAACGCGCGCGTGCAGTCGGTCGTGCCGTCGCCCTTCGCGCCGAAGTCGGTGATCCGGAACCGGTGGTGCGGGAAGCGCGGCGCGCGCACCCGCCGGCGGATCCGGTCGGCGGTCCGCCACGGGTCGGCGCCGGCACCCGCCGCGTCGGCGAGGGCGGGCCCGCCGAGGGCGGACGCCAGCAGCCCGCCACCGACGACGGCGCCGCTCGCGCCGAGGAAACGCCGCCGAGGCCATGATCCGCTCATTGATCCCTCCAGGGGGTCGGTCATCGGATCGTCACGTTCGCGCCGGCGTTCTCGCCGGTCCGGGGCTCGGCGGCAAGACGTCATCGAGGTCGCCGGCCGCCAAGGACGTGCGCCGGGGCGCTCCACCAGGCCGCCTCGGCGGCGGTGTTCCGCGCATGCCCGCCTCCCTGCTGCATCGGGTGACCTTCTCCGGCCGCGGTGCGCCGGTCACGCCACCGCCGACCGGGTGCCGCCACCGCGTCGGTGAGGACCCAGGGAAAACCTTTTCCGAAGGTCGCACGGGCTCCGGGGAACGTCAACCCCGGTTCCACCGTCTTTCGCGGCGGATCCCCCGCCCCGGACGGGCGGAACGTGTGGTGCAATGCCGCCATGGGCAGGGCGCAGACCGGCACGGGGGCACGGCCGCCCCGAGCAACGATCATCGACGTGGCACGGGAAGCCGGCGTTTCTCCCGCCACGGTGTCCCGCGTCCTCACGGGTTCCAAGCCTGTTTCGGCCGAGCCGGAACAACGCGTCCGTGCGGCGGTCGCGCGGCTCGGTTACCGGCCGAACCCGGCGGCGCAGGGACTGCTTCGCGGCACCACCTCCGCCGTCGGGGTCGTCGTGCCGGACCTGAGCAACCCGTACTTCGCGGAGGTGCTCAAGGGCGTCACGAACGCGGCCCAGCACGCCGACTTCCGTACGCTCGTCGCCGACACCGGGGAGAAGGCCGGGGCGGAACGCGACGCCGCCCTTGAACTCTCCCGGTGGGCCGACGGCATCGTCCTGTGCTCGCCGCGGATGAGCCAGTGGGAGCTCACCGAGCTGGCGTCCGCCGTACCACGGCTGGTCTGCGTCAACCGGCGCAGCCGGGGCAGCCGGATCCCGGCGGTCGCGGTCGACTTCGAGGCGGGAGTCGCATCGATCTGCCGCCACCTGCGCGAACTCGGTCACCGCCGGGTCGCGTACCTGCGCGGCCCCTCTCGTGCCTGGTCCGAACGCGCCCGGCAACGGGCTCTCCGCACGGCCGGCGGGCCCGATCTGGAGATCGTCCAGATCCCGTGCGGATCGAGCAGCGTCGATGGACATCGCGCCGCCGACGTGGCCCTCGCGAGCGGAGCGACGGCCGTCATGGCGTTCAGCGACTACGTCGCCCTCGGTGCCCTCGCCCGCTTCGACGAGCTCGGCGTCGCGGTACCCGAGGAGATTTCGCTCACCGGTTTCGACGACATCGCGCTCAGCCGCCTGGTCTCGCCTCGTCTGACCACGGTGACGGTCGACAAACAGGATCTCGGCCGGCGGGCCTGGCAACTGTTCATCGACAGCGGAGCCGACGGCAGGACCGGTTCGACCGTCGAGGTGATGCCGGAACTGGTCGTCCGCGGCTCGACCGCCGCACCGACCGCAGCGGGGAGCATCGAACGCGAGATCGTCCACGAACGGTGACGTCCTGGAATCGCATTTCGCGTCCTCGCCCGTCGGCGCGGGTGGAGTCTCTGGCGTCTCGAATAAACCCTTCTGGCCGGCGCGTACGGGACGACGCGGCGCTGATTTGACGGGGTTTCCGGGGCGACGTAATGTTCTCTTCGCCCCCGAGGGAGCGGGACGCCGGAAGGCGGCCGACCTGGGGGAAATCCACACCAAGTGGCTTGGTTCGGACAGTGTCCGGAGCGGGCTAGCATGGTGTGGTCGCCCCGA